>JAFLDB010000017.1 GCA_017302615.1 Sphingomonadales bacterium
CTGTTCAACAAGCTCAAGAACTGGCGCAGGGTGGCGACCCGCTACGACAAAACCAAGGAATCCTACCTCGGCTTCGTCGCACTCGCATCAGTCAAACTCTGGATACCCTTTGTCCACGAAACCTAGAGAAGTTCTGCATCTTTGCCCGAGTGACGCCATGCAAGTTTCGCGCCCCGTGCCGCCGCGCGCGGGTGTGGTGACGAAGAGGCTTCACGGTGATAAAGAGCGGCCGGTCCTTGTGGCATACCGGCCGCCTGTAGGAAAATCGCTTCGGGCGCTGGTGGTTCAGGCGGCCATCAGTTCGCCGCCAACCGCCGATACGCGCTCGGCGTGGCGGGTATGGGGGAAATAGTCCCACACCGCATGGTGCTGGGTGGCGATGTTGTCCCAGATAACCAGCGTGTTCTGCTCCCAACGGACCCGGCATTGCAGGCGGGGCGTCGCCTCGATGTGCTGGAACAGCATTTCCAGCAGCGCGCGGCTTTCGAGGCGGCCGACGCCCTCGATCCGGGTGGTGAAGCCGCGGTTGACCCACAGCAGCGGCTTGCCGCTGTCCGGGTGGGCGATGACGATCGGATGCGAGGTGCGGTTGTACTCGGTCCCGGGCTCCGGCTCCCGGCCATAGCCCTGGCGCCAGGGCAGCGCCCCGTCATGCACTGCGCGCAGCTTGCCGATCAGTTCCCGCACCGGTTGCGACAGCAGGGCATAAGCCTCCGTCATGCTCGCGAACACCGTATCGCCGCCGCCGCTTTCCGGCATCTCGTGCATGTAGAGCAGCGAAGCGCGGATCGGGGCGGGATCGCACGAGACATCGGTGTGCCAGCCATCCCCGGCGGCAAAGCGCGATTTGGCGGTGGCCCTGACCGTCAGGACAGCGGGATCGCCGCTGCCGGACGCGGCGGCTAACGGGTGGCAGTGCAGTTGCCCGGTGCCGAAACAGGCTGCGGCGCGCTTGTGCGCGTCATGATCCAGATGCTGATCGCGGAACACCAGCACGCCGCGATCGGCCAGCAGCCGGCGCAGCTCTGCGGCCATGGCATCGTCGATCCGGGACAGATCCACACCGGACACTTCCGCGCCGATCACCGGCGTCAGGTTCTGGATTGCAAGGGACATCGCTCTCTCCGCTGCTATTTTTTTGACAGGGTAAGCGCATTTTACCACTTAGCAAGTGGTTTTTATCTACGTGACAAGTTGCCGCCTTCGCAGCTAGGAAACCGCCCAATATCAGGCGAGACTGCCTGACGGAGGCAGGCCGATGGCGGTGGTGAAAGCGGCGCAAGCCGAGCGTGAGACCAAGGGGGAACGGACCCGCCGGCGAATCATGGCCGAAGCGCGGGCCATGATCGACGAAATGGGGATCGAAGCGATCTCGCAGGAAGCCGTGGCCCGGCGGGTGGGCATCACGCAGAGCGCCCTGCGCCACCACTTCCCGACCCGGGATGGCATGTTCGATGCCATATTCGATCATGTCTTCGCCAGCTTCTACCGTTCCGGCGAGGCGATCCTGCTGGAAACCGGGCTGGAGCCGCGCCAGCGGCTGATCCGGCTATGCGAGCTGCACCTGAATTATGTCCGGCGCGAAAGCGACCGCGTGGCGCTAGAATCCTTTGCCCACTATCTTCACAAGCCGGATCTGTTTGCCCGGCAAAGCCATTGGTACCACTGGATTGCTGGCCACTATGCGGCCCTGCTGGGGGCAATCCGGCCCGACTTGAGCGAGGCAGCGCGAAACGGACGGGCCCTGGCGATCCTGACCATGAGCGTCGGGGCCTGGATCACGATCGGCCGCTCCCGCCCGGACTGGCCCGTCCTTCCGGGCGATGCGGCCAGTGCCGGCCTGCTGGCAGCGATCGAGCATCTCATCGACAGTTGAGGCCCATTCCTTGCTACAGGCCAAGCTGTTTCAAAGCATGACGTTTTTTGCCAAGACAGGCGGGGCCTGCTGGGCCTAGTCTGCGGCACGCAAGGCCCAACCTGTGCCGCATCCCGGCCCGATACCGACAAGGAACCGCCATGAAACCGATCAAGGCCCTTCTTCCGCTGCTGCTGGTCCTGTCCGGCGGCGCTGTCCTGTCCACGGCGGCCGATGCCCAGCTGGGCGGGATCGGCAATGCGACGAAGTATCTGCCGGTGAAGGGGCCGAAAGTGCCCAACCTCTTGTCCGGTCCCGCGCCGATCAGCACCAGCATCAAGGATGCGGTGTGGGGCGATCCTTCGAAGGACGGCTACACCCCGCCGGTCGCCGCGCAGGACCTGGCCAGCCTGCCGCGCAGCCCGCAGGGCGGCTTCGTGCTGGCCGAGGGCTATTACCGGATGCACGCGCAGTCCTATTGCCTCCATGCCGGGACCTATGGTCCGGGCGGCGGCGATGCCTATCTGCTGGGGCCGGTGAAGGGCTCGGCGCGCGAGGCGGTGATCTCGATCCTGCAGAACTCGGTTGCCCATCCGGAAATCGCCCAGCGCGATATCCAGATGCTGCTGTGGGCGATTGTTGCCCGCGCCAAGTTCGAGGATCTCGATCCCAAGCTGAAGGGGATTGCGGCGGTGCTGCTGTCGAAGAAGCAGCTCGTCTCGCTCAACCGCAGCGCGCTGTCGGTCTTCACCAGTCCGCAGCTGAGCCAGATCACCGGCGGGATGCCGGGGCCGGTCCGCACCGTGATCGAGGCGGAAAGCCGCCTGCGCGGGCTCCTGACCACGCCGGGGTCCTCCTATGCCGAGATCGAGCGGGTGGCCGTGCTGGGCGGCGTCGCCCCGCGCGGCGAGGGCAGCATCGAGGCCCCCGCCAGCCGCTGGAGCCTGCATCCGGACGGTTACTGGGTGCGGTACAAGCCGAACGGCTATTCCAACACCTGGGTCGAAATCTGGGTGCCGAAGGGCAGCAAGGCCAAGGGCAAGGTCTACGACCCGGCCACCGCCATTGCCGTTCCCGCCAACACCAGCCGCCAGCGGCTGGCGCAGTCGGGCCGGGTCTACGGGAAGTAGGTCCGCGCGCAATTTCGCACTTGCAGCATTTTGCCGCTTGACTCTTTTCCGCCATATTGCAGTCATGGCGCCTGAAGGGGACGCACACGCATGAGCCAATCGCCCTCGTCCTATGACGAGATGTTCGAAGCCGATGGCACGGTGCGTCCGGCCTATGCCGGCTATCGCGAATGGCTTCATGGGCAGGATTCCGCCAGCCTGCGCCGCAAGGGGATCGAGGCGGAAAGTTTCTTCCGCCGCACCGGGATCACGTTCAACGTCTATGGCGATACGGCGGGCGAGGAACGGCTGATCCCGTTCGACATGATCCCCCGGATCATCACCGCGCGCGAATGGCGCAAGCTGACCCGGGGGATCGAGCAGCGGGTCCGCGCGCTCAATGCCTTCCTGCACGATATCTACCACCGCCAGGAGATCGTCCGCGCCGGCCGGGTGCCGCAGCGGCTGATTGCCGAGAACGCGGCTTACCTGCCGCAGATGGTTGGCATGGTGCCGCCGGGCGGGGTCTATACCCACATCGTCGGGATCGATCTGGTTCGCACCGGGCCGGACGAATTCATGGTGCTGGAGGATAACGCCCGCACCCCTTCGGGCGTGTCCTACATGCTCGAAAACCGCGAAACGATGATGGCGATGTTCCCGGAACTGTTCACCAAGGTGAGCGTGCGTCCGGTGCAGGACTATCCGCGCCGTCTCGCCAAGAGCCTCGCCGCCTGCGCTCCGGCCTGCGCCGGAGACCGGCCGACCGTGGCGGTGCTGACGCCGGGGATCTACAATTCGGCCTATTTCGAACATGCCTTTCTGGCCGACCAGATGGGGGCCGAACTGGTCGAGGGCAGCGACCTGCGCGTGGTCGATGGCCGGGTGGCGATGCGCACCACGCGCGGCTACACCCCGGTCGATGTGATCTATCGCCGGGTCGATGACGAATATCTCGATCCGCTGACCTTCAATCCCAATTCGGCGCTGGGCGTGCCGGGGATCATGGATATCTACCGCGCCGGCGGCATCACCATCGCCAATGCGCCCGGCACCGGGATTGCCGATGACAAGGCGATCTATTCGTTCATGCCGGAAATCGTCGAATTCTACACCGGCGAGAAGCCGCTGCTCCAGAACGTGCCGACCTGGCGCTGCAGCGAGAAGGACAGCCTAGCCTATGTGCTCGATAATCTGGCCGAACTGGTGGTCAAGGAAGTCCACGGCTCGGGCGGATACGGCATGCTGATCGGGCCGACCGCCTCGAAGAAGGAAATCGCCGCCTTCGCCCAGAAGCTGAAGGCCAAGCCGGCGAACTATATCGCCCAGCCGACCCTGTCGCTTTCAACCGTGCCGATCTTCGCCAAGTCGGGCCTGGCCCCGCGCCATGTCGATCTTCGGCCCTTCGTGCTGGTCAGTCCGCAGGGGATCGACATCACCCCCGGCGGGCTGACCCGGGTGGCGCTGAAGAAGGGCAGCCTGGTGGTCAACTCCTCGCAAGGGGGCGGGACTAAGGACTCCTGGGTGCTGGAGGATTGATGCGATCACGTGCGCCATTTCGTCCATTCCCCCTCCTCTTCAGAGGAGGGCCCGGGGTGGTGGCGATGCGCAGCATCGCTCGCGAAGCGAATGCACGCGCTGTTGCCGCACCACCCCCAACCCCCTCCTCTGAAGAGGAGGGGGCTTAAATGCTGGGTAGAACCGCCAACGGCACCTTCTGGATGGCCCGCTATCTCGAGCGTGCGGAGAACACCGCGCGGCTGATCGAGGCGGGGTTCCGTATGGCGCTGACCCGCGATGCCGCCACCGCGCACGAGGAATGGCGCTCGGTCATCACCACGGTCGGCCAGACCGGGCTGTTCGAGGAACTTTACGGGCAGGACTATGCCGGGGACCGGGTGTGGAACTTCCTGCTGCGTGACAAGGGCAATCCCGGCTCGGTGCTGGCCATGATCGAGGCCGCGCGCAGCAATGCACGCTCGGTCCGCACGGCCCTGACCCGCGAGGTGTGGGAAGCGGTCAACGAGACCTGGATGGTCCTGACCGAAGCCCTGAGCCGCCCGGTGCGCGAGGCGCTGCTTGGCCAGGTCCTCGCCACGATCCGGCGCCAGGCGACGCTGGTGCGCGGCGCCTTCGACGGATCGATGCTGCGCAACGAGGCCTACAATTTCAGCCGGCTTGGCACGTTCATCGAGCGCGGCGACAACACCGCGCGGATCCTCGACGTGAAGTATTACGTGCTGCTGCCGTCGGTCGCCTGGGTCGGGTCGAGCCTCGACAATGTCCAGTGGGAAAGCGTGCTGCGCTCGGTTGCCGGGGACCGGGCCTATCGCTGGCTCAATGCCGGGGCGATGGACCCGCGCGGGATTGCCGATTTCCTGCTGCTCGACCGGCGCTTTCCGCGGTCCCTGCATTTCTGCATCGACAAGCTGCGCTCCAACCTGGCCGGGCTGGCGCACGAATACGGGCATGAGAGCGAGGCGCACGAACTGATGCGGGGGCTGGGCACGCGGTTCCACGAAACGGGGATCGAGGGCATTTTCGATTTCGGCCTGCACGAATTCATTCAGGACTTCATCGCCGCCAACCAGCAGGTGGCCCAGGCGATCGAACGCGATTACCGGTTCTACGCATGAGACTGCGGATCGAGCACACCACCCGCTATGAATTCGCCCAGCCGGTCGCCCACGGGCTGCAGCGCCTGCGCCTGACGCCCAAAAACACCCAGGGCCAGAAAGTGCTGGACTGGCAGATGCGGCTGACCGGGGCCGTGGCCGAAGTCGAGTACGAGGATCACAACCACAACCGCACGGTGCTGGTCTCGGTCGAGCCGGGGGCAACTTTTGTCGAGGTTCACTGCGAAGGACTGGTGGCAACCGCCGACAACCACGGCGTGCTGGGGCACCATTCCGGCCATATGCCGCTGTGGGCTTTCCTTGCCCAGACACCGCTGACCCGGCCGGGGCCGAAGGTCCGCGCGATCATGGCCGGGATCGACGTGCCGCGTGATGAGCCGCTGGCGCTGCTGCACCGCCTGTCCGCGCTGGTGCTGGAAGCGGTCGCCTATGTGCCGGGCGAAACCGACGTCCATACCAGCGCCGAGGAAGCCGCGACGATCGGGGCGGGGGTGTGCCAGGACCACGCCCACATCTTCATCGGCGCGGCCCGCGCGCTGGGCATTCCGGCGCGCTATGTCTCGGGTTATCTGATGATGGACGACCGGATCGAGCAGGAGGCCGGCCACGCCTGGGCCGAGGCGCATGTCGAGAACTTGGGCTGGGTCGGTTTCGACATTTCCAACGGGATCAGCCCGGACGAACGCTATGTCCGCGTGGCCACCGGGCGCGACTATGGCGAGGCCGCGCCGATCACCGGCATGTCCTATGGAGCTGGGGAAAGTCTGCTGGAAGTGCGGCTGGCGGTTGAACAGCAGCACGTAGAGCAGTAGGCCCGGTTCGGAAGGGGGACCTGCCCAAGTGACCTATTGCGTTGGAATGCTGCTCGATCGCGGGCTGGTGTTGATGAGCGACACCCGCACCAATTCGGGCGTCGACAACGTATCGGTGTTCCGCAAGATGCATTGCTGGTCGGTGCCGGGTGAGCGGATCATCACGATCATGACCGCCGGGAACCTCGCCACGACGCAGGGCGTGATCAGCCAGATCGAGGAACGCAACAAGGCCCATGCCGAGCGGCACAACTCGCTGCTTGAAGCCGACACGATGTTCCAGGTCGCCAGCATCGTCGGCAAGCTGCTGCGCGACACCATTGCCGCCAGTGACGCCCGCAACGGCGAGGAAGCGGCCGGCACCTTCACCGCATCGATGATCGTCGCCGGCCAGATCAAGGGCGGCGAACCGCGCCTGTTCCTGGTCTATCCGGAAGGCAATTTCATCGAGGCGAGCTTCGACACGCCGTTCTTCCAGATCGGCGAGACCAAGTATGGCCGCCCGATCATCATTCGCGGGTACAGCCGCGACATGAGCTTTGAAGACGCGGTCAAGCTGCTGATGGTCAGCTTCGATTCGACCATCAAGGCCAACCTCTCGGTCGGCCTGCCGCTGGACCTGCTGGTGATCGAGGCGGGCCGGTTCGAACCCGCCCACCAGCGCCGCATCACCGCGCAGGATCCCTATTACCTGGCCGTTTCCGCCGGGTGGAGCGAAGCGCTGAAAAACGCCTTCCACTCGCTCCCTGACTATAGCTTTTACAACGAATGACGCATCCGGTCGCCGCGGTCGAACTGCCCCGCGGCACCTTGCTCGATCGCTACCGCCTGCCTGGCGGCCATGTCGATTGCTATGTCCTTGAAGTGCCGCAGCCGGTCTCGCTGGCGCAGTTCATCACCGCCTTCTATTCCAGCGCCGCCTTCGGCCCGGAACGCTGGCTGCTGGGGGCCTTGCTAGGCAAGCGCGCGACGGATCGGGACATTGCCGAGCTGGCCGCCGGCCAGACCAACCGTTTTTCCGCCTGGAGCGTGGAAGCGCGCAGCGAGGACCAGATTCTGCTGTGCGACTATCAGGGGCGGACCCGGTCGTGGCTGATGGTCCTGCCGGTGGCCGGCGGCACCCGGCTGCATTTCGGATCGGCCGTGGTCCCGGCGCAGCGGCAGGGCGAGCGCAAGCTGTTTCGCGCGCTGCTGTGGTTCCACCGCTGGTATTCGGTGCAATTGCTGAGCGGCGCGGCCAGCCAGTTGGCGCGTTAACGGCAGAACCCGCTGCTGCTCAGTTCCAGGTGCAGGTGATCGCGGTGCGCGGCGTTATAGGCCGGACCCAGCACCACGCCGAAGCGCTTGCAGGCGCTGGCGTGGATGGTCTGGAAGAAGCGGCGGACCTCTGGCGACTTGTCGTTCCAGTTGCCGGCCACGGTGATCCGGCGGCCGTCGGCCAGCACGAACCCGGATATGTCGATCGCATTGGCCGTGGCATGGGCGCTGCGGCGGCTCGATCCGGCCACGTTGCGGCAGTTGTAGCTGCCCATCGTTTCGATTCGCACGATCGGACTGCCGAGGATCTGCTGCGCCGCGCGGTCCGCGCCGAACCGTGCCCAGGCGGCAAAGGTATCGGCCAGCGGGCAGGTGACCGGGCCCAGGTTGCTAAGCGCCAGCCGGGCATCGTCGCTTTGCAGCGCGCCCAGCCGGACCGTGCCGATGGTCGAGCAGCCGGCCCCGTAATACTGATCGGGCAGGGGGGTGAAATTGGCCTTCTTGGCACCGAGATTGGCCAGACAGGCGCGGGTTTCCGGGCGCACCGCCACCGGCTGGGCCGAGCGTTTGACCGCCGCTTCGCGTTCCGGCGCGCGGCCTTGCGGCAACATGCTGCACGCGCCCAGCAGGGCCAGCAGGGGCAGGGTGAGAAGAGCCTGACGCATGGTCCGATTCTGCCATTCGTTTGGTTAACGAGGGCTAGGGCAGAATGGTTAACATCGGGATAAGCACAGTTCCCGGGGCGGTTTCGCTTGACTTGCGGCGGCGCGACACTACCTGCGGCTCCGGGCCACGCGGTCCCAACGCCGCGCGTGCTCTCTGCAAGGAGAGACTACATGACTGCACAAATGCCGGCGCGCACTCCCGCGCATCCGTTCTTTTCTTCCGGTCCCTGCGCCAAGCCGCCGGGCTATTCCCTCGACAAGCTGGCAACCGAATCGCTGGGGCGCTCGCACCGCGCCAAGATCGGCAAGACGCGTCTGCAGTATTGCATCGACCTGATGCGCGAAGTGCTGGGCCTGCCCGATACGCACCGCATCGGCATCGTCCCCGGATCCGATACCGGCGCCTTCGAAATGGCGATGTGGACCATGCTGGGCGCACGCGGCGTCACTTGTCTGGCCTGGGAAAGCTTTGGCGAAGGCTGGGTGACCGATGCAGTCAAGCAGCTCAAGCTGGAACCCAAGGTCCACCGCGCCGATTACGGCCAGCTGCCGGACCTGTCGAAAGTCGATTTTGCTGATGACGTGCTGTTTACCTGGAACGGCACCACCAGCGGCGTGCGCGTGCCCGACGGCGAATGGATCCCTGAGGACCGCGAAGGCCTGACCTTTGCCGACGCGACCAGCGCGGTGTTCGCCTATGACATTCCGTGGGACAAGATCGATGTCGCCACCTTCTCGTGGCAGAAGGTGCTGGGCGGCGAAGGCGCGCACGGCGTCCTGATCCTGGGTCCGCGCGCGGTGGAGCGGCTGGAGGAATATACCCCGGCCTGGCCGCTGCCCAAGGTGTTCCGCCTGGTTTCCAAGGGCAAGCTGGCCGAAGGCGTGTTCAAGGGCGAAACGATCAACACGCCTTCCATGCTGGCAGTCGAGGACGCGATCTTCGCGCTGGAATGGGCCAAGTCGGTCGGCGGTCTGGAAGGCCTGAAGGGGCGCTGCACCGCCAATGCCGATGCGCTGAACAAGATCGTGGCCGAACGCGAATGGCTCAGCCATCTGGCCGAGGACAAGGGCATCCGTTCCAAGACCTCGGTCTGCCTCTCGGTCGAAGGCGCGGACGCGGACTTCATCAAGGCCATGACCGGCGCGCTGGAAAAGGCCGGTGCGGCCTATGACATCGCCGGATACCGCGATGCCCCGCCGGGCCTGCGCATCTGGTGCGGTGCCACCGTCGACACCGCCGATATCGAGGCGCTCGGCCCCTGGCTCGACTGGGCCTACGCCGCCACCAAGGCTGCCTGACCACCCGTTTTGTATCCGTCACCCCGGGCTTGACCCGGGGTCCCGCTTCCTTCCCGACACCGCCAGAAAGGCGGGACCCCGGATCAAGTCAGGGGTGAGGGGCAGGAAGACAGAACTTGCTCCGACTGGAGAATGCAAATGACCAAACCCCGCGTACTCATTTCCGACAAGATGGATCCCAACGCCGCCCGCATTTTCGAAGAGCGTGGCTGCGATGTCGATGTCATCACCGGTGAAACCCCGGAACAGCTGATCGCCCGGATCGGCGATTACGATGGCCTGGCCATCCGTTCCTCGACCAAGGTGACTAAGCAAGTCCTGGCCGCCGCCAAGAACCTCAAGGTCGTCGGCCGCGCCGGGATCGGGGTGGACAATGTCGATATTCCGGCCGCTTCGGCCCAGGGCGTGGTGGTGATGAACACCCCGTTCGGCAACTCGATCACCACCGCCGAACACGCCATCGCGCTGATGTTTGCCCTGGCGCGCCAGATTCCGGAAGCCAACGCCCAGACCCAGGCCGGCAAGTGGCCGAAGAACGATTTCATGGGCGTTGAAGTGACCGGCAAGACCCTGGGCCTGATCGGCGCGGGCAACATCGGCTCGATCGTTGCCAGCCGCGCGCTCGGCCTCAAGATGAAGGTTGTCGCCTTCGATCCGTTCCTGACGCCGGAGCGCGCGCTGGAAATGGGCGTGGAGAAGGCCGATCTCGATACCCTGCTGGCCAAGGCCGATTTCATCACGCTGCACACGCCGCTGACCGACCAGACCCGCAACATCCTCTCGGCCGAGAACATCGCCAAGTGCAAGAAGGGCGTGCGGATCATCAACTGCGCGCGCGGCGGCCTGATCGACGAAGCGGCGCTGAAGGAAGCGCTGGATTCGGGCCATGTCGCGGGCGCGGCGCTCGACGTGTTCCAGACTGAACCGGCCAAGGAATCGCCGCTGTTCGGCACCCCGAACTTCATTTGCACCCCGCACCTTGGGGCCTCGACCACCGAAGCCCAGGTCAACGTGGCGCTGCAGGTGGCTGAACAGATGGCCGAATACCTGGTCACCGGCGGCGTCACCAACGCGCTCAACGTGCCCTCGCTCTCGGCCGAGGAGGCGCCGAAGCTGAAGCCCTACATGGCGCTGGCCGAACAGCTCGGCAGCCTGGTCGGCCAGCTGACCACCGGCTCGATCCCGCGGATTTCGATCCATGCCGAAGGCGCGGCGGCAGAGCTGAACATCAAGCCGATCGTCGCGGCCGTGCTGTGCGGGTTCCTGCGGGTCCAGTCGGCCACGGTCAACATGGTCAACGCCCCGTTCCTGGCCAAGGAGCGCGGGATCGAGGTGCGCGAAGTGCGGACCGAGAAGGAAGGCGATTACCACACCCTGATCCGCGTCTCGGTGAAGACCGACGCGGGCGAGCGGTCGGTGGCCGGCACGCTGTTCTCCAACCGCGAACCGCGCCTGGTCGAACTGTTCGGCATCAAGGTGGAAGCGGAACTCGCCGGCCCGATGATGTACATCGTCAACGAGGACGCCCCCGGCTTCATCGGCCGGATCGGCACCCTGCTGGGCGAAGCCGGCACCAACATCGGCACCTTCAACCTTGGCCGCCGTGAAGCGGGCGGGGAAGCGGTGCTGCTGCTCTCGCTCGACAGCAAGCTGCCGGCCGAAGTGCTGGAACAGGCCAAGTCGCTGCCCGGCGTGAAGCGGGCGATGGCTCTGGCGTTCTGATAACCGTCTGATCCGGGTTCCGGTCTCGGGCCTATCGCTCCTGACCGGACCCGTGATCACGCGTTCGCCCCGGCGAAAATCGGCTGGACAACGGGCCGCGTTGCATGGGACTCCAGCGCTGGGTGAAACCGGCGGTGAAGGGGGAATCATGACCGGCAGAATTGCAGCTCAGCTTTGCGCGATTGCCTTTGCCGCCTTGCCGGTAACCGCTGCCTTGGCCAGCGATGGCGAGGGCATGCTGGCTTTCAGTAAGGGC
Source organism: Sphingomonadales bacterium (assembly GCA_017302615.1). Lineage (GTDB taxonomy): Bacteria > Pseudomonadota > Alphaproteobacteria > Sphingomonadales > Sphingomonadaceae > Novosphingobium. The sequence continues at coordinate 11,612 of JAFLDB010000017.1, forward strand.
GACTATGCCGCTTCCGCCATCGCCTTTGCCAGCGAGTGCGAGCAGGGCGTGGTGAAGAGCTGCAGCTACCTCGGATTGCAGCATGAGCTTGGCAAAGGGGTGCCGCCCGATGCAGGCCGCGCGGCCCAGCTCTATGAACAGGCCTGCGCCGGCGGCGATGCCATGGCCTGTGCCGGCCTGGGCACGCTGCTCGAAGAAGGCCGGGGCCTCGCCCCCGACATCGAGCGCGCGGCGGTGCTTTACCAGAAGGGCTGTGAGGGCGGTTTTGCCTTCGCCTGCGGCGCGCTCGGGCTGCTGTACGGCAAGGGTCAGGGCGTGCCGGAAGACTGGACGCGCGCTGCCGCACTGTTCCAGCGCGCCTGCGATGGCGGCATTGCCTCAAGCTGCGTCAACGCGGCGGTTTCCTATGAAAACGGCTGGGGCGTGCCGAAAAGCCGGGCCAAGGCGCTGACCGCCTATCGCCGGGCGGTCAAGCTGGACCCGGATTCCACCGCCGCAGCCACTGCCCGGGCCGGGATTGAAGACCTTGGCGGAAAATAGGCGGCAAACTTTGCTCGACTAAGCTTGCCGGGCTTGGCTAAAGGCCCGCCATGGACTCCGATCGCGATCTGCTCCCCGAAGGCCTTGAAGACCGGCTGCCCGCCGCCGCCGCCGCCGCTGCGCGGGTGACGCGGGCGGTGATCGATGTGCTGGACGGTCATGGCTATGACCGGGTGCAGCCGCCGACCATCGAGTTCGAAAAGTCGATGGCGAGCCGCATGGCCGGCGTTCAGCCGCGCCGGATGTTCCGGTTTGTCGATCCGGCGTCCTTGCGCACCCTGGCGCTGCGCAGCGACATTACCGTGCAGGTCGGCCGGATTGCCGCAACCGCGCTGGCCGAACGGGCCCGCCCGCTGCGGCTGTGCTATGCGGGGCAGGTCGTGACCATCAAGGGCGACGGGCTCGATCCCACCCGCGAGCGGCTGCAGCTGGGCGCGGAGCTGATCGGTTCGGACAGCGTCGCCGCTGCCGGAGAGATCGTTGCCGCCGCAATCGAGGCGCTCAGCGCCGCCGGTGCGACCGGGCTGTCGGTCGATTTCACGCTGCCCGACCTGGTCGATACCCTTGCCGCCAGTGCCCTGCCGCTGGATCCAGGCCGGATCGAGGCGGTGCGGCGCGAACTGGACGCCAAGGACGCCGGGGGCCTAGTCGAAGCCGGGGGCGAGGCCTATCTGCCGCTGCTGGCGGCTATCGGTCCGTTCGATGCCGCGATCGAGCGGCTGGCAGCATTCGACGCGGGCGGGGTGCTTGCCTCGCGGATCGCCGCGCTGCGCGAAGTGGCGGCGCGGCTGGCGGGCAAGGCGCGGCTGACGCTGGATCCCAGCGAACGCCATGGCTTTGAGTACCAGTCATGGTTCGGCTTCACGATCTATGCCGATGGCCTGTCCGGCGCGCTCGGCCGGGGCGGTTCCTACCGGATCCTCGGGCTGGATGAACCGGCGATCGGCTTCTCGCTCTATCCCGATGCGCTGATCGACGCGCTCGCCGCGCGTGAAGCCGCCCGCGACACGCTGTTCCTGCCGCTCGGCCACGATCCGCAGATTGCCGAACGCCTGCGCGCGATCGGCTGGCGCACCGTTGCTGCGATTTGCGACGCTTGCGAACCGGTGGCGCTGGGCTGCACCCACCGGCTGGAAGCCGGCGAGGCCGTGCCGGTCTAGCTGCCGAAGATCTTCTTCAGCCAGGCATCGACCACCGGGGTCGCGGCATAGGCCGGGTTGCCCAGCTGGCGGTTGATTTCGGCGTGGCCTTTCAGCCCGCGTCCCTCAAACTCCTGCCGTTCGGCCCGGGTTCCGCCCCTGCGCAGCGCTTCCTGCAAGGACTTGGACTGGGCCACCCCGTCCTGCCGCTGGACGTGGATGATCAGGAAGGCCGGGGCATTGGGCGATGCCGCGTGCAGCGTCGGCGATAGCGCACGCTGGCGGGCGGGGTCGGTGCCGAAGGCCTGGACATAGGTCTCGGCCATGAACTTGCCGCCCTCGCTCATCTGGCGGGGCACGTCATAGGCGGCGCCGTCGATCGGGATCACCCCGTCGATCGCCGTGAAGGACAGGCCCGCACCGCGCAAGTACTGCTCATCTGTGCCGACCAGCGCCACCAGGTGCGCCCCAGCGCTGTGGCCCATCAGCACGATCCGGGTCGGATCGAAGCCCAGCCGGGCGGCATTGTCGATCAGATAGCGCACCGCCGCGGCCACGTCCGCGCCCTGCTGTTCCACCGTGGCTTCCGGCACCAGGCGGTAATTGATCGAGGCATAGGCATAGCCGCTGGCGGTGTAGTGCGGGGCCTTCCAGTTGCCGTCGGCATTGTCCTTGCTGCCGCGCTTCCAGCCGCCGCCGTGGACGAAGATGATCAGCGGCGCCCGGCGGTTGCCATTGGCCGGGGGATAGAAGTCCAGTTCCTGCAGACGGTGCTGGCCATAGGCCATGGTCTGCTTCGGCGTCGGCTGGGGCGCGGATACATCGGGGCCGGCCCCGCCCAGCCGGTCGCGCAGGCGGCCGCCCGGGCGGGCATCGGCCATGGATCCGGCCAGCATGGCCCCGGCGGCAAGAGTCAGGATCAGCGTTCTTTTCATCATGTTGCTCCCTTTGCCCCGCAGAATATTGCCAGAGCCTTGCTGCTCCAGCCGCAAATTGTCGCAGCTTGTCGCAGACCCCGCCTTGACTCGGCCCGGCCCGGCACCCTAGGGGCCGCACCGCACAGCGGGCCGATTGTCGGCCCACCGGTCCATCCCTCGCGCCGAGTCCTGTCGAAGGGCGCTTGCGGATCACCTGGCAGGGGCGGGACTCTATCCATGGCAAACGTAACCGTGATTGGCGCCCAGTGGGGCGATGAGGGCAAGGGCAAGATTGTCGACTGGCTGGCCAGCCGGGCCGATGCCGTCGTGCGGTTCCAGGGCGGCCACAATGCCGGCCATACGCTGGTGGTGGGCGATCAGGTCTACAAGCTTTCGCTGCTCCCTTCGGGCATTGTCACCGGCACGCTGTCGATCATCGGCAACGGCGTGGTGCTCGATCCCTGGCACCTCAAGGCGGAGATCGAGAAGCTGGAAGGGCAGGGCGTTGTCATCAATACCGACAACTTCGCCATTGCCGACAATTGCCCGCTGATCCTGCCGCTGCACCGCGATCTCGATGGCCTGCGCGAGGCCGCTGCCGGATCGGGCAAGATCGGCACCACCGGACGCGGCATCGGCCCTGCCTATGAAGACAAGGTCGGCCGCCGCGCGATCCGGGTCTGCGATCTGGCCCACCTCGATGCGCTGGACAGCCAGCTCGACCGCCTTTGCGCGCACCACGATGCGCTGCGCGCCGGGTTCGGCCAGCCGCCGGTGGACCGCGCCGCGCTGCTGGCAGAACTGAAGGAAATCGCCCCCTTTGTGCTGCAATACGCCCAGCCGGTGTGGAAGCGGCTCAACACGGTGCGCAAGGCCGGGGCGCGGATCCTGTTCGAAGGCGCGCAGGGCGTGCTGCTCGATGTCGATCACGGGACCTATCCCTTCGTCACCAGTTCCAACACGGTCAGCGGCACCGCCGCCAGCGGTTCGGGCCTTGGCCCGTCCAGCACCGGGTTCGTGCTGGGCATCGTCAAGGCCTATACCACCCGCGTCGGCTCCGGCCCGTTCCCGACCGAACTGGAAGACGCCACCGGCCAGCGGCTGGGTGAGCGTGGCCACGAATTCGGCACCGTCACCGGCCGCAAGCGCCGCTGCGGCTGGTTCGATGCCGTGCTGGTGCGCCAGTCCTGCGCCATTTCCGGCGTCACCGGCATCGCCCTGACCAAGCTCGATGTGCTCGACGGGTTCGAAACGGTGAAGATCTGCACCGGCTATCGCCTGAACGGCAAGGTGCTGGACTATTACCCGGCCCACGCCGCCGATCAGGCCGCGGTCGAGCCGATTTACGAGGAAATGGAAGGCTGGAGCGGCACCACCGCCGGAGCGCGCAGTTGGGCCGATCTGCCCGCCCAGGCGATCAAGTATATCCAGCGCGTGCAGGAACTGATCGAAACTCCGGTGGCGCTGGTTTCGACCAGCCCGGAACGCGAAGACACGATCCTGGTGCGCGATCCCTTCGTGGATTGATGCACCGGGACTGCACTAAAAACTGACCGCGCGCAGGCTTTGCGGCCGCGCGGCAATCGGGCAGAAGCGGGTCCGGACAATTGCCGGACCCCGTACCCATGCTGCTGCGCGCCTCTGCCCTTCTTGCGATCCTCGCCTTCGCCGGATCGGCCGCGCCCGCGCCGCTGGCCTATCCTGAAGTGGACCGCATCCTGGTGGAAAAGGCGGCGCGGACCATGACGCTCTACGGCATCGATGGCTCGGTCCATACCATCCGCGGCATCCAGCTGGGCGATGCGCCGGTCGGTCCCAAGCAGTTCGAAGGGGATGAAAAGACCCCGGAAGGCCATTTCACCATCGACTATGGCAACCCGGACAGCGCCTATCACCTCTCGCTTCACATCGATTATCCGCGCGCCGAACATGTCGCCTATGCCAATGCGCAGGGCCGCAGCGCCGGGGGCATGATCATGATCCATGGCCAGCCGAACAGCCTGCCCTTGGGGCGCGTGCCGGGTGACTGGACCGACGGCTGCATCGCCGTCTCCAATGCGGAGATCGAGGCCCTGTGGGAGGCCGTGCCGAACGGGACGCCGATCGAGATCCGGCCCTGACCGCACCATCTTGCAGGGTGCGGCGGCTTGCGGCACATTTTCCCGGCAGACAGCAAGGCGAAGGGTTTTTCATGCGGATGTTCAGGCTGATGTTGCCGCTTCTGGCGGTGCTCGGGGCCATGGCGGCAGCGGCACCGGCTCAGGCCATCACGCTGAAGGAACGGCTGGTGCTGGGCGCATTCAATATGTGCTGGCAGGCCGAGGATGGGGCCGATCTCAACCAGTTGCTGGCCCAGAACGGCTTCGTCCGCGCGCCCGATACGCGCCGGCCGATCTATTTCCGGATGGTGGGCGGAACGACTGTGATGTTCACCGCCTATTTCACGCGTGACAAGGCGGGGGAGAAGGAAAACGCCTGCCGGATCACCGCGCTGAAGCCCCAGCTGGAAAGCCCCTGGACCCCGCGCCATGGGATTTTCGATGACTACCAGGGTCTGCTCGATCAGTTGATCGGCGGGGCCCGGAAGATGGGCAGCGGATACCGCGTGCTGGCCCGCCGTGTGCCGGTTCCCGGCCGGCCCGGCCACCTGCGCACCCTGCTGCGGCTGGACGAAGGCGGCCGCGCCCGGATCATCCAGGTGGAGGAGGGGCCGACCTTCTACGAATTCATCTATTTCCATGCCGCGCGCGGCCTGGCCGATGATCCCGCCAACCTGGTCCGGATCGGCAATCCCCAGGCCCGGGCGCAGCTGCAATGGATGGTCGACGATTCGTGGGAAGTCACATTCTGCAATCTCAACCCGCACAATTGCAGCACGCCCGAACAGCGCCGCCAGCGGGCCGAAGCGGAAGCCCGCGCCCGCCAGACCCGCGAGCCGATTCCCATTCCTTTCACCGGCATCGGGCGGATCGGATCGGGCGACAACCGGACGCCCGAGCAGCGCCGCAACGACAAGGCGTGGTGGGAAAACTATCACCGCTGCGGCAGCGGGAAATGCTGAACGAAGCAAATAACGCCAACTATTCTTGACTTGATCTATTTTTGTTCTACTCCTGTTCGATAGAACATGGAGTCGGATTCGATGACGAGCGCTCTCTCAACTGCCAATTTCACTTATGCCGATCCGGCCAACGATGCTGCCGGGTTGCCGCTGGCGCTTTCGGTCTATGCCAACCGGGATCATGTTCGCGCCTTGCTGTGCGACGATGCGGCGGCGGCGGGCTTCCGGATCGGGGAAGCGGCCGGGATTGCCGCCTTGCTGGAAGGCGATGCGCGGCCGCTTGGGGATGTGGTGCTGGTCGATTGCCCGCAGGTCGATGGCGCGGTGCTGGCGGCCCTGTCGCGGCTGGATCTGCGCGCGGCCCACAGCGGGACCCAGCTGGTGGTATCCACCACGGTGGAGGCGCTGGATGACGTGTTCGGCTGCCTCGATCTGTCCGGAGCGCAGATCCTGGTCGATCCCTCGCGGGCGGAACGGGTGCTGGCGCTGGGCCGGGTCCTGGCGCAGATGCCGCGCCTCAGGGTGCGTGAACTGTCGGACGAGGACCGGCTGTCGCTGCTGCGGCTCAGCGAGCAGGTCAGCCAGATTGCCGCCCGGCTTGACCAGCTGGCGCCGCCGCTGGAACAGGGGCGTGACGGGGACAGCTTGTTCCGGTTTGAAAGTCCGCGTCCGGCCTATGCCGCCGCGGCTGACGGCGATCCGGGGGACCGGCTGGTGCGTGCAGCGCGTCCGCCATTGCCCGATCCGCGGCTGGTCCGCCGGATCATCCGCCAGCGCCAGCTGCGCGCGCGCTTCTTCGATGGCGAGCTGTTTGCCGATCCGGCCTGGGACATGCTGCTGGACCTGACCGCCGCCCGGGCCGAGCATACCCGTGTTTCAGTCACGTCCCTGTGCATTGCCAGCGGCGTTCCGCCGACCACGGCGCTGCGCTGGATTGGCCAGATGACCGAATCCGGGCTGCTCCAGCGGGTCGAGGACGAGGCCGACCGCCGCCGCGCCTTCATCGCGCTGACCGACAAGGCGGCCGATGCCATGGCCCGCTATTTTGCCGAACTCGGCACCAATGCGGCGCGGCTGGTCTAGGGGGCTTTCCCAAGCGATGCAGTTCGGCTAGGGGCAGCGGCCTTGGCAAACTGCCGGGGCGCTTAGCTCAGTTGGTAGAGCATCTCGTTTACACCGAGAGGGTCAGCGGTTCGAGCCCGTTAGCGCCCACCAGTTTCCGGAATCAGAAGATGTCCGGGGGACATCTTCCCGGAAACTCCCGAGCGACAGCGAAGGGGACCCGGCGCGGCGTTAGGCTGCCGGTCCCGGCCCAAGCTGAGTCCGGGGGACATCTTCCCGGAAACTCCCAAGCGACAGCGACGGGGACCCGGCGCGGCGTTTCGCCGCCGGTCCCGGCCTAAGCAGAGTCTGGGGGACATCTTCCCGGAAACTCCCAAGCGACAGCGACGGGGACCCCTTACTGTCCTTCCGCAATCAGCTTCAGCGTCTCCGCATCGCCCCATTCGCGCGGGCCGTAGATCCGCCAGACCTCACGGCCCTGTGTGTCATACAGGATCGTCGCCGGCAGGGTTTCGGCGCCGTAGTGAAAGGCGAGGTCGTTCTTCGGATCGAGCCACGGCTCCAGCCGGGTCACGCCGCGCTGCTTGAGGAACTCTCCGGCCTTCTCCGGCTGGCCCGAATCCTGGCTGATCGTCAGCACCTTCAGCTTGCCGGCCTGGCTGGCGGCAAGCTTGTCGAGCGCGGGCAGTTCGGCAACGCAGGGCGCGCACCAGGTGGCCCACAGATTGACCAGCACCGGCTGGCCGATCAGCGAGCGCATGGCCAGCTGCTTGCCTGCCGGATCGGAGAAGGTGAAGTCCGGCATTTCGCTGCCCTTGCGGCTGCGGTCGGCCTCGCCCGCCTTGACGGGTGCGGCGGGGGAAGCGGCGGTGGACGCTTGCGGTTGCGCCTCCTGCCCGGTTTGCCTATCGCACCCGGCAACAAGCACGGCAGAGCCAAGGATTGCGGCAGTGAGCAAGCGGGAAGACAGCACGGGCAGCTCCAATTCGATGTGGGGCGGACGGTTCGCCGAAGGACCGGCCGCGATCATGCGTGAAATTAATGCCTCGATCCCCTTCGACAAGGCTCTCTGGCGGCAAGACATCGCCGCGTCAAAGGCCCATGTGGACATGTTGGCAGCGCAAGGGATCGTCTCGGCCGAGGATGCCGCGCTGATTTCCGGCGGTCTCGATCAGGTCGCTGCCGAGTATGAAGCAAACGGGGTTCCGGAAAACTGGGACCTGGAAGACATCCACATGACCACCGAAAGCCGGCTGGCCGAGCTGATCGGCCCGGCGGCCGGGCGGCTCCACACCGCGCGCAGCCGCAACGATCAGGTCGCCACCGATTTCCGCCTGTGGGTGCGCGAGGCGATGGATCAGGCCGATGCCGGACTAAAGGCGCTGCAGGTCGCGCTCGTCACCCGCGCCGGCGAACACGCCGCCAGCATCATGCCCGGCTTTACCCATTTGCAGACCGCCCAGCCGGTCACCCTGGGCCACCACCTGCTGGCCTATTACGAAATGGCCGCGCGTGACCGGTCGCGCTTTGCCGATGCGCGCGTCCGGCTGAACCAGTCTCCGCTGGGTGCGGCGGCGTTGGCCGGCACCGGCTTTCCGATCGACCGGCACCGCACCGCGGCCGCGCTGGGGTTCGACGGCCCGACCCGCAACAGCCTCGATTCGGTGTCCGACCGCGATTTCGCGCTCGATTACCTCATGGCGGCGGCGCAGACCGCGCTGCATCTTTCGCGGCTGGCCGAGGAATTCATCATCTGGGCCAGCCAGCCGTTCGGCTTCGTCACTTTGCCGGACAGTCTGTCCACCGGCAGTTCGATCATGCCGCAGAAGAAGAACCCCGACGCGGCGGAACTGGTGCGCGGCCATGCCGGGCGGATCGTCGGCTGCCTGACCAGCCTGATGATCACCATGAAGGGCCTGCCGCTGGCCTATTCGAAGGACATGCAGGACGATAAGCCGCCGGTGTTCGAAGCGGCCGGCCTGCTCACTCTGTGCCTCGCCGCGATGACCGGCATGGTCGAGGGCGCGGCGTTCCGCACGGAACGGATGCGCGCCGCGGCAGAGCTGGGCTATGCCACCGCCACGGATCTCGCCGACTGGCTGGTGCGGCAGGCCGGCATTCCCTTCCGCGAGGCGCACCACATCACCGGCGCGGCGGTGAAGCTGGCTGAAAGCAAGGGGCTGGCGCTTGATCAGCTGGCCCTGACCGACCTGCAGGCGATCGACGCGCGGATCGACGAGCGGGTCTTTGCCGCGCTTTCGGTCGAGGCATCGGTGGCTGCGCGCGCCAGCTATGGCGGAACCGCGCCCGATCAGGTAAGGGCGCGGGTGGCCGAAGCGCGTGTGGCGCTGGGCCTGGAGTAAAGCCGATGCGCCGCCTGCTGCCCGCCCTGTCTGCCTTGGCCCTTGCGGCCTGCGGCCAGAGCGCGCCGCTCAAACCCGCGGCGGGTGAGCGGCTGCCGGTCGCGCCTTATGGCCGCGAAGGGCGGGAAACGGCGGAAAACCTGCTGAAACCCGCGCCGCAATCGGCGCCTGAGCGCAGCGTCGAACTGCGAAAACGGTCGGAAGAGCGTCTGCAAGACCCCTTCGATCTGCCCCCTTCCGACGACGAGTAATTTCCCATGGACCATTTCGCTTACCGCAACGGCGTTCTCCACGCCGAAGATCTGCCGCTGACCGCCATTGCCGAAGCCGTCGGCACCCCGGTCTATGTCTATTCGCGCGCCACGCTGGAACGCCATGCGCAGGTGTTCCGCGATGCGCTGTCGATCCTGCCGCGCGTCCACATCGCTTTCGCGATCAAGGCCAACCCGAACCTGGCCGTGCTGCGCGTGATGCAGCGCGAAGGGCTGGGCGCCGATGTCGTCTCCGGCGGGGAAATGGCCCGCGCGCTGGCCGCCGGGATCCCGGCCGAGGACATCGTCTTTTCCGGCGTCGGCAAGCAGCACCATGAAATGATCGCCGGGCTTGAGGCCGGGATCGGCCAGTTCAACCTGGAAAGCGAGGAAGAAGGCATCGAGCTGGCGGAACTGGCCGCCGGGCGCGGCCTGACCGCGCGTTGCGCGCTCAGGGTCAATCCCGATGTCGATGCCCGCACCCATGCCAAGATCTCGACTGGCAAGGCCGAGAACAAGTTCGGCGTGCCGATCGACCGGGGCGTGGAAATCTACAGCCGCCTCGCCGCGCTGCCGGGCCTCAACATGCGCGGAGTCGCGGTTCACATCGGCAGCCAGCTGAGCGAGCTGGAACCGTTCGAGGAAGCCTTTGGCAAGGTCGGCGCGCTGATCGCGGAGCTGCGCGCCGCCGGGCAGAGCGTGACCCATGCCGACCTTGGCGGCGGGCTCGGCGTGCCTTACCGGCCGGGCGAAGTCTTCCCCTCGCCGGAGGAATACGCCGCGATGGTCGCGCGGGTGACGGCGGACTGGGATGTGACGCTGATGTTCGAACCCGGCCGGGTGATCTGCGGCAATGCCGGGGTGCTGCTGACCCGCGTGGTGCGGGTCAAGCGCAGTTCCAACCAGGTGCCGTTCGTGGTGGTCGATGCGGCGATGAACGATCTTGCCCGTCCGGCGATGTACGGCGCCTGGCATGATTTCGACGCGGTGAAGCCCACGGGCGAGAAGATGACCGCGCATATCGTTGGCCCAATCTGCGAAACCGGCGATACCTTTGCCATGAACCGCGAGATCGATGCGATCGGCGTGGGCGATCTCGCCGTGTTCCGCACCGCCGGGGCCTATGGCGCAACCATGGCCAGTTCCTACAACAGCCGCGGCTTCGTGGCCGAAGTGATGGTCGATGGCGACAAGTGGGCCGTGGTGGCCGACCGGATCCTGCCCGAAGCGATCACCGCGGCCGAGCGCGTGCCGGACTTCTTGGACTGAGGACCCATGCACTCGCTGCCCCTGTTCCACCGCCTGACCGGCCAGAAGGTGATCCTGCTGGCCGAAGGCGAGGCGGGGGAGGCCAAGCGCCGCCTGCTGGAGCGCGCCGGGGCGGTCTGCGTGGGCGAGGACGATCCCGACGCGCGGCTGGCCTTCATCGCGCTGGACGAGCCGGAAGCGGCCGCCGCCCGGCTGAAGGCGCGCGGGCTGCTGCTCAACGTCACGGATGTGCCGGAGCTGTGCGATTTTACCGTGCCGAGCCTGCTGGAACGCGGGCCGGTGCTGGTTGCGGTCGGCACCGGCGGAGCTTCGGCCGGGCTGGCCAAGGCGCTGCGGCTGCGGCTCGAAACCCTGCTCCCGGCCTCGCTCGGCGCTCTGGCCGAAGCCTTGCAGGCCGCGCGCGGGGCGATGCGGGCACGCTGGGCATCAGGTGCGGAGCGTCGCCGCGCGCTCGACGCCGCGCTGGCCGAAGGCGGCGTGCTCGATCCGCTTGATGCCGGCAGCGCGGTACGGGTCGCGGACTGGCTGGCGGGCGGCGGCGACGGCGCGGGCGGAACCTTCGAATTCACCGTGACCGGTGACGATCCCGACGATCTGACCCTGCGCCAGGCCCGCTGGCTCGGCGCGGCCGATCTGGTTGCTTTTGAACCGGGCGTTGCGGGCGCGATCCTGACCCGGGCGCGGGCCGATGCGGCGCGGCTGGAACTGGAAACCGAGCAGGTGCCCGATCAGGCGGCGGGCCTGACCGTGATCATCCGGCGGGGCTGAGCAGCACTTTCATTTGCGCCAGGGCGATCGGCTTGGTCCTGTCTTCCTGCCAGGCCTCGGCATTGACCAGCGCCACGCGGCGGCCGGCGCGGGTGACCTGGCCCATGGCAAAGGTGCGCTGTTCGGTGCCGCCACGCATGAATTCCACCTGGACGTTGACCGGCTTCAGCTTCATCGCCTCGCCCCGCCGGTCCAGTTCGGCCCGCAGCGCGGCAATCGCGGCCATTTCCATCAGCCCGCTGATCGCCCCGCCATGCAGAAAGCCCGGGCGGCCCATCACCCGCTCGCCAAAGTCCATGAACAGCACCGGCTGGCCATCCTCGTCATGGTCGATCGCGATGCCGATCCCGTCGGCATAGGGGGGCAGGTCGGTGCCGATCACAGGTAGGTTCCGTGGGTTGCCATGAAAGTGCCGGTGACATGGGCGATCGGATCGTCCGGATCGCCATCGTGAGCAATGCCGCGGATGAAGCTGATCGTCCGGGTCAGCTTGTAGCATTCGCCGTGGCCGATCACCGTCCGCCCCGGCACGGCCGCGCGCATGTAATCGACCCGCAGGTCCAGCGTGGCGTGGGGGACAAAGCGGCGGCACAGGGTCCACACCGACATCGAGGTGGCATTGTCCATCAGGCTGATGATCGGGCCGGAAGCCAGCACGCCGGTTTCGGCCACGCCGACCAGCTCGTCGCGCCAGGGCAGGGCCAGCTCGACCCAGTCGGTGCCGTGGGCATGATAGGTCAGCCCCAGCCAGCCGCCGTGGCCGTGGCGGGTCATCAGCCGGGCCGCGCGCGAGGGATCGAACACGAAATCGGCAGGCAGGTCGTGCAGGCTCTTGGGCTCGCTCATGGGCATTCCTCTGCTGCCGGCGCGGACCGATTACAATCTTTTAATTTCACCGCGGCGGCGGTTTCGGGCGGTTAGGCCGGGCCGGGGGCATGGGGCCCTGCGGCATCAAAGGAGATGCCATGAACCTGCCAAAGCTCGACATTTCCGCACTGCCCGACCTGGACCAGCTGACGGGTGTGTTCGGAAGCCTCGCCAACCCGATCCGCGCGATGGGGGATGATGACACCATCGTGGTGATCATGGTCTTCATCTACGATGCGCTGCATCCCTGAGGCGGGAGGTTCCGGATGATCGTTAGACCGGAACTGCAGGCGCTGCGGGGCGATGATGCCCCGCAGCGCCAGGCCCAGGCCGCAGTGCGCGATGTCTACGAGGCATGGCGCGCCGGTCCTGGCGGCCAGGCAGAGTGCGAGCTGGCAAGCTTTGGCCGGGGTGCCGATCTCGATGACCTGCCGCTGCTTTCGGCCCTGTTTGCGCCGGATGACGATGCGGCAGACCGCTTTGTCGGCGATCTGGTCGCGCGGTTGTTGGCCCGGCTGGCCGACGATCCGCTGACCCAATCGCCCCTGCGCTTTTCCAGCGACGAGGCCGCGACCACGCTGGTTCTGGCCCGGGCCGGAACCGCGGTGCTGACGCTTCACGCCATCGACGGCACAGCGCTGGCCCGGCGGCCCGCGCCGGCCTTGGTCAGTTTTCCGCCCGCCGAAACCTTCGAGCGGATACTGCGCGGATCGGCCGAGGCCTGGCTGGTGACGTTGCTGGGCAGCGAAGGCGGCAGGGCCCGGCTGACAGTGGCCGAGCAGCCGGTCAGGCCGGGCGACCTGTCCCGCCGGATCGGCCAGCGCGAGGCGCGGCTGTTGCGGCGGGTGGAAGGCACCCTGGTCTCGCTGCGGTTGCAGCGGCGCTGCGAAACCGGGGAAGTGACCCGCGAATATGCCCTGGCCGATGGCACCTTGCTCCACCAGGCCGCCGGATGTCCGCGCGATAGCCGGCTGGAACTGGCCGCCGCGCTGCTCGGGCGGATGGAGCGCAGCGATGCCGCGCCGCTGCTGGCCGCCATGGCCGAGGAACGGGGCAGCCCCGCGCTGCGCTGGCAGGCTTTGCGCGAATGCCTGGCGCTGGATAGCGCCGCGGGATTTGTCGCGCTGTGCCGGATCGCCCGCGCGCCCGATGATCCGCTGGCCGTTCCCGCCGGGGCACTGCGCGCGCAGCTGCTTGAAGCCCATCCTCAACTGTCCGGAGTCTGTCCATGCCCCGCGTGATTTCACTGGCCGACGATGCCGCCTGCTCGCTGGCGGAATGCGTCGATGCGCTGGACCGGACCGGGTTCGATCCGGCCGATGAAGGCAGCCTTGACCATGCCGCCCGCTGGCTGCGGAGGCTTGGCAACGACCGCACGTTCCTCGGCGACCTGCTGATCGAGCAACTCGCCCGCCGCCACCGCGAGGACCTGCTCGACAGCGCCTATAGCCCGCAGGTGCTGATGCTGGCGCCGCCAAATGGCCGGTTCTTCATCCGCGCCAACATCTGGCCTTCGCTGGACGAGCACATGGTGCGGGCCAGCGGCGGCGATGCCTTTGTGCTGGGGCTGCCGCACGATCACAATTTCAGCTTCCTGACGCTGGGCTATTTCGGGCCGGGATACTGGAGCGACTACTACGAGTACGATTTCGAAGCGGTCACCGGCTATCGCGGCGAGGCGGTGCCATCGCTGCGGTTTGTCGAGCGTTCGCGGCTGGAGGAGGGCAAGATCATGCTCTACCGCGCACACCTTGATGTCCATGCCCAGGGCGCGGCGGATTCGCTCTCGGTCTCGCTCAACGTGATGCACACCACCGGGGCGCAGGGCTGGCTCGATCAGTACCGCTTCGACCTGGAACGGCGCGAGATCGGCGCGATCATTTCGCCCGGGCCGAGCGAGGCACTGCTGAAAGTCGCGGTCGGGCTGGGGAGCGATGAAGCGCTCGATCTTGCCCACCGCTTTGCCCGCCGCCACCCCAGCGACCGCGCCCGGCTGGCCGCCTGGGATGCCCTCGCCGCGCGGGAAAGCGATGCCGCGGCCCGCGACGCGCTGTGGCGCGAGGCGGAAGGGGCCGGCAGCCTGCTGGTGGCGATGGAAGCAAAAGCGCGGCGCGCGGCGCTGGCGACTTAGGCGAACCCGCCCGCCAGCGCGTCGATCGCGGCTTGCAGGATCACGGCAGCCGCGTGGGAATCGATCCGTTCGGCGCGCTTGGCCCGGCTCATGTCCTGGGCGATCAGCGCGCCTTCGGCCGAGGCGGTGGACCAGCGCTCGTCCCACAGCAGGACCGGCAGATCGAGCGCGGCGGCGAGGTTGCGGGCATAGGCCCGGCTCGACTGACTGCGCGGCCCTTCGCTGCCGTCCATGTTGAGCGGCAGGCCGATCACCGCACCCTTGATGCCGCGCTCTGCCACCAGCGCGCGGAGCAGTTCGCGGTCCGCGCCGAACTTGCCGCGCTTCAGCGTCTTGCCGGGCGAGGCGAAGCGCCAGCCGGCATCGCAGAAGGCGGTGCCGATGGTCTGGGTGCCAAGGTCCAGCCCGATCAGCGCGCCGCCTTGGGGCAGGGCGGCGCGATAGTCGATCGCGCTGGTGGTGATCAGCGCGCCGTCCGCCATGCCCCCACCCGCCGGGCGAAGTCCTGCCGCAGCGCGGACCAGAACAGCACGTAATCGTAAACGTGGTAATTGCCGCCGGGCAGTACGAAGGGGCCGAGGTCGGGCCCTTCGCCGATCCGCAGGGTCCCGTCGGCGGCGCAGGCGGCAGCGGCCAGCGCCGGGGTCAGCTTGCCCTTTTCCAGCTTCTCGTCCGGAACGATCGTGCCGGGATTGGCGCTGGCCGGGGCCGCGCCGCCGATCCCGCCGGTCAGCGGGTTGGAACAGAGATAGCGCGGCGCGGGGGCACCGGCCGGGCGCGCGCCGGCAAAGCGTTCATAGCTGGTCCGCATCATCGCCGTGTCGGCCTGATCGGCAAAGGAGAGATAGCTGATCACGCAGCCGGACTGGTCCGGTCCGGCGCAGGCGGGCAGGCCCATGGCGGTAAGTTCGGTCTCTTGATCGACCAGCCAGCCGACGATGTAGGCGGCCGCAATCCGGTTCGCCAGCGGGGTTCCGGCAATCTTCTCGGCCAGCAGGCGCTTGAGGATGAAGGCGCCCTGGCTGTGACCGGCCAGTACGATCGGGCGGCCTTCGGGCTGGGCGGCGATGAAGGCGTCAAAGGCCCGTGCGACGTCGCCATAGGCCAGGTCATGGGCCTGACGCGCTTCGGGTGCGTCGGTCACGAAAGCGCCGAAAGTCGCCTGGCGATAGCGCGGCGCCCAGACATCGGCGCTGGCGCTGAACACGCTGGCATTGGCCCGGACCATCGCCTCGCCGATCCGCGTGGCATCGGCATCGTCCAGCGGGGCGTTCCAGTGATCCTTCTTGAGATAGCTGGTCGGGTGGACGAAGAACACCGCCGCATCGACCGGCGCGTCAGCTGCGGCAAAACCGTCCGGCTTCCACTGCACCGGGTTGGTTCCGGTCATCCCCGGGCGGGCATACCACAGCGCCGGATCGGCATAGGCGTTTTCGGCCAGCGGGGGCTGCGCCTCGAACTGGCCGCCGGGGGTGAAGCTGAGCCGGGTCAGCTGTTCCGGATAGAAAGCCAGGGCGAGCCGCCCGGCGAGGAACAGGACAATGCAGAAGGCAATAAAATAGAGGAACTTGCGGGCCAAGGATCAGGTGCTTTCGTTCTTTTCGGACTGCCGCTCCAGCGCGACTTTCAGCATGGCAACCAGCGGATCGGCCAGCATCAGGCCGAGGAGGCCGAACAGCGCGCCCATGATCAGCTGCGCGCCCAGCACCAGCGCGGGTGCCAGGTCGGCGGTCTTCTTGGCGATCATCGGCACGATGATATTGCCGTCCACCACCTGCACCACGATGTAGACCACGATGCAGAAGATGCCCATTTCGACCCCGCCGGAAAACCCGACCATGATCATCAGCGCGCCGGAAATCGGTGCGCCGATGTTGGGCAGGAAGGCCAGCAGGCCGGTCAGCAAGCCCAGCAGCGCGGCCATCGGCACGCCATACAGAGCCAGCGCCGCCCAGGTGGCAAAGCCTTCGACAAACATGCCGAGCAGCCGCCCGCCCAGGAGGTGCCGCAGGGTGCGGCCCATGATCGTGGCCGTGCCTTCGAAGTGCTCGCGGTTGGCGGCCGGCAGCAGCCAGGCAAAGCCGCGCCGGTAAAGCTGCGGTTCGGCCGCGAAATAGATCGCCATGACCGCGATCAGGAACGCCGTGGTCAGTCCGCCGATCACCCCGCCGACCGCGCTGGTGATCTGGGCCACGCCGCCAACAGCCTTGTCGATCAGGCCCTCGGCGCTTTGCATGTCGAACTCGACACCGTGGTTCTTCAGCCACTCGATCACCTTGAAGGATTGCGCCTCGATGATCCCGGGCAGCTGCGCGGCCTGGGCGGCGATCTGGCTGCCGGCAAAGACCGCGACCCACATCAGGAAGGCCAGGCCGGCCAGCAGCACGATGGTGATCCGCCAGCCGCGCCCGATCGGCAGGACCCGTCCCAGCAGCCGCGCGCCGCCATCGATCATCGCGGCAAAGACCATGCCGCCGAAGATCACCAGCAAGGCATCGGCCAGATAGACCGCCAGCGCCAGCAGCGCGGCCATGCCGATCCACACGGCGGCCTTCTTGGCCTCGGTGCGGATCAGGGTGTCGGAAATGTCGGTCGGGCCGGTCACCGGGCCGGTCGGCGGCAGGACCGGCTCCGGCTTGGCGGCGCGGCGCGGACGGCGCGGCTTGGCGGCGGTTTCGGCCATCACTGCTCCTTGGTCAGGTGAACCGGGCGCAGGCTGGTCCAGGATCGCCCGGAACGCAAGGCATTCCACCAGCTTAGCGGGTTCCAGGTCTGGCTGCCGTCAAGCGAGAAGGTGACGAATTCCGCGCGGCCGCCGACGTCGGACAGCGGCACCGGTCCGCCCAGACCATCGGCCAGGATCGAGACCCGGCTGTCGGCCGAATGGTTGCGGTTGTCACCCATCAGGAACACGTGGCCGTCCGGCACGGTGATTTCGGGATAGTTGTCGACCACGAAATCGGCCCGATCCTTGATGATCAGATAGCTCGCGCCGTTGGGCATCGTCTCGCGCATGGTCGGCAGTTCGAACACCTCGCGGCCAGAGGGCAGGCGGGTGCGATACTGCATGAAATCGGCGTAGCAGTGATAGGCCGGTTCCCGGTCGGAACAGGACAGCTTGGGGTCGGCGGGAAGCTGGACCGGCGGTTCCACCTCCTGCGGCACCAGCTTGCCATTCAGCACGATCTGGCCGTTGACCACCGCGATCCGGTCCCCCGGCAGGGCGACGACGCGCTTGATCAGATCGTCCTTGCGGTTCTTCGGCACGGCGATGACGATATCGCCATAGTCGGGCGTGCCCGGCAGCATCCGCCAGGTATCGCGCGGCAGCAGGTGAAAGCTGACCGAGGCCCAGTTCCAGCCATAGGGGAACTTGGACACGACCAGCCGGTCCCCCACCAGCAGGTTCGGCATCATCGAGATCGAGGGGATGTAGAACGGCTTGGCGATGATGCTGTGGAAAGCCAGCACCGCCAGCAGCATCAGCACCAGCCCGCGAATCTCGCCGAGCCAGTCGACCGGGTCCTTGTCTTCAACTGCTTCGTCCGCCTGTTCCGGTACCGCACCCTCCACCGCTTCCGCATCGGCGGGCGGGGGCGGGGCTTCGGCTTCAGGCTGGGGCAGGGGGGTATTCTCGTTATTCGGATCGGTCACAGTTTGCGGGCCTCGATGACGACGAAGGCCTGGGCCCATGGGTGGTCGTCCGTTAACGTCAGATGGATCACCGCCTCATGCCCTTCGGGCGTGATCGCGGCAAGGCGGGCGGCGGCCCCGCCGGTCAGGTGCAGGGTCGGCGCGCCGGAGCGGGCATTGACCACGCCGATGTCCTTCATGAACACCCCGCGCTTGAACCCGGTGCCGACCGCCTTGGAAAAGGCCTCCTTGGCGGCAAACCGCTTGGCCAGAGTTCCGGCCTTGGTGAAGGGGCGCGAATTGCCCTTGGCCTTCTCGATGTCGGTGAACACCCGGTTCTCGAACCGTTCGCCCCAACGCTCCAGCGAGTTGGCGATCCGGTCGATGTTGCACAGGTCGGAGCCGATGGCGATGATCACCGCGCCGCGTCCATCAGTTCGCGCATTTTCAGCACGGCCGGTTCCAGCCCGCAGAAGATCGCCTCGCCGATCAGGTAGTGGCCGATGTTGAGCTCGGCCAACTGGGGAATCGCGGCGACGGGCTGGACATTGTCATAGGTCAGGCCGTGGCCGGCGTGGGGTTCGATCCCGTTCTTGGCGGCGAGCGCGGCCATGTCGGCCAGCCGCTTCAGTTCCGCGGCGCGGGCCTCGCCGCTGGCATGGGCATATTCGCCGGTGTGCAGTTCCACCACCGGGGCGTGGAGCCGCATGGCGGCTTCGATCTGGCGCTCGTCCGGTGCGATGAACAGGCTGACGCGGATCCCGGCATCGAGCAGCCGCTGGACCATAGGGTAAAGCCGGTTGTGCTGCCCGGCGGCATCCAGCCCGCCCTCGGTGGTGCGCTCCTCGCGCCGTTCGGGGACGATGCAGGCAGCGTGCGGCTTGTGGCGCAGGGCGATGGCCAGCATTTCGTCGGTCGCGGCCATTTCCAGGTTGAGCGGCAGGCTGGTCGCCGCCTGGATCCGGGCCAGATCCTCGTCGCGGATGTGGCGGCGGTCTTCGCGCAGGTGCGCGGTAATCCCGTCGCCGCCACACGCCGCGACGATTTCCGCCGCGCGGACCGGATCGGGATGATCCCCGCCGCGCGCGTTGCGGATCGTTGCGACGTGATCGATGTTCACGCCCAGTCTGAGGCGCTGCGGCATCATGGCTTGGCGCGGCTTCCCGGCTTCACCGCTTCCGTTCCGGCCAGTTCGGGGGGCAGTTCGTCGGGCGCATAGGTGGGGAAGTTGATGGCGATTAGCGGGAAGAATGGCACGCCCATGTCGACCGACCCGCCGGAACGATCGACCAGCGCCGCGGCCGCAACCACGTCGCCGCCGGCCTCGCGGATCGCGACCATGGCTTCCTTCCCGGACAGGCCGGTGGTGACCACGTCTTCGACCATCAGTACCTTTTCGCCCGGTTCAAGCGCAAAGCCGCGGCGCAGTTCGAAAGTGCCGGTGGGGCGCTCGACGAACATCGCCTCCACCCCCAGCGCGCGGCCCATTTCGTGGCCGATGATGACGCCGCCCATGGCGGGGGAGACCACTTTCGCGATGTCCTTGCGCAGGTCGCGGGGGATTCGCGAGGCCAGCGCGGCAGCCAGCCGACTAGCCCGCATCGGATCCATCAAAACCCGGGCGCATTGCAGGTAATGGGCGCTGTGGCGGCCGGAAGACAGCAGGAAGTGGCCTTCCAGCAGAGCCTTACTGGCGCGGAATTCGGCCAGAACCTCTTCATCCTGCATCGGGAATCGTGCCTTTCGTCAAGTTTCGGGGGACAGGCAAATAGCCGTCCATGCGTTATGTCAAAATTTCCCCTAGAGGCGCTTGAGGTGCCCGTAAAGCGGGCGTATAGGCCCGGGGAATCCGAAACTCCCATGGGGGCGGAACGGGGCAATACCAAGGCTTCCACCGGCCGGGACACAAAGCAAGAGCAAGAGGGACGATGACATTCGGCAAGACTGCCCGCAACGCGGGTCGCGCGATCAAGGCAATCGGACTGTCGCTGGCGCTGGTCGCCGCGCCGGCCTTTGCCACGGCCACCCCGGCGGCCGCTCCGGCTTCTGAAGCGGCTGATGCCGCTGCTGCCACGGCAACCGATGCGGCGGCTGCCGCTGCTCCGGTGACGGCGGCTCCGGCTCCGGCTCCGGCCGCGCCCAAGATCGATCCCAACGATCCCAAGTTCCAGGTTGCCCCCGGCAAGTACGAGCCGATGAAGCCCACCGCGGGCAAGGGCCAGCCGGTCGATCGCGGCATCATGTTCCAGGACCAGTATTCCGATACCGGCAAGCAGGCCCTGCACATGCACCAGGCCTTCCTGCTGCCGGTGATCATCGGCATTTCGCTGCTGGTCCTGTTCCTGCTGCTTTATGTCATCGCCCGCTACAACCGCCGCGCCAATCCGGTGCCGTCGAAGACCAGCCACAACACCGCGCTGGAAGTGGCCTGGACCGGCATCCCGATCCTGATCCTGGTCGGCATCTCGGTTCCCTCGGTCGCGCTGATCAACAAGCAGTTCACCCCGGCTCCGGAAAAGGCGATCACCATCAAGGCCACCGGCAACCAGTGGTACTGGACCTACAAGTATCCCGACAACGGCGACATCGAAGTGATTTCGAACATGCTGCCGGACGAAAAGGCCGACGCCAACGGCGAACCGCGCAAGCTCGCCGCCGACTACCGCATGGTCGTTCCGGTGGGTGAACCGATCCGCTTCCAGACCACCGGTGCCGACGTGATCCACTCGTTCGCCGTGCCTTCGCTGTGGTTCAAGATCGACGCCGTTCCCGGCAAGCTCAACGAAAAGCAGCTGATCATCAACGAGCCGGGCGTCTATTACGGCCAGTGCTCGGAACTGTGCGGCGCGCGCCACGGCTATATGCCGATCGCGATCGAAGCGCTGCCGCGGCCCGAGTTCAACCGCTGGGTGCTGGAGCAGGGCGGCAAGATCGACGGCATGCCCGATGCGCCGGCCGAAGCTGCGGCTCCGGCCGCTGCCGCCCCGGCTGCCAAGCCCGCCGCCTGAGCCCAAACAAGAATTCGAACAGAAGGTTAGCAGACAATGGCTACCACCGCCGAGAACTTCCAGGCTCACGCCGATCACGCGGAGCACGATCACGATCACAAGCCGGGCTTCTTCGCCCGCTGGTTCATGTCCACCAACCACAAGGACATCGGCACGCTTTACCTGATCTTCGCGATCATGGCGGGCGTGATCGGCGGTGCCATCTCGGGCATCATGCGCATGGAACTGGCCCAGCCGGGCATCCAGGTGCTGGGCTCGGTCGCGGCGTTCCTGGGTGAAACCAACGCCAGCTTCGATGCGCAGCTGCACCTGTGGAACGTGCTGATCACCGCGCACGGCCTGATCATGGTGTTCTTCCTGGTCATGCCGGCGATCATCGGCGGTTTCGGCAACTGGTTCGTCCCGATCATGATTGGCGCGCCGGACATGGCCTTCCCGCGGATGAACAACATCTCGTTCTGGCTGACCGTCGCCGGCTTCATCTCGCTGATGATCTCGGCCTTCGTGCCGGGCGATGCCACCGGCAACGGCGCCGGCATCGGCTGGACCGCCTATGCCCCGCTGTCGACTTACGGCTCGAAGGGCCCGGCGACCGACTTCGCGATCTTCTCGCTGCACCTTGCCGGTGCCGCCTCGATCATGGGGGCGATCAACTTCATCACCACCATCTTCAACATGCGCGCGCCGGGCATGACCCTGCACCGCATGCCGCTGTTCGTGTGGTCGGTGCTGGTTACCGCCTTCCTGCTGCTGCTGGCCCTGCCGGTGCTGGCCGCGGCGATCACCATGCTGATCACCGACCGTAACTTCGGGACCACCTTCTACGATCCCAAGGGTGGCGGCGATCCGGTGCTTTACCAGCACCTGTTCTGGTTCTTCGGCCACCCCGAAGTGTACATCATGATCCTGCCGGCCTTCGGCATCATCAGCCAGATCGTCTCGACCTTCTCGAAGAAGCCGGTGTTCGGCTATCTCGGCATGGCCTACGCCATGGTCGCGATCGGTGTGGTCGGGTTCGTCGTCTGGGCGCACCACATGTACACCTCGGGCATGAGCGTGAACACCAAGCTCTACTTCACCCTGGCCACCATGGTGATCGCGGTGCCGACCGGCATCAAGATCTTCAGCTGGATCGCGACGATGTGGGGCGGCAGCCTCTCGTTCAAGTCGCCGATGGTCTGGGCGCTGGGCTTCATCTTCCTGTTCACCGTGGGCGGCGTGACCGGCGTGGTCCTGGCCAACGGCGGGATCGACGACAACCTGCACGACACCTACTACGTCGTGGCGCACTTCCACTACGTGCTGTCGTTGGGTGCGGTTACCGCCCTGTTCGCGGGCTTCTATTACTGGTTCCCGAAAATGAGCGGCCGCTGGCACTCGGAACTGCTGGCGCACCTGCACTTCTGGGTGTTCTTCGTCGGCGTGAACCTGATCTTCTTCCCGCAGCACTTCCTCGGGATGCAGGGCATGCCGCGGCGCTATCCGGACTATGCCCCGGCCTACGAATACTGGAACAGCATCTCGTCGCTGGGCTACATGATCACGATCGCTTCGGTCGGGATCTGGTTCGTCAACATCATCTATGCCTACACCATGGGCAAGAAGGCCGAAGCGAACTACTGGGGCGAAGGCGCGACCACGCTGGAATGGACCCTGTCCAGCCCGCCGCCGTTCCACCAGTTCGAAACCCTGCCGGTGATCGACGACAAGAACCATCACTGATCGGACTGGCCCAAAGGCCAAGCCAACGAAGCGCCCCGGCCCACCGCCGGGGCGTTTTCGTTGGGGTCCCTCATTTCGTCATTGCGAGCGGCGCAGCCGCGCGGCAATCCAGTGCGGTTGCGCGCGACGCCCGGGACTGCTCCGTTGCTTCGCGCCTCGCAATGACGATGGAGAGGGTAATGGAATTCAGGCAAGTCGATACCGGCGCGGTTACCCTGCGCTGCGCGGTGGAAGGCAGCGGGCCGCTGGCAATCATGGTCCACGGCTTTCCGGAAAGCTGGTATTCCTGGCGGCACCAGATCGGCCCGGTGGCCGGCGCCGGGTTCACCGCCTGCGCGATCGACGTGCGTGGCTATGGCGGGTCCGACAAGCCCCATCCGGTCGAGGCCTATACCCTGGAGGCCATCGCCGGCGACCTGATCGGACTGGCCGATGCCCTGTCGCCGGATGAGCCGGTGGTCCTGATCGGTCATGACTGGGGCGCGCCGATCGTCTGGAACACGGCTTTCACCAACCCGGCGCGGGTGCGCGCGGTGGCGGGCCTCTCGGTGCCCTTCGCCGGTGCGCCGCTGCGGCCCTTCACCGAAGTGTTCCGCGAACATTTCACCTCGCAGGGCCGGTTCTTCTACCAGGAATACTTCCAGGAACCGGGCGTGGCCGAAGCCGAGGCCGAGGCCGATCCGCGCCACTTTGTCGAAAAGATGATGTACTCGATCTCCGGCGATGTTCCGCCCGGCAATTACTGGGACAAGCCGGCCGGGGCGACCTTCCTGCAGGACCTGCCCGAGCCGCAGCCGGTGCCGTGGCTTACGGCTCAAGACCTCGATTACTACGAAGGGGAGTTCAAGGCCTCCGGTTTTCGCGGGCCGCTCAACCGCTATCGCAACCACGAGCGCGACTATGAATGGCTGAAACCGATGCAGGGCAAGCAGCTGGAACAGCCCTGCCTGTTCATCGGCGGCACCCGCGATCCGGCCACCAGCCTGTTCGGTGCGGTCGCCGATCCGGTCGCGATGATGCGGATGTTTGCGCCGCGGGTGGAAGGCCATGTCCTCGAAGGCGTTGGCCACTGGACCCAGCAGGAGCGTCCCGAAGAAGTGAACGCGCTGCTGATCGATTGGCTGAAGCGGCTCTGAGTCCGCCCGAAAGGGCAGGGCTGGCCGCGCGGAATCCGCCTTCCAAGCGGGCCCAAGCCCGACTATAGCGCCCCCAATCATGAGCTCCGCCACCGCCCAGCCGATTCCCCTGCCAGCCGACTGGCGCGATTTCCTGTCGCTGACCAAGCCGCGGGTGATGAGCCTGGTGGTGTTTACCGGGCTGTGCGGCCTCTTGGCCGCGCCGGTCTCGATCGATCCGATCATCGGCTTTGTCGCGATCCTGTGCATCGCGGTGGGGGCCGGCGGCAGCGCCGCGCTCAACCAGTGGTGGGAAGCTGATCTTGACGCCAAGATGAAGCGCACCGCCGCGCGGCCGCTGCCGGCCGGGCGGATGGAGCGGACCTCTGCCCGCGATTTCGGCGTGGCCCTGTCGGTCGGCTCGGTGCTGACCATGGGGCTGGCGGTCGGCTGGCTGGCGGCGGCGATCCTGGCCTTCTCGATCTTTTACTACGCGGTGATCTATACCATCTGGCTCAAGCCGCGCACGCCGCAGAACATCGTCATCGGCGGCGGGGCAGGGGCCTTTCCGCCAATGATCGGCTGGATCGCGGCGACCGGCGAAGTGACGCTGATGCCGGTGCTGCTGTTCGCGATCATCTTCTTCTGGACCCCGCCGCATTTCTGGGCGCTCGCCCTGTTTGTCGAGACCGACTACGCCAAGGCCGGGATCCCGATGATGCCGGTGGTGGCCGGGCACGAATCGACCCGGCGGCAGATCCTGGTCTATGCCGTGCTGATGCTGCCGATCAGCACGGTGCCGTTCTGGCTGGGCGTGGCCGGCTGGCTTTATGGGGCCAGCGCTTTGCTGCTTTCGGCCCTGTTCCTGATTCTGTCATTGCGTGTTGCCGTGTTCCGTGGGGGGGCAGAGGACAGCGATATGCGGCCCGAAAAGCGGCTGTTCGCCTATTCGGTGTTCTATCTCTTCGCCCTGTTCGCCATGCTGGTGGCGGACCGTTACCTGGTTGGATAAGTTCATGGACAAGCCGCCCCTCGATCCGATGGAACAGCGCAAGCGGATCATCACATCCCGCAACCGCGTGCTGGCGCTGGTGCTGTTCGGCCTGGTGGCCCTGTTCTTCGCGATTTCCATTGCCAAGATGAGCTGACCCGATGGCCCTCTCGATCCTGCCCCGCAACAGCAAGCACCGCACCGCCTTCTGGGCCGCCTTCGGCGCTCTCGCCATGCTCGGCCTCGGCTTTGCGGCCGTGCCGCTCTACCGCCTGTTCTGCCAGGTCACCGGATTTGGCGGCACGACCCAGAAAGCGGACCTGGCCGAAGCCGCAAAGGTCCAGGTCGGCACCACCAAGATCTCGGTCCGGTTCGACAGCAATACCGATCCCGGCCTGCCGTGGAAGTTTTCGCCCATGCAGGTCACCCAGGAAATGCCGATCGGCAGCCGGATGATGGCCTTCTACCGGGCGGAAAACGTCTCGGACAAGCCGGTCACCGGGGTGGCCAGCTTCAATGTTCAGCCGGAACTGGCCGGGCTCTATTTCAAGAAGGTCCACTGTTTCTGCTTTAACCAGCAGACCCTGCAGCCCGGGGAATCGGTGGAAATGCCGGTGCAGTACTACGTCGATCCGGCGATCCTAAAGGATCCGGAAGCGGCCCGGATCAAGCAGATCACGCTGAGCTACACCTTCCACACCTCGGCCGATCAGAGCCAGGCTGTGAAAGTCGCTGCAAAGACACTGGACCCGGTGCCTGCTGCGCGATAAGGGCGTTGTCAAAATTCCATGCGGGCGGGGGGACCGCCCTGTCAGACATAACAGGGACCAGAACGATCATGGCCGGTAGCGTCAACCACCAGTATCACATCCTCGCCCCGGATATCCTGCCCTTCATGGGTTCGATGTCGGCGCTGACTGCAACCAGCGGCGGCGTGCTGGCAATGCACGGCATGGCTGGCGGCAAGTATGTGCTGCTCGCGGGCTTCCTCGGCCTGATCTACACGATGTATTCGTGGTGGTCGAAGGTCGTGCAGGAAGCGCATCAGGGCCATCACACCCCGGTCGTGCAGCTGCACCTGCGCTATGGCATGATCACTTTCATCGCTTCGGAAGTGATGTTCTTCGTCGGCTGGTTCTGGGCCTTCTTCGATTTCGCGCTGTTCCCTTCGGCCCTGTCCGAAGTGGTTGGGGGGCAGTTCCCGCCCAAGGCGATCGAAGCGGTGATGAACCCGTTCGATCTGCCGCTGCTCAACACCATGATCCTGCTTTGCTCGGGCACCACGGTGACCTGGGCTCACCACAGCCTGATCCACGGTGACCGCGATGGCCTGAAGAAGGGGCTGTGGGCCACGATCCTGCTGGGCATCCTGTTCAGCGCGATCCAGGCCTATGAATATTCGCACGCTCCGTTCGACTTCGGCGGCAACACCTACAGCTCGGCCTTCTACATGGCGACGGGCTTCCACGGCTTCCACGTGCTGGTCGGCACGATCTTCCTGATCGTCTGCCTCAAGCGCGCCTACAACGGCGATTTTACTCCCAAGCAGCACTTCGGCTTCGAAGCGGCGGCCTGGTACTGGCACTTCGTCGACGTGGTCTGGCTGTTCCTGTTCGTTGCCATCTACATCTGGGGCAGCTGGGGCGTCCCGTACCATTGATGGCTGGCGATACGCCTGACACCAAGGGGCAGCCCGGCCTTGGCCAGGCTGCCCTTTTCGGTCTCTGCCCCCGCTGCGGGGCCAAGGGGCTGTTTGCCGGTGCCGCAAAGTTCGCGCCGCGCTGCACGTCCTGCGGGCTTGATTACGGCAAGTTCAACGTCGGCGACGGCCCGGCCGCTTTCCTGACCATGGTGATCGGCGCGCTGGTGGTGGGGCTGGCCTTCTGGGTCGAGGTGAAATTCAATCCGCCGCTGTGGCTGCACGCGGTGTTGTGGATTCCCTTCGTTGCCGGATCCACCCTGTGGGGCCTGCGCGTCAGCAAGGCCGCGCTGCTGGCCGCCGAATTCCAGCGCGAGGCGCGCGAGGCGACCGGCGAGGACGTGCGGAAGGACTGATGCTGAAACGGCTTCCCCTGATCCCGACCCTGCTGGTGCTGATCGCGGTCGGCATCATGATCCGGCTGGGCTTCTGGCAACTGGACCGGATGGGCCAGAAGGAGGCCCAGATTGCCAGCTATGCCGCCGCATCCAGGCTGGACGCCGTGGTTGCCGATCCCGATTTCGCCAAGCTGGACGAGGCGCTGATTTACCGCCGGGTCAGCTTTACCTGCCCGAAGGTCAGCGGCTGGCGGAGCACGGCGGGGCGCAATGCCCAGAACCGCGAAGGCATCATCCAGGTGGCCCGCTGTGACTGGACCGGTGCGGACGGCACGGCCCGGGCCGTGGAGGTCGAGGCGGGATGGTCCAACAACCCCGCCGCGCCGGGCTGGACCGGCGGAGCGGTGACCGGTGTTTATGTTGCCGGCGGCGTGTTGGGGTACAAGGTCGTGGCCGATCCGCCCCTGGCCGGCCTTGCCGCGATTGCCGCTCCCGATCCCAACGATCTGCCCAACAACCACTGGTCCTATGCGATCCAGTGGTTCCTCTTCGCCCTGGTCGCGCTGGTGATCTACGGCATTGCCCTGCGCAAGCGCCTTGCCGTGAAGGGCGCTGAGGGGTAACGGCCCCCTCGATGGAATACGTCAGCACCCGTGGCAGCGCTCCGGCGCTCGATTTCGAAGGCGCGACGCTGGCAGGCCTTGCCAGCGACGGCGGGCTCTATGTGCCGCGTGAGTGGCCGCGGTTCTCGAAAGAGGAAATCGCCGCCATGGCCGGGCTGCCCTATGCGGAGCTGGCCGCGCGGATCATGCAGCCGTTCGTCGGCACCTGCCTGACGCCGGAGCGCCTGCGCGAGCTGACCGCCCAGGCCTATGGCCGCTTTGCCCACAAGGCGGTGACCCCGCTCAAGCAGCTGGACGAGCAGCAGTGGCTGCTGGAACTGTTCCACGGCCCGACGCTGGCCTTCAAGGACGTGGCCTTGCAGCTGCTGGGCCTGCTGTTCGAGGAATTCCTCAGCCGCGGCGGCGATCCGCTGACCATTGTCGGGGCGACATCCGGCGATACCGGCTCGGCGGCGATCGATGCCGTGGCGGGTCGCGCCCGGGTCGATATCTTCATGCTCCACCCCAAGGGGCGGGTATCGGACGTCCAGCGCCGCCAGATGACCACGGTGCTGGCCCCCAACGTCCACAACATCGCCATCGAAGGCACCTTCGACGATGCCCAGGCGATGGTGAAGCGGATGTTCAACGACACCGCGATGACCAGCCGCTTCGCGATCGGGGCGGTCAATTCGATCAACTGGGCGCGGCTGATGGCGCAGGTGGTCTATTACTTCGCCGCCGGGCTGCAACTGGGCGCACCGCACCGCGAAGTGGCCTTCTCGGTCCCGACCGGCAATTTCGGCGATGTCTTTGCGGGCTATGTTGCGGCGCAGATGGGTCTGCCGGTGGCGCGGCTGATCGTGGCGACCAACGTTAACGACATCCTGCACCGCGCGCTGACCAGCGGCGACTATTCGGCCGGAACGGTCACGCCGACCGCGGCCCCATCGATGGACATCCAGGTCTCTTCCAATTTCGAGCGGCTGCTGTTCGATCTGGGTGGCCGCGATGGCGCGGCGCTGGCAGCGCAGATGGCGGGCTTTGAAGCGACCAGGGCGATGCAGCTGACCAATGCCCAACGCGAAGGCGCGGCCCGGCTGTTCTCCAGCGCGCGGGCCGATGCGAACGACATGGCCCAGGCGATCCGCTGGGCGCACGAGAATGCCGGCGAACTGCTCGATCCGCATACCGCGATCGGCCTCCACGCTGCGCGCAGCGCCGCTCTGCCGCAGGACATACCGGTGGTGACGCTGGCGACGGCCCATCCGGCCAAGTTCCGCGATGCGGTGGAACGTGCCACCGGCCACCGCCCGGCGCTGCCCGCCCGGATCGGCGACCTGTTCGAGCGCGAGGAACGGCTGGTCGATCTGCCCGGCGATTACGCCGCCATTGCCGATTACGTGGCGGCCCACGCGGTGGCGCGTGGCTGAGCTGGTCGAAGCGCCGGTCGTGATGACCGGCACCGGCTGGGCCGACTATGCCCTGCTGGACAGCGGGCATGGCCGCAAGCTCGAAAGCTATGGCCCTTACAGCTTCATCCGTCCGGAACCCCAGGCGATGTGGCGGCCGCGGCTGGAACACTGGCCGGCCCAGGGCGAGTTCGTCCCCGGATCGGACGAGGACGGCGGCGGGCGCTGGATGTTCGATTCGCCGGTGCCGCGCGAAGGCTGGCCGCTGGCGCGCGGCGAGGTGAAGTTCACCGCCCAGTGCACCCCGTTCCGGCATCTCGGCTTCTTCCCCGACATGGCCCCGGTGTGGGATTGGATGGGCGGGCAGCTGGCCGGCAAGGCCGATGCCCAGACCATGAACCTGTTCGGCTATACCGGCGTCGGCACGCTCTCGCTGTCCGAATATGGCCCGGTCACCCATGTCGATGCCAGCAAGAAATCGGTCGCCCAGGCGCGCGAGAACGCCGCGCTGTCCGGCATGGAAGGCCGCCCGATCCGCTGGATCGTCGACGATGCCGCCAAGTTCACCGCCCGCGAAGTGCGGCGCGGGAAACGCTATGACGGGATCATCCTCGATCCGCCCAAGTTCGGTCGCGGGCCGGAAGGGGAAGTCTGGCGGCTGGAAGAACACCTGCCGCGTCTGGTTGGCGATTGCGCGCGGCTGCTGGATGCGGACAGCCGCTTCCTGTTCCTGACGGTCTATGCCGTGCGGATGAGCAGCCTGGCGCTGGCCGGCCTGCTCGATGAAGTGCTGGCCGATCTGCCCGGCCGGATCGAGCATGGCGACCTGGCCGTGCGAGAGACGGGCGAGGGCGGGCGCCTGCTCCCCACCGCGATTTTCGCGCGCTGGTCGAATAAGGGCTAAAGCGCCGCCATGGCCGATTCGCTGATTCTCGAAGTTGCCGATTTCGAACACGATGTCCTGACCGGCATCTATTCGGAGGAAACCGGCCGTCCCCAGCCGCTGCGCTTTACCATCACGGTGCGGTTGAAGCCGGCCGACCGCTATCTGCCCGATACGCCGCTCAGCGCCAGCAAGAACTACATGGACCTGAAATTCGCGGCCTCTGACGCGCTGCCCGCTGGCGTGCATTTCACGCTGATCGAGGCCGTGGCCGATCACATCTGCGAAACCCTGTTCCTGCAGGACGAGCGGGTCGAGGCGGTGACGGTCAAGATCGTCAAGCTGGCGATTGCCGAGGCCGGCGAGCAGATCGGCATGACCCTGACGCGCGAGCGGCGCTGATGCGGCGGCTCGATGTGACCGGCCTTCCCGACCGGCCCAGCGCGGCGGCGGCGGCCTTTCATGGCGAATGGCTGGACCGGGTCCAGGCCGAACTGGCGGCGGGGGAGGACCTGCTGCTGGTGTTCCCCCCGGCCGATCACACCCATGCCACCTGGCGGCTGGCCGCCGTGCAGGTGCTGGCGCGCGAAGCGGCACCGCTGCGGATCAATGCCGCGGCCAGCGACGATCCGGCCGCGATAGAGGCCGCACAGGCCTATCTGGCCGATACCGGCGGAGTGACTGGGCAATACCTGCCGCTCGATTCGGCCGGCGCGGGCGATCCGCTGCGCGTCTAACGCTCCAGCTTCCCGCGCAGCGATTCGAGGACCCGGTCCTGCGCGGCGACGGTAGCGGTCACGTTGGCCCGCGCTGTCTCGATCGGGGCGGTATCGCGCCCCTGGGTGCGGGCATCGGCGTAAAGCTTGTCGAGTTCCGACATGGGCAGCAGGGTCTTGGCCCGGGCGACTTCCAGTTCAGCCACGGCCACGCTGGCGACTGACCAGGCTTCGCTGCCCATCGGCGCGCCGGCCGCGGCGGCAACGAGGCTGCGGGCGCGGCCTTCCTTGGCGTGAAAGCCAGCGTCGGCGCTGCGGGCCTCGGCCAGCAGCAGGTTGATCCGCTCCAGCGTCGTGGCCTCAAGCGGGGCGGGCGCGGGCGGCGGCGGGGGCGGCGGCGGCGGCCAGGTGGCGGTGATTCGCTCCTGCGGCCGCTTGGCCAGCGAAGGATAGGGGCCATCGTTGGTGGCACAGGCGGTCA
>JAFLDB010000018.1 GCA_017302615.1 Sphingomonadales bacterium
CGCAGCGCCTGCCGGGCGCGGACCGCCGGAAGCGGCGCCTGCGGGGCGCCGCCCGCCCATGCCCATCATGCCGCCACCGCCGCCTTCCGGCGCCTTGCCGATTCCGCCCGAGGTGTTGAAACCCCAGCGCAGGCGGGAGCTTTCCTGCCGGGCAAAGGTGATCGGCCGCTGATCGATCGCGACCAGCCGGCCGCTGGCATCGCGGGTCACCCGGCCGGGGAATGCCGCCTCGATTTCAGGCGTGAGCAGCGGGAAGCTGGCGGTGACATCGTTGGAGCGGTTGGAGAACCATTCCACGATCAGATTGGAATTGGGGATCGGCAGGGTCCAGTTGGCCGAAAGCTTCCAGTCGCGCTGTTGTTCGCGGCGCAGCAGCGGATTGCCGCCGCCGGTGACAGCGACCAGCACCGTTTCCCCGCGCGAGAAATCGTAAACCGGCATGTTGAAGGTCACCGCCTGGGGATTGCCCAGCTGGGCAAGGCCCGGCGCGGCCTGGTTCGAAATATAGCTGGCCTGCAGGTTGAGCTTCTCGGTCACCCCCCAGGTCAGCCCCGCGCTCCAGTCGGTCAGCGAACCGAAGTCCGAAAGTTCGTTCCAGCCGCCGCTGACATTGAGCGTCAGATCGCCCAGCCCGGCGCCGAAATTCTCGCGCCGACTGGTCAGCGGGATCGCGACATTGACCCCCAGGGTAAAGTCCCCGCGGCTGAGGCTGACCGGACCGGTCAGGCTGCGGGTGTCACTGCTGTCGATCGATGACCAGCCATAGCCGGTCCGGAAAGTCGTGCTGATCTCTCCGCCCGGCAGGCGGACAGGCCGACCGACCAGTGTGACGAGCGAGGCAACCGTATCGGTATTGGTCTTGGTCCGGTCAAACCCGGGATCCGCCAAGGCCGGCAGCGGCCCGGTGATCGGCAGGGTTCCGGCCAGGGCCTGCGCGGCGAGGCCCGAAAGATCGGCCCGGCGATCGATCCGCGCCCGGCTTTCAACGTGGTTGGCATCCAGCGTCGCGGTGAACTGCCAGCGACCGAACGCCTTGTTGAATCCCGCCCCGCCCTGCACCGTGGTGCTATGGCTGATCCGGTCGAGCGGATCGGGCAGCGCCCGCACCGCAGTGGCCCCGCCCGGCGCGGTCAACAGTACGGTGTTGAGGCCGGAATAGGCGTGGCTGTCGGTGTGCGTGATCGAACCGTTGAGGCTGAACGAGCCGCCCGTGCCGCCCTGGCCAAAGCCCTTGGTCCAGGCCAGGTCCATCTGGAAACTGCGCGAATCCGCGATCAGCGAGCGGTTCTCTGCCGGCAGCGGATCGGTCGAAACGGTCGGGATATTGCCGGGCGACTGGATCAGCGGCCGCTCGTTTTCAAACAGCGGGCTGGTGTCGCTCGCTTCCAGTGAGACGGTGAAGCGGTTCAGCTTGTTGATCTTCAGCAGGGTGCCTTCCAGCTCCCACTGCGAGAAGCCGCCGCGCGTCGGGACCGAATAGTCGATCTCGACCCGGCGGTTGGAATAGTTGTCCTTGAGGATCAGGTTCACCACCCGCGAATTGGGCGGGAAACCGTAACGCAGGCCAACTTCCTCGGGCAGCACTTCGACCCGCTTGATCGCTTCGGGCGGATAGTTGCGCATTTCGCGGAAGTTGGTGATGCGCTGGCCATTTACCAGGATCACCGGCGGACCGCCACTGCCGCGCCCCCGGCCTGAGCCGGTCTGCGGGCTGACTCGGTCCAGCAGCTCGGTCACCGACGAGGCGCCAAGAGCCTGGATGTCATCCTCGTTCAGGACGGCGATGGGAGCCTGGGGCGCTTCGATCTGGCCATTGATGCGGGTGGCGACGACCAGGATCTCGTCGCTTTCCAGCGCTTCCACCTGATTGGCGGCATCCTGCTCTGCCCCGGCCGCATCGATCGCGGCAGAACCCGACGGGGCGGCATCGGCAGGCGCTACGCCCGCCTGAGCGGCGTAGGCCGGACTGGCGGCGAGCAGGAACGTCAATGTGGTGAAAGTACGCATGATCTTGCGGTCAGCTCCGGAAAATGGCGGTATTTCAGGACGGACCCCCCGTTGTTGCCTTTGACCCGGCCATCGCTGCATTGCAACAACCCCCGTCGTATCAAATTGTCGCTTCGTAGAAGGCACGGGCGGGCAACGGGTCTGCGCCAGAGGCTTTCCTTTTTCGCTTTGCGGGTCTATGGGCGCGGCACTTCAACCGAAACTGACGACGGAATACAGGCGCGAATGGCGAAGGAAGAACTGCTCGAAATGCGTGGCACGGTGGTGGAACTGCTGCCCAATGCCATGTTCCGCGTCCGCCTGGAAAACGATCACGAGATCCTTGGCCACACCGCCGGCAAGATGCGCAAGAACCGCATCCGCGTGCTGGTGGGCGATGAAGTGCTGGTTGAACTGACCCCCTATGACCTGACCAAGGGCCGCATCACCTATCGCTTCATGCCCGGCCGTGGCGGCCCCGGCCAGTTCGGCTGATTTGACCGCCCCCGCGCTCGTCCTTGCCAGCTCATCTCCGCGCAGGCGCGATCTGCTGGCGCGGATCGGGGCCATGCCGGACCGGATCTGCTCTCCCGATATCGATGAAAGCCCGCTGCAGGGGGAACTGCCCCGGGCCTATGCCCTGCGCCTGGCCCAGGCCAAGGCAGCGGCGGTTGACCGTCACGCGGGCGAGATCGTCCTGGCCGGTGATACCACCGTGGCATTGGGCCGCCGGATCCTGCCCCCGGCCGAGAGCGAGACGATCCAGCGACACTTGCTGCAACTGATCTCCGGCCGCCGCCACCGCTGCATTTCCGCAGTTTGCGTGATCGACCCGGTTGGCGCGGTGCGCACCCGCGTGGTTGAAACGGTCGTCATCTTCAAGCGCCTCAGCGACGCCGAAATCGACGCCTATGTCGCCAGCGGCGAAGGTTTGGGCAAGGCCGGCGGCTATGCCATCCAGGGCCGGGCCGAGGCACTGATCCGCCATGTCGCCGGCAGCCACTCCGGCGTGATCGGCCTGCCGCTGTTCGAAACGCGCGCACTGCTCAAGGCATCGGGCTATCCCCTTGGCTGAGTGGCTGGTCGAAGCCGGGATCGGCGAGGAGCGCGCGGCCCTGATCAGCAATGGCGAGGTGATTGCCGCACGGCTGCGCTGGCCGGGCGGGCTGGAAGCGGGCCTGATCGCCGATGCCGTGCTGATATCGCGCAAGGCCGGATCGAAGCGCGGCACCGCCCGCTTTGCCAATGGCGAGGAAGCCCTGGTTGACGGCCTGCCGCGCGAGGCCAGCGAGGGCGCGCCGCTGCGGCTCAAGGTGACCCGCGCCGCCATTGCCGAACGCGGCCGGTTCAAGCGGGC
This sequence comes from Sphingomonadales bacterium, assembly GCA_017302615.1. Lineage (GTDB taxonomy): Bacteria > Pseudomonadota > Alphaproteobacteria > Sphingomonadales > Sphingomonadaceae > Novosphingobium. Next base: position 3,344 of record JAFLDB010000018.1, read on the forward strand.
GCAAGCCCGGCCCACGAACGAGGCCCCGCGGCCTGCCCCGACCCTTGCCGAAGCACTGGGTGCCCGGCCGGTCGCGCAATTCCCCTCCGGCTTTTGGGAGGACCTGATCGCCGATGCGGCCGGCGGCGACCTGGCCTTCGCGGGCGGCGCCTTGACCATCACCCCCACCCCGGCCCTGACCGTGATCGACATCGACGGCGACCTGCCGCCCCGGGCGCTGGCCCTTGCCGCCGTGCCGGTGCTGGCAGCGGCGATCCGTCTGCTGGACCTTGGCGGGTCGATCGGGATCGACTTTCCCAGCCTGTCCGACAAGGCCGACCGCAAGGCGGTGGACGAGGCCGTGGGTGCAGCCCTGGCCGACTGGCCGCACGAGCGCACCGCGATGAACGGGTTCGGACTGGTGCAACTTGTGGCGCGGCTGGAGCGCCCCTCGCTGCTGCACCGGGCTATGCTCGATCCGCTTGGCACGGCAGCGCGGCTGCTGCTGCGCCGGGCCGAGCGGGTGGGCGAACCCGGCGTGCTGCTGCTCACCGCTTCACCCGCTGTCCGGGCTGCCGTATTGCCGGAATGGGAAGCGGAGCTGGCCCGCCGCACCGGACGGCAGATCCGGTGGCACCTCGAGCCGGCTCTTGCGCCTTACGCGGCTTTCGCGCAGGCGATTGCGCCATGACCACGCCGATCCGCAAGTGCCCGATCTGCGGCAAGCCCCGCAGCGAAGCCCACCATCCGTTCTGCTCGACCCGCTGCAAGGACCGCGACCTGGTCCGCTGGCTGGACGATGGCTATGCCATCCCCGGCCCACCCGCACTGGACGAAGAAGAAGGAAAGGCCTGAAAGCCTCTTGCCAAGCGCGCTCTGCTTCGCCATAGGCGCGCTTCCAGTCGCCAGCCGGTCCATCTGGACCGTGTTTGAGACGATGCCCGGATAGCTCAGTTGGTAGAGCAGCGGATTGAAAATCCGCGTGTCGGTGGTTCGAATCCGCCTCCGGGCACCACTCCCTTTCAGGTCAGCCTTTCAATTCCGCCCAGGCGGCCAACGCCCGTGCGCGGCCTTCGGCGTGGCCGATCAGCTTCTGCGGATAGCCGCGCACCGGCAGCGGCGGATCGTGGATCGCGGCTTCGGGCAGATGCGCCAGTTCCGGCACCCAGCGGCGGATATACTCGCCCGCGTCGAACTTCTCCGACTGGCTGAGCGGGGCCATGATCCGCACGAACATGTTGGCGTCCACGCCCGACCCGGCACTCCATTGCCAGTTGACCGCGTTTTGCCCGTAGTCGGCATCGACCAGCGTATCCCAGAACCACTGCTCGCCGCGCCGCCAGTCGATCAGCAGGTGCTTGATCAGGAAGCTGGCGACGATCATCCGCACCCGGTTGTGCATCCAGCCGCTGTGCCACAGCTGGCGCATCCCGGCATCGACGATCGGATAGCCGGTGCGGCCCTGCTGCCAGGCGGCAAGATCGACCTCGGCCTCCGGCCCCTCGCGCCAGGGAAAGCGCTCAAACTCCGGCTTGGCGCTGGTTCCGCCATAGCCGGGCAATTGCAGGATCACGTTCTGGGCATAGTCGCGCCAGCCCAGTTCCCCCAGAAACGTCTCGGTACTCCCTCCCTGCCCGGCTGCGGCGTGCCAGATCGTCGCGGGCGAGATTTCACCAAAGGCGAGATGCGGCGAAAGGCGCGAGGTACCTTCCACTGCCGGCAGGTTGCGGCGCTGCTGATACTTCGGCGCGCGGTTCAGGAACGTGTCGAGCCGCGCCAGCGCCCCGCCCTCGCCCGGGGTCCATTCCTCGCGCAGGCCGCCAGCCCAGTCCGGGCGGCTGGGCAGCAGGCCCCAGCTATCCAGCGAATCGCTATCCGGCCAGATCTGCGGCGCGGTAATCTGCACGGGTTCCGGCAGCGGCGGGGGCGGCGGCATCTGCTGGCACAGCGCGCGCCAGAATGGGGTGTAGATCTTGTAGGGGCTGCCCGATCCCGTCACGATCGAGCCCGGCGGTGCCAGGTAGTTGCCATGATGCAGGGTAAGGTCCAGCCGCCTGGCCACGGCGCGCTCGGCGTTGCGCCACCACGGCTCATAGTGATGCAGCGCGTGGACTTCGCCCGCGCCGCACTCAGCCGCCAGCGCAGCCAGCACGTCCTCGCTTTTCCCGCGCCGCAGGATCAGGCGCGAGCCTTTGCCGCGCAGCGCCGCATCCAGCGCGGCCAGCGAATGGTGCAGCCACCACCGGCTCGCCCCGCCCATCCGGCGGTGCGCGGGGGTTTCATCGTCCAGCACATAGACCGGCAGGACCGGCCCGCGCGCGGCCGCTGCCGCAAAAGCGGCATGATCGGCCAGCCGCAAGTCGCGGCGCAGCCAGACGATAACAGGTTTGCTCATCAGTGGGGTTTCAGTTCGACCGTGAAATTGCCTCTGGTCGGCACATCCCTGAAACGCTGGTCGGTCAGCAAGATGCCCTTTGGTCCCGGTGCGGCAATCGGCATCCGGCTCCAGAACAGGAAAGCCTCAGCCTGGGGATCGCCCTTGGCCCACCGGGCGATGCGCGGATCGGCCATGTTGATCCGGCCGAGCGGCGGCCCGAGCCTGTCACATGTCCCGAACCCGCACGGCACCTTGCCAAAGTGCCCGTCAGCCGAGCGCCACAGCACCTCGCGCTGCCAGAAGGCCACCGGCACCGGGTTGGCCATGGCAAGGGTCAATCCCGGTTGCTGGGTTCGGACTGCCTGAACCGAAGCGACGCTGACCGCGTTGTTGACGCCGATGTAGCCGGTCAGCACCGCCAGGGCGGTAACGGCCGGACGCGTCCAGTCCCCTCGCCCGGCCTGCTCGCGCCGCCGCGACAGCCATACCGCCAGGCCCAGCCCCAGCAGGATCCACAGGTCGATGATGAACAGCGTGTCGCCATAGAACCATTCGCTGGAGAACGGCTCCAGAAAGCGCACGCCGTAATTGTTGAACCAGTCGAACAACGGGTGGCTGAGCGTGCCGATCAGGCCGAGCAGGAACAGCCATTTGAAATTGACCGGCAGCCGGCCCTCGGGCCGCTTTCCGCGCCGGTCCTGCCAGCGATCGTACCACCACAGCCCCGCCGCCAGCAGCAGCGGCAGGACCAGCCAGGCGATCGGCCCGTGGGTGATCCCCCGCCGGAAGCCGAGGTGCTCGGTCCCTTCCAGCCAGAAGAAACAGGCCGCGTCCACATCGGGAATGTTCGCCCCGATTATCAGCGCCGGCATCCCCAGCCCGGTCCGCCGCTTCAGCCCCGCCTGCCCCAGCGCGGCACCAATCAGGGAATGGGTGATGTTGTCCATGCGGGGCGGCCTGACCTGACAAAGTTCACAGGGTTCCGGGAAAGAAAAATGTTCCCAACCTCAACGGGATGCGAAGCATGGCAGGAGAAGTACGGGTAGGAAAGGTGGACTGTCGGCCATAAGGAAAGCGCGGCGAAATCGTGCACCCGATTTCCCCGCGCTCCTGTCCTTCGAACCGGACTCCCTGCCCCTAAAGCTCCGGGCCGTCCTCGCTCACCGTCCAGGTCTGGCCCTTGGCCAGCAGGCGGGCGAGGTCGGTGCTCTTGCCTTCGCGGGCCTTGGTGTCCTGGCCCAGCACCGCATCCTCATAGGTCGGGCGGGGATCGTCGTAGATCACGCCGAGCGCCATCGGGAACGGGCCGAACGGCATTTCGACCAGCATGTGCGCGATCGAGCGGTTGGTGACGTCGTGGACGATCACGCCAGCCGCCTGCCAATCGCCGTCGACGACATCGACGACCTTCAGGGTCAGCTTCTCGCCATCCAGGGCAATGCCCTTCTGCCCGCCGGTCTTGTCGCTGCCGAACAGCATCGGCTCGCCGTTCTTGAGCCACAGCTGCCGGTCTTCCGCGCCCTTGGGGGCGGCGAAATCGTCGAAGCGGTCCTTGTTGTAGACGATGCAGTTCTGGAAGATTTCCACGAAGGCCGCACCCTTGTGGGCATGGGCGGCCTTCAGCACTTCGGGCAGGTGCTTCGACACGTCGAACCCGCGCGCAACAAACCGCGCGCCCGCACCCAGCGCGAAAGCGCAGGGCAGCGCCGGGTGATCGACCGAGCCGAGCGGCGTGGTCGGGCTGTGGGTGCCTTCGCGGCTGGTCGGCGAGTACTGGCCCTTGGTCAGACCGTAGATCTCGTTGTTGAACAGCAGCACCTGGCAGTTCAGGTTGCGGCGCAGCAGGTGCATGGTGTGGTTGCCGCCGATGCTCATCCCGTCGCCGTCACCGGTGACCAGCCAGATATCCAGTTCCGGATTGGCCAGCTTGATCCCCGTCGCCACCGCCGGCGCGCGGCCGTGGATGGTGTGGAAGCCATAGCTTTCGACGTAATAGGGGAACCGGCTGGAGCAGCCGATGCCCGAAACGAACACGGTCTTGGCCGGGTCCGCGCCCAGTTCCGGCAGGGTTCGCTGCACCGCCTTCAGGATCGCATAGTCCCCGCAGCCGGGGCACCAGCGAACTTCCTGGTCCGATTCCCAGTCCTTGAGGGTGGTGGTGATGGGGGTGATCGCGTTCATGCCAGGGCCCCTTCGATCGCGGCTTCGATTTCGGCAATGGTGAACGGCTGGCCGCTCACCTTGTTGAAAGGCTTGGCGTCAACCAGGAACTGGTCGCGCAGCACGGTCTTGAACTGGCCGGTGTTCATTTCCGGCACGAGGATCCGCTCGTAACCGCGCAGAAGATCGCCCAGATTTTCCGGCAGCGGCCAGATGTGGCGGACGTGGATGTGGCTGACGTCCAGCCCCTTGGCCCGCGCCCGGCGGACCGCCTGGTGGATCGGGCCATAGGTGCTGCCCCAGCCGACCACGGCCAACTTGCCGCCCGCGTTGCCCAGCGTCACTTCCTGCGCGGGGATCGACTTGGCCACGCCATTGACCTTGGCATGGCGCGCGTCGGTCATCGCCTGGTGGGCGGCGGGGCTGTAATCGAGATTGCCGGTGCCGGGGTTCTTCTCGATCCCGCCGATCCGGTGGGTCAGGCCCGGGGTGCCCGGCTTGATCCACGGCCGCGCGCCCTTCTCGTCGCGGGCATAGGGCAGCAGAGTGCCGTCCGGGCCGTTGCGCTCTTCCAGGAACAAAACCGGGAATGCCTCATAGCTGGCCGGATCCGGCACCTTCCACGGCTCGGCCGCGTTGGCGATATAGCCGTCGGTCAGCAGGATCACCGGGGTCATGTATTGCGTGGCGATCCGGCAGGCCTCGATCGCGCAATCGAACGCATCGCTGGGGCTGCGCGCGGCGATCACCGGCATCGGCGTATCGCCGTTGCGGCCATAGACCGCCTGATAGAGGTCGCTCTGCTCGGTCTTGGTCGGAAGGCCGGTCGACGGCCCGCCCCGCTGCGAATTGACGATCACCAGCGGCAGTTCGGTCATCACCGCCAGGCCCATCGCCTCGGTCTTGAGCGCAATGCCCGGACCCGACGAGGAGGTGACGCCCAGCTGCCCGGCGTAGCTTGCGCCGATGGCCGAGGCGATCGCCGCGATCTCGTCTTCCGCCTGGAAGGTGGTAACGCCGAATTCCTTGAGCCCGACGAGGTAATGCAGGATCGAGCTGGCCGGAGTGATCGGATAGCCGCCGAAGAACATCGGCAGGTGCGCCAGGTTGGCCCCCGCGACAAGACCGAGCGCAACCGCTTCGGCGCCGGTGATGGTGCGATAAAGGCCGGCCGGGGCCGGAACGGCATCCAGGTGCTGCTTGTGCAGCTGCCCGCCCAGTTCCGCCGTTTCGCCATAGGCATGGCCGGCGTTGAGCGCGGCGATGTTGGCTTCGGCCAGCACCGGGTTCTTGCGGAACTTGTTGTTGAGCCAGTCAACCAGCGGCGCGCGGTCGCGGTCGAACATCCACAGCGCCAGGCCCAGCGTCCACATGTTCTTGCAGCGCAGCGCGTCCTTGTTGCCAAGGCCGAAGGGCTTCACGGCCTCGACCGTCAGGGCCGAAATGTCGAAAGCCAGCACCTGCCACTTGGACAGCGAGCCGTCCTCCAGCGGGCTGACTTCATACTTGGCCTTTTCCAGGTTGCGCTTGGTGAACTCGCCCGTGTCGGCGATGATCAGGCCGCCCGGCTTGAGCGCGCCGACGTTGGTCTTCAGCGCCGCCGGGTTCATCGCCACCAGCACGTCGGGCGCGTCGCCCGCGGTGTCGATCTCGGTCGAGCCGAAGTTGATCTGGAACGCGGAGACGCCGAACAGCGTGCCTTGCGGCGCACGGATTTCCGCCGGAAAGTCCGGGAAAGTGGCGAAGTCGTTGCCGGCCAGCGCGCTCGACAGGGTGAACTGTCCGCCCGTCAGCTGCATGCCATCGCCGGAATCGCCCGCGAAACGGACGACAACGGCTTCGGGACTGTTCTTGGTGAGACCTTCCGGTTCGGCGGTTTGCGTTGCCATGCTTCTTCCTTGTCAGGCGGACAGGATCGCCTTCTTCGAGACGCGCCCTAGTCCCCTCCCGCATTCACGCGCAATCAAGAAAAACTGTCCTTTGCGCAAATCGACAAGAGGACTGCGAAGGCCGCTAGTCAAGTGGCAAAAGGCGACTTAACCTGTCGATTAAACGAGACGAGAGAGGATTCCCCGATGAGCGATGGCACCCCCCTGATCCGCGAAGACGTGCAAGGTTTTCTTGCTCTGGTGAACAGCCTGCCCGCGCCCGAGCGGCTCGATCCGGTGGAGCAGCGCGCCGGCTATCTCGGCCTGAAAGCCATGACCGAGGCCGATCCGCGCCCCATGGCGGTGATCAAGGACCTGACCTGCCCCGGCCCGGCGGGTGACATTCCGGTGCGGTTCTATGACGTGCGGGAAAGCCGCGATCCCTCGCCGGTGATCCTGTTCTTCCACGGCGGCGGATTCGTGATCGGGGATCTCGATACCCACAACTCGCTCTGCACCGAACTGTCGGCCGAACTCGATCTGCCGGTGCTGGCGGTTGACTACCGGCTCGCCCCCGAACACCCCTTCCCCGCAGCGCCGGACGATTGCGAGGCGGCAGCGCGTTGGCTGGCGGCAAGCCCCAAGGAGCTGGAGCGGACCGTCACCGGCCTTGTCACCATCGGCGGCAGCGCCGGGGGCAACCTGGCCACCGTCACTGCCCGTTCACTGATCGACCGGCCCGCCGCCGCGCCGATGCTGCTGCAGGTGCTGCTCTATCCCGCCACTGACGAGAGCCAGGACGGATCGATGGAGCGCTTTGCCGAAGGGCACCTCCTGACCAAGGTGGCGATGGACTGGTTCTATTCGCTCTACCTGCCCAAGAGCGGCGATCCCCGCGCCTTTCCGCTGCACGCCGATACCAGGGGCATGTGCCCCTCGATCGTGGCGACTGCGGGGCTCGATCCCCTGCAGGATCAGGGCCGCCGGATGGCCGCCAAGCTGGTCGATGCCGGGGTCGATACGCTGTTCCTGCACATGCACGGTCTCACCCACGATTTCTCCACCACCCGCAAGGCCCTGCCCAGCGCGGCCGCCGCCACCGCCAAGGTCATCGCGGCGATGAAGCTGATGCTGATGAAGGTTTGAGATCGGCGGGATTTGGGGCTAAGGGCGCGCCGATGAGCGATCCCTTTGCCCACCTGCCCTATCGTCCCTGCGTTGGCGTGATGATGGTCAACCCGGCCGGCCAGGCCTTTGTCGGCCGCCGGATCGACACCCGCGGCCAGCCCGACGAGGGCGGCGTCTACTGGCAGATGCCGCAGGGCGGGGTCGATGACGGCGAGGACCTGCGCGAAGCCGCACTGCGCGAGCTGTGGGAAGAAACCGGGGTGGAAGAACGCCACGTCACCCTGATCGCCCAGACCCGCGAGGAAGTGCTTTACGACCTGCCCGACGACCTGATCGGCAAGCTGTGGAAAGGGCGCTATCGCGGCCAGCGCCAGCACTGGTTCCTGGCGCGCTTCTCCGGCGAGGATGCCGACATCCACCTGGAACGCCACGATCCGCCCGAATTCGCCGAATGGCGCTGGATCGATCCGCTGCTGCTGCCCGACCTGATCGTACCGTTCAAGAAGCGGGTCTACCGCGCGGTGCTCGACGAGTTCAGGGAACTGATCTGACAGGCCGGTAGTAGCCGTGCCAGGCAGCCAGCCCGCCAATGCTGCCGCCAAGGACATTCAAGAAAAACAGCGACATATCGAAAGGCCCTCCGAATGGCGGGGCGATTGATGCGAGCCAGATCCCCACTGGAATGGAGAATATCGCGCCCAACAGGCCCCATACCCAGATCCGACTTGACAAGGCCAACCTTGGTTCGATCCAGGCCATAAACACAATAAAGGGAAACGCTGTTGGCATCGAAACCAACAGACCGATCGTCAGGAAAATTGCCAAGCCTATCGCAACTAGCACCAGTCCTGCCACGAACTCGCCAAGCGCTCCGGCGGCAAGCGCAGCGATCAATTCACTCACCGTTTGTGATGGATCCAGAAACGAGAAAAAGAAGGTCATGGCCGCGCAAACACCGGCCAGACAGCCATAAGCCAAGGCCCGTCTGACACTGCGGCACGGCTCGCGCTGCGGCGTTTCAATCAGGTTCAGGCCGAGATCGTCACCGGCCATAAGGCGCTCAGTTCGCCGAAACTTCCGGCTTCGGCTCAACCTGTTCGGCGGTCACCACCTGCGGCGCGGGGCCGCGTTCGATGGCGGCGGAAAGCTGGCGTGCGGGCGGGCAGGTCTTGTTGCCGCAGAGCTGCTCCAGCCGCACAAGGTTGCGCTTGGCCTTGTCGATAGCGCCCTTTTCGACCAGCGCCTCACCCTCTCCAGCGATGGCGTACTGGTTGTTGGGATCAAGCTTCAGCGCCTCGCGGTAATAGTGCAGCGCCTTGCCCTGCATGCCCTGTTTGCGGGTCGCTTCGGCCAGGTTGAGATAGATCGCGACATGGCCCGGCTGGATCGTCAGCGCGGCTTCGAAATTGTCCACCGCGGCATCGACATCGCCTGCTGCCAGCGCCTTGCGCCCTTCGGCCACCAGCGCCGCGGCGCGGGGATCGAGCGGGGTCGGCGGGGCGCTGTAACCCGTACTGGCGGACACCGCGACCAGCAGCGCAAGCGCAAAGGCGGCGGGGGAATAACGCATGATCTGCTCCTTGAGCGTGGCCATTGGCGCCGGGTTTATCACGGCGAAACAAAACAGGCGATGAAAAAGCCGTCGGTTTCATCTGCCCCTGGGGACAGGCGCCAGCCGGCCCCGCGCGGGGTTCCGGCGGGAAGCGCGGGCAGCTGCGCCCGCCAGCCGGGATGGCGGGCCAGGAACCCTTCGGCCTGATCCGCCCCTTCGGCATCGAGCAGCGAGCAAGTGACAAACACCACCCGCCCGCCGGGCCGCACCAGCGTGGCGGCCAGGTCCGCCAGCCGCGCCTGAATCGCGGCATAGCGGGCAATCTCGCGCGGGCTCAGCCGCCAGCGCGCTTCCGGGTTGCGCCGCCAGGTGCCGGTGCCGCTGCACGGCGCATCGACCAGCACGGCATCGGCCTGCCCGGCCAGATCGGCCAGCGCTTCACTCTCGCGATTGGGGTTGAGCAGCCGGGTCTCGATCAGCAATGCCCCGGCCCGCTCGGCACGGGGGGCAAGGCGCGACAGGCGCGGCCGGTCGGTATCGCAGGCGATCAGGCGGCCCTTCCCCGCCATCGCCGCGGCCAGCGCGAGGGTCTTGCCCCCGGCCCCGGCGCACAAATCGATCACCGTCTCGCCCGGCTGGGCCGCCGCTGCCAGACAGGCGATCTGCGAACCGCCATCCTGCACTTCGATCTCACCGTTCTGGTAGGCTTGCCACTGCTCGACCGGGGTGCCGGACGGGAGCCGCAGGCCCTGCGGCGCGGCGAGCCATTCGCCCGGTTCGGGCAGCACAATGCCTTCGCGGTCAGCCTTCAGCGTGTTCACCCGCACATCCAGCGGCGCGCGGCCCAGCAGTGCGGCGGCATCGGCTCCGGCAATCCCGCTGGCGGCCAGCTGCGCTTCCAGCCAGGCCGGGGCAATGCCGCCCGAGGCAACCGGCTCACCCGGCACGATCGGCGCGGGACCGTGGCCCTGCCCGTCGAACAAGGGCGCAAGCGTGCACTCCGTCTCGGCCAGCCGCAGCATCGCCGCGCGCCCGCTGTCCGGCACATCGCCGCAGGCCCGGATCGCGCCATAGACCAGTTCGCGCACCGCGCGGCGGTCCTTGCTGCCGGCAAAGCGGCGGGTGCGGAACCAGTCGGCAATGATCCGGTCGGCGCTGGCCCCGCCGCCCCTGGCAGCGGCAATCACCAGATCGAGAATCTCGATCCCGGCCTGAACACGCGCCTGGGGGGTCACAGCTTGTAGTTCGGAGCCTCGCGGGTGATCGTCACGTCGTGGACGTGGCTTTCCTTGAGGCCCGCATTGGTGATCCGCACGAACTTGGCGCGGGCCTTGAGATCTTCGATCGTGGCCGCGCCGGTATAGCCCATCGCCGCCTTGATCCCGCCGACCAGCTGGTGGATCACATCCTTGACCGGCCCCTTGTAGGCCACCTGGCCTTCGATCCCTTCGGGAACCAGCTTCATCTGGTCCTTGATGTCGCCCTGGAAATAGCGGTCGGCGCTGCCGCTACCCATCGCGCCGAGCGAGCCCATGCCGCGGTACGACTTGTAGGCGCGGCCCTGATAGAGGAACGTTTCGCCCGGCGCTTCCTCGGTCCCGGCCAGCATCGAGCCGACCATGATCGAGCTGGCCCCGGCAGCGAGGGCCTTGGCCGCATCGCCGGAAGTGCGCAGACCGCCGTCGGCGATCACCGGCACGCCGCTTTCAAGCGCGGCGCGGGCGGCTTCCATCACGGCCGTCAGCTGCGGCACGCCAACCCCGGCGACCACGCGGGTGGTGCAGATCGAGCCCGGCCCGATCCCGACCTTGACCCCGTCCGCCCCGGCATCGATCAGCGCGCGGGTGGCATCATAGGTGGCGACATTGCCGGCAATCACCTGGGCCGAATTGGAGATCTTCTTCACCCGTTCGACCGCGCGGGCCACGTCCTTGTTATGGCCGTGGGCGGTGTCGATGATCACCACATCGCATTCGGCGGCGAGCAGCGCCTCGGTCCGTTCAAAGCCCTTGTCGCCCACCGTGGTGGCGGCGGCGACGCGCAGGCGGCCGGCCCCGTCCTTGGTCGCATCGGGATAGGTCACGGCCTTTTCCATGTCCTTGACCGTGATCAGCCCGGTGCAGTGGAAATTCTCGTCCACCACCAGCAGCTTCTCGATCCGGCGCTGGTGGAGCAGGCGCTGCGCCTCTTCCTGGCTGACGCCGGGGCGCACGGTGGCGAGGTTTTCGTGCGTCATCAGTTCGCGCACCGGCTGGAGCGGATTATCGGCAAAGCGCACATCGCGGTTGGTCAGGATGCCGACCAGCCGCCCGCCGGCCTCGACCACCGGAATCCCGGAAATGCGGTTGGCCTGCATCAGCGCGCGGGCCTCGCCCAGGGTGGCATCGGGGCTGATCGTGATCGGGTTGACCACCATGCCGCTTTCGAACCGCTTGACTGCGCGGACCGCGGCGCACTGTTCCTCGATCGTCAGGTTGCGGTGCAGCACCCCGATCCCGCCGAGCTGGGCCATGACGATCGCCATGTCGGCCTCGGTCACGGTGTCCATCGCCGAGGAAATCACCGGGATGTTGAGGCCGATCTCGCGGGTCAGGCGGGTGCGCAGGTCGGCCATCGAGGGCAGGATCTCGGACTCGCCCGGCTGCAGCAGGACGTCGTCGTAAGTCAGACCGAGAGGGATATCCATGGTGCCACAAGCCTCAATGCGCGGGGAACGATTCGTGGCGGCCCATGTAACCGCAGGCCCAAGGATATGCTAGTTCTGTTCTGGGGCTATTTCCCCCGCTCCGGCACGCGGCGCGGATCGGCAAACCAGCGCACCAGCCCGACGTGGAATTCCACATCGTCCGCCGCCCCGCCCAGCACCAGCCCGCGGCTGACCTTGTCACCCGGACGGTGGTAATCGCTGTCCATGAATGCCTCGACCAGCGCGATGTCCGACCATGAGCTGGACACCATCACCGCCGGCACCCCGTATTTGAGCAGCGCCCAGCCGTCCTGCCGGTGAGCATAAGGCGCGGCGGCGTTGCCCGGCGCGATGCGGCGCTTGGCAAATTTGGCATAGACCTCGATCTGTGGATCGAGCGGGGTCAGCCCCTTGCCGACAATCTCGAACGGCCGGCCCGCCGGGGCCAGCGCGACCGTATCGATATTGAACGCGGCGACGATCCGGCCCAGCGGCAGCGGCGGATTCTCGGCAAAGGCGCGCGCGCCGAGGAAGCCGATCTCCTCGCCGGTGGTGGCAAGGAAATAGACATCGCGGTCCAGCTGCGGCCCATCCGCCAGCCGCCGCGCGATCTCGGTCATCACGGCCAGCCCGCTGGCATTGTCGACCGCGCCGTTGCAGATCAGGTCCTCGGCCGGCGGCTCGGCGCACTGGCCGAAGTGATCCCAGTGGGCAAGGACCAGCACCGCCCCCGTCTCCGGCCGCCTGCCGGGCAGCTTGCCGATGATGTTGTGGGTGCGGATCCGGGTTTCGCGGGTGGTCGCCTCAAGCGAGACGCCAAGGTCGATCAGCCGCGGGGCAAACCCGGCCATCGCAGCTTCGCCCTGCAACTTCGCCAGATCCAGCCCGGTTCCGGCCAGCACGGCGTTGAGCCCCTCGGGCGTCAGGAAGGCTTCCAGCTCGCTCACCGGCTTGTCGCTGGCCAAGGCATAGGCCGTCCGCTTGCGATAGGCAGCGACGGTATCAAGCGAGCGCTCGCCGTCCAGCACGGTGATCACGGCCAGCGCCCCGCCTTTCAGCAGCGCATCCTGCCGCCCGGAATGTTCGATCCCGCCATCAAGCAGCAGCACGACCTTGCCGGCCAGCTCGGCCTGCGGCGGCACCCGGTCGCCCTTGCCGACAAACAGCAGCGGAGCGTTCTCCACCAGGCTGCGCTTGCCCGAAGTGAGCACCAGGATCGTGCCATCGGGCAGATAGAGCCGCTTGCCCTTGCGGGTAAAGAATGCGCGGCTGACCGAGGGATCGCGGCCGATGATCTCGACCGGGGCGAACCACGGGTGCAGCGGGTTGTTGGTCCCCGATTGCAGGCCGATGTCGAACCATTGCCGTCCGATGTAACGCAAGGTCAGGGTTTCGCCGTCGGTGCCGGGCTCGCGCCCCTGGTAGGCATCGCTGGCCAGTTCGACGATATGGGCGCGCAACTGCGCTTCCAGTTCGGCCCGGGCCTTGGCCTCCTTGCCCTTCAGCGGCTTGGATGCGGCCTGCTTGGCGGAGGGACGGGATGCCGCGGCCAGGGGATCCATCAGCGGATGAATCACCAGCCCCGCCGCAAGCAGCGCCATCAGGATGCGGTTCATCGCCAGCCGGAAACGCTTCATCGCCGACCGTTATCACTGCAACCGGGCCGCGCGGCAAGCACGACCGGCATCGGTTCGTCGATTGCCGCGCGTGGTGGCAGGAATGTTACAGGTGCCGCGCCGCCCTATTCAGCGGTCCAGCCGCCATCCATGCTGATATTCGCCCCGGTGATATTGGCCGCGGCATCGCGGCACAGGAACACCGCCATTTCCCCCACGTCGCTCGGCTGGACGAACTTCTTGGTCGGTTGGCGCTGCAGCAGCACGTCGTTGATCACCTGTTCGCGGCTCATGTTCCGGGCTGCCATGGTGTCCGGGATCTGGTTCTCGACCAGCGGGGTCCAGACATAGCCGGGGCTGATGCAGTTGGCGGTAATGTTGAACGTCGCCAGTTCCAGCGCCAGGGTCTTGGTCAGACCGGCAAGCCCGTGCTTGGCCGAGACATAGGCCGCCTTGTAAGGCGATGCGGTCAGCGAATGAGCGCTGGCTGTGTTGATGATCCGCCCCCACCCGGCCGCCTTCATGTGCGGGATCGCCAGGCGGCAGGCATCGAACGCGGCGGTCAGGTTGAGCGCGATGATCGTGTCCCACTTGTCGACCGGGAATTCCTCGACCGGGGCGACGTGCTGCATGCCCGCGTTGTTGACCAGGATGTCGATCGGCCCGGCCCCGGCCATCAGCGCCTCTACCCCTTCGCGCCTCGACAGGTCGGCCGGCACGTGAATGGCGTTCAGTTCGGCGCAGAGCGCGGCAATCGTTTCGGCATCGCCAAACCCGGACAGGACCACTTCGGCTCCCTCGGCCGCAAGCGAGCGGGCAACGGCCAGGCCGATGCCAGAGGTTGAACCGGTGACCAGGGCGCGCTTTCCGGACAGGAACATTCTCGACTCCAAACACTTGGGGTTTCAGCTATATCGGTGCCATTGCGGCTGGCCCCGGCTTTGTCCAGCCCGCAGGGAGGGTCCGCACCATGCGTCATGACGAATTCGATCCCAATGCCATCGATGTGGAGGACCAGCGGGGTTCCGGCGGTGCGCGGCGCGGCCTGCCTGTGGGGCGCGGCGGACAGGTCGGTTGCGGCACGATCATCCTCGTCCTGGTCGCCTCGGCAGTGTTCGGCGTCGATCCGGGGCAGCTGCTGGGCGGGCTGGAACAGGTCCAGGGCCCGGCGCAGGAACAGTCCGCCCCGGCCGGCGGCGCGCTGAGCGAAAGCGAAAGCTGCCGGGTGGACGAAAGCAGCCTGCAGATGTGCAACGCCCTCTCCTCGCTCAACAAGACCTGGCAGCCGGTCTTTGCTGCCGCCGGCGTGCCGTTCAAGGCGCCCAAGCTGGTGTTCTATTCACAGGCCGGCCAATCCGGCTGCGGGGCGGCGCAAAGCGCGATGGGGCCGTTCTATTGCCCGGCCGACCACGGCATCTACCTCGACACCGATTTCTTCGCGCAGATGGACCGCGATCTGGGTGCCAAGGGCAAGTTCGCCCGCGATTACGTGATCGCGCACGAATATGGCCACCACATCCAGAAGCTGACCGGCGTGTCCGACCAGATCCGCAGCCTGCAATCGCAGAACCCGCGTCAGGCCAATGCCTTGTCGGTGCGGCTTGAACTGCAGGCCGATTGCTATGCCGGGGTCTGGGCCGCCAAGAACCGCACCCGCCTGGAACCGGGCGACATGGAAAGCGGCCTCAACGCCGCCGCCGCAATCGGTGACGATACCCTGATGCGCAACGCCGGCCGCCGGGTCAGCCCGGAACAGTTCACCCACGGCACCAGCAAGCAGCGGATGGAATGGCTGCGCAAGGGCATGGAAAGCGGCGACGATACGGTTTGCGATGCGCTGATGCGGTGATTGCGGGCGGCGCGCGGCTGGTCTAACCCCATGCCATGCGCCTGTCCGATTGCCACAACATCGACGATTTCCGCCTGCTGGCGAAGCAGCGCCTGCCCTGGCCGGTGTTCGATTACATCGACGGTGCCGCCGATGACGAACTGACCAAGGGCCGCAACACGGCGGCCTACGCCGATTGCGATCTGGTGCCGGACGTGCTGGCCGGGGTGGACCGGATCGACACCAGCTGCACGATCCTCGGCCGCAAAAGCGCACTGCCGCTGATGCTGTCGCCCACCGCCTTGCAACGGGTGTTCCATTGGCAGGGCGAGCGCGCCGTGGCCCGCGCGGCGCAGAAGTTCGGGCTGTGGTTCGGCATTTCCAGCCTTGCCACCGTCTCGATCGAGGAGATCGGGGCGATGGGGGACAACCCCAAGCTGTTCCAGTTCTATTACCACAAGGACCGCGGCCTCAACCGCTCGATGATCGAGCGCTGCCAGGCCGCGAACTTCGATGCCATTGCGCTGACGGTCGACACGATCGTGGCGGGCAAGCGCGAACGCTGCGCCCGCTCCGGCTTTACCTCTCCGCCCAGGTTCACGCCCGGCAACCTCCTGGGCTATGCGCTGAAGCCGCGCTGGGGGCTGGACTATCTGCTGCGCGAAAAGTTCGCCCTGCCCAATCTCGACACCCACGTGATCGAGGGAACCGGTCAGGCGGTTTCGATCGCGGGCTATTTCAACACCATGCTCGACCAGTCGATGGACTGGAAAATGGCCGAGCAATTGCGCGATGACTGGGGCGGCAAGTTCGCGCTGAAAGGCGTGATGAGCGTGGCCGACGCGCGCCGCGCCGCCGACATGGGAATCGATGCGATCATGATTTCCAACCACGGCGGCCGCCAGCTGGACGGCAGCCGCGCGCCGTTCGACCAGCTGCGCGAAATTGTCGACGCGGTCGGCGGGCGGATCGAGATCATCTGCGATGGCGGCGTGCGGCGCGGCACCCATGCGCTGAAAGCCGTCTGCGCCGGGGCCACCGCGGCATCGGGCGGCCGCCTCTACCTCTACGCCCTCGCCGCTGCCGGCCAGGCCGGGGTGGAACGCGCCGTCGGCATCCTCCAGGACGAGATCGAACGCGGGATGAAGCTGATGGGCGTGACCAGCATCGACCAGCTCACGGCGGACCGGCTGCGCTGGCGGTAAGTCGGCACTTGAAAGCAAGGCCGCAAGCGTTACTTTGGATTCGCGGGCCGGGCCCCTCTGGCGACCAATTCCGGTCGTGATGTCGGACCGCATCGGGTGAGCCCGATGCCGGTTAGTCCTGAAAATGCCGCGCCGGCACCCGGGCCACTCGTTTCGCGATCATCGCAACGAGGACCATGACAGTGACCGAACCCCGACAAATCCGCTCAGTCGCGCTTTATGCCCCGCTTGGCAGCTTTTCCGCCGACCACGGTCCGGCCGCCTTCGCGCCAGCATTTTGCCGGGCCATCAAGGCCAGCCTTACCGGGCTGCTATTCAACATCGAGGCCAATTCGCCACCTTCGCAGCACGCCCGCAGTCTTGCGGAGGCCGAGCAGGAATCGCGTGACCGGGATGCCGCCAACGCCGCCAATGCCGACCGGCTTGCGCAGCTGTGCACCGCGCAGGGTGTCACCGCCCGGACCGTCACGACGATCGACCATTCGCGCGGCCTGATCGGATGCGTGGCCGATCATGCCCGGGTGCATGACGCGCTGGTGATCGGATCGGTCCGCAACGGAATCCTGGGCGACCGGATGATGGCCGAGAACCTGCTGTTCGAGACAGGCCGCCCGGTGATCGTGGTGCCGGCTGCGCAGGCCCCGGAGTTCACCGGAAGCCGCATCGTGGCAGGCTGGGACAACACGCGGACATCCGCCCGGGCCCTGGGCGATGCCCTGTCCCTCCTGCCGGATCTGGCGGAAGTGGTGCTGGTGACGATGGGCGACGAGAAGGCGATCCACTCAAGCCTGGACGATGCCGGACTGGTCGCCGCACTGTCGGCTCGCGGCCTCTCGGCAAGGGTCGAACACCGCGCCCTCGGCGGCCGGAAGATCGGCGATGCCCTGCAGGATGCGGCAATCGAACTGGACGCGGACCTGCTCGTGATGGGCGGCTGCGGCCATTCGCGGCTGCGTGACTTCTTCCTGGGCGGGGCGACCATGGGCGTGCTCGATGCCCCGCGTCTGCCGATCCTGCTGTCGCACTGAAATGACAAAGGGCCGGAGCGCTTCCGCTCCGGCCCGAAACCGCACAGGCATGATCCAAGGCCCTCAGCCCGCCGTCACCGCAATCAGATCGGACTTGATCCAGCCCCAGTCGCACGGACCCAGATAGGGACGGTCTTCCTCGACCGGGGAGGAGACGCCGCAGTCCTTCTCGGGATCGTCGCTATAGACAATTCCGGTCATCCCGCTTTCCTCGCTGGTTTCGCAGATCCACACCTTGCTGCCACCGTGCAGGGTTGCGACGTAATCGAGATCGGTGCTGTCCCCCGGAAAGACCATGACGGATTCGTCCGGCCCGGTTTCCGCAATCTCGCCCAGACTGCAGGCATCCACTTCCCCGGCGGCGATCAGCATCACCGGGCGGTTGCCCTGGCTGTACATCGGCTGAGCCGTGGCGGAAGCGGCCAGGAACAGCGTTCCGGCAATAATGGCAAGGCTGGCTTTCATGGCGTCGTTTCTCCAGATCATTCCGCTTCGGCGGCGGGTTCGGTTGCGGGCTCGGCCTCAATCTCGAAACCGGTAAAACCGGCAATCGCGTCGGTCGATCCCGGGTTGGTCACCGAGACGGCATAGTTGATGTAATACTGCCCGCCTGCCGTCAGCGGCGCAGGCAGCGCCAGGGTAAAGCTTTTGCCCTTGCGGGCGGGATCCTCGCGATCGAATATGTCGAACAGCACCAGCTTGCTCTGGTCGGGCAGTTCGACATCGACATGGACCAGATCGACCTCGCGGCTGAAAATAATCGTTACATTGCTGACCGGACCGGACACGACCGCCTCGTTCTGCGGCGTCGCGGCAACCAGCACAGCCGATTGCTGCGCCTGGGCGGCAAGCGGTGCGGCGGCGGCCACCAAGGCCAGGCCAAGGAATATTCCGCGCAAGGTCATTGTGGTAACTCCGGCAAGAGCGGGGCCGCAGTAAAATGCGCGGCCCCGCCCGGGTTCAGTCTTGGGTTGCGGCAAGGATCAGCAGCCCTTCTTCTTGCCGAGGCCGCCGCCGAGCACCGCGCCGGTGCGCGCACCGGACTTGCCACCGACTACGCCGCCGACCACCGCGCCGGCCACCGCGCCGCTTTCGCAATTGGCGGGCTTGGACTCGGTCTGGGCCTGGGTGGAGGTGGTCGCCGGAGCGGCGCTGCTGGCAGCGGCGCCGGAGTTGCTGGCGAACCAGGCCTCGGCCGCGGGTGAGAAGGTGTCGCCTACCGCCTTGGTGTCACCGCGGTTGCGCATGGTCCAGCCATAGACCTCGTTGAAGTCCTTGTTGCCGTGGGCTTCCGCGCGGTTCTTCGGGATGTGCTTGTAATTGGACGTGCACCAGATGCCCCATTCGTCCAGCTCACCCGCAGCGCAAGCCTTGCCGTTCTTGAGGCGCGCGACGGAAGGGTTCTCGATCGTGGTGTAGCAGGTGGCAAGATCGCGGGTCGAAGCCCAGCCCAGCGGGCAGCGGGCATTGGGTGCGGGCTTGGTCAGCTTGGGGCCGCCCGAAGCACGAATTTCAGCCGAGGTCTGGGTCGATTGCTTGGTCGTGCAATAACGTTCGGAGGGATTGTAGCCCGCTGCGCAAGGCTCGCTGGTGCTGGCGCGCAGGTAGACCTTGGGGGCCACAGAACTGTCCGGATAGCACCGCCCGCGTACACCGGCCTGGCCCGGGCGGGTGCCCCCTTCGTGCCAGTCGACCGGGCAGATCCCGACCTTCTCCACCGAAGTGGTATTCTGGCCCTGAGCGATGGCGGGCGAAACGGAAACGCTGGCCGCAAGCACGGCAACAGCGGCGGCCCCAAGGCCGGCGAGAGCGATTTTCATGAGGATCGGACTCCACGAAAGAGAAGCCGCCCCGGCTGTGCCGGAACTGGCAAGACTGGTTCTGCCGCTTGGGCATTGCAGGCTGTCTATTGGGCTGGCCGGCGACCGCTTGAACGATTCCGACCGGCTGTGCATTTTTCAACCAGAACCGGAAGAAGACCCCGTAAACCCTCCGTGACAAACGAAAAGGGCCGAGGCGTTTTCGCCCCGGCCCCTGTCATTTCCCGGCTTCAGCCGCAGCGATCAATAGACCCGCTTCTTCGGCTTGATGTACTCGACATCGTCGGTCAGCGTGTATTCGTGGACCGGGCGGTAATCGAGCTTCACTTCGCCGCCCTTGCCGCCCCAGCCTTCGAACCAGGCGGCGGTATGCTTCATCCAGCCGGCATCGTCGCGATCGGGGAAATCCTCGTGCGCGTGGGCGCCGCGGCTTTCCTTGCGGTTGTGCGCGCCGTGCAGGGTGACGCTGGCCTGGCTGATCAGGTTGTCCAGTTCCAGCGTCTCGATCAGGTCACTGTTCCAGATCAGCGAGCGGTCGGACACCTTGATGTCCTGCATGCGGCTGTAGGTGGCGGCCAGCTTGACCTTGCCTTCGGCCATCAGTTCATCGTTGCGGAACACGGCCGCGTGGCCCGACATGGTGCGCTGCATTTCGGTGCGCACTTCGGCCGTCGGCGAGCCGCCGTTGGCGTGGCGGAAGTGATCGAGCCGGGTCAGCGCGAGGTCGGCGCTGTCCTTGGGCAGTTCGGCATGGGCCGACTGCGGCTTGATGATTTCCTTGAGGCGGTGCCCGGCGGCGCGGCCAAACACCACGAGGTCGATCAGCGAGTTCGAGCCGAGGCGGTTGGCGCCGTGGACCGAAACGCAGGCGGCTTCACCCACCGCGAACAGGCCCGGCACAACCGTTTCCGGATTGCCGTCGGCACCGATGGTGACGACTTCGCCCATGTAGTTGGTGGGAATGCCGCCCATGTTGTAGTGCACGGTCGGCACCACGGGGAGCGGCTGGCGGGTCAGATCGACGCCGGCAAAGATCTTGCCGCTTTCGGTGATCCCAGGCAGGCGCTGGGCCAGCACGTCGGGATCGATGTGATCGAGGTGCAGGAAGATGTGGTCCTTGTTGGGGCCCACGCCGCGCCCTTCGCGGATTTCCAGTGCCATCGAGCGCGACACGACGTCGCGGCTGGCCAGGTCCTTGGCCGAGGGGGCATAGCGTTCCATGAAACGCTCGCCTTCGGAGTTGGTCAGATAGCCGCCTTCCCCGCGCGCCCCTTCGGTGATCAGCACGCCGGCGCCGTAGATGCCGGTGGGGTGGAACTGGACGAATTCCATGTCCTGCAGCGGCAGCCCGGCACGCAGCACCATCCCGCCGCCGTCGCCGGTGCAGGTGTGGGCCGAAGTGGCGGTGTAATAGCAGCGGCCATAGCCGCCGGTTGCCAGCACCACGGCATGGGCGCGGAAGCGGTGGATCGAGCCATCTTCCATGCACATGGCGATCACGCCGCGGCACGCGCCGTTTTCCATGATAAGGTCGATCGCGAAGTATTCGATGAAGAAGTCCGCATCGTACTTCAGGCTCTGCTGATAGAGCGCGTGGAGCATGGCGTGGCCGGTACGGTCGGCCGCGGCGCAGGTGCGCTGCACCGGCGGGCCTTCGCCCATGTTCTGCATGTGGCCGCCAAACGGACGCTGATAGATCGTGCCGTCCGGGTTGCGCGAAAACGGCACACCGGCGTGCTCCAGCTCGTAAACCGCCTGGGGCGCTTCGCGGACCATGTATTCGATCGCGTCCTGGTCACCCAGCCAGTCCGAACCCTTGACGGTGTCGAACATGTGCCAGGTCCAGTGGTCCGGGCTGTTGTTCTTGAGGCTTGCGGCGATCCCGCCCTGGGCGGCCACGGTGTGGCTGCGGGTGGGGAACACCTTGGTGATGCAGGCGGTCTTGAGACCCGCTTCGGCGCTGCCCATGGTGGCGCGCAGACCGGACCCCCCGGCGCCGACAACCACCGTGTCATAGGTGTGGTCGATGATCTTGTAGGCAGGCGTCACTTTATCGGCCATCTCAGCGGCCTCCCATTGCGGATTGCAGCGCGGCGGCGGCGCTTTCCTGACCGGCTGCCAGCATGACCATCCGGGCGATGAAGAACAGGCTGGCCCCGGCCCCACCGAACGCGGCAAGGTTCAGCGCGGCCATGGCGGCAAATTTGTTGGCATGATCGTGGACATAGTCTTCCACCACCACCTGCAGGCCAAGCCGGGCGTGCCAGAAGGTGGAGACTACGAACAGGGCCAGCAGCACGGCGTTGAACGGCCCGGTCGCCCAGGTCATCAGCGTGCCGTATTCATAGTTCGGCATGGTCACCAGGCTGAACACCAGCCACAGCCCCAGAAACAGGTTGGCGATCGCGGTATAGCGCTGGACCAGCCAGTGATGCGTGCCCGAATGGGCCGAGCCGTGTCCGCGGACGCGGCCGATCGAGGTTCCGTTACCCATCGTCTTTCGCCCTTACTTGAGGAGGATCGCGGCCCAGGTCACGACAGTCGCGGCGAGCGCGAACAGCGGCGTGAAGACCGACCAGGCAGCGTTGCTCTTGAGTTCGAAACCGGCCCCGATATCGAGCACGAAGTGGCGCACGCCCGAAGCCATGTGGTTGAAGAAGGCCCAGGTCAGGCCGACCAGCACCACCTTGCCGTACCAGGCGGCGGCGTGGGCGCTGAACGCCTCGTAAGCCGCAGGACCGCCGGCCAGCGAGGCCAGCCAGTAGATCAGCACGCCGAGGCCGACCAGGGCCATGCCGTCTCCGGTCACGCGGTGGAGGATCGAAACCAGCATCGCCGGTCCCCAGCGCCACACCTGCAGGTGGGGCGAAAGCGGGCGGTTCTTGGTGGCCATTTGCGCCGTTTCCCCTTGTCCTTGGCCGGGGCACGCGGCCCCGCTTGCGAACTCCCCATAATCAAAACGAAGGGCGGCGCAAGCGCACTGAAGGTCGTATTTCCCGCAATCGCGATTCCCATCGGCGCGAAACCTGCCTAGAGCGGTGCCATGACCCAGCTTACCGCCCTCGTCACCGGTTCATCGCGCGGAATTGGCGCGGCCATTGCCAGCGGCCTGCGCGCCCGCGGCGTCACCGTGATCGGCCACGCCACCCGCGCCGTCGACTCGGACACGATTCCGGCCGATCTGACCGATCCCGCCGCTCCCAGCCGCATCTGGGACGAGGCGCTGGCCCGTTCGCCCAGCGGCCGGATCGACCTGCTGGTCAACAATGCCGGGCTGTTCCAGCCCAACCCGCTGGCGCTGAGCGACATCGAATGGCTGGATAACTGGGAAGATACGCTGCGCATCAACCTGACCGCCGCGGCCGAACTGTCGCGCTTTGCCGTGAAGCACTGGCTGGCGGGCCAGCGGGACGGGCGGATCGTCCATATCGCCAGCCGGGCCGGATATCGCGGGGATTCGCCCGATCACTGGCACTATGCCGCCGCCAAGGGCGGGATGATCGCCATGCACAAGACCATTGCCCGGCAATATGCCGCGCGCGGCGTGATGAGCTATGCGATCTGTCCGGGCTTCACCGATACGGCGATGGCCGGGGATTACCTGGCCAGCCGGGGCGGACCGGGCCTTCTGGCCGACATTCCGCTGGGCCGGGTCGCCACGCCCGAGGAGATCGCCACCATGGCCGTGTTCTGCGCGCTCGATGCGCCGGAAAGCATGACCGGGGCGGTGCTGGATGCCAATGGAGCAAGCTATGTTCGGTAAGCTAAGCTATGTTCGGTAAGCTGGCGCTCTCTGCCCTGGCCCTGCTCTCACTCGGCGCGGCCCCTGCCCCGCTGGCCGATCGCGCCGGAGCGAGCAAGGATATCGCCAAGGCCTGCGGCACCCGCGATGGCTGGGCCGATCCGGCCCCGCCCGCCCATATTCATGGTGAGACCTGGTACGTCGGCACCTGCGGGATCACCGTGGTGCTGGTCGATACCGGCGCCGGGCTGGTGCTGATCGATACCGGCCCGCGGGAAGCCGTGCCGCACGTGCTGGCCAATGTGCGCGCGCTGGGATTCGATCCCCGGCGGATCCGCTGGATCCTTTCCACCCACGAACATTTCGACCATGTCGGCGGCCTTGCCGCAATGCAGCGGGAAACCGGGGCCGATGTCGTGGCCGGACCGTTCATCGGCGATGCCCTGCGCAGCGGAACCCCCTTCCCTGACGATCCACAGGCATCCCTGCTGAAGGACGAGCCGATGGAGCCGGTCAAGGTTACCCGCACGCTGCGCGACAACGGCAGCCTGTTCACCTATGATCCGCGCTTCACCGCTCATGCCACGCCGACCCATTCGCCGGGATCAACCAGCTGGACCTGGCGCAGCTGCGATCAGGACGGCTGCAAGACCATCGCCTATGCCGATAGCAACAGCACCATTTCCGCCGATGGCTACCGCTTCAGCGACAATCCGCGCCGGATCAAACAGGCCCGCTATGGCCTGAAGCGGATCGCCGCCATGCCCTGCGACATCCTGATCACCCCGCATCCCGGCAGCAGCAACTTGCTGGAGCGCCTGTCCGGCCGGGGGGCTCTGGTCGATGCCGGGGCCTGCAAGGCCTATGCCGCGGCCGGGATGAAGCGGCTCGACCAGCGGCTGTCGCGCGAGGGCCAGAGCAAGTGAGCTGGAAACTGATCGCCCTTGCCCCGCGCGCGGTGATCGAGGCGGCGCTGCTGGCGCATGAGGATGCGCTCGACTGGGACCCCGAAATCGTCCTGTCCGGCAGCGAAATTGCCGAGGACAAGCCCGAGGACTGGCAGCTGGAAGCCTGGCTGGGGCGCAAGCCGAGCAAGGCCGACAAGGCCGCGATCGCCGCGCTGTTCCCCGGCAAGGCACCAAAGCTGATCGAGGAAAAGCTGCCCGATATCGACTGGCTGACCCACAGCCAGCAGGGGCTGGAGCCGATCCGCGCCGGGCGGTTCCATGTCCACACGCCGGAACATCCGCCGCTGAACCAGCCGGGGGTGCGCGATTTCGCCATTCCCGCCAGCCAGGCCTTCGGCACCGGCCAGCATGCCACCACCGCCGGGTGCCTGGAAATGCTGGACGAGATGAAGCGGCGCGGGCTGGTGGTGCGCAACTGCGCCGACATCGGCACCGGCACCGGCCTCTTGGCCTTTGCCGCGCTGCACCTGTGGCCGCGCGCGCTGGCGACCGCCAGCGATATCGATGCGGTCTGCGTCGATGTGGTGCAGGACAATGCCCGCAACAACGGCATCGCCATGGGCGCGCGGCCGGGTGAGCTGACCATGCTGGTGGCCGACGGGATGGAGCATCCGCTACTGCAGGCGCGCGGGCCCTATGACCTGATCATTGCCAATATCCTCGCCGGGCCGCTGATCGGCCTGGCGCCACATTTCGCCAGGGCGCTGGTTCCGGGCGGGAACCTGCTGCTGGCGGGCCTGCTCGAAACGCAGGAAGCCCAGGTCCGCCGCGCCGCGCGCGCCGCCGGCCTGCGCATCGCCGAACGCAAGGTCAATGGCGACTGGTCGATCCTGTGGCTGAGGAAGCGCGGCAGCGGCTCGGCCCGCACCAGCCGCGCCGGCATGCTGCCCGAATGGTCGCGGAGCTGGTAGCCGCGTGAGCCTGCGCGATTTCCTGCTGCTGGTCGCGATCTGCCTCGCCTGGGCGGTCAACAACGTGGTCAGCAAAGTGGTGGTGGCCGAATGGCACGTGCCGCCGCTGACCTATGCGGCGCTGCGCTTTGCCATTGTCCTGGTTGCCACCCTGCCCTGGCTGCTGCCGATGCCGCGCCCGGCCTGGCGGATCGTGCTGGTCGGCCTGCTGATGGGCGGCGGAACCTTTGCCCTGCTGTTCATCGGCCTGCAGACCGTATCGCCATCCGAAGCGGCGATCGTCAGCCAGGCCGGGGTGCCGATCACCACGCTGCTGTCGATTGTCATGCTGGGGGAACGGATCCACTGGCGCCGCGCGCTGGGCATTACCCTGACGCTGGTGGGTGTGCTGCTGGTGGTGTGGCAACCGGGTTTCTCGATCTCGGCCGGAATGCTGCTGGTGCTGGCGGCCGCCTTTGCCGGATCGCTGGGCGCGGTGCTGATGAAGCAGATGGACGAAGTGGCCCCGCTGCGGTTTCAGGCCTGGGTCGGCATGGCCAGCTTCGTGCTGCTGGCCCCGCTCGCCCTTGCTTCGGAGCGGGCCGAATGGCACCGCGTGGTCGAGGCCGGCTGGGGCTTCATCGCCGCGCTGGTGTTCTCCGCGCTGGTCGTCTCGGTCATGGCCCACACCGCGTTCTACATGCTGATCAAGCGCTATGAGGCCAATCTGCTCTCCCCGCTGACCCTGATCACCCCGCTCGCCACGATCGGCCTGGGGGTGATGATCACCGGGGACAGGCTCGACACGCTGATGATCGTCGGTTCGGCGATTGCCCTGCTGGGTGTGCTGATCGTCGCCGTGCGGCGGACCGGCGCACCGATCCCCCAGGCGCAGGAGCATTCCTAGGCGTCAGGCCCCCGGAGCCTTGGGCGTGGCATCGGCCACCTTTTGCGCGGTGTTATTGTAACTGTCGGTCACCCCGCCGCCCAGACCGATCACCGTGCCAAGAATGGCCAGCGTGACCAGCCCCATGACCAGACCCATTTCGATGGCGGCTGCACCGGCCCGGTCGGCCAGCAGCTTGCGGATGAAGGACATTGCGAACCCTTGCAGAAACCTCGTGATCGCAAAGCCTTAGCAGCAAAGGCATGAAGAAGGGCTTGCCCGCAAACCCGGCATTTACCCTGATGCGGCGCGGACGATCTCGGCCCAGGCGGCCTCGTCGATCACTTCGATCCCCAGTTCCGCCGCTTTCTTGAGCTTGCTGCCCGCGCCCGGCCCGGCCACCACCAGGTCGGTCTTGGCCGAGACCGATCCCGCCGCCCGCGCCCCCAGCCGCTCGGCCTGGGCCTTGGCCTCGTCACGGCTCATCGTTTCCAGCGCGCCGGTGAAGACCACGGTCTTGCCCGCCACCGCGCTGTCGCGCACTTCGACCACGTAGGGCGGCGGGGTGACTTCACCGAGCAGGTCTTCCCACACCGCGACATTGTGCGGTTCGTGGAAGAAATCGCCCAGCGCCTCGGCCACGGCCGGGCCGATCCCGTCGATAGAGAGCAGTTCGGCACGGGCTTCCTCCCCGGCACGGGGAGGGGAACCATCCGCAGGATGGTGGAGGGGCACGAGCGGAGTCTCAATATCTGGCGGCGAAGCGCTTTGCGGCACCTGCCCCTCCACCACTTCGTGGTCCCCCTCCCCTGAAGGGGAGGAATAAGCCGCCTGGGCCACTTCGCGCAGCCGCTCCAGCACTTCGAACCGTTTCATCAGATCGCGCGCCGTCACTGCGCCGACGTGGCGGATCCCCAGCCCGAACAGCAGCCGCGCCGCATCGGGTGCGCGCTTGGCCTCGATCGCGGCCAGCAGGTTGTCGACCGACTTTTCCTTCCAGCCCTCGCGCTCCAGAATCTCGCTGCGCCGTTTGCGCAGGCGGAAGATGTCGGCCGGGCTTTCCAGCCAGCCGAGGGCGAAGAACTCGTCGATGGTCTTCTCGCCCAGCCCCTCGATATCGAGCGCGGCGCGGGAAACGAAATGCTTGAGCCGTTCGGTCCGCTGCGCCGGGCAGATCAGCCCGCCGGTGCAGCGCACATCGACCTCGCCCTCTTCGGCCACGGCCTCGCTGCCGCATTCGGGGCAATGATCGGGAAACAGATAGGCCTCGCGCGGCACATCGCGGGTCAGGTTCTCGACCACCTGCGGGATCACGTCCCCGGCGCGCTGGATCACCACCCGGTCACCGGGGCGCACGCCCAGCCGGGCAATCTCGTCGCGGTTGTGCAGCGTGACGTTGGACACCATCACCCCGCCGACCGAGACCGGATGGAGCCGTCCCACCGGCGTCAGCTTGCCGGTGCGGCCAACCTGGATGTCGATCGCTTCCAGCATCGTTTCGGCGCGCTCGGCCGGGAACTTGTGCGCAATCCCCCAGCGCGGCGCCTTGGCAACAAAGCCCAGCCGCTCCTGCCAGTCGAGCCGGTCGACCTTGTAGACCACGCCGTCGATATCATAGGGCAGCTCGGCCCGGGCCTGCTCGATCCGGCGGTAATGCGCCAGCAGCGCCTCGACCGAAGTGCAGCGCACCAGCAGCGGCGATACCGGCACGCCCCACTCCGCAATCCGCTGCATCATCTCGAACTGGCTTTCGGCCGGAACCGCGCTCGCCGCGCCCCAGCCGTGGGCCAGGAACCGCAGGGTCCGCGCGGCAGTGACGCTGGCATCTTTCTGGCGCAGCGATCCGGCAGCGGCATTGCGCGGATTGGCGAAGATCTTGCCCCCTTCCGCTTCCTGCGCGGCATTGAGCGCGAGGAAATCGGCCTTGGCCATATAGACCTCGCCGCGGATCTCGAACACGTCCGGGACTTCGCCGGTGAGTTCCTGCGGAATGTCGGCAATGGTCCGGACATTGGCGGTGACGTCCTCACCCACCTGCCCGTCGCCCCGCGTCGCGGCGCGGACCAGCTTGCCGTGCTCATAGCGCAGCGAGCAGGACAGCCCGTCGATCTTGTCCTCCGCCGTCATCGCCACTTCGGCATCGTCCGGCAGGGCCAGGAACCGCCGCACCCGCGCCGCGAAATCGGCCACGTCCTCGTCCGCGAAAGCGTTGTCGAGGCTCATCATCCGCACTTCGTGCGTCACTTTGGCCAGCGGTGAGGCCGCGACATCGTGCCCGACCTTGCGGCTCGGGCTGTCATCGCGCACCAGATGCGGAAAGGCCGCTTCCAGCTCCGCATTGCGCCGAACCAGCGCGTCATAGTCCGCGTCGGAAATCTCCGGCGAATCCTCGGCGTGATAGAGCCGGTTGTGATGGGCAATGGCCTTCGCCAGCCGCATCAGTTCATTGGCGGCATCGGCTTCGGAGAGTTTCATCACACCCCCTCCAGCAACCGGTCGGCCTGAGCCCTTGCCTCTGCGGTAATTTCGGCGCCGGACAGCATCCGGGCGATCTCTTCTTGCCGCCCGGCTCCATCAAGCTGGTGGACCGAAGTGCGGGTGACGGTGCCTTCGCTCGACTTGGCGATCACGTAATGCCGGTGCCCGCGCGCGGCGACTTGCGGGCTGTGGGTGACGGCCAGCAATTGCCCGTCCTGCGCCAGCCGCGCCAGCCGCTCGCCAATGGCAGAGGCAACCGCGCCGCCGACGCCGCGGTCGATCTCGTCGAAGATCACGGTCGCCGCCCCGCCCTCTTCCGCCAGGGCCACTTTCAGCGCGAGGATGAAGCGCGACAGTTCCCCGCCCGAGGCGATCTTGGCGAGCGGCGCGAAGGGCGCGCCGGGGTTGGTGGAAATCAGGAATTCGACCGCGTCCATGCCCGACGGCCCCCAGCGATCCTCGGCCAGCGGCGTCACTGCCGTGCGGAACTGCGCGGCGTCCAGCTTCAAGGGCGCGAGTTCCCCCGCCACTGCCGCATCGAGCCGCGCGGCAGCGGCACTGCGGGCGGCGGAGAGCGCTTCGGCCCCGGCGCGATAGGCCGCGCCGGCTGCCTGCTCGGCCGCCTCCAGCGCGGCAAGGCCGGCTTCCCCGCCCTCGATCGCATCAAGGCTGGCGCGCATCTCGCGCATCAGGCGCGGCAGGTCATCGACCTGGCACTGGTGCTTGCGGGCGGCGGCGCGCAGATCAAACAGCCGCGTCTCGATCCGGTCGAGCGCGGCCGGATCGTGGGCCAGTGCCTCGGCCGCGCGTTCCAGCTTTTCCTCGGCCTCCCCGGCCTCGATCACCGCGCGGTCCAGCGCGGCCAGGGCATCGGCCAGCAGGGGGTGTTCGCCCGCGATCCGGTCCAGCCGCCGGGCGGCGGAGCGCAGGGTGGCAAGCGCCGAATCCGATCCGGCCCACAGCTTGCGCAGGGCTTCCAGATCGTCGGTCAGCCGCTCCCCCTTCTGCATCGCAGCGCGGGCCTCGGCCAGTTGTTCTTCCTCGCCCTCGGCCGGTTCCAGCGCGGTCAGTTCCGCGAGGTGCGCCAGCAGCAGGTCGCGGTCCGCCGCGGCGCGCTCCACCCCGGCGCGGGCGGCTTCCAGCGCCTCGCGCGCGGTGCGCCATTCGGTCCAGGCCGCTTCCACCCCGGCCACGTCGGCCCCCTTTTGATTCTGGGAGGCAAACCGGTCCAGCAACAAGCGGTGCCCGCGCGGATTGACCAGACCGCGATCGTCGTGCTGGCCGTGCAGTTCCACCAGATGCGCGCCCAGTTCCCTGAGCAGGGCGGCGCTGACCGGCTGGTCGTTGACGAAGGCCTTGGAACCGCCATCGGCCTTGACCCGGCGCTTGACGATCAGCGCCTCGCCCGGATCGACATCGACTTCGGCCTCAGAGAGAATTGCCGAAATCCCGGCGGGCAGCGCGGCGAATTCAAAGCTGGCGGTCACGCTGGCCTGATCCTCCCCGGCGCGGACCAGCCCGCTGTCGGCCCGCGCGCCCAGCGCCAGGCCCAGGGCATCGAGCAGGATTGACTTGCCGGCCCCCGTCTCCCCGGTCAGCACGCCCAGCCCGCCCGCGAAATCGAGGTCGAGCGCTTCGATCAGCACGACATTGCGGATGGATAAACGGGTCAGCATGTTCGCCGCCTGTTCTAGCGGCAGATCGGCGGCGAGTCACCCCGCTTCGGCATCCGCAAACGGCGGTTCCAGCTTGATCGGATCGGCCAGGGTCACCCGGTCGAGCATCGCCGCCATTTCATCGCGCAGGGTCAGCATCAGCCCGCGCAGGCGGCATTCGGCCTCGGGCAGGCAGTTGTTGCAGGTTTCGTGCGCGTTGCGGCTGGCGCAGGGGACCAGCGCCAGGCTGCCGCGGGTCAGGCGGATGATGTCGCCATAACGGATATCGACCGGGGCCAGCGCCAGTTCGTACCCGCCATCGCGCCCACGGGTGGAGTCGACCAGTCCGGCGCGGACCATTTCCGACAGGATCACGGTCAGGAACTTGCGCGGAATGTTCTGCGCTTCGGCGATCGTATCCAGCCGCACCGGCCCTTCACGCCAGTGATCGGCGAGGTGCTGCAGCGCACGGATCGTGTAGCGGGTCTTTTGCGAAAGCATGGTCGGCGGCTATAGAGCATGGCCACCGGCGCAATGTCAACTTGGGGGGTAGAAAAGCCTTACTTCACCGCCACGCCCGGGGCGTGCTTCTGCATCAGGCGATAGGCCTTCTCGTACCACTTGCTGCCCGGATAGTTGGCGCCCAGCACGGCAGCATATTTCAGCGCTTCTTCCGGCATGCCCAGCTGCAGGCTGCTTTCGACCAGGCGGAACAGCGCTTCGGGGGTGTGGCTGGTGGTCTGATAGGTTTCCACCACGGTGCGGAACCGGGTGGCGGCGGCCAGCCAGCGACCGGCGCGCTGGTAATAGCGGCCGATCTGCATTTCCTTGCCGGCCAGGTGATCGTTGACCAGGTCGATCTTGATCCGGGCATCGGCGGCATAGCGGGTGTTGGGATAGCGGCGGACCACTTCGGTCAGCGCGGTCAGTGCCTGCTGGGTGATCTTCTGGTCGCGGTCCACATCGCTGATCTGCTCGTAATAGCACAGCGCGATCAGGTAATAGGCATAGGGCGCATCGCGGTTGCCGGGGTGGATCGACAGGAACCGCTGGGCCGACTGGATCGCCTTGTTGTAATCCTTGGCGACGTAATAGGAAAAGGCGCTCATCAGCTGGGCGCGGCGCGCCCAGGGCGAATAGGGGTGCTGGCGTTCCACCTCGTCAAACAGGGCGGCGGCCAGGATCGTGTCACCCCGGTCAAGCCGTTCCTTGGCGGCGGCATAGAGCGTTTCCACATCGCGCGCGACAAAGGCCGTATCGCGCGGCCCCCCGCCCCGTCCGGCGCAACCGGCAGTCAGCAGCATGGCCGTCGATGCGGCGGCAAGAAGGGCGAGCTTCACAGGGGAACGGGCAAACATGGTGCTGGCCTATAACCAGTGCCAGCCTGAACGCCAAGTGAAAGGCGCGCGGCTGTGCCCAGCAGAATGCGGCCAATGGTTGCCCCGGCCGCCCGATCAGATGTTGATGCTGGTCGGGATCTGGCTCGGCAGCAGATAGGGGTAGGCATTGCGGCGCGCCGCGTTGCGGGCGGCGATCCGTTCCTCGACCTTGAACAGCGCGGCCTGGAAGCGCGGCAGCGGGCCTTCCGGGCCGGTTACCGCCGGATCGGTGAACCACGCCGGATAGGGAAAATCACGCGACAGGTAAGTGCCGAGCGGACGGTAATGGAGCGAGCCCAGCAGGTGCAGCACTTCCAGCTGTTTCAGCGCCAGATTGGCGGGCGGCATGTAGGACAGCCAGTCCTGCCGGTCATGGCCGCGCCGTTCCAGCGGTTCGGCCTGCCAGCCCGCGCCGGTCACGGCCGGGGCGAACTCCATCACGGTCGCCTGCGGGAAGTTGACCGCGGCGTGCTGGGCGCTGGCGGTGAACAGGATCATCGTGCAGCAATCGACCAGCGCGGCCACCGTCTGCACCGGGCCAAAGCCGCTGACCTGCCCTTCCCCGGCAATCGCGCCGGCCCAGGCCTGCAGCTCGCTATCGGCGGCAACGGCGGCATCGCCGGAATAATAGAGGCCGACATAGCCGCTGACCCATTCATGGATCGCCTGCCAGACCAGCAGGGCATCGTCACGATAGGGGAAATCGGGCAAGGCGGCGGCATCGTGGACGCCGCGTGCCTTGAGATCGTTCGGCAGCATGGCCCTGGTGAAATCGAAGCCAAGGCGCGCATCGGCGGCCATCTGCTGGCTGCTGGCGATGGTCCCGCCAAAGATCCGGTCGATCGGGCCGCCGGCGGTGATCAGGCTGGTCGCGGCCTCGTAATTGATGAACAGGGTGCCTTCGAAATGCGGCACCAGCAGCGCCCACAGCGGGTGGACTTCGGCCAGGTGGCGGCGGGTGGCGACAGCCACCGCCTCGATCACCAGGTGGGTGTGGGCCAGGTGCGCGAACAGCTCGTGCCAGTTGCCGTCGGCGACCTGGACGATCAGCTTGGCGATTTCCCAGCCCCATTGCTCATCGGGGCGCACGGTCGGGGTGAAGATCGGATTCTGCGCGGGATCCTGCCCGCACTGGATCGCCACCGGCACCAGGCTGGCCCCGCCCGGCGGTACGGCGAACAGCGCCATCGGGCAATAGACGTACTTGGCCTGGCCCGCGGTCGATCCGGCGACCAGCACCGACAGCGCGCTGTAATCGAGGATGTAGAGCCGCGCTTCGGCCAGCGCGGCGGCCAGCGTGTCGCCGCTGACCACTTGGGCATAGCGCTCGGCGCTGAGGGGGAAGTTCGCCGGCAGCTGCTCCACCCGGGCCAGCAGCATCGGGTTGGGCCCGGCCACGCGCAGGCGGGCGAATTCGGCGTCGTCCTGGAAACACCAGGCGGTACCGGGCAGCGGGATCGTCTGGAACAGCGCTCGGTAGGCTTCCAGCCCGCCCTGCGCCGCAGGGCCCAGCTCGGCCTCTTTCGCTACGCCCAGTTCCAGCGCGGCGCACAGGCTGCGGGCGTGATCCTCGAACCGCGCGGCAAGCGCTTCCTCGCCCAGCGACAGCAGTTCCAGCTCGGCATCCTGCGCCAGCCGCGACCAGAAGGTGCCGCCGCTGGTATTGTGGGCGATCTTGCTCTGGATCGCGGCGACCTCGGCCTTCACCTTGGCCGCCAGGGCCTGGTCGGCGGCGATCTCGCCCGCCTCGATGGCCGGATTGTCCGCCAGCGCGGCCAGCTGGACGGCGATGTGGTTCTCGATCAGCTGGACGAAGATCCCAGTCAGCATGACCCACCAGGTCAGCGTCGGCGTCTCGTTGCCCGGCAGGCCCTTGACCACCGGCACTTCGGGCAGCGAGCCGACCGTGCTCCACTGATAGCCCAGCCGGGTCAGATCAAGCTGGAGCGCGCGGGCGATCTGCCCGGCGGCGCTGTCGTTCTGCGGCAGCGAGGGGTGGGCGGGAGCGCAATGCGGCATGGCACGGGCCTTTCAGGTCAAGCGAATAACGCCCGCACTTCTATTGCCCGCGCCTTAAGAATTATCGAATAGACCGCACAATTACTTGCCCGCATGGCAAGATCGCGAAAATAGATCAGCCTTAACATTCGCTTTAGGCCTTTGCGCTAGGCATGGCCGCCATGCAGTGGCTCTGGGGGAAAATCCGCGCATTCGTGAACCCGCCGATCCCGGCGGAGATCGAGGATGCCTTCGCGCTGCTCTCGGCGACCGAGTTGCAGGCGCAGTCGCGGCTGCTGTTCCTGGGCTTCCTGCTGACCACCCCGACCGCCGCGCTGGCCGCCGCGCCCGATGCCTCGCCGTGGGTGCGGATCGTGGTGCCGGCGGCGATGGCGTTTTTCTGCCTGGTCGGCTACCTCAACCTGCGCCGCGACCTGCGCCTGTCGGTCAGCCCGCGCCGCGCCCGCCGGTTCCTGCGCGAAGCGACCATTGCCTCCAGCGCGATCGCGGTGATGTGCTCGGCCTGGTGCGTCATGTCGTGGCTGGGCGCGCCGCCGGAAGAGCGGATCTATTACCCGATCATCATCGCGCTGGGCGCCTTCAGCACCGCCTATTGCGTGTCGAGCGCGCGGGCCGGGGCGATCCTCAACATCGCGATCAACCTGGTGCCGATGCTGTTCCTGCTGTTCACTTCGGGCTACCGGATGGACCTCGCCGTCGCGGTCAGCCTGTGCGTCGCGGCGGGCTTCCAGCTGCACATGATCCACCGCACGCAGACCAACCTGGTCAACCTGCTGAGCCTGCAGCAGCAGACCCGCCACCTCTCGATCACCGATCCGCTGACCGGCCTGCTCAACCGCCGCGCGCTGCTGGATAACGCGCTGGAGCTGGGCCAGACCCGGCCGCTGCGGCTGATGCTGGTCGATATCGACGCGTTCAAGGCGATCAACGACGGCCACGGCCACGACATGGGCGACGAAGTGCTGCGCGAAGTGGCCCAGCGCCTCGCCATCCAGGCCGATCTGCGCGCCAGTGTCGCCCGCATCGGCGGCGAGGAATTCGCCGTGCTCGGCACCGCCGACGAACTGCCCGAAGCCCTCGCCCTCGCGCTCCTCGGCGATATCCGCACCGCCGCCATGCCCCACGGCGCGCCGGTCACCGTCTCGATCGGCATCGCCG
This sequence comes from Sphingomonadales bacterium, assembly GCA_017302615.1. Taxonomy (GTDB): domain Bacteria; phylum Pseudomonadota; class Alphaproteobacteria; order Sphingomonadales; family Sphingomonadaceae; genus Novosphingobium. Next base: position 37,766 of record JAFLDB010000018.1, read on the forward strand.
CCGGCCCGGTCCATGCCGAGGACGACTGGCTGGAGCTTTACCGCCAGGCCGACCGCGCGCTCTATGAAGCCAAGCAGACCGGCCGCAACCGTGCCGTCAGCCACGCCGCGCTGCCATCCGCCGAGAAGGCCACCCCCGCACAGGCCCCAGCCGCCCGCATCTCTGCCGCCTGACCACAAACCATTTTCCTACATCCCCCGTTTCGGGTCATGCTCCCAAGCCCTTGCCCCGGAGCCTGACCCCATGACGATCGACAAGACCCGCCTGCCCGCCCGCCGCGGCGCCCTGCCCGCTTTCACCCCCGTCCCCCGCGCGTGCAACCGCCACGATGGCTGGACCGCGGATCGCCAGCGCGGCTTTATCGAGGCGCTGGCCGATACCGGCAGCGTCAAGGCCGCCGCCCACGCCGTCAACATGACGCCGGAAGGCGCCTACCAGCTGCGCCGCCACCCCCGCGCCGCCAGCTTCCGCAAGGCCTGGGAGGCCGCGCTGGCGCTGGGCGTCCAGCGGCTGGAGGACGTGGCGATGGAACGCGCGCTCCACGGCACCGAAGTGCCGGTGTACTCATACGGCAAGCTGATCGGCAGCCGCGTGGTCTATAATGACCGGCTGCTGATGTTCATCCTGCGCAACCGCGCCCCCACCCGCTTCACCGCGGATGGCAGGGCCGCCGCCCGCCGCCTGAGCCTGAACGACCCCGCCCACGCCGCTGAACTCAGCCGCCTCAAGCGCAAGTGGGAAAAGGAGTGGGACGAAGCCCGCGCCGCCCAGGCCGCCCGGGACGAGGCCGAAGGCATCGACGAACTGGAAGAAATGCTGGCCCGCCGCCACGAAACCTACCTTGCCCAGATGTCCCCCCACACCCGCGCGCTCTATGACGCATTCATCGCCGCACAGGAAGAAGACAGCGCCGCGCGCAACACGCTGAATGGCAGGTGGCGGGAGAGCGAGGGGGAGGAGGAGGACGGCTAGCGCGCCTCTCTTATCGCCGTTTTCTTATCGTCACCCGAGTGTCGAGCGCAGGGATGCGCCCACCTCCCTATACGGCAATGCCGCACCCAAAGCCCTTGCGCAAAATACGGCAATGCCGTATATACCGCCCAACCATGCAGACCGTCATCGAAACCGAAGCCTACTTGCGCGCCGCGAAGGACGCCGGGATGGCCGATGAAGAACGGACGGCTGCCGTCGATCTGGTGGCCGCCAACCCCGAAGCGGGAGACCTGCTTCAGGGCACCGGCGGCGTCCGTAAGGCGCGTCTTGCCGGTCGCGGCAAAGGCAAGTCGGGCGGATACCGGATCGTCTGGTATTATGGCGGTGGGGACATTCCGGTGTTCCTGCTGACCGTGTTTGGAAAGGGCGAGAAAGCCAACCTGACCCAAGGCGAACGCAATGCGCTCCGTTCGCTGACGGCAACTCTCAAAGGTAGTTTGTAAGATATTTCAAGTGACCGAATTGCTCGCGCGGTCGCCAACGGGTTTAGAGCAGAAAGTATGGAAACTAAGATCATGACCAAGGCATTTGACAAGATCGCGGCCGGACTAGCCGATGCCATCGCCTATGCCGAAGGCGATACCACCAAGGGCCGCGTCGCGGCCGGGCCGGACGTCAAGGCCATCCGCGCCAAGACGAAGCTCAGTCAGATCAAGTTTGCCGAAAAGCTGCGCGTGCCGGTCGGCACCGTGCGCGATTGGGAACAACACCGGAGATTACCCGATGCACCCGCGCGGACGCTGCTGGGGATGGTGGAAGCGGACCCGAAGGCGGCGATGGCTTTGATTGAGCGGATGGGGTGATTTCTTCAGAATCAACAATCTCGAAGCTATTGAAACCGCATTATTGCAGATACCCCAAGTGCTAGGTTTCGTGGACAAAGCTTGACTGTGGACTCGGAGCTTGATTCAAGGCTGGCTTTTGGAGGCAGCCTTGGGCGAGCGGATCGGCGTTACGGACGAAGAGTGGGAGGTGATCGGGCCACTGTTGC
>JAFLDB010000019.1 GCA_017302615.1 Sphingomonadales bacterium
AACAGTGGCCCGATCACCTCCCACTCTTCGTCCGTAACGCCGATCCGCTCGCCCAAGGCTGCCTCCAAAAGCCAGCCTTGAATCAAGCTCCGAGTCCACAGTCAAGCTTTGTCCACGAAACCTAGATAGAAGATTTCATCCTTATCCGATATCGCCTTTCTTGCTTGGGGCGCATTGGTCATTAATGGAAGCGCGCGAGCTGTTACGCGAAGCGCGAGCGCCCCAAAAATATCATTTGGGTGCCCTAGTATGCGTTCGGAAAAGTCAGATGCCACAGCCATAATTCGAAGTTACATGAGCATCTGATTCACACAAGACTGGTCCACCTAACTTCTTATCATTTCTGCCCCCCATTTTCCTACATCCCCAAAATCCTATACCTGAACCGGTTCTCCTTTGCCCTTGTCTGAAAGGTGAACCATGTCCGGAATGTCTTGTGTCGATGCGCCCGGTGCGGCGCTGGGGGTTGGTGTGGGGCTCGCGCTGGCGCGGGGGAGGGGGGGTGGCGAACCGCGCGTGCCCCTCCACCATCCTGCGGATGGTCCCCCTCCCCGGAACGGGGAGGATCTGGTGTCGCTGCGTCCGCGCGATGACGGGTGGACGCCGGCGCGGCAGCGGGCTTTTCTGGAGGCGCTGGCTTCTTGCGGGTCCGTCTCGGCCGCGGCGCGGCGGGTGGGGATGTCGCGCGAGTCTGCCTATGCCCTGCGGCGGCGCAGCGACGCGCGGGGCTTTGCCCAGGCGTGGGATGCGGCGCGGCTGCTGGCGGCGGAGCATCTGGTCGATCTGGCCTGGGACCGGGCGGTGCAGGGCGAGGTCCGCCCGCTGGTCTATCACGGCGAAGTGGTGGGCGAAGTGCGCCATTACGACAACCGCCTGCTGCTGGGCCTGATCGCGCAGAACCGCAAGGTGCTGGTCGAGCAGGGGCTGGCCGATCCGCCCGAAGTGACCGCGGCGGTGGCGGCGGACTGGGACGCGGCGCTGGACCGGGCGGAGCAAGGCCAATTCCTCCCCGATCCGGGGAGGGGGACCATCCCCGCCGGGGATGGTGGAGGGGCACGCGCGGGTGATCCCGGCGGGGCCGGCCGGCACGGCTTGGATACTTTGCCCGTGCCCCTCCACCATCCTGCGGATGGTCCCCCTCCCCCCGAGGGAGAGGATCTGTCCGCGCCCTTGCCGCCGGAGCCGGACGGGCAGGGCGGCGTGATCGACGAGGCGGGGCAGCTGGAAGTGGGGGCCTATTCGATCTGGTGGCAGGCCGACCAGGACTGCTGGCTGACCAACTGGCCCGCCCCCGCAGGCTGGCAGGGCGAGGAATTCCGGGTTGGGTCCGATGGCGCGGTGGAGCCGTGGGACTCGGACGAGGAGGCGGACGGGGCCGCTGGCCCGCGTGACGATTGGGCGCGGACGCTGAGCCCCGAGGAAGTGGCGGGTGCGGAGCGGCAGGCGGCGGAAGACGCGGCGCAGGTTGCCGCGCGGCTGGAACTCTATCGCCGCCGGGCCTTTGACCTCGCCACGGAAGCGGAACTCGCCTCGCTCGACCGGGCGGAACAGGCGGCGGAGATTTTTGCCCCCTGAACCCTGTGAACTTTGTCAGGTTCCGGGTGCGCGGAACGCGATGCAAGGAACGCAAGGGCTGGCGCAATCGTTGCGCTACCCGGCGCGGTGCGGGGGCGCTATATTGGCCCCCTGCGACGGGGCGTGCGCGGGGCCGCTCCGGATCCTTGGGAACAGGAGCCTTGTTTATGAACCGTGCGCTGCGTTCTTCCGCCATGCTGGCCGCCGCTGCCGCGCTGGGCCTGCTGGCCGCGCCGGCCCTTGCCGCCACCGTGGTGCTGACTGCCAGCCTGACCGGGGAAGCCGTGCCGGGCGGGGCCGGAGTGGCCGGGGGTACGGCCACGTTCCGGGCCGAGGCCGATCCGGCGCTGGGCGATTTCTGCTATCTCCTGGCTTTCAAGGGGCTGGGTACGGTGCGCGATGCGGCGATTGTGGCCGCCGATGCGCCGGGCGACGGCAAGGCGGTGATCGCGCTGGAAGTGACCGGCGTGGAAACCGACATGTGCGTGGCGGTGGAGCCGGACGTGCTCAAGGCGGTCGCCGCCGATCCGGGCAAGTACCACGTGGTGGTGCGCAGCGCCGCCAATCCGAAAGGCGCGGCGCGCGGCGTGCTGGGCAAATAGCCGCTTCCCGTTGATCCATGCTGCGCGGGGGCGCGGGTTCGGCTAAGGCGGGGGCGGAAACGAAAGGCGCGGCCCCTTGCGCAAGTGGTTCAAACGGATGGCGCCGGATCAGGACCGGCTGATGGCAAGCCGCTGGCTGCGCCCGGTCGCCCCGCGCCTGGCCCATCCCGGCATCTGGCATTTCAACCGCCGCAGCGTGGCGCGCGGGGTGGCGCTGGGGCTGTTCGCGGCGTTCCTGCTGCCGGTCGGCCAGATCCTGTTCGCCGCGGTGATTGCCGCAGCCGCGCGCAGCAACCTGCTGGTCGCGGCGACGATGACCTGGGTGTCGAACCCGTTCACCTTCGGTCCGATCTATTTCGCGGCGTGGAAGGCGGGCGGGGTGCTGCTGGGCGCGGCGGGATTCGGCCACCTCAGCGGGGTATCGCTGCCGCTGGGGCTGGCGGCCCTTGCCCTGGCCGGCGCGGCGATCGGCTATCTGGCGGTGCAGCTCGGCTGGCGGATCGCGCTGGGGCTGCAATGGAGCCGGCGCCGCAGGGTGCGGGCGGGGTGACTTAGCCCCGGCGGGTGCTTTCACGCACCAGCAGCTGGACGGGAACGCGGCGCTGCTCGCGCTTCTGCCCGGCAATTCCGGCCAGCAGCTTGTCCACCATCATCGCCCCGGCCGCCGCAAAATCGGGCTGGACGGTGCTGAGCGGGGGCATGGCATGGGCGCTGGCGCGGATCCCGTCGAACCCGATCAGGGCCATGTCCTGCGGGACCTTGACGCCCAGTTCGGTCAGCTCGCGCAGGGTGCCAAGGGCGATCTCGTCGCACACCGCGAAGACCCCGTCGCAGGGCCGGCCCGAGGCGAGCAGGGCGCGGGCGGCGCGGCGGCCCTGTTCCTCACGGGACAGGCCGTCCTCGATCTCGATCAGCCAGGGATCGAGGCCGGCACGCTCCATGCGTTCGGCATAGCCGTCATAGCGTTCCTTGAACTGGCGCTGGAGCGAGCCGACCGAGCCGATGCAGGCGATCTTGCCGCAGCCGCGCTCGATCAGGTGGCCGGTGGCCAGCCGCGCGCCCTCGTGGTTGTCGGAGCGGATCCACTCCAGGTCGTCATAGGGTGAGCCCCAGCAGACCCAGTGCATGCCCGACTGGCCCAGTTCGCGGTAATACTGCCACGCCGCCTCGTTCTGGGTGGTGCCGATCACGATCAGGCCATCGGCCTTGCGCTGTTCCTCATACCGGCCGGACAGGTTGGCGGGGCCGTCCTGGAACGACACCAGCGTCTCGTAACCCCGGTCCGACGCGGCGGCGCAGATCGAGCCGAGCAGGGCGTAGGTGAAGGGGTTCAGGTCCTTGCGGTCCTCGTCCGGGCGGCAGATCACCACCACGGCCAGCGTCCCGGTCTTGCCGGTGCGCAGGCGGGCGGCGTTGTTGTCGACGAAGTAGTTGAGCTTCCTGGCGGCTTCGGCCACCCGCAGCCGGGTTGCCTCGCTCACCACCGGATCGCCCGCCAGCGCGCGGCTGACAGTGGACTGGCTGACGCCGGCCTCCGCCGCCACATCGAAGGATGTGACGCGGAAGCTGCGCGGCTTGGGCTGGTCGGTGCTCTCCCCCATGGGAAGGGCTTCTACATCGCCGAGATGCCGCCGTCGAGTTTGAGTTCGGCCCCGGTCATGAACCGGCTCTCGTCAGAGGCGAGATAGAGCACGCCATTGGCGATGTCGTCCGGATGGCCGACGCGCTTCAGCGGGATCTGGCGGGCCAGCTTGTCCATGATCACGTCCTTCGGCTTGCCGGTGGAGGTGACCATGCCGTCCAGGATCGGGGTGTCGATGAAGGTCGGGTGGACCGAGTTGCTGCGGATGTCCCAGCCCATCTTGGCGCAATAGAGCGCGACCGACTTGGACAGCATCCACACCGCCGCCTTGCTGGCGTTGTAGCCGGGCATGGTGTCGGACGCGATCAGGCCGGCGATCGAGGAGATGTTGATGATCGATCCGGGCTGGTTGTCCTTCATCAGCGGGATCGCCTTCTGGCAACCGAGGAACACGGAATCGACATTGATGGCAAAACCGCGCTTCCACTCTTCCAGCGTGCAGTTCTCGATATTGCCGCGCACGCCGACCCCGGCGTTGTTGACCAGCACCGAAAGCCCGCCCAGCCGTGCCTTGGCCACTTCCATGGCGGCTTCCCAGTCGGCTTCCTGGGTGACGTCGAGCTTGACCGCAAAGGCGGTGCCTTCGCCCAGTTCGGCGTTGATCTTCGCCGCCTGCTCGGCCGCGCCTTCGGCGTTGATGTCGCCCAGCAGGACCTTCGCCCCCTCGCGCGCCAGCATCATTGCCTGGGCCGCACCCAGACCCTGCGCCGCGCCGGTGATCAGCGCCTTCTTGCCTTCAACCCGTCCTGCCATTGCATCATCCTCCGATTATGCCGGGACCGAGCAGCATCAGCAGCCTTACGTCAATACCCAATCCGCGCCCGCGCGCGGTTTCGATGAAGCCGGCGAGATCGGACAGGGGCACCCGGTGCACGGTAATGTCCTCGCCATCCGTCCCGCCGCCCGGGCCGACCCGCTCCAGACCGTGCGCCCGCAGCAGCGTGAAGCTCTCGCTGACCATGCCCGGGCTGGAATAGAACTCGCCCAGCACTTCCATTCGCTCAGCGCGGTAGCCGGTCTCTTCCTCCAGTTCGCGATTGGCGGCAGCGGTGGCGTCTTCGCCCGGGGCACTGTCATCATCGCCGATCAGGCCGGCGGGCAGCTCCAGGCAGGGCTTGCCCAGCGGCACGCGGAACTGCTCGACCAGCAGGACGTGGTCATGCTCGTCCACGGCCAGGATCACTGCTGCCCGGATCCCGCGGCTGCGCGCGACGTATTCCCACTTGCCCTTGACCTTGGCGGTGATGAACCTGCCCGCCCAGACGATCTGTTCCTGCTCTTCGCTCATGCTGCCGGGCTACACGAGCGCAGCGGGCAACGTCTAGAGTTCGATCAGCCGGTCGGGCAGTTCGTTGCGATCGTCGCTGGCGCGGGGGAAGTGCTGCGCCAGGACCGCGCCGACTTCTTCCACCGCCGCCACCATTCCGGCACCGGGGCGGCCCTGGCGGATTTCCCCGATCAGCGAGGCCATGGCATGACCCCAGACCTCGGGCTCGACCTTGGCGGCAATCGCCGCATCGGCCACGATCTCGGCCCGGTGCTCGGCCAGGCTCAAGTAGATCAGGATGCCGGTGCGGCCGTGGGTGCGGCGCTCGGCACCGACCTTGAAATAGCGCACCGCCCGGTCGCGCACGCGGGCGTGCTTCAGCGGGGCCGGAACCAGTGCCATCCGCAGCGGCTTCCACAGCAGGATCAGCCATACGGCCAGGAACTTGGCCGTGGCGGTGAACAGCGCAAGGGCCAGCACCTGCGGCGGGGACCAGTCATGTTGCCAGTGGCCCAGCAGCCAATCGACTTTGGGCAGAGTGAGGTCCGGAAACAGCGCGATCACGGCGACCGAGAGGAACGCCGCCAGTGCAGCCCACAGCAAAGCGACATCGTGGAACGAATTGCTCTCGCCGGCGATGATCGTCACGATCTCGCCCGCGCTCTGTTCCTCGGCAGCTGCTACGGCGGCGCTGACCGCCTGATGATCGGCTTCGGAAAGGTGGATCGGTTGGTGTCGCATCGCGCGTTCCCTCTACCAGCTGCCCGAAGCGCCGCCGCCGCCGAAGCTGCCGCCGCCTCCGCCCCAGCCGCCACCGCCGCCAAAGCCGCCGCCGCCCCAGCCGCCACCGCCGCCTCCGCGCGAGGAACGGCTGATCTCGTCCAGCACGTGCCACACGATCACCGGGCCAAGCCCGCTGTCACCGCGATAGCGCCGCGAACCGCCAAGGCGGCGCAGCAACGGCAGGACGAAGAACAGCACGAAGATCACCAGCCAGAAGATCACCCCGATGGGGATGCCATCGGACGAAGGGTTGGCCTGGGCCTTGGCGGCGACTTGCGCGGCTTCCTCGGCCGGCAGGGTCAACTGCTGGATGATTGCGTCGGTTCCGGCCTCGATCCCGCCGGGCATGTCGCCGGCCTTGAACTTCGGCACGATCAGGCGGTTGATTATCTGGCTGGACAGGCCGTCGGTCAGCACCGCTTCCAGTCCGTAGCCAACCTCGATCCGCAGCCGTCGCTCGTTAGGGGCGACGATCAGGATTGCGCCGTCGTTGCGTTCCTTGTCGCCCAGTCCCCAGTGCCGACCGAGCTGATAGCCGTAATCGGCGATGTCATAGCCTTGCAGGTCCGGCAGGGTCACCACCACCAGCTCGCGCTGCGACTGGGCCTTAAGTGCAGTCAGCTTCTCCGCCAGGCGGGCTTCGGCCTCGGGCGGGAGGATATCCGCCTGATCGACCACAGGGCCGGTCAGTTCGGGGAAGGTCTGAGCCCGGGCCAGCGCGGGCAGCAGCAGTGCGGCCAGCGCCAGCAACGCGCCAAGCGCAAGGCTCAGCGCGCGGCTGGAGGGGCGGGACAGGGCAGGGCCCGTCATCGGTTCAGCTCCGGTCCGGCCGGATCAGAGCTTGCCTTCAAGGCTGGGGGCCGCTTCTGCGCCGGGCGTGGTCGCCTGATAGGGGACCATCGGCTTGGCGCCGTGGATGATCTTGGCACCGATGATGTCCGGGAAGGTGCGGATCGTGGTGTTATACTTGCGCACCGCCTCGTTATAGTCGCGGATCGCCACGCGGATCCGGTTCTCGGTCCCTTCCAGCTGGCTTTGCAGCATCTGGTAATTGTCAATCGACTTGAGGTTGGGATAGGCCTCGACATTGGCCAGCAGGCGGCCGAACCCGCCAAGCGAGCCGGAGAACTGGGTCTGCGCCTGTTCGAACGCCTTCATCTTGGCCGGATCGGTCAGATCGTCGGGCGAAAGCTGGATGCTGGTTGCCTTGGCCCGGGCCTCGACCACGCCGGTCAGAATGCCTCGCTCCTGATCAGCCGCGCCCTTGGCGACGGCGGCCAGGTTCGGCACCAGATTGGCGCGCGCCTGGAAAGCGGCCTGGACGTCGGCCCACTTGGCCTTGGCTTCTTCCTCGGCGGTCGGCACCGAATTGATCCCGCAGCCCGCCACCGATGCGGCGGCAACCGCAACCACGGCAAAACGGCCAAAGGTTCCATAGCGTTCGAACGAGGTGGACATCGACAGGGCCTTTCCAAACGCCCGCCTGCTGCGGGCTGGCTTAATGTAGTAACACGCCAGCGCCGTTCAAGCGAAACCGGACGATGCCGGTTGCAGGGCGCAAGCCCGCGTGGCAGGGTTTGCTTTACCTGGTCTTTACCATGAGGGGACGCGAACATGTTTAGTGAATTCAAGGCCTTTATTGCCCGCGGTAACGTGCTCGATCTGGCCGTTGGCGTGATCATCGGCGCAGCGTTCGGCAAGATCGTCTCGTCGCTGACCGACGATGTGCTGATGCCTGCGATCGGTGCGGTGGTGGGCGATACCGACTTTTCGAACAAGTACGTGGTCCTGTCCGGAACTGTGGCCGAGGGCACCCCGCTGGCTGCCGCGCGCGAAGCGGGAGCCAATGTGCTGGCCTGGGGCAGCTTCATCACTGCGGTGATCAACTTCCTGATCCTGGCCTTCGTGATCTTCCTGATCGTGCGTCAGGCCAACAAGGTTCTGCCCAAGCCGGAGGAAGCCCCGGACGGCCCGAGCGAAGTCGATCTGCTGACCGAGATCCGCGATGCCCTGAAGAAGTGATCCGCGCGGCGGTCACTTCACATTCAGCATTGATGCCCTATATGGGTCCGTGCCGGACTTGTCCGGCTATGGCGATAAATTGCGGTGTGCAATAGATGCAGCGGACCCGGGGGCGGTACCCGGCGGCTCCACCACCTTCCCCGCCACGGCGAGGAAAATGACGGGGCCGAACTAGGATCGACGTGTGTTGAAAAGCACTGTTTTCGCCCGGGCTGAGTAACCCGTTAAAGGCTCAAAACCCACAAGTGCCAACGACAACGAAGCACTTGCTCTCGCCGCGTAATTCTAGGGGCTAACGCCCTGACGTTATAAAGCGACAGCACGGTTCGGACCGAACCGGGTAACAGAATCGGAAACCGGGGGCCCGGGGGGAGCCTAGCAACAGAATCCCCCCACCGTTTCGCTCAGAACACCGTTTCCGGCCGTTCCGCCAGACGCCTTTCGTGGCGCAGGCAGTCCAGGATCTTGCCGCCGGCCATGAACACCGCTCCGGTGCAGGCCAGAAACAGCAACTTGCCGCCGAATCCGGGGAACTTGGTCAGATAGATAGAACCGCGCTCCACCGCGCCAAGCGCCAGGGCGTAGATAATCAGATAGGCCTCGATCGGCGACTTGATCACAAACAGGCGGCCGATCTTATTGAACATGGTCCCTCACAATCCTTAACGGGAATCAGAGCAACCATCATGCCAACCCAGTGGTTCGGCGCAAGACAGTGGTTAAGGGCCAGGTCGCCTGTAAAGTGTCCCGACAGGGGACTCAGGTCGGACCGTTCAGGGCAGTTCGGTCAAGTCCAGCGCGTCCAGCAAGGCGAGCCGCGCGGCGATGACCCGTTCGGCGAGGGCTGGCGACCCGACATCGGCAGCGGAGATCTCCTCGGGCCAGTGCGCGGCGATTACCGCCTCGATCCGGTCAGCCTTGCTTGTATCAAGCAGGAAGCGCGGATCGACTGTCGCCGGATCGGCTACCACCCGCAGGCGCAGGCAGGCGGGGCCACCGCCATTGGCCATCGACTGGCGGACATCGACCGGCAAGACCCGGCGGATCGGGCCGTTCGAGGCCAGCATTCCGTCCAGCCAGGCGCGGACGCGAGGATGCTCCCAGGCCTCGGTCGGGATCACCAGACCCATTTCGCCCGAGGGCAGGGTCAGCAACTGGGCGTTGAACAGGTAGGACTTGATCGCATCGGCCAGGCTTACCGCATCGGCCGGAACCACGACGATCTCGGCTTCGGGCAAGGCGGCGCGGATCGCAGCGTAGGTGCCTTCTGGGTCGGCAAAGGCGAGTTCGTGCGTGAACAGGACTCGCTCGTTGGCCACGGCGACCACGTCGTTGTGGAAGGCCCCTGCGGCAATCGCTTCAGGGTTCTGTTCGACAAACAGCGTACGCGCCGGATCGAGACCGTGCAGGCGGGCGACAGCGCGGCTGGCCTCGACATGCTGGCGTGCGGGGAAGGCTCCGCCGCTGGTGCCGTAGACAAAGATCTCCAGCCCCGGCGCGGCGTGGCCGGTGCCCATCCGCATGTGATTGGCCGCGCCTTCGTCACCGAAGCAGGGCGGCACCGCATCGTGAACGGCAAAGTGCGCCGGATCGGCAAAGGCGAGGCGTAGCTGGCGGACTGTATCTGGCCATTCCTGGCTGCGATGCGGCATGGTGACAAGGTTGGCCGCCGTCAGATGGCAGCGCCCGTCCGCCGTATCGGCCGCGGGCGATACCGTGGCGGCATTGGCAGTCCACATCGAGCTGGCCGACCAGGCGGCGGCGGTCAGCCGGGGGTTCTCGCTCCCGTCGGCACCGATTGCGGCCAGGAAGCGTGGATTAGGCCGGGGCAGGGGCAGCAGAAAGCCCTGCGTCAGCCCCAGGCCCAGGTTGTGGCGCATCTTGGCCAACCCCTGCAAGGCGGCGGCGCGCGGCTGGGAAACATCGCCGGCATGGCTGGCCGAGGCGAGATTGCCGAGGCTGAGCCCGGCATAGTTGTGCGAAGGGCCGATGATCCCGTCGAAGTTGATTTCAACCAGTGCCATTGTTCACCACCGCGCCACGTGGGTCACGCTCTGACCCGGCTCGACTCCCAGCAAGCGGGCGCAGGCCGGATCCAGCGCGATGCCGCCGTCACGTTCCTCGGCCCAACCGTAGGCGCAGCGGAATTGCTCCATCCGGCCGTGCGCAACCAGCTTCTTCTCCCCGCCCAGATGATCGCCCAGCCGGTCATCAATGGCCACGATCGAGGCATCGGCAGCCTCGCGGATCGAGCGGATCTGGTCGGTCCGCACCGTCATGGTCGGGCCGCCATCGAAGATGTCGATGTAGTTCTCCCAGGCGAAACCCTCGTTCTCCAGCATCCGCATCGCCGCGCGTCCAGTCGGATGGGGCACGCCGATCACGTGGCGCGCGGCTTCGCTCAGCATGGCGATGTAGACCGGATGCTTGGGCATCAGATCGGCGATGAACTGGTTGCCGTACTTGGCGTTGAATTCGTCCGCGTCCTGGAAATTCATCCCGAAGAAGCGGCCCGCCACCCCGTCCCAAAACGGCGATCCACCGGCCTCGTCGATCACCCCGCGCAGTTCGGCCAGGGTGCGGTCGGCAAAGCGGGCGCGGTGGTTGCGGATGAACAAGTAGCGGCTGCGGGCGATCAGCATGCCAAGCCCGCCGGCCCGCTCGCCCGGATGCAGGAACAGCCCGCCCACTTCAGTCGCCCCTTCCAGGTCGGTCGAGAGGTTGAGGATGTCGGCCCGGAAGGTCCGGCCCAGTTCCTCGCTGTGCTGGGTCAAGGCGCCGATCCGGTAGGAATAGAACGGCCACTTCTGCCCGACGGCTGAGAACACCTGGCAGGTGCCGCGCACTTCACCGGTCTGGACGTTTTCCAGCACGAAAACGAACAGGTCATCGCCCACGTCCTCCGGCTGTCCTACGGCAATCCGGGTGAAACCGGCCTGGGCGCGGTCCAGCTTGGCGGTCAGCGCGTTGCGATCGGGCGGCAGGTTGGTGAACCCACCGCCAGTGCGTTTGGCCATTTCATAGATGTGTTGAAGATCGCCGTGGTTGGCGGCGCGGATTACAAAGGTCAAAGCGGAGCTCCGGTGGCAAGACGATGTAGGACCAGCGCGGAAAGCTTCGCGCGCTCCTCCAGGCTGGGGACGATCAGGAACTCGTCCGGTGAATGGATCGAGCCGCCGCGCACGCCCATGGTATCGACCACGGGGACCCCGCAAGCCGCGATGTTGTTGCCATCGCAGACGCCGCCCGATGCCTTGCGGGTGATCGGCTGGCCCAGCAGGGCGCTGCACTCCTCGACAATGCCGAACAACTTCTCGGCCCGGGCATCGACCGGCTTGGGCGGACGACTGATCCCGCCGTGCATGTGGACATGGACCTCATGCTCGGCCTCGATCCGGGCGATGAGGGCCTTGAGGTCCAGCAGAAAGGCCTCGGCCGCGGATACCTCGCGCGGGCGGATGTTGAAGCGCAGCACGGCGAGGTCTGGCACGACATTGTTGGCGCTGCCCCCGTCGATCTTCGCCGGATTGACGCTGAGGCCATCGCGGTGGAGCGCCTTTAGGCCCAGTGCCAAAGCGGCAGCGGCAACTACTGCGTTGCGACCGTCATCCGGGTTGCGCCCGGCATGGGCGGAGCGGCCGTGGATGGTCAGGCTCCAGTTGCCGCTGCCGGCCCGTGCCCCGGCCAGAGTGCCGTCGGGCAGGGCGGAGGGTTCATAGGTCAGCGCGGCGGCCTTGCCCCGGGCCAGCGCGGCGATCAACTGCGCAGAGGACAGGCTGCCGGTCTCCTCGTCCGAATTGATCATCACGTCATAGCCGGTGTGAGCTGCGGCCTCGGTGCCCTCGAAGGCCTGCAGCGCCGCCAGGATTACGGCGATTCCGCCCTTCATGTCGGCCACGCCGGGGCCGTTCAGCGTCTTGTCGTCCAGCCAGGTCTGCTGCTGAAAAGCGTGTTGCGCGGGGAATACGGTGTCCATGTGCCCGGTCAGCAGGAACCGCCGCTGCGCTTCCGGCCGGACCCGCAGGACCAGGTGCCGGCCGTACTCCACCGGTGCCTCGGTGCCGCCCGGGGTGATCGCGGTAACCGGAGCGGGAGCCTCCAGCGTCACTTCGCCCGGCAGCGCGGCGAAAGCATCGGCCAGGGCGGCGGCCTGCTGCGCCAGTCCGGCCAGATTGCCGGTGCCGGTGTTGATCGCGCTCCAGGCCTGGACCTGGCCCAGCATCGGCGCGGCATCGACGCGGTCCAGCAGCGCGGCTTCGGCAGGCGTAAACTGTTGCATATGAAACCGTCTCTAGCCGAGTGGCGGGGGCTATCCAACCCCCCGGACCCGGCGCTTCCCCTGCTAAAGTCGAAGGGGTGGGCCATTGCCTTCCCTTCGCACTTGCGGCATAGGCGCGTGACTTCCTCCCCGGGATCGTTGATGAACCGACTGGCGCTGCCGCGTGCGGCGCCGAGTCCCTATCTGTGCGAGGATCACGTGAGCGAACGGGTTGAGAAGGCGGGTCTGAAGGTCGATGCGGCGCTGGCCGCCTTTGTCGAGGGTCAGGTGCTGGCTCCGCTGGGGCAGGATGCCGGTGCATTCTGGACCGGTTTTGCCGCGCTGCTCGATCGCTTCGTCCCGGTCAACCGCGCCCTGCTGGCCAAGCGCGAGGACCTGCAGGCGCAGATCGACTCCTGGCATCTGTCCCGCGCGGGCAAGCCGCTGGATCAGGCCGAATACCAGGCCTTCCTGCGCGAGATCGGCTATCTGGCGCCTGAGCCTGCCGCGTTCACGATCGGCACGCAGAATGTCGATCCGGAAATCGCGACCATGGCCGGGCCGCAGCTGGTGGTGCCCGTGCTCAACGCCCGGTTCCTGCTCAATGCCGCCAATGCCCGCTGGGGCAGCCTTTATGACGCGTATTACGGCACCGATGCGCTTGATGCCGCACCGGCCCGTCCGGGCGGCTATGACACGGTGCGCGGCGATGCCGTGATCAAGGCGGCGCGGGCGTTTCTGGATGGCGCGGTGCCAGGCTGGCAGGCGGTGTTCGAAGGCGGGAGCAGCGAATACCTGGTCGCATCGCGCGATGGCGGTTACCTGTTCCGAAACAACGGCCTGCACATCGAAGTTGTGGTCGATCCTAACCACCCGGTCGGCAAGGACGATCCGCTGCACATCGCCGACGTGATGCTGGAAGCGGCGCTGACCACGATCTGCGACATGGAAGATTCGGTCGCGGCGGTCGACGGCGAGGACAAGCTCAATGCCTATGCCAACTGGCTGGGCGTGATCCGGGGCGACCTGTCCGAGACCTTCGAGAAGGGCGGCAAGACACTGACCCGCGAGCTGAACGGCGACCGGGTCTGGGGCGATCTCGTCCTGCCCGGGCGGAGCCTGCTGTTCGTCCGCAATGTCGGTCACCTGATGACCAATCCGGCGATCCTGCTGGCTGATGGCAGCGAGATTCCGGAAGGGATCATGGATGCGGTCATCACCAGTGCGATCGGTGCCCATGATGTGCGCGGGCTCGCCCGGTTCGGCAACAGCCGGGCCGGATCGATCTACATCGTCAAGCCCAAGCAGCACGGCCCGGAAGAGTGCGCGTTCACCAACGACCTGTTCGATGCGGTGGAAGACCTGCTGGGTCTGGCCCGCCACACCATCAAGGTCGGCGTGATGGACGAGGAACGGCGTACGTCCGCCAATCTGGCCGCCTGCATCCATGCGGTGAAGGACCGGATCGTGTTCATCAACACCGGCTTCCTCGATCGGACCGGGGACGAGATCCACACCTCGATGCGGGCCGGGCCGATGATCCGCAAGGGCGACATGAAGAAAAGCGCCTGGATCCAGGCCTATGAAGGCCGCAACGTGCAGATCGGCCTGGCCTGCGGGCTGTCCGGCAAGGCCCAGATCGGCAAAGGCATGTGGGCCGCGCCGGACCTGATGGGCGAAATGATGGTCCAGAAGATCGGCCACCCGAAAAGCGGCGCCAACACAGCCTGGGTCCCTTCGCCGACTGCCGCGACGCTCCACGCGATGCATTATCACGCGGTCGATGTCTTTGCTGTGCAGAACGAACTGGCCGGCCAGCCCTGTCCGGGGCTCGACGCGCTGCTCACCGTTCCGCTGGCCGAAGGAACCAACTGGTCGGAAGAGGAAATCCGCGAGGAGCTGGACAATAATGCCCAGGGCCTGCTCGGCTACGTGGTGCGCTGGATCGATCAGGGCGTCGGCTGTTCCAAGGTGCCGGACATCAACGATGTGGGCCTGATGGAAGACCGCGCGACCTTGCGGATTTCCAGCCAGCACATGGCCAACTGGCTGCTCCACGGGGTCTGCACGAAGGACCAGGTGATGGATTCCTTGCGCCGCATGGCCGCCAAGGTCGATGCCCAGAACGCCGGCGATCCGCTCTATGAGCCGCTGGTGGGCAACGAAGATGCCCCGGCGTTCCGGGCCGCGCTCGATCTGGTGTTCAAGGGCGTGGAGCAGCCCAGCGGTTATACCGAACCGCTGCTGCACCACTGGCGGCAGGTCAAAAAGGCGGGGTGATTCGCCCGCTTTTGGCGCGTTAGTTGATGAAGTGCATCCGCGCGCACGCCTGTTTCGTACGAAACAGGCGTGGCGGGGCGCATTTGCGCGAATATCGACGATGGAAAGAGCCGGTGAGAGGGTAACAGGCTGCGGCGATGTAGGAAAATCGCTCAGCGCCAAGCGCCTTCAGGCCGACAGTTCCCGCGCCACGCTGACGAATTCCGCCACGCTGAGCGTCTCGGCGCGGCGGGCGGGATCGATGCCGAGCCGCTCCAGCGCGTCCAGCGCGCCCGGCAGGCCCTTCAGGCTCTGGCGCAGCATCTTGCGGCGCTGGCCGAAGGCAGCCTCGGTCAGCCGTTCGAGCATCCGGGCGGAGACGCCTTCGGGCATGTCCGCCGGGGTGACGTGGATGATCGCGCTCATCACCTTGGGCGGCGGGGTGAAGGCGCTGCGGTGCACCTTCATCGCGATTTTCGCGTGCGAGCGCCACTGGCTGAGGACCGCCAGACGGCCATAGGCATCGCTGCCGGGTTCAGCCACGATCCGCTGTGCCACTTCCAGCTGGAACATCAGTGTCAGGCTGGCCCATTGCGGCGGCCAGCCTTCGCCGCCCAGCCAGCCGACGAACAGGGCCGTGCCGACATTGTAGGGCAGGTTGGCGACCACGTGGTACGGGCCTTCCAGACCGTGATCGACCTTGGTGGCATCGCCTTCGATCACGCGGAGCTGACCAGGGAAAGCCTCGGCCAGTTCCGCCAGTGCGGGCAGGCAGCGCCGGTCCATCTCGATCGCGGTGACCTGCGCACCGGCCCGCAGCAGCGCACGAGTCAGTCCGCCGGGTCCGGGGCCGACTTCCAGCACCTGCGCGCCCTGAAGCTTGCCGGGGATCGCGGCGATCCGGTCCAGCAACTGCTCGTCGAACAGGAAGTTCTGGCCCAGCGCCTTGCTGGCGAACAGGCCGTGGCGGTTGATCACATCGCGCAGCGGCGGCAGGTCAGTCATCGTAGAGACCCAGCCGCCGCAGGACGCAGTCCCCGGCCATGCGGATCGCGGCGATCATTGCGCCGGGGTGGGCCTGTCCGGTTCCGGCAATGGCAAAGGCGGTGCCGTGGTCGGGGCTGGTCCGGATTACCGGCAGACCCAGCGTGACATTGACCCCTTCATCGAAGTCGAGTGCCTTCAACGGAATCAGCGCCTGATCGTGATACATGCACAGCGCCGCGTCATAGGTTTCCCGCGCGCGGGGAGTGAACAGCGCATCGGCCGGATGCGGGCCGGTCACATCCAGCCCCTCGGCGCGCAGGTGGGCGATGGCGGGAGCAATGATCCGCGCTTCCTCATCGCCCATCCGGCCTTCCTCCCCGGCGTGGGGATTAAGCCCAGCCACCGCCAGGCGCGCGGCGGGCAGGCCGAAATCGCGGGCCAGCGCCATGGCGACGATCCGGGCCTTGCGCTCGATCATCTCTGCCGTGAGGCGGGCAGGCACTTCGGCCAGGGCCAGGTGGACGGTCAGCGGCACGGCGCGCAGGTGCGGGCCGGCCAGCATCATCACCGCATCGCCCGGATCGTAGCCGCAGGCGGCGGCGACAAATTCGGTCTGGCCGGGATGATCGAAGCCGACTTCGGCCAGCCGCGCCTTGGCAATCGGGGCGGTCACCAGCGCGGCCGCTTCGCCATCCACCACCAGCCGCGCGGCTTCTTCAAGCGAGGCGAGCGCCAACTGCGCTCCGGCGTGGCTGGGTTGGCCCGGGGTGTAGTCCCCATCGGCCCCGGCAAGCACTGGCAGCGCGTGATCGAAATGGTCGAGCGCTTCGGCGGCACCGATCACCTCGCGCACCGGCACGGCAAGTCCGCGCGATCGGGCCGCTGCCGAAAGGATCTCCGCACCACCGGCAACCACGAAAGGGGGCAGGTCATGCTCGGCGCGCGCCGCCCAGGCCGCCGCGATCAGTTCCGGGCCGACCCCGGCCGGATCGCCCAGCGAAACGACCAGCGGCGCACCCTCCACGCCGGAGGCCTCAGTTGCCGTAGTCGATCACCGCGTCGCGGCGAAGGTCGCGCATATAGGCCTGAGCGCGGCGGTTGATCCGCTCGTCTTCAAGCTGGGTCTGCACTTCCTCGAAGCTGACCGAACCGCCGGCCTTCGGATCGTCGCGGCCGCACAGCATCAGAATGCGCACGCCATCCTCGATCGATCCGAACGGCGGGGTGCTTTCACCCAGCTGCAGGCCCAGGACCAGGTCCTGGAGCGGGCCAGGCAGGTCGCGGGCCTTGATCGATTCGTTGTTGACTACTTCGGCGCCCATCCCGGCGGCAACCTGATCGGCCGCGGCGCAGCCCTTGGCGCTTTTCACCTTGGCGGCAAAGTCCTGCGCCTTGGCCGTGGCCTGGGCCTCGGTCGTGCCCGGCGGGAACGTGATCGAGATCTGCTTGAGGCTGAGCGTGGCGTCGCGCGGATCGGCGGTCAGCACCTTGCGCTTGTCGATCAGCAGGATGATCGAAAACCCGCCACGCACTTCGATCGGGCCGACCATCTGGCCGGGCTGGAGCGAAACCACCACCTGGTCCAGTTCCGGCGGCAGCACCCCGGCGCGGACCCAGCCCAGATCGCCGCCGACCGGCGCGGTCGAGGCTTCGGAGAACTGGCGGGCATAGCCGACGAAGCTGGCACCCTTTTGCAGCTGTTCGACAATCCGCATGGCATTGGCCAGCACGGCCTCGCGGTTTTCGCTGTTGGCCGAAAGGAAGATTTCACCGACCCGGTATTCTTCCGAGCCGCGGGCCGATTCCTGCCGCTTCACGGTTTCGCGCACTTCCTCGTCCGAGACGTTGACGAAGGGCACGACATTGCGGCGCAGCAGGCGCTGCCACGAAAGTTCGCCCTTGATCTGCCGCTTGAGCGAGGCGGGCGAGGAGCCGATCTTGATCAGATAGGCGTCCAGCGCCTTGGGATCCTGGCCGAAGTTCTGCTGGGCGATCCGGGCATAGCTCTGGTCCACTTCCTCGTCGGACACTTCCATGTCCTGGGCGCGGGCTTCCTGAATCTGCAAGGTTTCGTCCATCAGGTTGCGCAGCACCTGCTGGCGCAGTCGGACCAGCTCTTCCGGGCCGATCTTGCCGCCGCTGGCGGCCACGATCAGGGCGACGCGCTGGTCGATATCGGTGCCGGTGATCACTTCACCGTTGATGATCACGGTCGCGGTGCGGTGGTTGGGATCGTTCTTGCCGAAGATCGTCGGGTTGCTTGGCAGGTCAAGCGGCCCGGTCGGCCCCTGCTGGGCGAACGAGGGCATGGCCAGCGAGGCGGCGATCAGCGGGATCAGCGCAAGGCGGGTGGCAGGGCGGATGCGCAAGGGGCGTGTCACCTTCAGTTCAATTCCCAATGACGGCCCGAAAACGCCGGGCCGGACTTGCCGGAGCCAATGCCGCGCGGCGGCTTAACCTTGGCTGAGCAGGGCGGATAGCGGGTTTGCCGGGCAAAGCCAATCTTAGAACCCAAGGTTCTTCACCGCGATGTGGATCTGGAAGGTGTTGCCCTGTCGCGCATCGCCGGTGGCCACGAAATCGCGCCGCCAGGTGAAATCGAGCTCGATGCAATCGTCCTCGTAGGCAATCCCCAGGCGGGTGCGGATCGGCTGGAAGCCATCAACCCCGACCAGGGTGGGATCATCGCTGACGCCGGTCAGGTCGAACACGCCGGATCCGAACACCGACCAGTGCCGGGCAAAGGAAATCCGCCCGGCAATGCGCAGTTCCTCGCGGTCCTTCAGATCCTCGATCCCGCCGCCGACATCGCGGTTGAGCCGCAGGTAACCGACTTCGACATAGGTGCTCTGCGTTCCCAGCGCGGCGTCGAATTCGTTGCGGCGGACCGAGAAATCGTCCTTGTCGAGCCGGAAGCGGTGGGTGACCTTGACCACGTCCTTGAAGCGCACTTCGGTGCGCCCGACGATGTCGCTGGTCCGTTCCGACAGGCCGGTCCCGTCCGGCAGCAGGGTCGGGCGGCTGGACAGGCGATAGGATTGCCCGATCGTGGTGTTGATCCGCAGCCCCGGCCGCTCGAACTGCCAGTCGATCCCGTAGGTGAAGCGGACCCCGTCCTCGATCCGGTCATAGCCGGGGAAACGGTTGAGCGCGAAGAGGTTGGAATCTTCAAGGTCGATCGCCCGGGCATCCTCGTTCGGTACTTCGAGGTTGCGCAGGGTGGGCGAGGCGACGATCTGGAAGCGCGGGGTCAGGACCTGGTTCCCGCCCAGGAATTCACCCACCAGCGGCCACTTCAGATCGACCGCGACCGCGCCCAGCCCCCGGGTCTGCCAGCCGGGATTGCCGCGATAGCTGGCAGTCGCGGTCAGCGCGTTCTCGTCCGAATGATAGATATCGCCGCGGGCCAGCGCGGTAACCGTCACTTCCTGGCCCCATGGGGTCAGGCGGCGCAGGTCCCACTGGGCGCTGGCAAAGGCGCGCTGGGTGTCCTGCCCGGCGGTGCGGCTGATTGCCAGAGTGTTGAACTGCAATTGCACGCGCCCGCCCAGCAGCGGATCGGTCAGGCGGCGGCGATAGTCGATCTCGGGAATGGCGAACGGCACCTGGCCCTGGGCATCGCCGACCCGCAGCGTCTGGGTGGCCCAGCCGGAAATCGAGAAATAGCTGTCGGCATCGATCCGTTCCAGCTGTGCGGTGGAGCGCAGCCGGTCGTCCCGGCTGATGTCATATCGGCGCAGGAAGGTGCGGTCCGAAGCCAGCCGGCCCGAGAAAGTCAGTCCCCAGTTGGGCGAGAACTGGTAGCGGCCGTTGGCATAAAGATAGCCGCGGAAGTCCGACTGGCTGGCCGCCAGCGGCCCGCCGATCGGAATGCGCGAGGAGCGGGTGAGGTAGCCGGTGACCTGGAACGAGCCCTGGCTGGTCAGTTGCCGGTACTGCGCCGAAACCATCGGCAGCGCCTCGGTAAAGACATAGCCGGTGACCGACAGGTCGCGGTTGTCGGACAGGCGCTGATACCAGCTTTGCGAAAACTGGACGCCGTTGGAGGCGGAGAGCTGCACGTCCGGGATCAGCAGGCCGTTGATCGGCCGGCCGTCGGTGGCGAGCGTCAGCGCCGGCAGCGGCATAAGCCTGAGGCCGAAGATTTCCGCCCGCGCGCCTTCGAAGCGCAGCGTCTTCTTGTCCGGATCGAAAATCACCCGGCGGGCGGTGATTCGCCAGCTGGGCTTGCGCGGGCAGCCCTGATCGTCCTCCACCGCGCAGGTGCTGTAGGCGGCATTGTGCAGCAGGACCTTGCCGTCCTCCAGCCGTTCGCCCTTGTTGGCCGCCAGCCGCCCGCCCTCCCGCAGGGCCAGCAGCATGTTGTCCATCGCCCCGGCCTTGAGCTCGTCGGTCAGCTCGATGCTGTCGGTGAACAACTGGTTCCCGTCGGCATCGACCAGGCGGATATTGCCGGTGGCGATGATCTTGCCGGTCTTGCGGTCCCAGCTCAGCTGGTCGGCGCGGACCGACTGGTCGCCCCGGCGCAGCACGACATTGCCGAACACGGAGACCGTTTCGGTGTTGTCGTCATAGCTGGCACCATCGGCCTCGAACTGGATCTGCTCGCTGTCGGTCGTGGCCGAATCGGCAGGCAGCGGTGCGGCTTCCTGCGGGGCATCGGCCTCTTGCGCCTGGGCGGCCAGCGGGCAGCCGAGCATGGCCAGAGCCAGCGCGGCGGCACCGGTGCGCAGGGGGCGCGGGCATAGCAGGGCAGGCGGCAAATCGGGCCGCGCGGGCAGGAGCATGGCTTGCCTATCGCACCGCCCGCGCCTAACTGCAATCCATGCCATCCACTGGCGGCCACGCCTTTCCGCTGGCCCTGTCTTTCGCCCTGGGAGCAACCATGCAGATCGAATTCGTTACCGGCCCCGTTTCCGCCAATACCAGCCCCGTCGCCCATGTGGTCGATCAGGAGGCGCTGCCTGCCGGGCTGGAGCCGGTCGTGGCCGAAGGCGCCAAGGCCAGTCGCTTTGCCGGCAAGGCCGGGCAATTGCATGAGGCCTTCGTCAGCCGCGATGGCGCGGTGGTGCGCGTGGCCCTGGCCGGAGCGGGAGAGCCGGGATCGAAGGACCGCTCTGCCGCGCTGGAGCGTGCCGGGGCGGCGATCACTGCCAAGTATCTGGCCTCGGGCGAAGCCGCGCTGACCATCGACCTTACCGGGACCAGGCTTACGGCAGGCGAAGTCGCCTCGGTCCTGCTCGGCGCGCGGCTGCGCGGCTGGCGTTATGACAATTACCGCACCCGCCTGCCGGAAGAGCAGAAGCCCAGCCTCAAGACCATCCGCGTCGCCGGCGCGCCCGAAGGCGCCGAAGCGGCCTGGGCAGTGGAAGCGGCGCTGGCCGAAGGGATCGAATTTACCCGCGAATTGGTGACCGAACCGGCCAACGTGATCTACCCCGCCACTTTCGTCGAGCGCGCGCACCAGCGGCTGGACGGTACCGGCGTGCGGATCCGCGTGCTCGACCGGGACGAGATGGCCGCGCTTGGCATGGGCGCGCTGCTTGGCGTGGCGCAGGGTTCGGTGCGCGAGCCCAAGCTGCTGGTGATGGAATGGAACGGCGGCGCTGCCGGTGAAAAGCCGACCGCCTTTGTTGGCAAAGGCGTGACCTTCGACACCGGCGGCATCAGCCTGAAGCCGCCGGCCGGTATGGAAGACATGAAGTGGGACATGGGCGGGGCCGGCGCGGTTGCGGGCGCGATGCTCGCCCTCGCCAAGCGCAAGGCCAAGGCCAACGTGGTCGGCGTCTGCGGGCTGGTCGAGAACATGCCCGATGGCAATGCCCAGCGCCCGGGCGACGTGGTCACCACCATGTCGGGCCAGACCGTGGAAGTGATCAACACCGATGCCGAAGGGCGGCTGGTGCTGTGCGATGCGATCACCTGGACCCAGAAGGAATTCAGCCCCGCCGCGGTGATCGACCTCGCCACCCTGACCGGCGCAATGATCATCTCGCTCGGCCACGAATACGGCGGGATCTTCTCGAACGACGACGACCTGGCCAACAAGCTGCTCGCCGCCGGCAACGCCTCTGGCGACAAGCTGTGGCGCCAGCCGATGGGCCCGGCCTATGACAAGCTGATCGACTCGCCCATCGCCGACATGAAGAACGTCGGCCCGCGCGAAGGCGGCTCGATCACTGCCGCGCAGTTCATCCAGCGCTATGTCGAAAAGGGCACGCCCTGGGCGCACCTCGACATCGCCGGGATGGTCTGGGCCAGCAAGCCCGGCCAGACCTGGGACAAGGGCGCGACCGGCTTTGGTGTGCGGGTGCTGGACCGTTTCGTGCGGGACAATCTCGAGGGGTAATGCGGGTCGATTTCTACCAGCTGAGCCAGACCCCGGTCGAAGGCGCCTTGCCGCAACTGGCGGCCAAGATGCTTGAGGCCGGGGCGCGGGTGCTGGTGGTTTCGGCCGACAGCGCCCAGCGCGCCCGGATCAGCGACGCGCTGTGGGCCGCGCGCCAGCATTTCCTGGCCCATGCCCCGGCGGGCGGGCCGCATGATGCGCGCCAGCCGATCCTGCTGGCAGACAGCCTGGAGGCCTCCAACGGCGCAACTTACCTGGCCCTGGCCGATGGCCACTGGCGCGAAGGGGCCGAGGCGTTCGAGCGGGTGTTCCTGCTGTTCGATGGCTTCACTATCGACGATGCCCGTGCCACCTGGCGGCGGCTGGGCGAGCGCGAGGGGATGGAGCGCAATTACTGGCGGCAGGAAGATGGCCGCTGGACCAAGGCGGGCTGAATCGCAGCACCTTGCCCCGCCGCGCAATCCCCGCTAGGGGCGCGGCCAATCCCCAAAACCATACCATCGCAAGGACGAATATCATGGCGGTTACCCGCACCTTTTCGATCATCAAGCCCGATGCCACCCGCCGCAACCTGACCGGCGCGGTCACCAAGATGCTGGAAGAAGCCGGCCTGCGCGTCGTTGCCTCGAAGCGCATCCACATGACCCGCGAGCAGGCCGAAGGCTTCTACGCGGTCCACAAGGAACGCCCCTTCTTCGGCGAACTGTGCGATTTCATGATGAGCGAGCCGGTTGTCGTCCAGGTGCTTGAAGGCGAAGACGCCGTGACCCGCAACCGCGACATCATGGGCGCCACCAACCCGGCCGATGCCGCCGAAGGCACCATCCGCAAGACCTATGCCCTGTCGATCGGTGAAAACACCGTCCACGGTTCGGACTCGGAAGAAAACGCTGCGATCGAAATCGCGTTCTTCTTCAAGCCGGAAGAAATCGTCGGCTAAACAGCGGTTTGGCTGAGCGAAGGGGCCGCCGGAGCGATCCGGCGGCCCTTTTTGTTGGGCGTTTTGATTCCGCGCAAGGCGGCGGGCAGGGCAGGCTGCAACTATCCATCGCAACCTGATGAGGACGAGAGGAGTTTCAATGTCCAATACCCCGCACGAGCTGGCCGCCGAGTTTCCCAACGACCACGCCCTGCTGCACGACCTCAAGATGAACAACGCCCATTATGTGACTCTGGCTGACCGCTATCACGAAGTGAACGGCGAGATTCACCGGATCGAGGCGGAAATCGAAACCCCGTCCGACGAATACACCGAAACGCTCAAGAAAAAGCGCCTCGCCCTGCTGGACGAGATCGCCGCGATCATCGCCAAGGCCAAGGCGGACGCCTGATCCGGCAATTGCTGCGTAACGGGGGCCACCGGCGCGATCCGGTGGCCCTTTCGTTTTGCCGATCCCGCGCCTATCTGACTTTCAGAAGGAGAGCACCACATGAAAGGCATGGGCGGCGAGGGCGAGGATTGCCCGTTCAGCTTCAATTTCGATCCGAAGACCTTCAAGGTCGGCGATACGGTCAGCTACCGGGTCAGCACCATGGAGGACTGGCCGTTCGTTGGCACCCTGCTGGAAGTGCATGACGATTACGTGGTAATCAGCCCCGGCCCGACCGAACCCGATGCGCGCTATAAAGGTACGCGTGAGGAACGGCCGATGGTGGACGGCAGCGAGATCGGCTGATCCTGCCATTGCCTGCTTCGTCACCCTGGCTTGACCTGGGGTCCAGCTTCGCAGCGCAGCGCCGGAACTCGCAGCGGGACCCCGGATCAAGTCCGGGGTGACGGCTTGGGGATTTGGCTGGTTCGGTCGAATTTCCGCTGCTTGCAGACTGTCCGGACACGACAACATTGCGGACGTCGGCGATGGTGGTAGCTTAAGGCATGCACTGGACAAGATGGATAGTTGTTGCTGCATTTGCGATGCTCGCTGGATCCTGCGGCAAACGACCAGTCAGTGACACGGCTGATGTTAACCCGCTTGCCATTTCGGAAGAGTACGTCCGCAAACATCATCCTGAAGCTTTGCCAAGGCCAGAGCACCGCAGGTGGCACATAGAAGATCATGGAGATATCTGGACAGTCGAGCTTGTTTCGCAGGAATCGGCTACCGGCGGCGGTATTTCGATGGGCATCAGGAAGAAAGATGGAGCTGTAATCGGCTCTGAGTTGACCCAGTAAAGACCGTCCGCTTCCCCTGACATTTCTGCCGTTCAGCGCTCCAGATCACGTCGTCAAAAGCAGACGTTCGCTCGGACTGAACCCGCCAGCGCCGCCTAAAATCCGTCCGCCGCGTCCATCAGCGCGGTCAGCTTCTTCGGCGCCACGCTGCGCCAGCTGCGGGCCAGCCAGTCGGCCACGCCGTCCCAGTCGGTATCGCCCAGGTCCAGCCGCATGGCGATCCAGCCGTCGCCGAAATAGGCCGGGCGGTAATAGCGGTCGGGGTCGTTCTCGATCAGTTGGGCCTGTTCTTCCGGGCCGCTGATCTTGACCAGCAGGGCAGTGCGCCCGTCGCCGTGGTGGTCCAGCGCCACCCAGGCGAATTTCTTGCCCTTGATGATCCCGAAGCAGGGCATGCCGTGACTGAGCGTTTCCTCCGCCTCGGGCAGGGCCATGGCGCGGATGCGGACCTGATCGGCCAGCCATGCGGGCGAGGTCTCACGCGTGACGAGGTCCGCCAGGCAGCGCGAATAGAGCTGGTGTTCGGCAATCAGCACCCGCGCGGCGAGGGTGTCGGCCGTATCGCCCGGCACGATCGCCACCGGGGTCTGGCCCAGCACCGGCCCGTCATCCAGTTCGGCAGTGACGAGGTGGACGGTGCAGCCGCCGTGGCTGTCGCCCGCTTCCAGCGCGCGGTCGTGGGTGTGGAGGCCCTTGTACTTGGGCAGCAGGCTGGGGTGGATGTTGACCATCCGGCCGTCCCAGCCGCTGACGAATTCCGGGGTGAGGATCCGCATGTATCCGGCCAACGCGACATATTGCGCGCCGCTCGC
This sequence comes from Sphingomonadales bacterium, assembly GCA_017302615.1. Lineage (GTDB taxonomy): Bacteria > Pseudomonadota > Alphaproteobacteria > Sphingomonadales > Sphingomonadaceae > Novosphingobium. The sequence goes on from JAFLDB010000019.1 coordinate 24,730, forward strand.
GCGGATTGCCGCGTCCATCGCCATGTCGTGATCGAGCCGCGCCATGCCCTTGTGCGGCAGGGCGAAGGTTTTCACGCCCTCGGCCTCGGCCAGTTTCAGCCCGCCGGCCTCCGGGTTGTTCGATCCGACCAGCACGATCTCGTACGGGCAATCCGCCGCGCGGGAGGCATAGAGCAGCGCCGCCATATTGGTGCCGCTGCCCGAAATCAGCACGGCGACCTTCGCGCGGTCAGGCAAGGTGGGTGGCTTCCCAGGCTTCGCGGGCCGACCAGTCCTCGGCGCTGCCCTGGACAGTGCAGCCGCGCGCGCCCGGTTCGATGGCGCCGATCACGAAGACCGTTTCGCCCGCCGCTTCAAGGTCGGCCTGAACGGATGCGGCATCCTCGGCGCTGACCGCCAGGACCATGCCGATCCCGCAGTTGAAGGTGCGGGCCATTTCGGCCGGTTCGATGTTCCCCTGGGCCTGGAGGAAAGCCATCAGGCGCGGCTGTTCCCACGCGCCGACGTCGATCCGGGCGTGGAGCCCTTCGGGCAGGACGCGCGGCACGTTTTCGAGGAGGCCGCCGCCGGTGATGTGGGCGAGGGCGTGAATGCGGCCCGAGCGGATCACCGGCAGCAGGCTTTTGACGTAAATCCGGGTCGGCTCGATCAGGTGGTCGATCAGCAGTCGCTCAGGATCGAACAGGGCGGGGCGGTCCAGCTTCCAGCCCTTGTCCGCCGCCAGCCGCCGGACCAGCGAATAGCCGTTGGAATGAACGCCCGAGGAGGCGAGGGCGAGGAGGACGTCGCCGCTGGCCACCTTGTCCCCGGTCAGCTGCTCACCGCGTTCCACCGCGCCGACGCAGAAACCGGCGAGGTCATAGTCTCCGGCGGCATACATCCCCGGCATTTCCGCCGTCTCGCCGCCGATCAGCGCGCAGCCAGCCAGCTTGCAGCCTTCGGCAATCGAGGCGACGACCCGTTCGGCAACGCCCGTTTCCAGCTTGCCGGTGGCGAAATAGTCGAGGAAGAACAGCGGCTCCGCGCCCTGCACGATCAGGTCGTTGACGCACATCGCGACCAGATCCTGCCCGATCGTATCGTGCCGGTCATGGTCGATCGCCAGCTTGACCTTGGTGCCGACCCCGTCGTTGGCGGCGACCAGCAGCGGATCCTTGAACCCCGCCGCGCGCGGATCGAAGAAGCCGCCGAAACCGCCGATTTCCGCATCGGCGCCGGGCCGCGCGGTGGCTTTCACCAGCGGGCCGATCGCCTTGACCAGGGCGTTTCCAGCCGCGATCGAGACGCCGGCCTGTTCATAGCTGTAGGACTTTTCAGACATCGTGTGCGCGCCTAGCGCTTTCACGCTTGGATTTCCATGAGTGATTGGGCAAAAGGCCAGCGGTTTTCCCCGATGGCAGTCGCATCCTCCCTTTCCGCTCTGCGGTCCTGGCGCCCCGGCCCCGCCGCCGCTCTGGCGGGCGGACTGGGATTCGCCCTTGTTGCAGCGCTGTTGCTGGTCGGCCCGGCGCGGCTGATCGCACAGATCGAAGGGGACCGCGGGATCATCCCGGTGGCCAGCACCAGCGATATCGAAGTGGTGGGGATCGAGGTGAACGCCACCGGCAGCAACGCCGAAGAGGCGCGGCTCAACGGCTGGCAGGAAGCCGCGCGCAAGGCTTGGGCCAAGGCTGGCGGCCCCGCGATGAGCGACGGGCAGATCCAGTCGATGGTTTCCGCCGTGGTGATCGAGCGGGAACAGATCGGCCCGCGCCGCTATGTCGCGACGGTCAGCATCGTGTTCGACCGGGCCCGCGCGGGGCAGTACATCGGCGGAAAGGGCACCGGCGGCAAGGCGCACTCCTCGCCGCTGCTGGTAATCCCGGTGCTGCATTCCGGCGGGGTCAGCCAGGTGTTTGAAATCAAGGGCCCGTGGCAGCGCGCCTGGGCCGAGTTCCGCGCCGCCGGCAGCCCGATCGACTATGTCCGCGCCACCGGCGGCGGTGGCGATTCGCTGCTGATCACTGCCGGGCAGCCGGGCCGCCGCAACCGTGCCTGGTGGCGCAACGTGCTCGATCAATACGGCGCGGCAGACGTGATCATGCCCGAAGCGCGGCTGGAGCGGCAGTGGCCGGGCGGCCCGGTGCGCGGGGTCTTCACGGCCCGCTATGGCCCGGACAACACTTTCCTCGAAAGCTTTACCCTGACCGCCAATGACGAGGCCGGGGTGCCCAAGATGCTGAACGAGGCGGTGGTGCGCCTTGATGCGATTTATGCCCGGGCGCTGGCCGACGGGCGGCTGAAGCCCGATACCACGCTTAACGTGCGCCAGGGCCTCGATCCGGGGCTGGCCGCGCTGATTGCCGCTGCCAATGCGCCGGAAGCGGCACCTTCTGCCGCGCCAACGGCCACGCCCAGCGCCGCGCCGACCGCAGCCCCGACCGTTGCTCCTCCGGTCGAGACGCGGACCTTTACCGTGCAGTTCGCCTCGCCCGATGCGGCGGCAGTCGATGCCGCGCTGGGGGCGGTGCGCTCCTCGCCGGGGGTCAAGGGGGCCTCCACCACCAGCCTGGCGATGGGCGGGACATCGGTGATGCGGGTCACCTATGAAGGGGATCTCGATACCCTGGCCGCAGCGCTGCGTGCACGGGGCTGGCGCGTGACGGTGGGCAACAACGCGCTGTCGATCCGCCGCTGATGAGCCAGATTGCGCTGCCCTTGCAGGCGGGGGGGTCGGCCCCCGGTCGGATCGTGGTCGGCACCGCCAACCGCGCCGCGCTGGAAGCCATGGCATTGGCCGGCACCTGGCCGTTCCGCACCGCGATCCTGTTCGGCCCGCCGCGCTCGGGCAAGTCGCTGATCGCGCGCTGGTTTGCTGAAAGCGGGGCGGGCGAGGCGATCGACGATGCCCCGGCGATGGACGAGACCGAGCTGTTCCACCGCTGGAACCGCGCGCAGGAAAGCGGCACGCCGCTGCTGCTGACCGCAACCGGCGGGGAGGGGGAGTGGCAGATCGCCCTGCCGGACCTGGCCTCGCGCCTCGGAGCGGCGCTGCATCTGGAAATCGGCGCGCCGGACGAGGACATGTTGGCCGAACTGATCCTGCTCAACGCCGAGCAGCGCGGCCTGGTGCTGGGGCCCGATGCGGCGGCCTATCTTGTCCCGCGGATGGAGCGTTCCCATATCGCGGCAGAGCGGCTGGCGGCGGAAATCGACCGCATCAGCCTTGAACGCAAGGCGCCGCCCACGCTGGGGATCTGGCGGGAAGCGCTGGAATCGCTCTACGGCCCGAACGAGCCGCGCTTGCTTTGAGGCCCCGTTTGGGGGACAAGGGGGGAACGATGTTCCAGGAACTGACCCGCTATCTAGACTCGGTGGTCGCGCGCGATCCCAGCCCGCGTTCGCGCTGGGAAGTGTTGCTGTACCCGGGCGTCTGGGCGCTGGGCCTGCACCGCGTGGCCCACTGGCTGTTTGAGGCGGAGCTGTTCTTCCTCGCCCGGCTGGTGAACACCTTCAGCCGGTTCATGACCGCGATCGACATCCATCCCGGCGCAAAGATCGGGCGCAATTTCTTCATCGACCACGGCTTTGTAGTCATCGGTGAAACGGCCGAGATCGGCGATGATGTCACGATGTACCAGGGCAGCACGCTGGGCGGGACCAACCCGACCAACGGCGTTGGCGGCAAACGCCACCCGACCATCGGCGACGGCGTGATCGTCAGCCTGGGCGCGGCGATCCTTGGGCCGATCCATGTCGGTGCCGGGGCGCGGGTGGGGGCCAATGCGGTGGTGACCAAGGACGTACCCGAAGGCGCGACCATGGTCGGGATCCCGGCCAAGCCGACGCTGGTTGAGGTCAAGCCCGAGACGCAGAGCTTCGTGCCCTATGGCACGCCTTGCACGGAACGGTTCGATCCGGCCAGCCAGAAGCTGGAACTGCTGCAATGCGAAGTGCAGGTCCTGCAAAAGCGCCTGGCCGAGCTGATGGAAGAGCGTGACGCTGCCGCTGCCGCCAAGCAGGCCGCGGCCCGCAAGCGCAAGGCCAAGTCGGCTTGAGCGCAACCGTAACGCCCTTTCCCCTCCACGCGGCACGGCCCGCTCAGGTCGGGTTCGAACGGGAAGAATTGCAGCGCATCCTCGATCTTTACGGACGGATGGTCGCGGCCGGGCTGTGGCGCGACTACGCTATGGATTTCGGCAAGGACGCGGCCAGCTTCTGCGGCTTTCGCCGTGCGGCCGAGCGGCCCGAGGCGCGGATCGAGAAGCGCCCGGCACTGCGCGCCAAGCAGGGCATGTGGACGCTATATGGCGAAGGCGGCCAGGTGCTGAAGCGCGGGCACGAATTGCCCGGCGTGCTGGCTCCGATGGAGCGCCGGCTGATGAAAGCAGTCGAGAGCTAGCCGGGTCTGTTGCCGCGCAGGAATGCGGCGGTGATGATCGTGGGAATGATCAGGCCCTTGAGGTAGGACAAGGGGTGTCGGCCGATCGTGAAATCGACCGGCACGCCTCCGAAATGCGCCCAGTAATGGGTCGCAATCAACCCGCCGATGCCGAGCCACATCGTCCACAACGCGATGCGCTTGCCCAGCACAACGCCGGTCAGGCTGGCAATGATGCCGAGCCGCAATCCGCCCTGGATGGCGTTGTAGGCCGGATCGCTGCTGAGCCCCCGGCCGGTGCCGAGATCGTAGAGCATCGTCACATGGTAGAACACCAGCAGGCCCGAAAGCACGAGGATGATCAGTTGCGTCGGCCGCAGCATGGACCGTGCGCTGGCAAAAAGCTGTTCGGTCATCGCCGCGGCACCCTGGTTCGCCTGAACGGTATAGGATGGGAACAGGACGCTTCGTCCTGTTCCCATCCCAAGTGCTGGATTATGCGGCGAGCAAGGCCCCACCCGGCAGGCGGCTTTGCATCGTGCCGGGCAGCTTGCTGACCACCGCGCTGCGGATCGGGCTCCAGAAGGCCGAGAGGGCCAGCAAGGCCGAACCGATCAGCAGGCCGGTGACCGCCACGTTCAGTTCCACCACCCCGAAATCGCGGAACAGCCAGGTCATGGCAATCAGCACATAGGCCAGTGCCGATACCAGCAGTGCGCGCCGGTCTACCGCCAGGGCCACCAGCCCCATCAGCACATAGACCACCAGCACGCCGAGCGCGGCCAGCAGGCCGATATTCTCGCCCTCGGTCACGCCCAGCCAGTGAAACAGCGGGTGGGCGATCATCGGCGCGGCCAGCAGGTGCAGCCAGAAGGCGACATCGCTGCGCCGGGTTTCGCGGGCCGGGTCGCTCATGTCCCAGCGCATGGCGAGGGCAAAGACTCCGAGGCCTGCCACCAGCACCAGCGGCAGGAGATAGGGTTCGGGGTCGAGATCGCGGTTGATCGCCATCAGGCCCGAGACGGCCAGCGCGATCAGCGTGACGGCCAGTGCCCCGGCTCCGGCCGCGACCGTGATCGGGACCATGAAACGGCGCCAGTGCAGCCAGGCCGCGGCAGCTGCCAGCAGGCCGATGCCGGAGCCGATCAGGGCATTTGTTGCCTGCGACCAGTTCAGTTCGGCCTCGGCGATGATGTTGATCGGGATCGACGCCACGCCGCCGACAAAGGCCAGCAGCAACACGATCGAGGGCAGGGCCATGCGGCGCTTGGCGGTGAAGAATTCCGCCAGACCCCAGGCGGAGCCGGCGATCAGCAGACCGGCTATGCCGGGCGCGATTGCATCGCCGATCCCGCCGGCGGCCACCAGCAGCAGCACGGCGGCGATGGTGACGAAGATGTCGTTGAAGCCGGTGATCAGGCGGAAATGTTCTTCATCGGCGCTGGGCGCACTGCGCAGGCCGCTGGCATGGGCGCGCAGCGCCTCTGCCGCTTCGTGGCTGATGGCGCCTGCGGCCACCGCCGATTGCAGGTCTTGTTCGGAATACATCGGTTATCCTCCCCTAAGGAATGGGCAGGGGATGCCCGATGTGTATTAGTGTGTCAATACAGCGATGCGATTGGAGCGGGTGGGTGTGCCGCCTCATCGGGCACCCTACCCTTGTCATCCCCGCGTAGGCGGGGATCCATGGTCTGATCTTGCGCCATGGATCCCCGCCTGCGCGGGGATGACAAAGGTAGGGGTAGGCGTGCCAAGGCGGAGGGCAGCGCAGCCTCGACCGGTAAACGACTGGCCCCGAAACGACGAAAGCGGACCCGCAGGCCCGCTTTCGCGACAGGTTTCGACAGCGATCCGGTGTGAACCGAAACGCTGCCGGATCAGCCCAGACCGCCGATCTTGGCCAGCGCGGCCATCACCACCTGGCTCTGTTCGCCGCCCGACTGGGGGACGATTTCGCCGGTGCGGTCGATGATCTGGTCCCACACGGCGGCAATGCCTTCGGGGGTGCGTTCATCGGCCGGCAGGGCCACGCCCGGGGTCAGGGTGATGTAGGCCGCGTGATAGGCACCTGCGCCAGCGCCGCAGATCATGTTGGTCGGCGCATCGTCGCTGACCAGGTAGAGCGCCATCGGCGCGACGTTCTCCGGCTTCAGCGCATTGAACAGCGCTTCGGGCATGCCGAGGTCTTCGGTCATGCGGGTGCCGGCCACCGGGGCCAGGGTGTTGACCCGCACGTTGTACTTTGCGCCTTCCAGCGCCAGCGTCTTGGTGAACCCGGCCAGACCCAGCTTGGCCGCGCCGTAGTTGGCCTGGCCGAAGTTGCCATAGAGGCCGGTGCTGCTGGCGGTGTTGAGGATGCGGCCATAGGCCTGCTCGCGCATGATGTCCCACACCGCCTTGGTGCAGTTGGCGCTGCCGTTGAGGTGAACATCGACGACCAGCTTCCAGTCGGCCATGTCCATCTTGGCAAAGCTCTTGTCGCGCAGGATCCCGGCGTTGTTGATCAGGATGTGGACGCCGCCCCACTTTTCCTTGGCCTTGGCGACCATTTCGACCATCTGCTCGTATTCGGTGACCGAGCCGCCGTTCGACATGGCTTCGCCGCCCATGGCCTCGATTTCCTCAACCACCTTGAGCGCGGCATCGGAATGGCCGGTGCCATCGCGGCTGCCGCCCAGGTCGTTGACGACCACCTTGGCCCCGCGCTTGGCGAGTTCGAGAGCATAGGCGCGGCCCAGGCCGCCACCGGCGCCGGTAACAATCGCGACGCGGTCCTTGAAAGAAATGGTCATTGGCACATCTCCATAGTGTCTGGTGATCCCGCTGGGGAAGCGGCGCGTCACTGGCACGAACGCGAGGGGCTTTCAACCGCGCTGAAAGGGCAGGGCGGTGCCGTAAGGGAAGGGGGACAGGGATTGTCAAATAAATGTCATAAGCCTGACCTAGAGCGGTCTGCGAATCGAAACAAAATCGTCATGAAGGGCTCTGCCGTGAATCGCACTTTCCAAGCTTCCATTGTTGCGGTGGCCCTGTCTGCCGGCTGGATTACCCCGGCCCATGCCAGCGCCGCCAAGCAGCCGAGCGTCCAGCAGCAATTCGCCGAGATGCAGGCGCGGCTCGACAAGCTGGACCGCCGGGTCGACACGCTGGAAGGGGAACTGGACAAGGAACGCGCCCGCGCCGATGCGGCCGAGGCCCGCGCCCAGAAGGCCGAAGCCGAAGCCGCCGCCGCCCGCGCCGAACTGGCCAAGGCTCCGCCGCCGGCTCCGGCTCCGTCGGTGAGCGCCAAGCCTGCGACCGAGATTGCCTGGAAGGGCGCACCGGAACTGTCCACCAAGGACGGCTGGAGCTTCAAGCCGCGCGGGCGGATCCATCTGGATGCCGGCTCGGTTTCCACGCCCGGCGCGCTGAGCAATCCCAACCTGGGCGGCAACCTTCGCGTCCGCCGTGCCCGCCTTGGCGCGGAAGGGACCATGCCGGGCGGGATCGGGTACAAGCTGGAAATGGACTTTGCCAATTCGGCAGTGAGCCTGGCCGATGCCTTCCTGTCCTATTCCCCCGGCAATGCCCCGGTGATCGTCCGGATCGGCAACTTCGAAACGCTCAACGGGCTGGAACAGGTGACCAGCTCCAACAACAATTCCTATCTTGAGCGGGCATCCTTCGGTGATGCCTTCCTCAACAGCCGCCGCCTGGGCGCGGCCGTGGCGTTCAAGAACAAGTCCGGCACCGTGCGGGCCGAAGTGGGCGTGTTCGCGGGTCATTCGCTGGACAGCAGCCTCGACAACGATGGCTGGATCGGCGCGGCGCGGCTGGTGCTTGCTCCGCAGGCGCTGGGCGGACAGCTGCATTTCGGGGTCAATTATCAGTACCGCGATTTCGCCTCGAACATTTCGGGTGGCACTTCGACCGGCGCCAACATGCCTTCGGTCAATCAGCTGGGCCGCTATCGCGCCCGGCCGAACAGCCAACTGACCGACGTGCGGTTCGTCGATACTGGCAACTTTGCCGCCAGGGGCGACAGCGTGCTGGGCGTGGAAGGCGCGGCGATCTTCCCCGGCCTTTACCTCGCCGGTGAAGCGCAGTGGGTAAAGACCCGCAGCTATCGCCCCGGCGATCTGGCCAGCGGCGCCGATGTTTTCAGCGGCGGCAACAGCGCGGTGGTGACTTTCACCAACCCCGGCTTTTTCGGGATGTACGGTGAGGTCGGCTATTTCCTTACCGGTGAAACCCGCGGCTACAAGCGCGGCGATGGCACCTGGGCGCGGACCAAGGTCAACAATCCGTGGAGCAAGGGCGGTCTTGGCGCGATCCAGCTTTCGGCGCGGTATGAATACCTTGACCTCGACGATGATGCGCTGATCGCCGGGCCGACCAACAATTTCACCACCGGCACCTCGTCGCTGGCCAGCCTCAACACCCGGCTGGGCCGGGGCGGGACCCAGTCAAGCTACCTGATCGGGCTCAACTGGTATGCCAGCGACTATGTCCGCCTGATGCTCAACTATGGCCGGATCGAAGTGCGCGGCGGGCCGCTGGCTGGGACGGTCGATCCGCTTTCGGCCGATCCGGTCAACCAGCGCGAATATGGCGTCAACGTGCTGCAGACGCGCCTGCAGTTTGAATTCTAAAGCCTTGAAAGTGCAGGGATCAGGGCGTCGAAGTGGTCAATCACCGCGTCGGCGCCCAGCTCTGCCGGCGCAGCATCGCAGAACCCGAAGCTGACCGCGACGCACGGCAGTCCGGCCGCCCGGGCCGCTCCGGTATCGAAGGTCGTGTCGCCGACAAAGGCTGCCGCGCCGCCGCCGCAGACCGCCACCATGGCATGCAGGGCATCGGGCGCGGGCTTGAGCGGATAGCGCCCGCCGCCGATCACGCAGGCAAAGCGGGGAGAGAGGTCGAGGGCATCGAACAGGCGGACCGCCAGATGCTCCGGCTTGTTGGTAACTACCGCGATCCGGGTTCCGGCTGCGGCCAGCGCGTCCAGCATTTCCGCCGCGCCGGGGTACAGCGCGGTGTGGTGGGCGATGTTATCGGCATAGTGTGCGATCAGGACCTGGCGCAGCGCTTCGAAGTCGATTCCTTCGTCCCCGCCGGTCAGCGCCAGGGCGCGGCGCAGCATCAGGCCCGAGCCGCCGCCGATCAGGCCCATCACCTGTTCCTGCGGGACAGAGGGGCGACCGATGGTGGACAAGGCATGGTTAAGGGCCACACCAAGGTCACCCGAGGTGTCGAGCAGGGTGCCATCAAGGTCGAACCCGACGATGTCGAAACGGTGTGCGGTCATACCGGGGCCATTGGCGCAGCGTTGTGGAAACGGCAACGATTTGATGGCATGGCGATTAACCATGAGCGCTGACAAACCCCTTGCCGTCATCGTCCTTGCCGCGGGCAAGGGCACCCGCATGAAAAGCGACCTGCACAAGGTGCTGCACCCCATCGCCGGGCGGCCGATGCTGAAGCACCTGCTGGCCAGCCTGGGCGAGCTGAACCCGGCGCGGCAGGTGATCGTGGCCGGGGACCGGCGCGAACAGATTGAGGCGGCGCTGGCCGGATCGGGTGCGGAAGTGGTGGTGCAGGAACCGCAGCTCGGCACCGCCCATGCCGCGCTGATGGCCAAGGATACGCTGGCGGACTTTGACGGGCTGGTGCTGGTCTGCTTCGGCGACGTGCCGTTCCTCTCCAGCGCCACCGTCGCGCGGCTGTGTGCGGCGCTGGACGGCGCGAAAGTGGCCGTGCTCGGCTTCCGCCCGGCCGATACCGCCGCCTATGGCCGGATCATCGCCGATGACGCCGGAACTGTTGCCAAGATGGTCGAGCACAAGGATGCGAACGCTGAAGAGCGCGCGGTCAACCTGTGCAATTCCGGCGTGATCGTGGCCCACAGCGCCGACATGTGGCGCCTGCTGGCCAAGGTCGATTGCAACAACGCGGCTCAGGAATACTACCTCCCCGATGTCGCCACCCATGCCATCGCCGAAGACGCGCGGGTCGCCGTGGTCGAGGCGGACGAGGCCGAAGTGATGGGCATCAACAGCCGCGCCGAACTGGCCGAGGCGGAAAGCCGCTGGCAGCAGCGCCGCCGCCGCGCCGCGATGGATGACGGCGCAACACTGATCGCGCCGGAAACGGTATGGTTCGCCTGGGATACCAAGCTGGGCCGCGATGTGCTGGTGGAGCCCAACGTGTTCTTCGGCCCCGGCGTTGCGGTGGCAGACGGGGTGAAGATCCGCGCCAACTGCCACATCGAGGGTGCGAGCCTCGCCACCGGCGTCGAAGTCGGCCCCTTCGCTCGCCTGCGTCCCGGCACGGTGCTGGAAGAAAAGGCCAAGGTCGGGAACTTCGTCGAGGTCAAGAAGGCGACGATGGGGGCGGGCGCGAAGGCCAATCACCTGTCCTACATTGGCGATGCCGAGGTGGGGGCCGGGGCCAACATCGGCGCAGGCACCATCACCTGCAATTACGACGGCTATTTCAAGTACAAGACCGTGATCGGCGAACGCGCCTTCATCGGCTCGAACTCGGCGCTGGTCGCCCCGGTCAAGATCGGGGCCGACGCGATGGTCGCGGCCGGCTCTGCGGTGACGCGGGACGTGGCGGCGGGCGAACTGCGGATCGTGCGCGGCGAACAGCTGGTCAAGCCCGCCTGGGCCGACCGCTTCCACGACGCGATGAAAAAGAAGAAGGCCGAGAAGAAGGGGTAGTCATATGCCGATTGCCCAGATCAATGTCGCTCGCTTCCGCGTACCCAAGGATGATCCTGTCAACGCCGCGTTTATGGCTGCGCTGGATCATGTGAATGCACAGGCCGAAGCAGCCGATGGCTTCATCTGGCGCCTGGTTGGTGAAGGTAATGATGCAACGGACATCGAAGCCGTTGCCGGTGACCCCGATTTCATCGTCAACATGTCTGTATGGCGTGATGTGCCTTCGCTTGAGGCCTTTGCCTATCGGCAAGCCGATCATCGCAAGGTGCTTGCCCGGCGCAAGGAGTGGTTCGACCCGATCGAGCCTTCGGTGGCTTTGTGGCATGTCGAGCCGGGGCATGTTCCCGATGTTGCCGAGGGACTGGCGAAACTGCGGGAACTGGCGGAGGCCGGCCCCAGCCATGCGGTGTTCAATTTCGCCTGGTACCGGGCGAATGCTTGACATGATATCATGATATGATATCAGTATATCATCATGGGCAGATTCCTCGTAGACATCCCTGAAGAAGACCTGGCTCGGCTCGATGCGCTGGCCAAGGCTGAGGGCAAGTCACGCGCGGCGGTGCTCCGCGAAGCCGTGGCAAACTACATCGCGGCAGAATCGCAGCAAGGGTTCGAGAAGTATTTTGGCCTGTGGGCAAGGCATGGCTCGACAGTCGACGGTCTCGAGTATGAGGAAAAGCTGCGCGGGGAATGGCCCGAGATACCCGAACCTTCTGACTCGAAAAAGAAGCGAGGCGCAGCGTGAGCGAGCGCTTCTTCGATACCAACATTGTGATCGACATGCTGCACAATCGCCCCGCAGCATGGGCGGAGGTGCGCAACGTCACCCGCGCATGGATAAGCCGCATGACCTGGATCGAGGTCATGTCTGGCGCTCCTGAAGGTGCAGCGTCCGAAACTGAGGAGTTCCTCAGGCTGTTCGCGATGAGCGAAGTTGATGAAGAAATCGCCCGGCGCGCGGCAGCGCTGCGTCACCAACGCAAATCGCTCAAGTCGCCCGATGCAATCATTCTGGCTTCCGCCCAGGTCAGCGGGCGCATTCTAGTGACACGAAATACAAAGGATTTTCCGGCAGAGATGCCGGGCATCCGCGTTCCTTACACTCTCTGAAGAAAGCTAAATTCCATGTGCGGCATTATCGGCATCGTCGGCAAGGAAGAGGTGGCGGAGCGGCTGGTCGACGGCCTGCGGCGGATGGAATACCGCGGCTATGACAGCGCCGGGGTCTGCACTGTCCACGATGGACAGCTGATCCGCCGCCGCGCAC
>JAFLDB010000002.1 GCA_017302615.1 Sphingomonadales bacterium
CTGTTCAACAAGCTCAAGAACTGGCGCAGGGTGGCGACCCGCTACGACAAAACCAAGGAATCCTACCTCGGCTTCGTCGCACTCGCATCAGTCAAACTCTGGATACCCTTTGTCCACGAAACCTAATAACTACACGGTTTCCAACACCCTGCCAAGCCTGTTGGTTCAAGAATAGGTAACCACGGGGTGAAACGGAAAATCGAGCGCGCCGATCACGATTTCTCCTTTGGATTCAACCCATGCATGGAGGTCTTCGACCGCACCCCGACGGCGCGGATCGAGCACGGCGATAACCATCCGGCTGGGAATCCTGTTGCGGCGCAGCATGGTATGGAGGGCAATCGCCCGAGGCAGGCATTTGGTTTCGAAGGGCAACCGCGCCGCCCCCCGCAGCACCGCGCGGGACAGCCGCCAGGCGCCCGGATCGGCCAGCCCTTCATCCGGGCGGTGCGGCGCCGGCCGGCCCAGCCAGCGCCCCCACCAGCGCAGCGGGACAAGCCGAACCAGCAGCCGGGCCAGCGTCAGACGGACCATCGCCTCGCCCACCAGCAGCCGCCAGCGCCAGTCCGGTGGCGCGGCTTCAGCCATGGCGGATCAGACCGGCGGCGGTCAGATCGGAGACGAAGGCTTCAACCTCGCCCGCGATTTCCGCTGCTGCCACGCCATAGTCGGCCGCCAGCGCCGCCACGATCGCCTCGAGATCGCGGTTGCCATCGATCAGCAGCCAGATCGCCCGCCCGGTTCCGGTCAGCGAATAGAAATTGCCGCTCGCCAGGCTCATTACCACGATCTCTTCATCGATCGCGGTTTCGCTCAGGTTGTCGGCGGCCTTGGCCAGCACTGCGGTCATTGCGGAAACTCCTGTTGATCGTGTCTGATATGGGTGGCGGCCAGTTCCACCGAAGCGGCAAAGCCCGCGGCCGAGCGCGGCCGGATCAGCCGCGCCATTCGGACCTGCCGAGCGATCCGCGTCCGCAACGCGAACAGCCCGGCCCGGCCCAGCCCCTGCGCCGCCAGATACATCGCCTGCCCGTGATGGTCATCCTCCAGCCGGGCGATCCGCTCCCCGCCGCCGATCGGCTCCCAGCGCGGCTCCGGACCCTCCTCCAGAAACACCAGCATGGCCAGCGGCAAGGGCTGATCGACCACTCCTCCCAGCGGCCGGGCATAGTGCTTGCCGGTATCCGCCCCCACTTCGCCCGTAGCCTCGGCTCCGGTCATGGTCAGGGCATCATCCAGCAGTTTCAGCCGCTTGCGCCCGGGCAGAGCCATCAGCGGATCGGGCCCTAGCGGATCGACCAGCAGGGTATCATCGCAGAACAGCGGCAAGCCCGCCTGCCCCAACCCGGCCACCATGGTCGATTTGCCGGCCCCGGCCGCACCGGTGAAGGCATAGACCCGCCCGCCATGCGCCACGGCCGAGGCATGCAGCGGCATCAGTCCGTTCAGCGCCGCGATGCCGCAGTGAACGCTGCCACCCAGCCACAACGCCTCCTCGCCCGGATCGGGATCGGCCGGTCGCTCCACCGTCACCCCGTCGCCGCGCTGGTACAGGAATCCGAACCCGCTTGTGCAGCGCAGCAGCATGGCTCCGTCGTGCATCACCCAGCGTTCAGGGCCGCACTCCCTCCCGCCCAGTTCATGGGGCACTGGCCCGTAACGGACACAGGATTCCCGGTCCAGCAGGGCCATTGCCTGTTCGGGGGTGCGCGGTGGGGACATCAGCCTTGCGCTCTGCCCGCTTCGCGCCTGCCGGTCAATTGCGGCAGAGCGCCGCCCGGCTGCGGCAGTACGTCAAGATACTGTGTGGAAAAGCCCGGAAAGCCTGCTTGTCCCCCCCAGATGCGGTGGCTAAGCGCCAGACAGGGAGCCACAAACCGCCAATGTCCGCACCGCTGATCTCGCCCTCGATCCTCTCCGCCGATTTTGCCCGGCTGGGCGAGGAAGTGCGGGCGATCGACGCCGCGGGAGCAGACTGGATCCATGTCGACGTGATGGACGGCCACTTCGTGCCCAACATCACGATCGGGCCGATGGTGGTAAAGGCCTTGCGCCCGCACAGCGCCAAGCCGTTCGACGTCCACCTGATGATTTCCCCGGTCGATGCCTACCTGCAGGCCTTTGCCGAGGCCGGGGCAGACATCATCACCGTCCACCCCGAAGCCGGCCCGCACGTCCACCGCACGGTCCAGGCGATCAAGGGGCTGGGCAAGCAGGCCGGGATTTCGCTCAATCCCGCCACACCGGCCAAGATGCTGGATTACCTGATCGACGATATCGACCTGGTGCTGGTGATGAGCGTCAATCCCGGCTTTGGCGGGCAGAGTTTCATCTCCAGCCAGCTGCGCAAGATCGAGGCGGTCCGCAAGATGATCGACAAGACCGGGCGGGCGATCCACCTGGAAGTCGACGGCGGGGTCGATGCGGTCACCGCGCGGCAATGCGTCGATGCCGGGGCCGATGTGCTGGTGGCAGGATCGGCCACCTTCAAGGGCGGGCCGGACCGCTACGCCGCCAACATCGCCGCGCTGAAGGGGATCGGATGAGCCATGAGCGAAGCCGGCCTCTCCACCCGCAGTCCGGCCCACGATGCGGCCGCGGGGCAGGGTCCGGCCATTCCCATGGCTCCGGCGGGACCGGGCGATGAGGGCGGCCTGGTGACTGGCAGCGACGATCCGCGGACCATCCCCGGCGAAGTGGTCGAGCCCGGCCGGGCGCTGGCGCTGGCTGATTTTGCGCCACCCTCGATCGGTGCTGGCGAACGGCTGCTGCGACTGGCCTATCGCCTGGGGGTTCCGGGTTCGACCCTGGCCGCGCCCTTTCGCAAGCCGGCCAAACCGCGGCTGCTGGCAACGGTCAGCAACCCCTTGCCGGGCAGCAAGATGGCCGGCACCGCGCTCAGGGCCGGGCATTTCCTGGTTCATGGGGCCAAGTCCCCGATTGCCCAGATCGACTTTGCCGGTGCCGCCCGGCTGACCCCGCCACTGGAGCGGGTGGTCCATTCCTTTGCCTGGCTGGCCGATCTGGAAGCCAGCGCCCCGCGCGAAACCGTGGCCCCGGTGGCCGAACGGATCATGGCCGCCTGGCTGGCAGCCAATCCGAAGCCGCCGTCGCGCCCCGGCAAGGGGCCGGCCTGGACTGTCGCCAATGCCGGCACGCGCGAACTGAACTGGCTGGTCCATGCCCCGCTGATCCTGTCGGGCGCGGACAAGGCCCACCGCGCCAGGGTGCTGGCCGCGCTGGGCGATACGGCCCGCTGGCTCGACAAGAATGTCGGCCGGGCCGAAGACCAGCTGGCCGAAGTGGCCGGCTGGTGCGGGATCGTGGCTGCCGGGCTGCTGCTGCCCGATGGCAAGCCGCGCCGCCTGTTTGGCGAGGCCGGGTTGATCCGGGCGCTGGGCGAAGTGGTGGGCGATGACGGCGGTGTCCTCTCGCGCAGCCCGCTCGGCCAGATCGAGGTGATCTCTTTGCTGGTGCGGCTGCGCGCCTGTTATCAGGCGGTCCGGCGCGATCCGCCACAAGCGCTGGAAACGATCATGGGCCTGCTGGTGCCGCCACTGCTGGCGCTGACCCACGGCGATGGCGCGCTGGGATCGTGGCAGGGGTCCTGGGCGGTCGACGCAGCAGACCTGGCCGCGCTGGTGGCCGCCACCGGGGTCCGCACCCGCCCGCTGCGCGATGTGCGCCAGTGGGGCTATCAGCGGGTCGTGGCGCAGAAGGGCGTGCTGCAGTTCGATGCCGCGCCGCCGCCGCTGGCCAAGCACGCGCGGACCGGCTGCGCATCGACCCTGGCGTTCGAATTCAGCCACGCCGGACAGCGGATCGTGGTCAACTGCGGCGGTGCGGGCTGCGCCGGCGGGTTGATGCCGGTGCGGCTGGAGCAGGGCCTGCGGGCCACGGCGGCCCATTCCACGCTGGTGCTGGACGATGCCAATTCCACCGCGATCCTGATCAATGGCAAGATCGGCAGCGGGGTGGGCGAGGTCGAGATCGACCGCCGCACCCTGGTGGGTGACAAGCTGGCCGGCGCGACCCGGCTTGAGGCCAGCCACAACGGCTATGCCAGCCGTTACGGCCTGGTCCACCGCCGGATCCTGATCCTGCGCGATGACGGGACCGAACTGCGCGGGGAAGACCTGCTGGTGCCATCGGGTGGCAAGGGCAAGAACGGCAAGGTCGGCTTCGCGATCCGATTCCACCTGGGGCCGGGGGTCGAAGTCGGGCTGAGCGAGGACGGGCAGGGCGCAGGCCTCGCGCTGGCCGATGGCTCCTACTGGCAATTCCGCGCCGGGGGCGGGCAAGTGACGATCGAGGAAAGCATCTGGGCCGACGGGCATGGACGGCCGCAGCCGATCCAGCAACTCGTCGTTTCCGGGCTGGTTTCACGCGGCGGCGGCAATTTCGCCTGGCTGCTGAAGAAGATGGGGTAGAATTCACGTGACCAACGTAACGATCCGCCGGGCGCTGCTTTCGGTGTCCGACAAGTCTGGCCTGGTGGAACTGGGGCAGGCACTGGCGGCCCGGGGGGTAGAACTCGTCTCGACCGGCGGCACCGCCAAGGCGCTGCGCGATGCGGGCCTCCCGGTGAAGGACATTTCCGAGCTGACCGGCTTTCCGGAAATGATGGATGGACGGGTCAAGACCCTGCACCCCAAGGTCCATGGCGGCCTGCTGGCGGTGCGCGACAATCCCGAGCATGCGGCAGCCATGGAGAGTCACGCAATCGGCGCGATCGACCTTGTGGTGGTCAACCTCTATCCCTTCGAAGCGACCGTGGCCAAGGGCGCGGCGCGCGATGAAGTGATCGAGAACATCGACATCGGCGGACCTTCGATGGTCCGTTCGGCGGCCAAGAACCACGCCTATGTCACCATTGTCACCGATCCGGCCGACTATGCCGGACTGCTGGCCGAGCTTGAGGCCAACGACGGGGCAACCTCCTACGATTTCCGGCGCCTGCTGGCCGGTCGCGCCTATGCCGCGACGGCAGCCTATGACGCGATGATCAGCCAGTGGTTCGCCTTTGCCGACCAGCAGCAGCTCTTTCCGGAAATGCTGGCGATCACCGCCACCCGCAAGGAAGAGCTGCGCTATGGCGAGAACCCGCACCAGCGCGCCGCGCTCTATATCCCCAAGGGTCCGCATGGCGCGGGGATTGCCCAGGCACGACAGCTTCAGGGCAAGGAGCTGTCCTACAACAATTACAACGATGCCGATGCCGCGCTGGAACTGTGCGCGGAGTTCAGGGGCCAGGACCCGGCGGTGGTGATCGTCAAGCACGCCAACCCCTGCGGCGTCGCGCAGGGCGCCAGCCTGCTCGACGCCTGGACCGGGGCGCTGCAATGCGATGACGTTTCGGCTTTCGGCGGGATCGTGGCGGTCAACGTGCCGCTGGACGGCCCGACGGCCGAGGCGATCTGCCAGATCTTTACCGAAGTGGTCGTCGCGCCCGATGCCGACGAGGCTGCGATTGCCGCCTTTGCCAGGAAAAAGAACCTGCGCCTGCTGCTGACCGGCACCCTGCCCGATCCGCGCCGGGGCGGCCTTGCGGTCAAGCCGATCACCGGCGGCCTCCTGGTGCAAAGCCGCGACAATGGCGCGATTACCGCCGCCGACCTCAAGGTGGTGACCAAGCGCGCGCCGACCGAGCAGGAGCTGAAGGACTGCCTGTTCGCCTGGACGGTGGCCCGCCACGTCAAGTCGAACGCCATCGTCTATGCCAAGGACGGGATTACCGCCGGGATCGGCGCAGGCCAGATGAACCGCCGCGATTCGTCGCGCATTGCCGCGATGAAGGCCGCCGAAGCCGCCGAGAAGTTCGGCTGGGCGCAGAGCCGGGCGGTCGGCAGCGCGGTAGCTTCCGATGCCTTCTTCCCCTTCGCCGACGGCCTGCTCGCCGCCGCCGAGGCCGGAGCGACGGCCGTGATCCAGCCGGGCGGATCGATCCGCGACGAGGAAGTGATTGCGGCGGCGGACGAGGCCGGGCTGGCCATGGTCTTCACCGGGATGCGGCATTTCCGGCATTGATGCCAGGATGGCCAAGACCGGCCCGCTCCCCCGGTGCGGCGGACAAGTACCTTCAACTGGCCGCATCCTGTCAACGCTTCACCGCTCTGACGGGAAGATGACCGCAATGTTCACTGGACGGTAAGGACGCTTTCTGCACGGGGGACGGCAAGCATTAACACCTACCAGAGTGATTCCCCGATGGGCCTGTTCAAAGCCGACCTTTACCGTTCCTTCGCCATCGGCTTTGTCGTCGGCACCGCCCTGCTCGCCGGGGCCATGGCCATCCGCTCTGATGAAGGACTGGCCGGCAAGGTCATCCCGGCGGCCACCGCGGCTCCGGCGCAGCTGGACCAGACGCTGGTCGATCCGGCCACGCGCTAGGATTTGCTCCGCAGCGCCGGGGGGCTTATATCATCCCCATGGCCAGCGCACATCACCACCATCATCACGAGCCGACCGGGCAGACCCTGGTCGAGGAGGCCGCCAAGGCGCTGGTCGATGCCGGCGAGCAGTGGACCGGCATGCGCGCCGAAGTGTTCGAAGCGCTGGCCGCCCAGCCGCGCCCGGCCTCGGCCTATGACATTGCCGAAAGCGTCTCTGCCGCACGCGGCAAGCGGGTGGCGGCCAATTCGGTCTACCGCATCCTCGACCTGTTCGTCGCGAGCAACCTCGCGCGCCGGATCGAAAGCGCCAACGCCTATATCGCCAACCCGCACCCTGGCTGCCGGCACGACTGCATCTTCCTGATCTGCGACAGCTGCGGCCGGGCCACGCACCTGGATGACGATGGGCTGACCGGCGCGCTGGTCGATGCCGCACGCAAGGCCGGCTTTGCCGACATCCGCCCGGTGGTGGAACTGCGCGGGGTCTGCGCGGACTGTTCCTGAGCGGGGATGACAAGGGTGCCTTGAACGAGGCCCCTCACCCGACCTGCGTCAAACTCAGAATATTCCCGTCCGGATCGGCGAACCAGACGATGCTGGCCCCGCCATCGGGGCTGGTCCAGACCCCGTCGGCATCCTGGCCGAAGCCCTCGTAGATCTTTGGCTCCACCCCCTTGGCCCGCAGCGCGGACAGTGTCGTCCGCAGATCGGCCACGTGCCAGCCCAGCACCGTGTGCGGCGCGGCGCGGTGGCCGGGGACGTCGGTCAGACGAAGCGGCGTGCGGTTGCCAAGGTCGAAGGTGGCGGCATGGCCATCCTCGCCCATCAGGCGCAGGCCCAGCACATCGCGGTAGAACGGCAGGCTGCGGGAACGGTCGGCGGTCAGGACGAAAACGACCGGCTGGGCGGCGGCAGGCAGGGACATCGGCAGTCCTCCATCAATCCTTCACAATCCGTGCACCTTAGTGCCAATCGACACAATTGAAACCAAAGTGTAAGGCGGCGCCATGAGTTCCAATCCGGTCACCCCGCTGCTCGACACTGTCGATGTTCCCGCCGACCTTCGCAAGCTTGCCCCGGGCCAGCTCCGCCAGCTCGCGGACGAATTGCGCGCCGAGATGATCAGCGCCGTCGGCAGCACCGGCGGACACCTGGGTTCGGGCCTGGGCGTGGTCGAACTGACGGTCGCGATCCATTACGTGTTCAACACCCCGGACGACAAACTGGTGTGGGACGTCGGACACCAGGCCTATCCGCACAAGATCATCACCGGTCGGCGCGACCGCATCCGCACCCTGCGCCAGGGCGGCGGCCTCAGCGGCTTCACCAAGCGCAGCGAAAGCGAATACGATCCGTTCGGCGCGGCGCACAGTTCCACCTCGATCTCCGCCGCGCTGGGTTTTGCCATTGCCAACAAGCTGGCCGGCAACCCGGGCAAGGGCATTGCCGTGATCGGTGACGGCGCGATGAGCGCCGGCATGGCCTATGAGGCGATGAACAACGCGGCCGAGGCGGGGAACCGGCTGGTCGTGATCCTCAATGACAATGACATGTCGATCGCCCCGCCGGTCGGCGGGCTTTCGGCCTATCTTGCCAAGATCGTTTCCTCGCGTCCGTTCCTGGAACTGCGCGAAGTGGCCAAGCGGATCTCTCGCAAGCTGCCCGAACCTCTGCACAAGGCAGCCAAGAAGACCGACGAATTCGCCCGCGGCATGGCGATGGGCGGCACCCTGTTCGAGGAACTGGGCTTCTACTACGTCGGCCCGATCGACGGGCATAACCTGGATCAGCTGATCCCGGTGCTGGAGAACGTCCGCGATGCCGCCGAAGGCCCCTGTCTGATCCATGTCGTGACGCAAAAGGGCAAGGGCTATGCCCCGGCCGAAGCCAGCGCCGACAAGTATCACGGCGTGCAGAAGTTCGACGTGATCACCGGCGAGCAGATCAAGCCCGCAGCCACGGCACCGGCCTATCAGAACGTCTTCGGCGAGACGCTGGCCAAACTGGCCGACAGCGACCCGAAAATCTGCGCGATCACCGCCGCCATGCCCAGCGGCACCGGGGTAGACAAGTTCGCCAAGGCCCACCCGGACCGTGCTTTCGACGTCGGCATTGCCGAACAGCACGGGGTGACCTTTGCCGCCGGGCTGGCAGCCCAGGGGATGCGCCCGTTCTGCGCGATCTATTCGACCTTCCTGCAGCGCGCCTATGACCAGGTGGTGCACGATGTGGCGATCCAGAACCTGCCGGTCCGCTTCGCGATCGACCGGGCCGGGCTGGTCGGCGCGGACGGCGCGACCCATGCCGGATCGTTCGACATCACTTACCTGGCCAGCCTGCCGAACATGGTCGTCATGGCCGCCGCGGACGAGGCCGAGCTGGTCCACATGACCTATACCGCCGCGCTCCATGACAGCGGCCCGATCGCCTTCCGCTATCCGCGCGGCAACGGTGTGGGGGTGGAGCTGCCCGAAGTTCCGCAGCAGCTGGAAATCGGCAAGGGCCGGATCGTCCGCCACGGCACCAAGGTGGCGATCCTTTCGCTCGGCACGCGCCTGGCCGAAGCGCTCAAGGCGGCCGATCAGCTGGAGGCCAAGGGCCTGTCGACCACGGTGGCCGACCTGCGCTTTGCCAAGCCGCTCGACACCGATCTGATCCGTCAGCTGATGACCACGCACGAAGTGGTGCTGACCGTGGAAGAAGGCAGCATCGGCGGGCTTGGTGCCCATGTGCTGACCATGGCCAGCGATGAAGGGCTGACCGATGCCGGGTTGAAGATTCGCACCCTGCGCCTGCCGGACCTGTTCCAGGACCATGACAGCCCGGACAAGCAGTACGATGCGGCCGGCCTCAACGCCCCGCACATCGTCGATGCCGTGCTGAAAGCGCTGCGCCACAACTCCGCAGGGGTTGAGGAAGCGCGGGCCTGACCGTGACCGAAGCGCCTGCCGCACCGTTCGAGGCGCGTTATTCGATCATCAAGATGCTGGGCTGGGCGCTGCTGGCCTCGCCAATGGCGGCTGGCGCGGTGTGGATCCTGTGGCGCTCGGCCGCGCTGGGCGATCCGGTCGGCATCGGGATCGGCGGCATCGGCACGGCCTTCTTTGGTGGAGCCGTGCTGGCTTTCCTGCGCTGTGCGGCCGACCGGCGGGTCCAGCTGCGGATCGACGGCTCCGGGCTTTACCTGCGGCCCCATTCCGCCAGGACGATCCCGCTGCGCTCGATCAAGGGCGTGGCGCTGGCCACCGGGATGGTCCGGCTGCGGTTTTACAAGGCAGCGAAGTTCCCGATCGAGAGCAGGCTGCGCCGCTTCATCTATCGCATCAATGGCAGCGCCGCGTCCGATTTCTTCGGCGATGCCTGGATCTGGACAGCGCATTACAACTGCACCTGGCAGCAGATCATGGACGCGATAAACGCCCATACCGTGCCGACCGAATTCCAGCGCCAACTGGCCGAGCGGATGAGGGCGGCGCAGGAATGAGCCGCCCGCTGCGCCGCCTGCTGATCGCCGCCGCGCTGCTGCTGGGGCTCTATGCCGCCGGGCTGGGCGCGCTTTATGCCGGCCAGCGCAGCATGATCTTTCCCGCGCCGGATGGCAGCGTGGCACCGCCGCCGGGCTATGGTGCGGTCACGCTGAACACGGCCGATGGCTTGCAGCTGAAAGCGCTGTACCGCGCCCCCGCGCCGGGCCGCCCGACCCTGGTATTCTTTCACGGCAATGGCGATAGCCTGGCCGGATCGCTGGTTGCGGTGGAACGCTATGTCGCCGCCGGATACGGCGCGCTGCTGCCCGAATATCGCGGCTATGGCGGCAATCCCGGCTCACCCAGTGAAGCGGGCCTCTATGCCGATGGCCGCGCCGCGCGGGCCTGGCTGGCCGACCGGGGCGTGGCAGGGGAACGGCAGGTCCTGATCGGTTTCTCGCTTGGCACCGGGGTCGTCACCCGGCTGGCCGAGGAACAGGCCCCGGCAGCGCTGATCCTGATCGCGCCCTATACCAGCGTGCCCGATGTGGTGGCCCACCGCTTTGGCCGGCTGGTGCCGGGCTGGCTGGTCCGGGACCGGCTCGACAGCCTGTCCCGGATCGACCGGATCGCCGCCCCCACCCTGATCCTGCACGACCGCGATGACCGATCGATCCCGGTCGCCCACGGCCAGCGACTGGCGCAGCGCTCGGGCCGGGCCAGGCTGGTGCTGTTCTCCGGCCACGACCACCAGCTTGGCTTTGCCGGCGAGGCCCAGGATGCGGCGCTGGACTGGCTGGCCGGGCTGGGGCTGCGTTAGGTTAGAGCCAGCGCCACACCCCGGCCGGCATGGCGATCAGCCAGCCGTGGGCCCAGCTGGCCGCCAGCCACAGCGCAATGCCGCCCAGCCAGGGCACCGCGCCGGCCTTGCCCAGCGCGCCCAGGCGCGGCCAGTAGCTGGTGTGAGCCTCCCACCCGGCCCAGGCGGCACCCATCTGCGCGGCCTTCTTGCGGTCCTGCAGATGCGATCCGACCAGCGCGAGGAAGGCGACCGCGAGCGTCAGGACCAGCACGCGCGGGGTCGGGCTGACCAGCGCGTGGCTGACGCTCCACAGTGCCATCGACCACATCATCGGGTGGCGGGTGACATGGAACACCCCGTGCGGGCCCTTGGCGGCCAGCTCTGCCGCGCCCGGGGCGGGCAGGGCCGGATTGCCCATGAACGAGCCGACCAGCAGGACCGAGGCGATCAGCATCAGCACTGTCGCGACGATCCAGCCGGCCGGGGACATGGTCAGGCTTTCGATCAGCGGCGGGGCCAGCGGCACGGCGGTGAAGGCCATGACCATCCAGCCGAAGGTGGCGAGGGCGACCAGCGAATAGACGCCCTGGAAGCCCTTGCCCCCGACCAGCCGGGTGACGCCGGCCCGCAAGGGGTGCGACAGGGCGAAATGGGTGCCGACAAAGGCGGTGGCGGCGGCAATCAGGTTGGCAAGCTGGGCATCCATCGGGCTTCTCCCCCTCGGCCTTGCGGGCCGATATGTTTACGGCGTAAACATGGCTATCACACTGCGGCGCGATTGCAAACGAAAAGGCGGCTACCGGATCATGTCCCGGTAGCCGCCTGATGTGACACTGGTGTGCCGCCCAAGTGGGTCTGGTATGCCGCTTATCCGGCTGCCGTCACCACTCGTAGGCCTTGGGAACGGCCCCTTCGGCCGGTCCGGTCCTGTAGCGGTCGCGCAGGCGGGTCTGGTGGTCACGCAGCGGCTGTTCCACGCCGTCGATGAACACGGCGGTGACGCCAGAAGTCAACTCCAGCGGGTCGCCATCCCAGATCACCACGTCACCGGCCCGTCCGGCGCGCAGGCTGCCGAACCGGTCGCCCAGCCCCATCGCCTCAGCCGGACCGGAGCTGATCGCGGCAAAGGCCTGGTTCCAGGTCAGGCCGCTGGCCCCCGGGACCCTGGTCAGCGCGACCAGATTTCCGGCATATTGCGGCGCATAGCGCGGCTGATCGAAATAGGCGCCCAGCGACACGTTGACCCCGGCCGCCTTCATCCGCCCGACATTGGAATGGGTCGCGCCCAGCTGCTCGAAGCTGTCGGGCAGGTTGTTGAGCGGCGTGGCCAGCACCGGCACCCCGGCCTTCGCCAAGTCGCCCGCCACCAACCAGCCTTCGCTCGCCCCGACGATCACCAGCTTCACCGCCGGGTAATCCTTCTTCAGCGACAGGACCATGCGGATATCCGCCGCCCGTTCGGCCCGGACATAAAGCGGCTGGCGCCCGGTCACCACCGGGATCAGCGCCTGGGCATCGCGGCGGCTGAGCAGCACATCATCGCGCCGCGCGCCGGTGGGCGAAGCGGCGAGTTCGCGGGCTTCGCTCAGCGCATTGGTCAGGTCGGCCCAGGCCGCGATCCGGCTGCCTCCGGCGCGGCGTGCGCCGGTTTCGCCCAGATCGACATACTGGAACGCACGCGGCACCGTGACCGGATCGGCATCGGCACCCAGATCGATCACCGCGCCCTGCCCGCCAAAGATCGAGCCGGTGCCAAGCGGTGCCACCGCAGCGCGGGTGACCCCGCCGGCGCGGCTGACCTTGATATGCTGGGCATCGGGGTTGATCGCCTGGCTGATGTCCAGCGCGGCGCTGAACGGGCTGCGGCCCGCCCCGCTGTCGTTGCTGTCATCAACCGCTTCGACATCGAACAGGCCCAGGTCCGTCACGGCCACGACCAGGCCGGGGGTGACCCATTTGCCCTTGGCATCGACCGTGCGGACGCCCGCCGGAACGGCCACGTCGCGGCCCACGGCCACGACCTTGCCATCGCGGACCAGCACGGTCGCGCCGTCGATCGGATCGGAGCCATCGCCCACCACCACCTTGCCGCCAGTGATTGCCACGGTCTGGGCAATTGCCGGAGCGGCAGTGCAGGCGAGCAGTGCGGCGAGGGCCGCAGTCAGCTTGCGGGCGCTCATTTCACGTCTCCTTCACCGGGCTGGCCAAGCTCGAAGTCGGTCACTCCGCGGCGCTTGCGATCGGCCGAATCGAACAGCAGCGCGCCATCGACCCAGACCTTTTCGGGCCGCGAGTAGACCGATAGGGGGTGGCCGTTCCACAGCACCACGTCGGCACCCTTGCCGGCTTCAAGGCTGCCGGTCAGCTTGTCGATCCCGATTGCCTTGGCCGGGTTGAGCGTCAGCCAGCGGATCACTTCGCCATCGGGCACGTCGATCCCGATCCGGCGGGCGTCGCCCTGGGCCTTGGCCGCTTCCTGGTTGAGCCGCTGGATGCCGTTGGCATCGTCGGAATGGATCACCACGCAGGCCCCGGCCTTGTGCAGCAGCCCGGCGTTTTCGGGAATCCCGTCATAGGCTTCCATCTTGAAGCCCCACCAGTCGGCCCAGATCGCACTGCAGGTGCCCGAGGCGGCCAGCAGATCGCCGATCTTGTAAGCTTCCACCGCGTGGTGGAAGGTCTGGATCTTGTAGCCGAATTCCTTGCCCATATCGAGGACGATGGCCATTTCATCGGCGCGGTAGCAGTGGTTCTGGATCAGGATTTCCCCGTCCAGCACACCGACCAGCGTTTCCATCGCCAGGTCCCGGCTTTCCAGCTTTCCGGAATCGCGCTTGCGGCGATAGTCCTGCGCTTTCAGCCAGGTTTCGCGGTTGACCGCCAGGTTGCCCATGCGGGTGCTGGGCATCCGGCCCTTGGCGCCATAGACCCGCTTGGGGTTTTCCCCGCAGGCCATCTTGAGGCTGTAGGGCGCACCGGGGAACTTCATTCCCTGCATGGTCCGCGCCGGCACGGTCTTCAGCACCACGCCGCGCCCGCCCATCAGGTTGGCGCTGCCCGGCAGGACCAGCAGCGAAGTGACCCCGCCATTGGCCAGCGCCCGGGTAAAGCCCGGATCCTGCGGCCAGACCGAATGCTCGGCCCAGACCTGCGGCGTGGTCGGCGCGGTCATCTCGTTGCCGTCGGAATGCGCATCGACGCCCGGGCTGGGATAGTCGCCCAGGTGGCTGTGGGCATCGATGATCCCCGGGGTGACGAACTTGCCGCGTGCGTCGATCCGGGTGTAGCCCTCGGGGATGGCCAGGTCCGGCCCGCCCACGGCGACGACCTTGCCGTCCTTGATCAGGACCGTCCCGCCATCGATCTGCTTGCCGGTGCCGTCGAAAACGGTCGCACCGACCAGCGCGGTCGGCACACTGGGATAGGGCTTGTAGGTGGAAGGATAGGGATCCTTGTTGAAATCGCGCGCGGCCTTCACCGCGGCGCTTTCTTCCTTCTTGTCCTTGTCCTTGGCATCCTTGGCCAGGCCAGGCCCGGTTCCGCCGAGCGCCAAGGCGCAGGCGGCAGCGGCCAGCAGGGGCCGGTACAGCGTCTTCATCGTCGTTTACTCCGCCTTGGGTTCGGGGCGATCCTCGAGCGTATCGAGGTGCATCCAGCGCTTCACGATCGGCGAGACCAGCAGCACCGCCACCGCCGCGCCGATCGAGATCCAGCCGAACAGGGCATAGATCTCGAGCAGCTTTTCCTTGCTCATTTCCCCGCCATGGCCGCCGGTCGCTTCACCGATCTTGCCGGCGACGAAATTGCCGACCGCGGTCATGTAGAACCAGGCACCCATGATCAGCGAGGCGAGATAGCTCGGCGCCAGCCGGTTCATCGCCGAAAGGCCGACCGGGCTGAGGCACAGCTCGCCCGTGGTGGCGAGCAGGTAATAGAGGAACACGAACAGCACCGGGGTCATCGCCGCGATGCCGTAAGCTTCCGCGCCCCAGACCAGCACCAGGTTGGCAAGGCCCATCTGCGCCAGCGCCAGGCCGAACTTGGCCGGAGCCGAGGGTTCCTTGCCCTTTGCCCCCAGCCACTGCCACAGCATGGCGAACAGCGGGGCGAGCAGGATGATGTAGATCGGGTTGATCGACTGGAACAGCGAGGCCGGCGTGCCGCCACGATCGACATAGCGGTCGGTGAACAGGCTCATCGAGCCGCCGGCCTGTTCGAACAGGCCCCAGAACAGCGGGTTGAGGCTGATCAGGAACAGGATCGCGAACATCCGCTCGCGCGGTTCCTTGGGCAGCTTGAAAGTCTCGTAAAGGACATAGCCCAGCAGCGCGAGGCCCGAGACGATCAGCAGGCTCTGGATGATGTCCTGGTACTGGATCAGGAACCAGATCACCCCGACCGACAGCACGCCGATGGCATAGAGCAGCCATTCGGTCGACTTGGCCAGCGGGGCCGGAGCCTCGCCCGCGCCGTTCAGCGCCGACTTGCCCAGCACGAAGACGATCAGGCCGGCCAGCATCCCGATCCCGGCGAGACCGAAGCCATTGCCCCAGCCAATCGTTTCGCCCAGATAGCCGACCAGGATCGTCCCCAGCGCGGCCCCGGCGTTGATGCCCATGTAGAACACGGTGTAGGCCCCGTCGCGGCGCACGTCGGTCAGCTTGTAGAGCTGGCCGACCATCACCGAGATGTTGGCCTTGAGGAAGCCCGAGCCGACGATGATGAAGGCCAGCGCGCCCCAGAACACGTTGATTGCCGGATCGCTCTGCCCGCCGGTCCCTTCCACCGCCATCAGGCTGTGGCCAATCGCCAGCAGCAGCCCGCCGAACAGCACCGCCTTGCGCTGACCGAGATAACGGTCGGCCAGATAGCCGCCCAGGACCGGGGTGATGTAGACCAGGCTGGCATAGGCCCCGTAGATCAGGTTGGCCTTGCCGTCGCTGAACAGCCAGTGCTTGGTCAGGTAGAAGATCAGCAGCGCGCGCATGCCGTAGTAGGAAAAGCGTTCCCACATCTCGGCAAAGAACAGCATGTACAGGCCCTTGGGATGGCCCGCGAACTCCGGTTCCTTCTGCACGGCAATCTTGCCGCCCACGGCCAGGAACAGCACGAGGACGATAACCGCGATAGCCGCGATCCAGTCGCCCTCCCCCCAAAGGCTCATATCTTTCATGTAAGGCTCCCCGAAACGGTCTGAATGCGGCCGATCCCGGCGGCCGCCACATGGCCCGGGAGACTAGCCGCGATTTCGCCGCTGTGAAGCGAAATTCGCTGCCCTTGTTGCTTTGTTGCGCGGTTTGGGAGGCCCCTTCCTTCCCCTTCGGACAGCCAACAAGCCCTTGCCCGCACCGCTGTATTATGGCACTGCATCACCATGCAGGACACCAGCAAGCCCGTCTATCTGAAGCTGCGCGACAAGATTGCCGCCGCGATCATCGATGGCACCTATGCCGAAGGCGGAATGCTCCCGTCGGTCCGTGCCTTTGCCGCACAGGAAGGGGCCAATCCGCTGACCGTGGCCAAGGCCTATCAGCAGTTCCAGCTCGACGGGCTGGTCGAGGTTCAGCGCGGGGTCGGCATGTTCGTCACCCGCGGCGCGGCCGAACGCCTGCGGCAGAGCGAGCGGGAGCGCTTCCTCGAAGTGGAATGGCCGGCGATCCGCAACCGGATCACGCGCCTGGGCCTGCGGGCCGACGACCTACTGGTTAAAAACCTGTAAGAATCTTCATTGATTCCGTTTGCGCTCCGACCCTGCTTTTGGCAGTGTCGAAGCCTGTGCAGTGCTGCTTGCACCGGGTCGGAAGCTGCGCCGCGCTTTTACCAATCTAGGGGATGGGCCAAATATGGCCCAGGGAAAGGCGTGTGTTATGATCCGTTCCGAACTGGTGGCAGCACTTGCCCGGGAGAATCCGGGCCTGCGGATGGAAGAGGTCGAAAAGATCGTCTCCACCTTCTTTGACGAGATCTCGGCCAAGCTGGCCAGCGGCGGCCGCGTCGAACTGCGCGGCTTTGGCGCCTTTTCCACCCGCGAACGCGATCCCCGCAAGGGCCGTAACCCGCGCACCGGCGAAACGGTCGACGTGCCGGGCAAGAAAGTCCCCTACTTCAAACCCGGCAAGGAAATGCGCGCCCGCCTCAACAGCGATTGAGCAGAGCGCTTTGCACCTGACGGCGATACGGACAGGCATCCGCCTGCCTGCGCAGCGTTGGCCAGGACGAGCAGATCGCAGACAAAGGCCCGACAAACTCGGTCCCGTTGCAGGCAGGGTGGATATCCTTGCTGCATCTCCCTATTGATCCAGACCGGATGGGTCGGAATTCGCTCCAGGCCGAGGCGAAAATGGTGCCGTTCGAGAACCGGCGCGGAGCGACCTTTTTGGTCGTGAGCACCGGAAGCGCAGAAAGGTGCCGTTTGCAGCCCGGCATGGAGTGAATTACGGCCCATCCGGAGCGGACGTGGCGGAATGGTAGACGCCGGGGACTTAAAATCCCCTGATCCCTGATCGTGTGGGTTCGAGTCCCACCGTCCGCACCAGCCGTCGCGCCGGCCGGGCCTCTCCGCAAACATCCTTGCCGGGCCGGTAACCACACCTGATCATCATGGTTTCATCTGCCCGGGCGATTTTGCCAAGCGGAGACCCGTGCGATGCGTGACGAAACCGATTCGGCGGGGCTGCCCGCCGCCCCACCCGGTAACCATGGCCGCGATCAGCGTGCCGATCGGCGTGTCGCGCTGTTGCTGCGCGCGGGCAAGCTGGTTTCGCCCGAAGGCGAATTCCTGTGCATCGTCCGCGATGCCTCGGCCGGGGGGATCAAGGTCAAACTGCTGCACAGCCTGCCCGGTGCAGGGACTTTCGACCTCGAACTGGCCAATGGCGAGGTCTATCCGCTCGAACTGGTCTGGCAGGCCGATGGCCATGCCGGTTTCCGGTTCCTGGAACGGCCGATCGACGTCCACGGGCTGGTCGATGAGCCCTCGTCCTTCCCCAAGCGCGGGCTGCGGCTGCGGCTGACCCTGCCGGTGATCGTGATCGAGGCCGGCGAGGAACGCCCCGCGCTGCTACGCGACATTTCCCAGCACGGCGCGCAGATCGAGATCGAACCGGGCCTGGCCGTGGGCCAGCGGATCGCGCTGCACGGTTCCGGCCTGCCGGAAATGCAGGCCACGGTCCGCTGGCGGCGGCGCGCGGCGCACGGGCTGGTGTTCCAGCGCGGGTTCCGGCTGGACGAGCTGGCCGAACTGGTCGGCCGCCTGCGCGAGGCCGAACGCAGCGAAGATGCCGGGAAGCGCGCCGCCTGTTAACCAGTGGTTAGGCATTTTCCTTCACTTCTGCCCCCGACCAACCAATTGGGGGCACAATGGCTGTTACCGGCTTTTCCGGCGCATCGAACACCGCGCAATCCCGTGAGAAATCCGTCGATGTCGCAATCATCGGGGCGGGCCCGGCCGGGCTGACCGCCGGCTATCTCCTGACCAAGGCCGGCCTTTCGGTCGCCGTGATCGAGAAGGACCGGACCTACGTGGGCGGGATCAGCCGCACGGTGGAAGTCGATGGGTACCGCTTCGACATTGGCGGACACCGGTTCTTTTCCAAGTCGAAACAGGTAGTTGACCTGTGGAACGAGATCCTGCCCGACGATTTCATCGAGCGGCCGCGGATGAGCCGGATCTATTACGAGGGCAAGTTCTATTCCTACCCGCTGCGCGCTTTCGAAGCGCTGTGGAACCTGGGCATTGTCCGCTCCGCGCTGTGCATGGCGAGCTTTGCCAGGGCGAAGGTGTTTCCGAACAAGCAAGTCAAGAGCTTCGAGGACTGGACTGTCAATGCCTTCGGGTGGAAGCTCTATTCGATCTTCTTCAAGACCTATACCGAGAAAGTCTGGGGCATGCCCTGCGACGAGATGAGCGCCGACTGGGCGGCCCAGCGGATCAAGGGCCTGTCGCTGTGGGGCGCAGTGGTCGATGGCCTCAAGCGCAGCCTGGGTCTCAACAAGGTGCCCAATGACGGGATGCAGGCCAAGACCCTGCTGGAAAGCTTTCGCTATCCGCGGCTTGGCCCGGGCATGATGTGGGATGCCGCACGCGACCGGATCGTTGAAAGCGGCAAGGGCGAAGTGCTGATGGGCCATGCCCTGAAGCAGCTGGCCAGCGATGGTGCCGGGGGCTGGCGCCTGACCGCCAGCCACGACGGCGGCGAGACGGTGATCAAGGCCGCCCATGCGATCAGCTCCGCGCCGATGCGCGAACTGGCCGCCCGGCTTCACCCGCTGCCCGCCACCAGCCTCAACGCCAAGGCGCTGCGCTATCGCGACTTCCTGACCGTCGCGCTCAAGATCAAGGCCGATGACCTGTTCCCGGACAACTGGATCTACATCCACGATTCCAAGGTGAGGGTCGGACGGATCCAGAACTTCCGCTCATGGTCGCCGGAAATGGTGCCCGAAGAGGGCGTGGCCTGTGTCGGCCTCGAGTATTTCTGCTTCGAAGGCGACGGCCTGTGGTCGATGCCGGATGACGAACTGATCGCGCTGGCCACCCGCGAGCTGGCCCAGCTGGGGCTGGTTTCGGCCGAACAGGTGTTCGGCGGGGCGGTGGTCCGGCAGGAGAAGGCCTATCCGGTCTATGACGAGGACTATGCCAGCCACGTTGCCGCGATGCGCGCCGAGCTGGAAGAGCGGCATCCCAGCCTGCATCTGGTCGGCCGCAACGGGATGCACCGTTACAACAACCAGGATCACGCGATGATGACCGCTATGCTGACGGTCGAGAACATCCTGGCCGGTGCCCGCGTCTATGACGTGTGGTGCGTGAACGAGGACGCCGAGTATCACGAGGCCGGAAACGAAGGCGCCGAGCCGGATCTGGGCAGCCGCCGCGCGCCCAGCGCCGATCAGGCAGCCGCGCTCGCCTCGATCCGCGAAGTGCCGGAACGGATCGTCCCGGAACGCAAGCGCGACGCGGCCTGAGGCAGTCATGCTGCGCCGCGCCGCCGACATCGTGTTCCTGCGCTACATTGCCGCCAGCGCCTTTGCGCTGGGGGTGGACATGGGCACGTTCCTGGCCCTGCTGGCGCTGGGACTGGAAGCGGCGCTGGCGGCGGCGTCGGGCTATGGCCTCGGAATCCTGGCCCACTGGCTGGTATCGAGCCGCGCGGTCTTCACCGCCGGAGTGGCCGAGCGCGGACCGGAGCGGAACCGCCAGAAGGCGCTGTTCGTCGGCTCGGCCCTTGCCGGGCTTGCCCTGACCACTGCCATTGTCGGCACCGGCAGCGCGCTTGGGCTTGATCCGCGCCTGGCCAAGCTGGCCGCGATCGGTGCCAGCTTCACGCTGACCTGGCTGCTGCGCGAGCGGGTGGTGTTCCGGCCCGGCCAGGCGGCATGATCTTCGTCGAACGACGGCGGGCCGGATTCACGGCCGACCTGTTCTGGCGGGTCGGCCTTGTCTGGCTTGTGGTCGCGGCGATCTTTGTCGCGGTGCGCTGGTCGGCGATTGCCGGGATGCAGCTGCCCGATGCCGATGACAGCCTGCGGCTGGTCCAGCTGCGCGACCTGATTGCCGGGCAGGGCTGGTTCGATCTCCACCAGTACCGCGTTGCCCCTCCCGAGGGCATGCTGATGCACTGGTCGAGGCTGGTCGATGTGCCATTGGTGATAGTGTGGTCTGCCCTTGCTCCGCTGCTTGGGAACGCTTTGGCAGAGCAGGTCACGCTGGTACTGGTGCCGCTGATCGCTCTGTTTCTGGCCATGCTGCTGGCCGGCAGGCTGGCCTGGCGGATGCTGGGTGACGGGGCAATTGTCTATACTTGTCTGATACTTGCGCTGCTGACGGCGGTGACGGCCCAGCTTCAGCCGCTCAGGATCGACCATCACGGCTGGCAGATCGTCATGCTGCTCGCCGCGCTGAACGGCCTGACCGCCCGCAGCGAGCGAACCAGCGGGAGAATTGCAGGCTTTTTCATGGCCTTAGGCATGACAATCAGCCTCGAACTGCTCCCGCTCGCCGCGCTGATCGGCGCGGTCCTGGCGCTGCGCTGGCTGCTCGATCCCAAGGCCAAGGCCTTGTCTTTGCACTATATTCGCACGCTCGCCGGCACCTCGGTGCTCGCCTTCCTCGCCACCCGCGGCCTCGCCGACCTCGCCCCGCACTGCGACACCCTTTCCCCAGCCTATCTGGGCGCGCTCCTAAGTATCGCAATTTGCTTGAGTTTTCTGGGGCTTGCCCCGGCCATGCCACGCCCCGCGCTGGCACTTGGCATGGCGGCCAGCGGCAGCCTTGGCATCGGCACACTGCTGTTGCTTGCCCCGGCCTGCACCGCCGGCCCCTTCGTCATGCTCGACCCGCTGGTCCAGCAATACTGGTACGCCAACGTCCGCGAAGGCATGCCGGTCTGGCGGCAGGACCTGGATGTCGCGCTGCGACTGGTCGTTCCGCCGCTGGCCGGTTTGATCGCTGCATTCCGGCTGTGGCAGGCCAGTCAGGGCTGGCTGCGGCGGTTCTGGTTTGAATATGCTCTGATCGCCGCAGGAACCCTTGCGCTCGGGCTGGTGGTCAGCCGCTCGGCCGGGTTCGCTGCGGCCATGGCCGCCGTGCCGCTGGGGTGGATGCTGCGGGATTGGCACCGCAAGGCGCAAGCGATGCGGCCCGGCGGGCGGCGGATCGCCCTGCTGGCTGGTGCCGTCCTGCTGATCATGCCGGACCTGCCGCTGAAAGCCGCAAGGCTGCTGGCATCCCGCCCCGCTGTCTCGCCGCCCGTTGCCCAGCGCGCCTGCGACATTGCGGCGGCGGCACCGGCCTTGCGCAGGCTGGGCCCCGGCGCGACGATCTTCGCACCGATCGACAGCGGCCCGATGCTGCTGCTGCACAGCCCGCACAAGGTGGTGGCCACCGCGCACCACCGCGCGCCGCAAGCCCTGCACGATGTGATCGCCGCCTTCCTTGCCAGTCCGGCTGATGCCGAGGCGATCGTGTCCAAGCGCGGCGCAAGCCATGTGGCGCTGTGCCCGGCGCTGGCCGAGGTGGCGATCTACCGAGAGGCGGCGCCCCGGGGGCTCGCCGCGAGCCTCGCAGAAGGCAAGACACCGGCCTGGTTGAGGCCGGTGCCGATGCCGCAGGACAGTGGCCTGCTGGTCTGGGAAGTCACTCGGCGCTAGGCGCTCAGAACTTCTCCAGCGTCACTTCCATCTTGCGGAAGCCGTGAACGAAGTTGGCGCGGACCCGCTCCACCTTGCCGGTCACGTTAACCCGCATCCGGCGCTTGTGCATTTCTTCCATCAGCACCTTGAGCTGCAGTTCAGCCAGACGGGCCCCGACGCAGCGGTGGATACCATATCCGAACGAGAGGTGCCGCCGCGCGTTTTCGCGGTTGAGGATCACCTTGTCGGCATCCTCGAACACTTCCTCGTCACGGTTGGCGGAAATGTACCACAGGATCAGCTTGTCGCCCTTCTTGATCTGATGACCGAACAGTTCGGCATCGGCCGTCGCCGTGCGGCGCATGTGGGCGAGCGGAGTCTGGAAACGGATGATCTCCTGGACCGCGTTGGGGATCACCGAGGGGTCAGCCTCGAACAGGGCGCGCTGATCGGGGAAGCTGTCCAGCGCGTGGATGATGCCCGACATGGTGTTGCGGGTGGTATCGTTGCCGCCGACGATCAGCAGGATCAGGTTGCCCATGAATTCCTGCGGGCTCATCTGGCTCATCGCGTCGGAGTGGATCATCATCGAGATGAGATCGCGGCTGGGCGGCTTGCCCATCCGGTCGATCCACAGCGTCTTGAAGTACTGGGCCATCTCCTGGAAAATTTCCCAGCGCACTTCGTTCAGTTCGCGGGCAAAGCCCAGCTCCACGTCACCGGCCCAGTCCGACCAGAAGGTCAGCAGGCGGCGGTCTTCCCACGGGAAGCCGAACAGGATCGCCAGCATGCCGGTGGTCAGTTCGACCGAGACCTTGTCGACCCAGTCAAACTGTTCGCCAAACGGCAGCGAATCGAGCGTGGCAGCGGTGCGGGCGCGCACTTCCTCGGCCATCTTCTCGATCTCGCCCGGTGTGAAAGCCGGAGCAACGGTGCGGCGCTGACCGGTGTGTTCGGGCCGGTCCATCGCGATGAACATCGGCAGGCGGCGCTCTTCCAGCTGTTCCGGAGTCACATCCGCAGGTGGCTCCGTGATAGTGATCCCGCCGTACTGCCAGGACGAGGAATAGAGTTCGGGCAGCGCCTCGACATGCTGGATCGCCTTGGAGCTGACCACGTTCCAGTAAGGGCCATAGGGTGATTCCGGCACGTAGTTGACCGGTTCCTTGGCGCGCATTTCGGCGAAGATCGGCTGCCAGCGGTCCTCGACATAGATGTCGGAGCGCGACACGTCCCACGGGTGGGTGTGCTTGGGCATCTCCTGCCCGTGCTCCTTCAGCCAGCCTTCGAAGGCTTCGGCCGCGGTGGGCGAGGTGCGGTAAATGAACTTTTCGGGGGCTGCTGCCTGGGTTGCCATCGCTCGTCTCTCCAATGCCCGCACCTTTGCTGGATGCGTTGCTTGATGAGACTTATCCGGCCTAACTTACCGAAATGTCAATAGCGGCTCGGCGAAGTGCATCGCCGCCGGGTCAGGCTGCGGCCTTGCGCCGGAACAGGCCGCGCCGGCCGGTGCCGGCCGGACCACTCTTCATTACCCGCTTCTTGAACAGCGCCGCGCCGCCACGCACCAGCACCGCGACGCAGAGCGCCTGCCAGGCCAGAGTCGCGCCATGGATCCACAGGGTATCGTCCTGCGCCGCTTTGGCCAGCATCATGAAGGGCGACGAGAAGGGCACGATCATTGCCGCCGTCTCCACCACGCTGCCCGGCTTGGCCATGGCATAGGAGGCGAAGAAGAAGTTCAGCAACTGCAGCATGGTTACCGGCATCGACAGGGTCTGAACCTCGCGCACCGTGGTGGCGAGCGAGCCGATCGCAAGGAAGATCGAGCCGAGCAGGAGATAGCCCATGGAGAAATAGGCCACACCAAAGGCGAAGAACAACGGCCAGCCGACAGCGGGCGCAGGGAAGTTCGACAAGCTGTTGCCGGCCCCGAGCCATACCGCGCTACCGGCCAGGCCCCAGACCGTGATCCCGACCCATGACACGGCCAGCATGGCAAACAGTTTGCCCAGAAACACGGCATCCATCGGGATGGCGGCGGCGAGCACTTCGATGATCTTGTTGCCCTTTTCCTCGACCAGATTCGAAAGGACCATTCCGGCCAGCAACATGGTCAGAAGGAACAGCACCGTCTGGCCGATTTGCGCGGTCACTACCCGGCTCTGGGTCTGGTCGGCGCGCGAGGTGGCGATGCTGTTGAGGCCAACTTCAGGATATACCTTTGGCTCTGCGCCTGCTGCGTAAGCCGTAATCAGCGCCACCCGGCCCTGCCAGTCGGCAATCCGCTCCTTCGGTCCGGTCAAGACCGGCTGTTGCGGCGTACCGGTAACAATCGCCGCGAGATTGGCCTGATTGGATTTCATCGCTGCCACCGGGTCGAATTGTTCGCCCGGCTCCAGCTTCTTGACGATCACCAGTTGGGGCATCGACGGCCCGACCCGCTCGGCCAACCTTTGCTGGGCTCCGATCATGGCATCGACATCCGCCGGGGCCATCGCGACACCGAGCAGCGGACGATCGACACTTTGCTTCACTTGCTGGCCGATCCCCCCAGCCAGCCCGCCGACCAGCAACGGGAACAGCGGACCAAGCAGGAAGAAGATGAAACTGCGCGACCACAGGATCGCGACGAAATCGCGCCGGGCCACGACAAAGGCGGCAGCCAGGGTGGAGAGCCGGCCGGTGTGGGTATCCTGGTTCACCGCCGCACCTCCTCTTTCTCTTCTTCAAGTGCCCGGGCGGCCGCCTCACCGGCAATCGCCACGAAGGCATCGTGCAGACCGGCGCGCTCAATCGACAGCGAAAGAATCCCCGCCTCGCCTTCGATCAGTGCCCGCAGCAGCGGTTCGATCCCGCTTTCGGGCAGGCTGAAGAACCAGAAATTGCCCTCATGCCGGGCATCGGCGGGCAGAGCTTTGCGCCAGGGTCCATCCTTGGCGCGGGTTTCCAGCCGCACCTGCGGTCGGATCCGGTCGCGCGCAACATCCACAGGGCCGGCAAAGGGAACCTTGCCGCCGGCGATGATTGCCACTTCATCACACAAGCGCTCGGCATGGGCGATCACATGGGTGGAGAAGATTACCGTGGTGCCTTTCACCGCCAGGCTGCGGATCATCCGTTCGAGCTTGCCCTGGTTGAGTGCATCGAGGCCGGAAAACGGCTCGTCGAAAACCACCAGCCGGGGATTGTGGACCAGCGTGCCGAGCAACTGGACCTGCTGGGCCATGCCTTTCGAGAGCTGGCGGATCTGGCGCTCGATCGCATAACCAAGGCCATGCTCTTCCAGCAACTGCTTGCCCCGCCGTCGCCCTTCAGCCAGCGGCAGACCGCGCAGGGCGCCCAGAAAAGCGATTGCCTCATAGGTTTTCATCGAAGGGTAGAGCCCGCGTTCTTCCGGCAGGTAGCCGACCGTGTGGGCCACTTCATGCGGGCGGTCTGTGCCAAGCAGGCGGCGCACACCCTCATCGGGATCGATGATGCCCAGAAGCATTCGCAGTGTAGTGGTCTTGCCAGCACCGTTGGGACCGAGAATGCCGTAGATCGCGCCTTCCGGCACCGACAGGTCGACCCCGTCGACTGCGGTAAAGCCATCAAACCGCTTCACCAGCCCGCGCGCCTCGATTGCCAGCGGCCGTGTTGCCGCTTGCGGCGCGTTGCTCCCCATCGGTGCTTCCCCTAGCTTCATGCGTCCAGCCC
This sequence comes from Sphingomonadales bacterium, assembly GCA_017302615.1. Taxonomy (GTDB): domain Bacteria; phylum Pseudomonadota; class Alphaproteobacteria; order Sphingomonadales; family Sphingomonadaceae; genus Novosphingobium. The sequence continues at coordinate 25,494 of JAFLDB010000002.1, forward strand.
ACTATGGAAAGCGGGTGAACAGGAGCAACAGGAAGTTTGGTTAACGCGGCTGCCACCAATTCGCTCAAGCATGATCTTATCGCGGAGGCCACCAGGCTGGGCTTTGCCGCCTGCGGGGTCACGCCAGCCGGAGAGGATCCGCTACGCGCCGCGCGGCTGGAGCAGTGGCTGGATGAAGGCATGCACGGCGCGATGGAGTGGATGGAGGCACGTGCCCATCATCGCCGCAGCCCGCAAGGCCTGTGGCCAGAGGCGCGCAGGGTCATTGCCCTTGGCATGAGCTATGCCCCCTCGGTGGATCCGCTAACCCTGGCGGAAGAGCCGGACCGGGCGCGGATTTCCGTCTATGCTCAGGGGTCTGACTATCACGATACGGTCAAGAAGGCGCTGAAGGCGCTGGCACGGTGGCTGGTGGCTGAAGCCGGAAAACGCGGTCTGGGCGAGATAGGCGTCAAGGTCTTTGTCGATACCGCACCGGTCATGGAAAAGCCGCTGGGCGAGGCCGCCGGGCTTGGCTGGCAGGGCAAGCATACCAATCTGGTCAGCCGCGATCATGGCTCATGGCTGTTTCTGGGCGCGATCTACACCACGCTGGAACTACAACCCGATGCGCCGGGCCGCGACCGCTGCGGCAGTTGCAGCGCCTGCCAGACGGCCTGCCCGACCAACGCCTTTCCTGCGCCCTACCGGCTCGATGCGCGGCGCTGCATTTCCTACCTGACCATCGAGCTGAAAGAGGCAATCCCGCTGGAGTTTCGCAAGGCACTGGGCAACCGCATCTATGGCTGCGACGATTGCCTGGCGGTCTGCCCGTGGAACAAGTTTGCCGATACGGCGCACACCATGCGCGCCTTTCTCCCGCGCGCCGAACTGGCGGCGCCGCGCCTGGCCGAACTGCTGGCGCTGGACGATGCTGCTTTTCGCAAGTTGTTTTCCGGATCGCCGATCAAGCGGATCGGTCGCAATCGGTTTGTCCGCAACTGCCTTTATGCGGCCGGCAACAGCGCCGATCCGGCACTGGCCGGACCGGTCCGGGACCTGCTCAGCGATCCCGATCCGGTGGTGTCCGAAGCCGCGCGCTGGGCGCTGGACGAACTGTCCGTCTAGCGCGCCAGCAGATTGCGGGCCTGGCTGGCCAGTTGCGCCAGCATGGCCGGTGCAACCGGGACCGCGGACTGCGCCCGGCCAACCACACGGCGGAATTGGGCAATACCCTCAGCCTGAGCCTCGACCCAGCGTGCCACAGCAGCGGCGGGATCGTCCTTTCGGCCCATCGCGCGGCGCAGGAAATCGAGCCGCATCTGCTGGAAATCCCGGGCAAGGCCGTTGACCAGCAAGCGCTCCCACGGATCGGTCGGGCTCATCCGGGCAGCGGTCTGCTGGGCCCAGTCGAGCCCGATCCGCGCGCCAAGATCGGCGAAGGCAAGGGTGACTTCGCGGGGGGACCGACCACTCTCACCAGCCAGACGGGCGATGCCAACGGCCCCGTCCATGTCCTGCAAGCGGGCAACCAGCGCCGCCTCTTCGGCGGGCGCGCCGGCTTCGGCCAACTGGTTCAGCATGCGGCCGGACTGGGCGCGGATCTCCCCGGAAAGGAGACTGTCGGTATCCTTGGCAAGTCCGGTTACCGCTTCCTGCAGTTCGGCCACCAGTTTCGAAGGTTCGCAGCTATGGCCCCCAACCCGCAGCAGATCGGCAATGTGATCGGCGAGAGCTGCCGCCGCGCGTTCAAACAGCACGATACGGGCCTGCTCGCCCATCTCCGCCGTCTCGATCCGTTGCCACACCTCGGCCATGCCGAACAGCCGCTCGGCGGCCACGAAGGCGGCGGCCACCTGGGCCAGGCTGGCGCCTTCTTCCTCGGCCAGTTCGAACGGATGGATCAGGCCCATCCGGTTGACCAAACGGTTGGCCAGCTTGGTCGCGATGATTTCGCGGCGCAGCCGGTGGTCAAGAATGTCCTGCCGGAACTTGTCCCGCATCGGCTGGGGGAACGCGGCGAGCAATTCGTCCGCAAGGCCCGGATCGTCGGGCAGAGACGATGCCTCGATCGCGCCCTGAAGCTGCAACTTGGCGCTGGACAGCAGCACCGCGAGCTCGGGCCGTGTCAGGCCCCGGCCATCGGCAGCACGGCGGGCATAGACTTCGCTGTCGGCAAGGCCCTCGGTCTTGCGATCAAGCTGGCCCGAGCCTTCCAGCGTCTCGATCAGGCGCAGATGCGATGCCGTCGCGCCGGGTCCGCCGGACTGGGCAATCGACAGCGCAAGCGCCTGAAGCCGGTTGTCTTCCAGCACGATGGCGGCAACCTCGTCGGTCATTTCCGCCAGAAGCTTGACCCGGGCCGGTTCGGCGAGCCGCCCGGCACGCTTGGCGCCGGCCAGCGCGATCTTGATGTTCACCTCGTTATCCGAGCAATCGACGCCAGCCGAATTGTCGATGAAATCGGTATTGATCCGCCCACCGTAAAGCGCGAACTCGATCCGCCCGGCCTGGGTAGTGCCCAGGTTCGCCCCTTCGCCGATCACCCGCGCGCGGACATCGGCTCCGTCGATCCGCAGCGCGTCATTCGCCGGATCGCCCACCTGGACGTTATTCTCGGCCCGGCTCTTCACATAGGTGCCGATCCCGCCAAACCACAGCAGGTCCACTTCGGCCTTGAGGATCGCGGTAATCAGGCCGTCGGGATCGATCGTTTCGGCATCGATCCCCAGCATGGCCCGCACTTCGGCCGAAAGCGGAATTTCCTTGGCGCTGCGCGGAAACACCCCGCCGCCCTTCGAAATCAGCTTCGGATCATAATCCTCCCAGCTTGAACGCGGCAGGGCGAACATCCGGCTGCGTTCGGCCCAGCTTTTCGCCGGGTCGGGATCCGGATCGAGGAAGATGTGGCGATGATCGAACGCGGCGACCAGCTTGATCGCTTGCGACAGCAGCATGCCGTTGCCGAAGACGTCGCCAGACATGTCGCCGCAGCCGGCCACGCGAACCGGTTCGCTCTGCACATCGATGCCCATTTCAAGGAAATGGCGCTGAACCGACAGCCATGCGCCCTTGGCGGTGATGCCCATGGCCTTGTGGTCATAGCCCTTGGAGCCGCCGCTGGCGAAGGCGTCGTCGAGCCAGAAATCGTGCTCTTCGGCAATGCCGTTGGCCGTATCGGAAAAGGTGGCCGTGCCCTTGTCGGCGGCAACCACGAAATAAGGATCCTCACCATCGCGGATCGTCACGTCGGCAGGATGGACAACCGAACCGTCGACAATGTTGTCGGTGATCGACAACAGCGTGCGGATGAACAGCTTGTAGCTGTCCTTGCCTTCAGCCAGCCAGCCATCGCGGTCACGCGAAGGGTCAGGAAGTTGCTTGGGATAGAACCCGCCCTTGGCCCCGGCCGGGACGATCACCGCGTTCTTGACCTTCTGGGCCTTCATCAGCCCAAGGATCTCGGTGCGGAAGTCATCGCGCCGATCGGACCACCGCAGGCCGCCGCGCGCAACCGGACCGGACCGCAGGTGGATGCCCTCAACCCGGCGCGAGTAGACGAAAATCTCGCGCCACGGCAACGGCTTGGGCAAGCCCGGAATCAGTGCGGAATCAAGCTTGAAGGCCAGTGCGGCCTGTCCGGCGGGAGCGAATGCATTGGTCCGGAACGTCGCTTCGACCACGGCGCGGAACTGGCGGAGCAGGCGATCATCGTTGATGGCCTTGACCTGTGCCAGCCCGGCCCGGATCGCGTCCTGCGCCGCGGCTTCGGCCTTGGCCCGATCGCCCTTGAAGGCCGGATCGTGCCGCGCAACGAACAAGGCGACCAGCTGGCGCGTTACCTCGGGCGCATTCTGCAAGGCATCAACCGCGGTTGGCACCGAGTAGTTGAGCCCGGCCTGGCGCAAGTAGCGGTACCATGCCCGCAGCCAGTTCGCCTCGCGCGCACCCATTGAGACTGCCGTGATCAGGCGGTTGAACGGATCGTCCTCGGCCGCACCGTTGAGCACGTCGGCAATGGCGGCTTCGACCGCTTCCGCCCGGCCCAGAATCGCCTCAGGATCCAATCCGGTTGGGGCAGTCAGTCGAAAATCGTGGATGGTGCCGAGGCGGCCCGCGTCAAGCTCGGTAGGAACATCCTCGATCACCCGGAAGCCGAAATTCTCGAGTGCCGGAACCGCATCGGACAAGGCCAGTGATCCGCTGCGCTGATAGAGCTTGAGCCGCAATTCGTTCGGACCATCACCGGCCAGGGCATGAAGCCGGACCCCGCGCAGCGGTCCATCCTCACCCTCACCGGCCACCCGGCGCAGGCGGGCAATGTCGAGCGCCGCTTCGGCAGGGCCATATTCGGTGCGGTAAGCCAGCGGAAAGGCTTCAGCAAAACGTCCTGCCAGCGCCGCCGCACGCGACGGGTCCTCGCTAGCCGCGATCTCGGCCTCCACTGCGTCCGACCAGCCCCGAAGCATGGCACTCAGCCGGGCATCGAGCGAGGCCTCATCCGGCAGGGCCGCCACTTCCGGCAGATCCAGCACGAACCGGATCAGGGCCACGTTGCCATCGATCTGGGTGGCCCAGTCAAGCACGGGAGCGCCGGCAGCTTCGACCAGCATGGCCTGAACCTGCAAGCGGGTGTTCGTCGACATCGCATCACGGGGCACCCAGACGAAGGCAAACAGGTGCCGTTCGAGCGGGGCGCAGGCCAGGGCCAGCTTGGGCCGGGGCCGGTCGGTCAGGCTCATGCTGGTGGTGGCGAGGCGGGCTACGTCCTCGTCATCCAGGCTGGTCAGGATATCGTTGGGGAGGATGGTCAGGGCATGGACCAGTGCCTTCGCGGCATGGCCCTGGCCCGAGAAGCCGTAGCGCTTCGCGATATCGGCGAGCAAGGATCGCATGCGCGGCACCTGATTGGGCGACGCAGCGAGGGCCGCGCTGGTCCAGATCCCGGCGTGAACCGACAGTGCGGTAACCCGGCCCTGTTCCATCACCGGCAGAATGAACAGGTCGAGCGGCGTATGGCGGTGGACTTTGGCGACCTGGTTGGATTTCACCACCAAGGGCACCCGCGCTCCCTTTTTCTGGCCTTCGAACCAGGCAAAGGCGCGTTCGTAGGAGATCGGTCCCAGCAGGCTCTTCGCGCTCTTGCGGCAAATGCCCAGCGCACCGTTCTGGCCGCCGTCGCGTTGGCGGACCACGTGACCAAGCTGGGTCAGCATGCCGTCCTTGAACCAGCGCAGCAGCGCCGCCCCCTCGCTATCGGAACAGGCATCGGCATCGGCAGCCATCACGGCTTGCATCTTCGGCCAATCGGCCACGGCAGCCCGGACATCGGCCAGAGTGGCTTCAAGCGCCTGTTCCAGCAGGCGGCGTTGGCGGGCATCGGCGCGGCTGGTCTCGACATAGACCATCGATTCCCGCTTTTCGCCGGCGGCATCGCCGTCGACCAGTTCCTTGAGCTGGCCCGATCCATCGCGGCGGACCGGAACCACCGGATGGATCAACCGGTCGATCGTCAAGCCATTGGCGGCAATGGTCGAAGCGATCGAGTCGACCAGAAACGGCATGTCCTCGTTGACCAGCGCCAGCCGCATGAAGCGCTCACCCGCAGCGCCGGACACGGATTCGATGCCGATCGCCGACTGCCCGGCAGACCGCTGGGCCGCGGTCGCGATCACGAATGCCGCTGCTTCGTCCAGGGCCTTGCCGCCGATCGGGGCATCGCCTGGCAATTGCGCATCGGTCAGACGCCGGGCCAGGGCCTTGGCGAGAGCGGACTTCGAACTCATCGTGCGTGCTCCTCCGGCGGTCCGGGCCGCCTGATCCTGCTTGTTATATTATTGCCATCTCTCGTAGCAATTTTGCGCACACTAGATCAAAGTAGTCTCAACTGCAACCACCTTGCCCCTAGGGAAATGGGCTTAGGAAAGGGCCTTCGCGGTAATTTCGAGCGAGCGTCGGCGCATCGCGGGATCGTAGGTGGCACCCGAAACGATGATTTCATCGGCGCCGGTGCGTTCAACGAAGCGGGTAATATCGGCCCGCACCTTTTCCGGCCCGCCAACGGCGCTGGCCTGCCGCATGTGTTCCAGCATGGCCAGCTGACCCGGCGGCAAAGTCTGGCGATAGCCCGGCACCGGCGGCTTGAGCCGGCCTGGCGTACCGCTACGCAGCGCCACAAAGCTCTGGTCCATTGAAGTGCCGAGCACGGCCGCTTCCTCGTCATCCTCGGCCGCGATCACTGTCATCGCGGCCATCACATGCGGGTGTTCCAGCCATTGCGACGGCCGGAACTGGCGCCGATAGACGTCGAGCGCCTGATCCAGATAGTCCGGCGCGAAGTGCGAGGCAAAGGCATAGGGCATGCCCAGCATGGCGGCGAGCTGGGCCCCGAACAGGCTGGAGCCGAGCATCCACATCTCCACCTGCGCGCCCAGGCCGGGAGTCGCGCGGATCGGCAGTTCGGGCTCGCCGGTCAACAGAGCGCGCAGTTCCACCACGTCATGCGGAAAATGCTCGGCCGCGCGGCCAAGATCCTTGCGCAGCGCCTGACCGAACCGGGCATCGGCACCGGGCGCGCGGCCCAGACCCAGATCGATCCGCCCCGGAAACAGGGCATCGAGCGTGCCGAACTGTTCCGCAATCACGAAGGGATTGTGGTTGGGCAGCATGATCCCGCCCGAGCCGATCCGGATGGTCGAAGTGGCGTGGCCGATATGGGCCAGCACGACCGAGGCCGCACCGCCTGCCACGCCGTCCATCGCGTGGTGTTCGGCCACCCAGAACCGCTTGTATCCGGCTGCCTCGGCCGTCTGGGCCAGGGCGGCGGCATCGCGCAGAGCTTCACCAACCGAGCCGCCTTCGCGAACGGTGACGAGATCGAGGACGGAAAGCGGGATCATCGGCCCGATGGTGCGGCGGGCGGCCCCAGTTGGTCAAGATAGCCTTGCGCGGTTTTTGCCGCCGGAGTCCCCGGTCCGGCCCGGATTGCCGATTCCCAACTCTTGCGGGCCGCATCCTCACGCCCGGCGAGCATGGCGATGACCCCGGCTTCAAGGCCGATTTCGGGATCGACCGGAAACAGTTCGGCCGCCCGCTCGATCTGCGCCTGCGCTTCCGGCAACTTGCCCTGGCGGCGCGACAGGGTGGCGGAGAGCAGCCAGGCCTGATGGTTGTTCGGGGCAGAAATCCGTGCATCGGCAAGAGCTTCCGCGGCCTCGTCCGGCCGGTCCAGCGCCACCAGAGCGCGGGCGCGGTCGATCTGGATCCCGCCGCGCTGCCTGGCGTCGAGGCCGGTCCGGGTATCGGCAAGGGCGAGGTCGAGGGCGGCGAGGGCAGCGGCCGGATCGCCGGCGGCGAGATAGGCATTGCCGCCCAGTGCACCGAGCCGGGCGCGTTCGTCGGCTTCGTTTGTGGGGGTATCTTCGCGGGCGGAAAGGAACAGCGCCGCGGCCTCTGCCCAGCCCTCGATCCGGGTCAGGGCAAGCGCGTGGCATTGCTTTGCCCCCGCACGATCCTTCATGGACTTGGCGGAAATCAGCCAGTTTTTGGCCACTTCGATCGCATCGGAGGGGCGGGTCATGGCGAGGTGGAGGCAGTCCTTGAGCAGGTCGGTCTGGGGCTGGGCCACGGCTTCGCTTTTCGGTTTGGGGATCTGCAGGGGGGCCTGGGGCAGGTTGCCGCCAGGGCCGACCTGGGCGATCAGCGGGAGGAGGATGGCGAGAGTCATGGCGATTCCTGTTCAGCCCAACGAGCCAAGTGTCTGCAATAGAAGGGCAATATCGGCATCCCGGCTGAGCCGGTGATCGCCATCCTTGATCAGGGCCACCTGCACATCGCCTGAACGCAGCGCCTGCGCGAGGCGCAGGGAGAGGTCCCACGGGACGTCGGGATCGCACTGCCCGTGCAGCAGCCGGACCGGGCAATCGAGCGGAATTTCCTGGTCCAGCAGCAGGTTGGCCTGGCCATCGGCCCAGAAACCGGGATAGGTCGGGGTCGGCTCCGGGCCATAGGGGTTGTCTTCATAGAGCACTTCGCCGGCGGCCAGTCTTGCCTTCTGTGCGGCATCGAAGCCCCATTCGGTAAAATCCGGAGCAGCGGCGATCCCGACCAGGCCTTTGACTTTCAACGGTAACTCAAGCGCTACCAGCAGCATCAACCACCCGCCCATCGACGATCCCACGAGCATGACCGATGGCACACCAAGGGCAGACAACAGGCACACCACGTCATCACGCCAGCCGCTCAGCGTGCCATCGGCAAAGTCGCCCCCGCTTTCCCCGCAGCCGGGATAGTCGAGCATCAGGCAGGCCCGGCCATTGGCCCGCGCCCAGTCAAGCACCGCGGTCGCCTTCCCCCCGGCCATGTCGCTCAAATAGCCGGGCAGGAATACCAGCGTCGGGCCGGTGCCCGCGATATGGCGATAGGCCATGCGGCGACCATCGGGCAGGTCATGGAAACGGGTCTCGGTCATTGCCCCGCCTTGTGCGGGAGGCGTCAGCCAAGGGCAAGCCAAAGCCGCGCCGCATCTGCCATTGCCCTGTCATCAAACCGGGTTAGTCTGGCAGCAAAGAACAGGGAGAGAGCACCATGACCACCCCCGCCGTGCCGGATGCCGCGCCTGAAGCGCCGGCTTTGGCCGCCACCCGTCGCCACGCGCTGAAGCTGGGGCTGCTGGGGCTGGCCATGAGCGGCACCCCGGCGCTGGCCGGGGGAGAACGGGGCTTTACCCACTGCGTTGCCAGCGGCGAGCCGGGTCCCGACCAGGTCCTGTTGTGGACCCGCTATGCCAGCGCCGACGAAACCGCGCTGAAGTGGGAACTGGCCGAAGATGCCGGGTTCACCCGGATCGTGGTGCAGGGCGACGCGGCCGCATCCCCGGCCAGCGATTGCTGCGCGCGGGCCTGGGCCAAAGGGCTGAAGCCGGGAACCTGGTACTTCTACCGCTTTGTCGCCCCCGATGGCGAGAAGTCGCCGGTCGGGCGGACCAGGACGCTGCCCGCCGGCAAGGTCGACAGGTTCCGGATCGCGGTGTTTTCCTGCTCCAACCACGGCTTCGGCTGGTTCAACGCCTATGGCCACGCCGCCGAAGCGGGCGATTTCGACCTGGTCCTGCACCTGGGTGATTACTTCTATGAATATCCCACCGGCACCTATCCTTCGGCCAAGGAAGGACTGGCCGAACGGCTGGTCCCCGGAGCCGAGACAGTGACTCTGGCGCAGTACCGCGAGCGCTTTGCCACCTACCGCCGCGATCCGGACCTGCAACGCCTGCACCAGCTCTATCCGGTCATTTCGATGTGGGACGATCACGAAGTGGCCAACGATGCATGGAAAGGCGGGGCCGAAAACCACCAGAGCGACAGCGAAGGCCCCTATGCCGCCCGTGTCGCTGTGGCCGAACAGGCCTATCGCGAGTGGCTGCCGGTATCGGAGGCCTATTGGGCGCAGTACGAGATCGGCAAGCTGGCCACCCTGTTCCGGCTGGAAACCCGCCACGTCGCGCGCGACAAGCCGCTGGACCTGGGCGATGTGATGAAGGGCAAGAGCGGGGCCGAACTGGAAGCCGCGCTGACCGCGTTCCGCGACCAGACCTGGCGCGATCCCGCGCGAAGCCTGCTGGGGGCAGAGCAGGAAGGCTGGCTGGCCAGCGGCCTGAAAGGGTCGCGCAAGGCCGGCAAGCCGTGGCAGGTGCTGGCCCAGCAGATCATCATGGGCCAGTTCGGCATGGGCGATGCGATTGTCGAAGGCATGACCGACAAGGTGCCGAAAGACCTGCGCGCGCGGATCCGCACCGCCCACCGCGCGCAGAAAAGCGGCATTCCCTATGCGATGGACATGTGGTCCGGCTATCCCGCCGCGCGCGAACGGGTCTATCGCGCCGCGCTGGAGGCCGATGCCAACCTGCTGGTCCTGGCCGGGGACAGCCACAATGCCTGGGCTTTCGATCACCGCCTGGGCAAGGAGCGGGTCGGAGTGGAAATGGCCGGGCAAAGCGTCACGTCGCCGGGGTTCGAACACTATGTCGGCTGGATCAGGCCCGATGCCCTGGCCCGCGACGTGATGGGGGCCAGCCCCGACCTCAAATGGTGCGACACCAGCCAGCGCGGCTATCTGGCGGTGGAACTGACCCCGAAAAGCGCGACCGGAGAATGGCGCTTCCTGACCACCGTCCGCCAGCGCGGCACCGCGCTTGCCGGGGTGAAGCGGATGACGGTGCTGGCCGGGCAGAAGCGGTTTTCGGCTTAGTTGCCCTTTAACCACGCCGCTGCTAATGGCCCGGTCATGCAAACGGCCCGCGCCTTTTCGCTGACTACTACCACCACCCCGGGCATCCCGGGGCGGGCCGCTTTCGCCTGAGCGAAAGGGCCGCCGCTCCCGGGGCTTCCGGGGGTTCGGGCGGCCGGTGTCTCCTTCCGAACCTTTCCAGCCATGACACCGCCCCTTCCGGTGCGCCCCGGCTTGTGCCAAAGCGCGCCAAACCGCAGACGAGTAAACCATGTCCGAACTCCTCAAGATCAGCCTTCCCGACGGTTCCGTGCGTGAAATGCCGGAGGGATCGACCCCGGCCGATGTCGCCGCGGCGATCGGCCCTGGCCTGGCCAAGGCGGCGCTGGCCGCGCGCGTTGACGGCGAGCTGGTCGACCTGACCCGGCCTTTCGCCGGCGATTGCAGCCTGGCGCTGATCACCGCCCGCGACGAGGCCGAGGCGCTGGACCTGGCCCGGCACGACTATGCCCACGTCCTGGCCGAAGCGGTCCAGGCGCTGTTTCCCGGCACGCAGATCACCTTCGGGCCGAGCACCGACGACGGGTTCTACTATGACTTCGCGCCCGCCGAGCGCCCCTTCACCGACGAGGACCTGCCCGCGATCGAAGCGGAGATGCGCAAGATCATCCAGGCCGACAAGCCGCTGCGCCGGGAAGTGTGGAGCCGCGAGCAGCTGATCTCGCGGTGGAAGCAGCAGGGCGAAAGCTTCAAGGCCGAATGGGCCGCCGAGCTGCCGGGCGACGAGCCGTTGACGGTCTACTGGTCGGGCGATGACTGGCTCGACATGTGCCGCGGGCCGCACCTGCCCTCCACCGGCAAGCTCGATCCCCAGGCTTTCAAGCTGACCCGCGTTTCAGGTGCTTACTGGCGCGGCGATCAGAACAACGCGATGCTGAGCCGGATCTACGGTACCGGCTGGCTGAGCAAGAAGCAGCTGAGCGAGCACCTGACCCGGCTGGAAGAAGCCGCCAAGCGCGATCACCGCAAGCTGGGGCAGGAAATGGACCTGTTCCACCTGCAACAGGAAGCCCACGGATCGGTGTTCTGGCACCCCAAGGGCTATCTGATCTGGCGCGAGCTGGAAGCCTATATGCGCCGCGCGATCGACGGGGCCGGCTACCGCGAGGTCAAGACCCCGCAGGTGATGGACGCGCGCCAGTGGGAACAGTCCGGCCACTGGGGCAAGTACCGCGAGAACATGTTCGTCATCCCCGACGAGGTTCCGAACACCGAGGATGAAGGCCCGGTGATTTCGGGCGAGGCCGACTGGATGGCGCTGAAGCCGATGAACTGCCCGGCCCACGTCCTGATCTTCCGCCAGGGGATCAAGTCGTACCGCGACCTGCCGCTGCGGATTTACGAAAACGGCTGCTGCCACCGCAACGAGCCGCACGGCGCGCTGCACGGGCTGATGCGGGTGCGCCAGTTCACCCAGGACGATGCCCATATCTTCTGCCGCGAAGACCAGATCGTTTCGGAAGTCCGCGCCTTCTGCGAACTGGCCGACCGGGTCTACAAGCACTTCGGCTTCACCTATTCGATCAAGCTGGCGCTGCGCCCGGAAAAGCGCTTCGGCAGCGATGCCGATTGGGACAAGGCCGAGGATGAGCTGCGCAATGCGGTGATCGAGGCGGGCCTGGCCACGCCGGAATACGGCTGGGAAGAACTGCCCGGCGAAGGCGCCTTCTATGCCCCCAAGCTGGAATGGCACCTGACCGACGCGATCGGGCGGACCTGGCAGGTCGGCACGATCCAGTCCGACCGCGTCCTGCCCGAGCGGCTCGATGCCAGCTACATCGGCGAGGACGGCGAAAAGCACCGCCCGGTGATGCTGCACCGCGCGATCTTCGGATCGTACGAACGCTTCATCGGCATCCTGATCGAGCATTTTGCCGGCAAGCTGCCGGTCTGGCTGGCCCCGGTCCAGGCCGTGGTGGCAACGATCGTGTCCGATGCCGATGGCTATGCCGCCGACGTTGCCGAGCAGCTGAAAGCCGCCGGAATCCGCGTCGAGACCGACTGCCGCAACGAGAAGATCAACTACAAGGTCCGCGAACATTCGCTGCAGAAGGTTCCGCACCTGCTGGTGGTCGGCAAGCGCGAGGCCGAGGAAGGCACCGTTGCCCTGCGCACGCTGGGGGCCGAGCACCAGAAGGTCATGCCGCTGGCCGAGGCCATTGCCCTGCTGAAGGCCGGGGCGACCCCGCCCGACCTGGCCGCCTGACCGATCGCGAGAGGAGAGACCATGAAGCGCACCGCACTTGTCCTGGCCGCCGCCCTGCTGGCGAGCGGCTGCAGCCAGCATGGAGACGGGGCCGCCACGCCCGCCGCCAGCGAAGCCGCCGCGCCGCAGAACGAGGCGCAGCAGGCCTATGCCGCGGTCAATGCACGCATGCACGAAGGCATGGCGAGCATTGATGCCGATCCCGACGTGGCTTTCATGCAGGGCATGCTGGCCCACCATCGCGGCGCCGTGGAGATGAGCGAAGTGGCGCTGAAGTACGGCAAGGACGCCAAGGTGCGTGACCTGGCCGGGCGGATCATCAAGACCCAGCAGGGCGAGATTGCCGAAATGGAAGCCTGGCTGAAAGAGCGCGGCAAGCCGGTGGCGGCTGCTCCGGCCAAGGCGGACGGACACGCCCATCACTGATCTGCCCATCTCGGATCTGTTCGCCCTGCTCCACCTGACCGAGGGGCAGATCGCGGTCTGCCTGATCGCCACCCTGGGTGCGGCTTTCGTGCGGGGCCTGGCCGGGTTCGGCATGGCGATCCTGCTGGTGCCGGTCCTGGGCCTGGCAGTCCCGCCGGCCGAGGCGGTGGTAGTGGCGAACTGGCTGGGCCTGCTGATCGGCCTGGTTGGCCTCAAGAAGATCCTTGGCGCCAGCGAGCGCAGCGCCTTCGTCATATCCGGCCTGGCCGTGGCGGCCACCCCGCTGGGGGTATGGCTGCTGGCCGTGACCGACCCGGCCCTGGCCCGGCTGCTGATCGCCCTTATCGCACTGGGTTCCTTCGTACTGGTGCTGCTGCCCAAGAAGCCGGAACATCACGTCCCGGGCACGGTGGAAACCGGGGCGACCGGCATTACCTCGGGCATCCTCACCGGTTTTGCCGGGATGCCGGGGCCGCCGGTGGTGCCGTATTACCTGCGTCGGATGATCGCGCCGGAACTGGCCCGGGCCTCGATGATGACGATTTTCATGGCGACCTCGATTGCCGGGGTCGCCTCGGCCCTGGCGCTGGGCGTGGCGACCTGGCGCGAGCCGGTGCTGGCGAGCGTGCTGTTTCCCGCCGTGCTGCTGGGCAACTGGCTGGGCCACCTGGCCTTCGGCAAGGTCAGCGATGCGGCCTGGCGGACCTTTACCGGCGGTGTGCTGGGGCTGGCCGCCGCGGCGGCACTGTGGCGGCTGTTACAGGCCTAGCGCGGGCAGCGCGGGTCCGGCCAGAATCAGCGCGAGCGCGCTGCCCACAACCGCTGCGCGGCGAAGCAGCTCGGCGGGGGGCAACTGGGCAAGGCGAGGCGCGGTCGGCATGGCGCTGCTTGTGCGCCCCCGCCCCTTACCGAAGCGTAAACGCGGCACGGGGCCGGACGCGCCTGGCGCCCGGCCCCTGCCCTGCATGCCGGATCGATCGGGCCCTGGCCGGGGTCACAGACCCATGCCGAAGCCGATCCCGAACACCACCACAGGTTCGTCACCCAGCACCGGGGTATGAAGCCCCACCGTGGCCCGCAGGCTCATCTTGTCCGAGCCATGCTCGACCCCCAACTCGAACCGCCCGCGGGTATCCTTGCGCGGATAGAGCGATGGCACCGAGAAAGTCTCCATGCCGGGGATGGTCGAGGTACCGGTCATGATCACCGGATCGCTGTCGAGGTCGAAATCGGCCTTGCCGCCCAGCGAGACGCGGGTGTCCGGCCCCAGCGGCAGGACCAGATCGGCCCCGGCCGTGGCGTAGCTGGTCTGCCAGCGGGTCTGCCCGAAGCGCGCCGGGAAATCGCCGTCGTTCTCCTGGAAGGCGTCGAGCGTGCTGCGCTGCCAGGTGACCCCGGCGTTGGGGACCAGTGCCAGCTTGCCCAGCGGAATGCCGTACTGCACGGTTGCCCGCGCGGTCAGGGTGTTGAGATCGGCCCGGCCGGGAGTGACCTGGACGTTTTCCAGCCCGCGGCCGCGCTCGAACAGGTTTTCCTGGACCGCGCCGCCGCCCGCCAGCCGCGCCTTGAACCCGAACGGCCCCGGCCCGCCAGGCGCGATATCCAGCCAGGCGCCATAGTGGAACGCCATGTCCGGCTTGATCGAGAAGGCCCGGTCCTCCTGCTGGAACAGGCCGAAACCCGCCCCGAACGTGACTGCCGGGCTGAGCCGTACGCCCAGGTTGAGCATCACCCCCTGATCGTGCCGCCGCATCAGCGCGGGGGAATCATCGGCCCCCATGCGGAAGAAGTGGGTCGATCCGCCCAGGCACGCCTTGCGGCCCAGCCCGACCTGGCACGAACTGTCGAGCACCCAGCCCAGGTTCTGCCGCTGTCCTTCGCCGACCACGTCGAGATCGCTGGCCGTGAGCGCGAAGGACGCGATCATGTTGGTGAAATCGATCATCTGGGTGCGGTGGATGAAGGCGCGGGTCTGGCCGAGGTCATTGAGGGAATATCCCACAACCGTTCCGCCGTCGTGGCTGACCGCAGTTGCGTAGGACCAAAGCCCGCCCAGCGTGCCCAGGTCGACCATCCCGTCCTTCTCGGTCCAGCGGAAGGCATGGTGATAGGAATTGCCGCCGCTTTCCGGCATGTAGGCATAGCCCACCACCACCTTGCCATCGCCGCTGATGCCATAGGCGTAGGAATAGTTGCCGCCGAGCGTGCCAAGATCCTGCATCCCGCCCGACTGGGTCCAGCGAAAGGCGTGATAGTAATTGTTGGTGGGCAGATGCGAGTAACCAACCACCACCGAACCGTCATCGCTTACCCAGCGGGAATAGCTGTAATCCCCGCCAAGGGTGCCAAGATCCTGCATCCCGCCGGCCTGGGTCCAGCGGAAGGCGCGCGAAGTCGAATTGCCGGCCAGATGCGATTCCCCGACAATGGTTGAACCATCGCGGCTGATCTTCGAAGCGTGGGACCAATCCCCGCCCAGAGTCCCCAGGTTCTGCATGCCGCCCGTCTGGGTCCAGCGGAAGGCGCGATACTGCCCGCCAGCGATCTCGCTTTGTCCGACGACGATGCTGCCGTCGCCGCTCAGGTCATAGGCATAGGACCAGTTGCCGCCCAGCGTCCCAAGATCCTGCATCCCGGCCGTTGTCCAGCGAAAGGCATGGTACGAACTGTTGCCCGCCAGATTCGCATGGCCGACTACGACCGAACCGTCAGTATTGACTGCATGAGCATAGGAATAGTCGCCGCCCAAGGTGCCGAGATCCTGCATCCCGCCAGCCTCGGTCCAGCGAAAACCGCGGCCCTGACCGTTGGCGAGGTTCGCATAACCCACGATCACCTGACCATTGCCGCTGACCGCGCGGGCATAGGAATAGCCCCCGCCCAGCGTGCCAAGATCTTCCATTCCGTTCGCCGGAGTCCAGCGAAACGCGCGCCACTGCGAGTTGCCGGCGTGGTAGGATTCTCCGACCACGACCATGCCATCGTCACTGACATCGTAGGGATAGGCATATTCGCCGCCCAGCGTGCCGATGTCAGTCATCGTGTCATAGGGCGGCAGGCCCGGGCCGGACTGTGCCGCCGCCACGCCCGGCACCAGGGCCAGCATGGTAGTTGCGCCCAAAGCCGCACACAGCCGCGCGATAGTCTTGCTCCGCCGGGAATTTCCGGTGGCAGTCAGGATAGTGGTGGTCATCATGCCCTCCTTGACGAGCGGAGTCCCCTGTTGGCTCCGTTACAACCAAGGATCATGCCAAAAGGCACGAACAATCATTGACCAAAGTCATCAAGTCCGGATTTCAGCGACTCCTGAGATCGCCGAAAAGGAAAATGGAACCGATCCAATATGTTACTTGAGTTACATTCCGCAATCACGGGCCCGTTCTATCCGAACCGCGCGCGCAGTTCCCGCTTGAGGATCTTGCCGTTGGCATTGCGCGGCAGGGTATCGGTCTGGAACAGGATTCGCACCGGCACCTTGAACGCCGCCAGCCGCGCGCGGACCCAGTCCTGCAGTTCGCTTTCGCTGGCTTGCATACCCGTGGCGAGCTGGACGACGGCGGCCGGTTCCTCACCCAGGGTGCGATGGGGAATGCCGACCACGGCGGCGTCGATCACCGCCGGATGCTCGTAGAGCGCGTTCTCGACTTCCGAGGAATAGATGTTCTCGCCCCCGCGGATCACGATGTCCTTGGCCCGGTCGGCGATGAAGCAGAACCCTTCGGCATCAAGCCAGGCCAGGTCCCCGGTGCGGACCCAGCCATCGACGAAAGTCGCCGCACTCGCTTCGGGGTTCTGCCAGTATCCGGCCACGATCATCGGCCCGCGCGCCCACAGTTCGCCGATCTCCCCGGCGGGCAGCACGGTCACCCCGTCCTCGGCGCGGATTTCCAGATCGGCCACGGCCACTGCCGGGCCGCAGCTGGTCGGGCGGTTGAGATAGTCTTCGCCCGAATGGGTGGTGACGGTAGCGGTTGTCTCGGTCATCCCCCAGCCGTTGCCGGGCAGCGCGCCGAATTCCTCGAAGATCTTGCGGACCAGTTCGGGCGCGGAAGGCGCACCGCCATAGCCGATCGATTCGATCGAGGAGAGGTCATAGTCCTTGCGCGCCGGATGCTCGATCAGCTGCCAGGCGATGGTCGGCACCCCGCCGGTGGCGTTGACCTTCTCCCGCTCGATGATGGCGAAGGCCTTTTCCGGCTCCCACTTGTACATGAAGATCAGGGTGTGCCCGCCGGCGATCGCACCCATCATCGTCGCCGAACAGGCGGTGGCGTGGAACAGCGGGATCACCGTCAGCATCACCTTGCGCGCCGGTGCCGGCAGCGCCTCACCCCGGCGCAGAACCGAGCGCGCGGCGGCATAGCCGCTGGACAGGATGTTGGTGGTGAAATTGCGGTGCGTGCCCAGAGCCCCCTTGGGATTGCCGGTGGTGCCGGAGGTGTAGAGGATCGTCGCCGGATCATCGGGGGCGATGTCCACCTGCGGAAGATCGGCATCGGGCAGGCTGGCCCAGGCGGACGAAGCCCCGATCACATCCTCCAGCCGCGCCGCGCCCGTTGCCGGACCGTCCATCCGCGTGACCAGCACATGTTCCAGACTGGTAAGGTCGGCGCGGTGGGGAGAGATCCGGTCAAGCCGTTCGGGATCGCAGATCAGCACTTTCGCGCCGGAATTGGACAGGCCGTATTCCAGCTCCGCCCCGGTCCACCAGGCATTGAGCGGCACGCAGATCGCGCCGATCCCGGTGATCGCGAAAAAGGCAACCGGCCATTCCGGCAGGTTGCGCATGGCCAGCGCCACCCGGTCGCCCTTTTCCACCCCCAGCGCCTGCAGGTGCGCGGCCAGCCGCGCCGCAGCGCGGAACCAGGCGGCATAGGAAACCCGTTCATCCTCATAGATCACGAAAGTTGCATCACCGTGCGCCCGTCCGGCGCGGGCGAGCGCGGCCAGACTGGGATGGGCGTTCTTCCAGACCCGGGTCGGAACCCCGCGGATCACCGCCGTATCCATCTCGAACGGCATTCCCGGTGCACAGAGCATCGCTTGCACCTGGTCGAGGCCCATCGCCGGCCAGCCTTCGGGAATTGCCATAGCTTTGGTCACGCATGCTCTCCTGTGTTTGGACAATAGGTAGCGTGCGAAAACGGATTGGCAAACCACCACGACAGGCGCAGCATGGCTCCATGGGTAGGGAACTGACGCTGGCCTTTCATGGCGCGGCGCGAACCGTCACCGGTTCGTGCCTGGAATTCACCTGCGAGGGATCGCGCCTGCTGGTCGATTGCGGCCTGTTCCAGGGCTCGCGCAGCCTGGAAGTGCTGAACCGCGAGGACTTTGCCTTCGATCCGGCACAGATCGACGCGGTAATCCTGACCCACGCCCATATCGACCATTCCGGCCTGCTGCCACGCCTTGTGGCGCAGGGTTTCACCGGGCGGATCTGGTGCACGCCCGCCACGGCCGATCTGCTGCGACCGATGCTCGCCGATGCCGGGCGGATCCAGGAAGCCGACACCCAGCGCCGCAACCGCCGCCGCGACCGCGCCGGAGAGGAACCGTTCGAGCCGCTCTATACCGAGGCCGATGCCCTGGCCGCCTGGGGTCAGGCCCATCCGGTGGAACTGCACGACTGGTTCGAACCCGCCCCGGGTTTCCGCGCGCGGCTGTGGAACGCCGGGCATATCCTCGGCTCCGCCTCGGTCGAGCTGGAAGCGGGCGGCACAAGGGTGGTCTGCTCGGGCGATCTGGGTCCGGACAACAAGGCCTTCCACCCCGATCCCGATGCACCGTCCGGGATCGATCACCTGATCTGCGAATCAACCTATGGCGACCGCGCGCGCGAAGAGATGACGATCGAGGGCCGCCGCCAGCTGCTCGCCGCCGAGATCCGCGGCGCGCTGGCCCGCGGCGGCAATCTGGTGATCCCCACTTTCGCATTGGAACGCACGCAGGAACTGCTGCTCGATATCGCCTGGCTGGTGCGGGAAAAGGCGCTGCCCGACGTGCCGGTGTTCATCGATTCCCCGCTGGCGGGCGAAGCCACGCGGGTGTTTGCCCGCCATGCCGAGGATCTGGAAGATCTCGACGGCACCAGCGTGTTCCAGAACCCGGCCTTCCGCTTCACCGAAAGCGTGGCGGAATCGATGCGGCTCAATTCGCTGTCCGGCGCGATCATCATGGCCGCTTCGGGCATGTGCGAGGCCGGGCGGATTCGCCACCACCTGCTGCACAACCTGCACCGCCGGGATTCGACCATTCTGTTTGTCGGCTATCAGGCCGAAGGATCGCTGGGCCGGGTGATCCTTGAAGGCGCCGGGCGGGTGCGGATATCCGGGCAGGACGTGATGGTCCGCGCCCAGATCCGGCGGATCGATTCCTATTCGGCCCATGCCGACCAGGGCGAACTGCTCGACTGGATTTCCGCCCGCGCCCCGGTGGCGGGCACCCTGTTCCTCGACCACGGCGAGGAAGCCGCGGCCGAAGCGCTGCGGCGGCTGGCCCAGTCCCGCCTGCCTGAAACGCAAGTGGCCGTGCCCGAGATCGGCGAACTTTATGCCCTGCCCCCCGCCGCGCCTGCGCGGCGGATGCGGACCGGACGGGTCGAAGTGCGCGAGGCGCTGGGGCGCGACTGGCAGAACGCCTATGCCGATTTCGCCACCGGCCTGAAGCGCGATCTGGCCGCAATCGCGGACAAGCGCCAGCGCGAGGCTGCCATCGCGGCGATGCGCAAGGTGCTGGAAAGCTATACCGCGCACCGCGAGGACCAGCGCCGCCGCCGGCGGGGACCGCACCGCAAATGAACTTTCACGGCGAAGACCTGCGCAAGATCTACCGGACCGGGGAAACCGAGGTTCACGCGCTGCGCGGGGTCGACCTCGATATCGAGGCGGGCGAAGTGCTGGTCCTGCTTGGCCCCTCGGGCAGCGGCAAATCGACCCTGCTCAATATCCTCGGCGGGCTGGACCGGCCGACCTCAGGCCTGCTGACCAGCGGCGAGCTGGACCTGACCGCGCTGGACGATGCCGAGCTGACCCGGTTCCGGCGCGACCGGGTAGGCTTCATCTTCCAGTTCTACAACCTGATCCCCAGCCTGACCGCCGAGGAAAACGTCCGGCTGGTGACCGACATTGCCGAAAGCCCGATGGACCCGGCCCGCGCGCTCGACCTGGTCGGGCTGGCCGAGCGGCGCGATCACTATCCGGCGCAGCTGTCCGGCGGGGAGCAGCAGCGGGTCGCCGTGGCCCGGGCGATTGCCAAGCAGCCCGGCGTGCTGCTGTGCGACGAGCCGACCGGCGCGCTCGACAGTGCCACCGGCGTACGCGTGCTTGAAGCGCTGGAGGCCGCCAACCGCGAAACCGGGGCAACGCTGGTGATCATCACCCACAACGCCGGGATCGCCGCCATGGCCGACCGGGTGTTCCATTTCCTTGACGGCCGGATCGCCCGGATCGAGCGCAACGCGGTGCGCACCTCGCCCGGAAAGATGACCTGGTGAAAGCGCTCGACCGCAAGCTGCTGCGCGATCTGTGGCACATGCGGGGGCAGGTCCTTGCCATTGCCCTTGTGCTGGCAGCGGCGACGGCGACATTCGTGCTGTCGATGGGCGTCCACCGTTCGCTGGTCGAAACCCGCGATGCCTATTACGCCCGCAACGCCTTTGCCGAGGTCTTCGCCGGCCTGACCCGCGCGCCGGGCAGCCTGGTTGAACGGGTCAAGGCCATCCCCGGCGTGCGCAAGGCCGAAGGCGGAATCATCCAGTACGCCACGCTCGATTTCCCGGGCCGGCCGGAACCGGTGCGGGCGCTGATCAATTCGGTCGATGAGAACGGGCGGACCGAACTCAACAAGCTGACCCTGCGGTCCGGCCGCCTGCCCCAGCAGGGCGCGGCGGGAGAGGTCGTGGCCGACGAATCCTTCGTGAAAGCCAACGGCCTGACGCTGGGCAGCCGGATCACGGCGCTGATCTATGGCAAGCAGCAGGTGCTGACGATTGTCGGCACCGGCCTTGCGCCCAATTACGTCTACGCCCTGCCGCCGGGTGACATCCTGCCCGACGACCGCCGCTTCGGCATCTTCTGGATGGGGCAGAAAGCACTGGAAGCGGCGACCGACCGGACCGAGGCAATCAACAGCCTGTCGCTGACGCTGGAACGCGATGCCCGTGTCGCCGATGTGATCCGCCAGCTCGACGCCCTGCTCGAACCCTATGGCGGGACCGGGGCCTATGGCCGCGAGGATCACCTGAGCCACGCCTTTCTCGACAACGAGCTGGTTCAGCTGAGCGCCATGACCCGGGTGATCCCGCCGGTCTTCCTGCTGGTGGCGACTTTCCTGGTCTATATCGTGCTGGGCCGGATGATCCGGACCGAACGGACCCAGATCGGGCTGATCAAGGCATTCGGTTACACCAATGCCGAGGTTGGCTGGCATTACCTGAAATTCGCCCTGGCGATTGCCGTGGTGGCAACCGTGCTGGGCTGCGTCAGCGGGGTGTGGATGGGCCGGGCAATGACCCGGATCTATGCCGAATACTACCGCTTCCCGTTCCTCACCTACCTGCTCGACCCGCGGGTTTTCCTCGCTGCGGCAGGCCTGTCCTTCGGCGCGGCGGCACTCGGCTCGCTGGGCGGAATGCGCGCCGCGCTGGTGCTGACCCCGGCGGTGGCAATGACCGCGCCGCCCCCGCCGGTCTATCGCCGCGGGCTGGTCGAGCGGCTCGGGCGGCGGGCCGGCTTTTCCGCCGTCGGCCACATGATCGTGCGGCACATCGCCCGCTGGCCGGGCCGCGCGGCAATCACCGTGTTCGGCGTCGGCCTGTCGGTCGGGCTGCTGTTCGCCACCACCCAGTTTCTCGATTCGAGCCGGGCGATGCTCGACGGGTTCTTCTTCCGCGCGCAGAAGCAGGACCTGATGGTCTCATTCATCGAGCCGCGCAGCGAAGCAGCGCTGTTTGCCCTGGCCCAGATCCCCGGCGTGCTGCGGGTGGAGCCGAGCCGGGCAATCGCAGTGCGGCTGAGCCACGGCAACCGGGTGGAGCGCGGCGCCATCGAAAGCGCGCCGCCGGATGCGCGGCTTTCGGCCCACATCGACATTGACGGGACCGAAATCGAGCTGCCGGCATCGGGCCTGATGCTGAGCCGCCAGCTGGCCGACAAGCTGGGGGTGCGCCCCGGCGACCGGGTGTGGGTGGAAGAACTGGGTGGACGCCGCTCGCGCCAGGCCCTGCCGGTGGCGCGGGTGATCGAGGAGTTCGTCGGCGAGCGCGCCTATGCCAGCGAGGCGACGCTGCTGGCCATCACCCGCGATGCCGCGCCGGTCGGTTCCGCCCTGCTGCGGATCGATCCGGCCCGGCGCGATACCATTCTGATCCGGCTCAAAGACATGCCGATGGTGCTGGGCGTATCGGAACGCGACACGACCTTCGCCCGGTTCGAGAGCATGATCGACGAGAACATCAACACGATGCTGGCTTTCTACATCAGCTTTGCCGGGGCGATTGCGGTCGGGGTGGTCTACAATTCCGCCCGCATCCTGTTTTCCGAGCGGGCGCACGAACTGGCGACCATGCGAGTGCTGGGCTATCACCGCCGCGAAGTGGCGACCGTGCTGCTGGGCGAACTGGCGCTGCTGGTGGTCATGGCGGTGCCGCTGGGCTGCCTGCTGGGCAATGGCCTGGCCCAGGTGATGACCGCGATGTTCAGTTCAGACCTGTTCCGCCTGCCATTCGCGCCCGAGCCGGCCAGCTATGGCCGGGCCGTGCTGATCGTGCTGGCGGCCACCGCCTTTACCGCGCTGCTGGTGGTGCGGCGGGTGATGAACCTTGATATGGTCCGCGTGCTGAAAGGGCGGGATTGATGGCGGCTTTGCTCAAACGCTGGCGCTGGGCGCTGCTGATCGCAGCCGTGCTGGCCCTTGGCCTCGCCTTTGCCTTCTGGCCGCGCGCGGTGCTGGTCGATGCCGGGCAAGTGTCAAAAGGGCGGATGGTGACCGGGATCACCGACGACGGACAGACCCGCGCGGTCGATGTCTATGTCGTCTCTGCGCCGGTGACGGGCTATCTTGACCGGATCGAGCTGGACGTGGGCGACCCGGTGGCGCGCGGCGCTCTGATCACCCGCATGACCGGGCGGCCTTCAACGCCGCTCGATCCGCGCAGCCGCCAGGAACTGATCGCCGCCGGTGCTGCCGCCCGGGCGGGCGAGGCCGGGGCAAAGGCCGCGCTGGATCAATCGTGGCGCGATCTGCAGCGCGCCGAGAAGCTCGCCAAGGACGGGTTCCTGCCGCGATCCCAGCTGGAGGCGGCGCGTACCCGCGTGGCGGCGGACCGCGCCGCGCTGGCTGCGGCCAGGGCCGAAGTGCGGCGGATCGAGGCCATGCTGGCCGCGCCCGCCGGCGGCCACGGCACCGCGCCGGTGGCGGTGATCGCCCCGGCCAGCGGATCGGTCCTGACCCGAATCACCGAAAGCGAAGGCGTGATCGCGGAAGGCACACCGCTGATAACCATCGGTGATCCCGACCGGATCGAGGGCGTGGTCGACCTGCTCTCGCGCGAGGCGGTGCGGGTGAAGCCGGGGGACCGGGTGGAAATCACCCAGTGGGGCGGACCGGTGCCGCTGATCGGCACGGTCAAGCGGATCGAACCGTTCGGCCGGCTCAAGGTTTCGGCGCTGGGGATCGAGGAGCAGCGGGTCAACGTGATCATCGGCTTTGCGCCCGAATCGCTCCCCGCTGCGGCGCGGCTGGGCCACGGCTATCAGTTCGACGCGACCTTTGTGTTGTGGAGCCGGGGCGATGCCCTGCGCGTGCCGATCGGCGCGTTGTTTCGCGGCACGGACGGCGAATGGCACGCCTTCGAGATCGTCGGCGGCCGGGCCATCGACCGCAAGCTGAAGATCGGCCAGATCAACGAGGAATGGGGCGAAGTGCTCGGCGGCCTGAGCGAAGGCGCGCAGGTGGTGGTCAATCCATCGAAAACGCTGACGGACCGCACGCGGGTAAAAGCGCGTTAAGCCCCCATCGCCTGCCAGCTCTTCCACAGAGTGTAGAGCGCAACGAAGACGATCATCGTTGCAAAGAAGGTGTTGAGCGTGCCCTTGCTTCCCGCAAGTGCCCTGGCCGCGCGAGTGCCGATCACGCTGCCGGCCACGCCTCCGGCAATGAAGGCCCCGGCAATCGCCCAGTCAAGCAGGCCGGAAGCGGCATAGTTGAGCGCGGTGGTGATCCCGAAAGCACTGACCGCGACCAGCGAAGTGCCGATCGCACGGTAGATCGGCATCGAGGTCGAGG
This sequence comes from Sphingomonadales bacterium, assembly GCA_017302615.1. GTDB lineage: Bacteria > Pseudomonadota > Alphaproteobacteria > Sphingomonadales > Sphingomonadaceae > Novosphingobium. The sequence goes on from JAFLDB010000002.1 coordinate 49,675, forward strand.
CGATCAGCCCCGGCACGATCAGGAAGCCGCCACCGATCCCGAAGAAGCCCGAAAGCGCCCCGGTGCCAAGCCCGAAGGAAGCGACCTTGGGGAAGTTGTCGCGGTTGCAAACCACCCCCTCGATCCCTTCCTCGCCCCGCCCGCGGAACATCAGGAATGCAACCACCAGCATCAGCAGGGCAAACAGGAACAGCAGCTTCTGCCCGTCCACCGCCTTGCCCAGGCTGGATCCGGCAAAGGCCCCGACCACGCCGGCGAGAGCATAGGTCCCGCCGCAGCGCCAGTTGACGTTGCCGGCGCGGGCGTGATTGGCCAGCCCCGCCAGGGCATTGGCCGCCACTGCCAGTGCCGATGTACCAATGGCGAGGTGCGGGCTTTTCACACCCACCACATAGACCATCAGCGGCACGGCCAGGATCGACCCGCCCCCGCCGACAAGGCCGAGGGTAAAACCCACGGCCACGCCGCTCAGCGCGGCAAGCAGGGCTTGGGCTGTGTCAATCACAAGAGGTTGAGCGGCAGCTTGAGATAGCTGACGCCGTTCGCTTCCGGTTCGGGCAGATGCCCGGCGCGGATGTTGACCTGGACCGAAGGCAGGATCAGCCGCGGCATGGCGAGCGTCGCATCCCGGGCCTCGCGCATGGTCACGAAGGCATCTTCGCTGATGCCTTGATGCACCTGGATATTGCCCTCGCGTTCGGCCGCGATGGTGGTTTCCCAGACATAGTCGGTCCGGCCCGGAGCCAGGTAGTCATGGCACAGGAACACGCGGGTTTCGCCCGGCAGTTCCATCAGCCGGCGGATCGAGCGGTACAGGGTTCGCGCATCCCCGCCGGGAAAATCGCAGCGGGCGGTGCCATAGTCGGGCATGAACAGCGTATCGCCCACGAAGACCGCATCACCGATCACATAGGCGAGGCAGGCCGGGGTGTGGCCCGGCACGTGCAGGGCAATGACGGGAATGTCGCCCAGCATGAACTGCTCGCCATCGCCCATCAGCCGGTCGAACTGCGATCCGTCGCGGGCAAAGCTGTCCGGTTCGTTGAACACCTTGGCGAAGGTCTGCTGCACTGTGGTGATCGCCGCTCCGATCACCACCGCTCCGCCCAGCTGTCCCTTCAGGAACGGCGCGGCGGACAGGTGATCGGCATGGGCATGGGTTTCGATGATCCAGTCAACGCCCAGCCCCTGTTCCCGGACATAGGTCACAACCGCCTCGGCCGAAGCCGTGGACGTGCGGCCCGATGGCTGATCGAAATCGAGCACCGAATCGATGATCGCGGCGCGCATGGTCGCGGGATCGTGGACCACGTGGGTGGCAGTGAAGGTCGGCTCGTCGAAGAAGGTCTTCACCACCGGCACCCGGCCCGAAGCGCGGGCGGTTTCGACCTGCTGGATGGCCTGGACAAGCACGGAATCGGTCATGGCGTTACTCTTGGGGAGGCGGGGTGCCCTGCGCCGCCACGGTGGGGGCTGTGGCGACGCAGGACAAGGGGCAGGCGGGGAACCGGGGCCGGCGTCAGTTGAATGACGCGCCCGGCTTCACGCCCAATTTCTTGAAGACCAGCGCCGCTGGACACCAGCCGGTGAAGCTGGCCTGCAACATGTTGAGCCCGGCAAAGGCGGTCAGCCACAGGAAGCCGGGATGGACCCAGTGAGCAAGGGCCAGACTGGCCAGCACGACCAGGCCGGCAAAACGGAACACGGCGGAATCAAGCGTCATGGCAATCACTCCTTACTTGAAGCGCAGCTTGCGGATGCCGAGGGCGTGGAGCGCGAGCTTTTCGTAGAACGGCTCGCTGGTCCCGCGGCGGATCTTGTGGAGAAAGTATTTCTCGAACCCGATCTTGGCCATGTGAACCCATTTGCCTTCGCTCGACCAGTTCAGGTTACGGGGCGGAATCTGTGGCTGGGCCACGAAGGCGACACCGCCATCGCCGAAATCGGCGAGGCAGACGGCGTTCCAGCTCGCCTCTTCCGCCGGCTCCTTGCCGGCCAGTTCCAGCTTGAGGTTAGCGGCAATCGCCGTGACCATCGATTCGATCATGAACCCGGTCTTGGGCACACCGACCGGCACCGGGGTCGGCCCGACCGGCGGGATCGCCACACAGACGCCCAGTGAATAGACGTTCTTGAACGTCGGGTTGCGCTGGTGCTTGTCGGCGAGGATGAACCCGCGCGGATTGGTGAGGCCTTCGATGCCGTACACCGCCGGAACGCCCCGGAAGGCCGGCAGGATCATCGAGAAGCCGAACGGCAGCGCGTGTTCGGCCTTGGTGGACCCGTCTTCGGCCACTTCGACGACATGCATGGTGCCGTCCTCGACCTTGGCGATCCTGGCATTGGTGATCCACTTGATGTGGCGATTGCGCATCTCGCTTTCGAGCAGGCTCTTGGTATCGCCCACCCCATCAAGTCCCAGGTGGCCGACATAGGGCTCGGCCGTGACGAAGGTCATCGGTACCCGGTCGCGGATCTTGCGGCGGCGCAGTTCGGTTTCGACGATCATCGCGAATTCGTAGGCCGGGCCATAGCAGGATGCGCCCTGCGCCGCGCCGATGATCACCGGTTTGGGATCGGCGGCCAGTTTCTCGAACATGTCGGCGGCATCGGCAGCGTGATCGGTGCGGCAGACCGAAGCGGTGAAGCCGTCTGGCCCCAAGCCCTCGACCTCGTCAAAGGCCAGGTCCGGCCCGGTCGCGATCACCAGGTAATCATAGGCCAGCGAGGTGCCGTCGTTGAGTTCGATCCGGTTTTCCGCCGGATGGACCCGCTTGGCGCCGACCGAAGTGAAGCCGATCCCCTTCTTCGCCATGACCGGCGGCAGGTGGACCTTGATCGCGTCCGGCTCGCGCCAGCGCACGGCGACCCAGGGATTGCTGGGAACGAACCAGTAATCCTCGCTGTCGTTCACCACCATAACCCGGGCCTTGCCCTTCACGGCGTCGCGAATCTCATAAGCGGCGATGGTGCCGCCCAGCCCTGCGCCCAGGACCACGATGACCGGCTCTGACATTCCAACATCCCCTTTCTGCGGCATGTGCCAATCGGGCCGTTTTCCGACTCGTTCGCTATATGCTGCTTGACTAATATATGCCATTATGCATATTAGCAAGTGAAAATATTAGCGGGGTGATTCCCGCGATGCCTATGCAAAGGAACGCAAGACCATGTCCTTCTTCGGTTTCGGCAAGAGCAAGCACCGCGAACTGACCCCGCAGGAACTCGACGCCATGCTGCGTGACGGCGCGGCCATGGTGATCGACGTTCGCGAAGTGGACGAATTTGCCGCCGGGCACATTCCCGGGGCGATCAATCTGCCGCTGTCGACCTTTCAGGCCAGCAAGCTGCCCGATCCCAACGGCAAGACGCTGGTGCTGAACTGCGCCGCCGGGCGCCGTTCGGCCATGGCGCTGGAAAAGTGCGCGGCGGCCCAGGCCGAGGTCGATACCCATCTGGCGGGCGGGTTCGGCGCATGGCGCGCCGCCGGCCTTGCGGTCGAGAACTGAGGAGCAGACGATGCGGCGCACGGGGGCCTTGCTGGGATCGGTGGCGGCGGCATTGCTGCTGACCGGAACGCTGAGCGGCTGCGGCAGCAGCGAGGAAACGCCCACTGCGGCCAAGGCTCCGGCCGGCCAGCGGCTGCTGCTGCAACTGTCAGACACCACCGGCTGGCAGGACGTTCCGGCCGAGATCGCGACTTTGAAAGAAGCGCAGGTTTTTGCCCGGATCCCAGGCGTGCTGACCACCATCGCGGTGCGCGAAGGCGACATGGTTGGCCAAGGCCAGGTGATCGGCAGGATTGTCGACAACCAGCTGGGCTTTCAGGCCGGGGCCTATGGCGCCCAGGCCGCGGCTGCCGAGGCGCAGGTCGTCCAGGCCGAGGCCGAACTGAAGCGGGTGAAATACCTTTACGACAAGGGTGTCTATGCCAAGGCCCGGCTCGATCAGGCCGTGGCGGCAGTGGATACCGCCAAGGCCCAGGTCCGCGCCGCGCGGGCTCAGCAATCGGCAGTCGGCGCCGTGGCCGGTCAGGGTGCGGTGGTTTCTCCGTCGAGCGGGCGGGTGCTGCGTGTGCCGGTTCCGGCCGGCGCGCCAGTAGCGCCCGGCGTGGTCGTGGCGGTCATCACCTCCGGACCGACGATCCTGCGCCTGCAGATCCCCGAATCGCTGGCCAGGCAGGTTCATGCCGGATCGCGCGTCACCACTGCCTCGTTCGGCGGCGGGCAGAGCGAAGGCCGGGTGATCAAGGTCTATCCCTCGGTCACGGCCGGGCAGGTCACGGTCGATGTAGACATGCCCGGGATCGACAACAGCCTGATCGGGCGGCGCGTTGCCGCCAAGGTCGAAACCGGCACGCGCAAGGCGCTGCTGGTGCCCAGGGGCTTTGTCGTCACCCGCTTCGGGATCGATTACGTCACGGTTCTTGCCAAGGACGGCAGCGCCACCCAGGTCCCGGTGCAGACCGCGCCTTCGCCCGATGTCGGCAAGGTTGAACTGCTGTCCGGCGTGACGGCGGGCGATACGCTGATCGGACCGGCGCAATGAATCTGGGCATTTCCGGCAAGCTGACCCGGGCGACCATCCAGTCGCCGCTGACCCCGCTGATGCTGCTGGCCGCGATCATCGTCGGCCTGATCGCGACCATCACGATCCCGCGCGAGGAAGAGCCCCAGATCTCGGTGCCGATGGTCGACATCATGGTCATGGCCCCCGGCCTGTCCGCGCCCGAAGCGGTCGAGCTGGTCGGCAAGTCGCTGGAAACCATCGTCAAGAGCGTAAACGGGGTGGAGCACGTCTACACCCAGGCCGAAGACAACGGGGTGATGGTCACCGCGCGGTTCCTGGTCGGATCGGATCCGGAAGACGCCGCGATCCGCATCAACGAGCGGATCGGCGCGAACATCGACCGGATTCCGGTCGGCATTCCGCCGCCGCAGGTGACCGTGCGCGGGATCAATGACGTGCCGATCGTGGTGCTGACCCTGACCCCCAGGCCCGGCGCGCCCGGGCAGTGGAACGATGCCGCGCTGTTCGAACTGGCCGGCAAGTTGCGCAGCGAAGTGGCCAAGGTGCCCGATGTCGGGCTGACTTTCATTGTCGGCGGACAGCGCAATGCCCTGCGCGTGGTGCCCGATCCGGCCAAGCTGGCAGTCCATCAGGTGCCGCTCGGCAGCGTGATCGAAGCCGTCAGCCAGGCCAACCGGACCTTCCCGGCCGGCACCGTGCGCGAAGGCGGTCAGGCAGTTTCGGTAACCACCGGGCAGACGCTGAAAAGCGCCGAAGAGCTGAGCCGGCTGACCGTGCGCGCGGTCAACGGCGCGCCGGTGCTGCTGAAGGATGTCGCCACTGTCTATCAGGGACCTACCGAGGACCAGGCCCGGTCCTGGCGCTGGGCCCGCGGCGAGCAGGGCGAATGGACCATGGCTCCGGCGGTCAGCATTGCCATTGCCAAGCGCGCCGGTGCCAATGCGGTGACCGTTTCGGAACAGGTCGTGGAGCGGATGGAGAGCCTGGAAGGCAGCCTGATCCCGGACAGCGTTCAGGTTTCCGTGACCCGCAACTACGGCGAAACGGCCGACGAGAAGGCCAACGAACTGATCTTCCATCTGGCTCTGGCGACGGTCTCGATCGTGCTGCTGATCGGCTTCGCGATTGGCTGGCGCGAGGCGGCGGTGACCGCGATCGTCATCCCGACCACGATCATGCTGACCATGTTCGCTTCCAAGATCATGGGCTTCACCATCAACCGCGTCAGCCTGTTCGCGCTGATCTTCTCGATCGGGATTCTGGTCGACGATGCCATCGTGATGATCGAGAACATCGCCCGCCACTGGGCCATGGGCGATGACCGTTCGCGGATCGACGCGGCGGTCGATGCAGTCGCCGAAGTGGGCAATCCGACCATCGTCGCCACCCTGACCGTGGTCGCAGCGCTGCTGCCGATGCTGTTCGTGTCCGGACTGATGGGTCCCTACATGGCCCCGATCCCGATCAACGCCAGCGCCGCGATGGTCTTTTCCTTCTTCGTCGCGGTGATCATCGCACCGTGGCTGATGATCCGCTTTGCCCGGAAGGCGCTGGCCCACGGCCACGATGCCCACGACGGTGGCAAGCTGGGCGCACTCTATCGCCATTGGGCAATCAAGGTCATTGCCACGAAGCAGGGCGCCAAGCGTTTCCTGATCGGGGTCGGCGTGGCCACGCTGGTCGCCTGCTCGATGTTCTACTTCAAGGCGGTGACGGTGAAGCTGTTGCCCTTCGACAACAAGAGCGAAGTGCAGCTGGTGGTCGACCTGCCCGAAGGAACCAGCCTGGAGGCCACCGGCCGGGTCCTGGAACAAGCCGCCGCCGTGACCCGCCGGGTGCCCGAGGTCGTCTCGATGGAGGCCTATGCCGGCACGTCCGCCCCGTTCAATTTCAACGGCCTGGTCCGTCACTATTTCCTGCGCGCCAAGCCGGAAATGGGTGACCTGATGATCACCCTGGTCCCCAAGGGCGATCGCGACCGGTCGAGCCACGAGATTGCGGTGGACCTGCGCGAGCAGCTGAAATCGGTTCCGCTTCCGGCCGGGGGCGTGATCAAGGTGGTGGAAACCCCGCCGGGCCCGCCGGTCCTCGCCACCCTGCTGGCCGAAGTCTATGGCCCGGACGAGGAAACCCGCAGCAAGACCGCGATGGAGATCGAGAAGATCTTCCGGTCGGTGCCTTACATCGTCGATACCGACAATTCGTTCGGCCAACCGCGCCCGACCCTGCGCCTGATCCCCGACCGGGCCAAGATCGACCAGTATGGCCTGAGCGAACGTCAGCTGTTCGATTCGATCGGCGCGCTGCTCGGCAACCAGACCGTCGGCTATGCCCCGCGCGGGGCCGATCGCGATCCGCTGCCGATCGAGATGGGCCTGGGCCAGCCGCAGCGGACCTGGTCGGCCTCGCTTGCCGCCACCCCGGTGGCTGTCACTCCCGGTGGGCAGCTGATCCAGCTGGGCGAACTGGTCCGCGCCGAAATGGTGCCGGGCGGACAAACCATCTTCCGCCGCGACGGGCTGGGCGCGGCCATGGTGATGGCCGACCTTGCCGGCCGTTACGAAGCGCCGATCTATGGCCTGTTCGCGGTCAATGACGGGATCGACGCCGCAGACTGGAAGATGGCCGGCCTTGAAAAGCCCGAAGTGCTGCTCAACGGCCAACCGCTGGACGAGAGCAAGGCTTCCGTCCTGTGGGACGGCGAATGGGAAATCACCTGGGTGACCTTCCGGGATATGGGCGCGGCCTTCATGGTGGCACTGCTGGGCATCTATGTGCTGGTCGTCGGCCAGTTCAAAAGCTTCCGCCTGCCTCTGGTCATCCTGACCCCGATTCCGCTCACCCTGGTCGGGATCGTGCTGGGCCACATGCTGTTCCAGGCACCGTTCACCGCCACCAGCATGATCGGCTTCATTGCGCTCGCCGGGATCATCGTGCGCAATTCGATCCTGCTGGTCGATTTCATCCGCCACGCCTCTGCCCCGGACAAGAGCTTGCGCGAAACCCTGCTTGAAGCGGGCATGATCCGCTTCAAGCCGATCGTGCTGACGGCCGCTGCGGCGATGATCGGGGCGGCGGTGATCCTGACCGATCCGATCTTTCAGGGCCTGGCGATCTCGCTGCTGTTCGGGCTTGCCTCATCCACCCTTTTGACCGTCTTGGTGATCCCGGCCATTTACATAGTCTTGCGTGACGATGGGATTCCCATCAAGGAGCCGTCATGACCAAACCCGTCGACCTTGCCGAACTGAAGGCCAATGCCACGGCCATGTCCGGTCGGCTCAAGATCATGAGCCATCCGGAGCGGCTGATCATGCTGTGCCGCCTCGACGAAGGCGAAGCTTCCGTGAACGAACTGGTCGCCCTGACCGGCCTGTCGCAATCGGCCGTGTCGCAGCATCTGGCGCTGCTGCGGGAAGAGAACATCGTCTCGATCCGGGGTGAGGCGCAGACGCGCTACTACAGCCTGAAGGACCAGGTGGTCCGGGCGATCATCCATTCGCTCTGCGATATCTGCGCCGAGGCCTGCGCCTAAGAAAAGCAAACCGATGAATGGAAAGGCCCCGGACCGCGCTGGCGATCCGGGGCCTTTCCCTTGGCTTGAACCGATCCGTTACGCAGGAATCGCGTTGAACGGCACGCCCTTGTCGGGGCGGTGATCCTGCGGCAGGCCGAGAATCTTTTCCGCGATCGTGTTGAGCAGGACTTCGTCCGAACCACCGGCGATGCGGCCGGTCGGCGCGTTGAGCCAGCTCGCGCCCCAGTCGGTCTTCACATAGGCGTGCGGATCGAAGGCCAGGCTTTCGTTGCCCTTCATGTCCATTGCCAGTTCCGACAGCTTCTGGCGGCTGCGTACCGCAACCAGTTTCTGCAGGGATCCTTCCGGACCCGGCTGCATCCCGGCCATCATCATCGCGAAGGCGCGCTTGGTGATCGAATCGAGGCCGCCGCGCATCGCGTGGTTGCGGGCAATCTGCGAGCGGATCCGGCCATCCTCGATCGCCGGCTTGCCATTGATCTCGGTGTCCTTGGCAAGCTTGACGAACTCGTCGAGATGCGGGCCGAAGCCGCCGCTGTCGGTAGCGATGTAACGCTCGATCATCAGCGTGTGCAGCGCCACGCCAAAGCCGCCGCCGACCGCGCCAAGCCGCTGCGAATCTTCCAGCCGCACATCGTCGAAGAACACTTCGTTGACGTGGCTGTCGCCGCCGGCCAGCTTGATCGGGCGCACATCGACGCCCTTGGCCTTCATGTCGATCCAGAAGTAGGTCAGGCCCTTGTGCTTCTCCACCGTCGGATCGCTGCGGGTGACGATCACGCCGTAATCGCAGTACTGCGCCCAGGAGGTCCAGATCTTCTGGCCGTTCATCTTCCAGCCGTTCCCATCGGGTTCAACCCGCGTGCGCAGGGCCGCAAGGTCCGACCCGCCGGAGGGTTCGGAGAACAGCTGGCACCAGATCTCCTCGCCGCGCAGCGCCTTGATCACGCGCTCCTTCACCCAGGCCTTGTCTTCGCAATAGTGCATGATGATCGGCACCGGCATGCCGAGCGAAATGCCGAAGAACACGTTGGGCATGCCGAACTGCATTTCCTCGGCATCGAACGTGATCTTGTGAAGGTGGGTCAGCCCCTGGCCGCCCATCTCGACCGGCCAGTTGATCCCGCCGAACCCGGCATCGTACTTGGCCGCCATGTATTCGCGGCCCAGCGCCAGATCCTGTTCCACCGTGTTGCCGACGCGGGCTTCGCGCGCATACTTGGGCGCCATCGAGGTGAGGAAGGCGCGCGCCTTCTCGCGATAGGTGTCGAGCTCGCTCATGCCTTTTCTCCGGTAAGTTCGTTCACCAGGACATCTTCCCAGAACAGCAGGTTGCCGCATTCCACCGCCAGGCTGCGGGCGCGGCGCATGTGGAGGTGGAGGCCCATTTCCCAGGTCACACCGATCCCGCCGTGGATCTGCACGCAATCGCGCGAATTGGTGTCATAGGCCTCGGTCGCGCTGATCCGCGCATCGGCGGCGGCCAGCAGGAACTCATCCGTGCCTTCCTGCGCGGCGGCGTGGATGCAGTTGGCGCGGGCGATTTCGACCAGGCCGTACATCTCCGCGATCCGGTGCTTGATCGACTGGAACGCGCCGATCGGCTGACCAAATGCCTTGCGGGTCACGGCATAGTCACGCGCGATGTAAAGGAGCGCTTCGGCCCCGCCGACCTGCTCGTGCGCGGTGACCACGGCCATCCGGGCCATCACGTCCAGCGCCAGCTTGCGCGCGGCATCGCCCAGCGCCACCACAGTGGCCGCAGTTCCGGCAAAGGCCAGATCGGCGTAGAGCCGGGTGTTGTCATAGCTGTCGACCGCAGTGCGGGTTGCCCCGGACAGGTCGGCCAGGACCAGCGCCGGCTGACCGGCCGCATCGGCCCAGACCAGCGCGACATCGGCCTTCAATCCGCCGGCCACGGCCGGTTTGGTGCCCGAAAGCTTGCCGTCGGCAAAAGTCACCCCGGCCACCGGCGGCAGTGCGGCATTGCCTTCGGCAAAGGCGACACACCCGGTCGCTTCGCCGGCAGCCAGCTTGGGCAGCCATTCAGCCGCCAGCGCGGCGTCGCTGCCCTGGATCAGGCCCTGCGAAACACCATAGCCGCCGGTCAGGAACGGCGCACCGGAGGTGGCAGCACCGCAAGCCTGGGCCACCAGCCCCAGTTCGATCAGGCCAAGGCCCAGACCGCCGTGTTCTTCCGGAATGGCCAGGGCAGTCCAGCCCTGCTCGACCGCCGTATCCCAGAACGGCTGATCGTGTTCGCCCACCTGCTCCAGCAGTTTGAGCAGACGCCCCTTGTCCATCCGCGCATCGAGCACGCGGCGGGATTCGGTGGCGATGGCCTGCTGACCCTCGTCATAAAGTATCGACATCGGCATTCTCTCCTTGGCACCTTCTTAATCGCACGATTAAAACGGTGCAATCAAGTCCGAAGGGGAAGGGTTAGGTCATGTCAGGCGATCCGTTGTTCGATTTTTCCGGCCAGGTGGTTCTGGTCACCGGGGGCTCGCGTGGCCTGGGCTACCGCATGGTCAAGGCCTTTGCCGAGCGTGGGGCCGATGTGATCGTGGCAAGCCGCAAGCTGGAAAACTGCGAAAAAGTGGCTGTAGAAGTCCGTGCCATGGGCCGCCGCGCCATGGCGGTGGGCATGCATGCCGGACGCTGGGCGGATTGCGACGCACTGGTTGAACGGGCCTATGGCGAATTCGGCCGGATCGACGTGCTGGTCAACAACGCCGGGATGTCTCCCGCCTGCCCGAGCCACGAAGTGAGCGAGGCGCTGTTCGATTCGGTCCTCAACCTCAACTTCAAGGGGCCGTTCCGCCTTGCGAGCCAGGTCGGCCACCGCATGGCCGAAGGGATCGGCGGCGCGATCATCAATATCAGCTCGATCGCATCGACCCGTTCCTCGCCGGGGGTGGTGCCTTATTCCGGGGCCAAGGCCGCGCTCAACGCCATGACGGTAAGTCTGGCCCGAGAATATGCGCCCAAGGTTCGGGTCAATGCGATCGTCGCCGGCCCGTTCCTGACCGACATTGCCCAGGCATGGGAGCCGGAGAAGCGCGAGAAGCAGCCGGTCGCGATGGGCCGACCCGGCCTGCCGGAGGAAATCGTCACCGCGGCGCTGATGCTGGCGAGCCGTTCGTCCAGCTATACCACCGGGGTCTTGCTGCCGGTCGACGGCGGTTCCGGTTGATCAGGCCAGCGCCGGACCGTTCGGCCGGCGGATCTGCGGCAGCAACAGGTGCAGCCAGCCCAGCGCGAGGAGGTAGGATACAGCAGCGAACAGGAACAAGGGGGTAAAGCCCAGCCCCGCGGTCAGCACCGCACCCGTCACCAGCTGGATCAGTGCCCCGCCCATATTGCCCATGAAGGCCCCGAACGAAGTGACCCGGCCCACCTTGCTGCGCGGCACAACATCGGTGATGGTCGAGAAGATCGAGAGCGAAAAGCCCTGATGCCCGGCCATGACGAGGCCCATCATCACCGCCACCGGCCAGAACGAATCGAGTTGCAGGACCAGCGGCAAGGGCAAAACGATCAGCGCCGAGACCAGCATCACTGTCTTGCGCACGCGGTTTGGGCTCCAGCCCTTTTCCAGCAGCCGGGTGGAAATCCACCCAGCCAGCAGCGCGCCGCTGCCTGAGCCGAGAAAGGCAATGGCCAGCGGAACGGCCAGTTCCTCGGTCGTCAGGCCATAAGTCTTGCGGTAGAAATCCGGCAGCCAGAAATTGATCAGCCACCAGGTGGCATCCGACAATGCCTTGGCGATGACGATTGCCCAGGTCCGCCGATCGGCCAGGATCGGACCATAGGGTGCGCCATCGTCGGAAAAGTCGCGGCTTTCATCCTCGGCTCCGTCGTTGAACGTGATCCCGCGGGCGAACCACAGCCACAGCGCCAGCGTGACGAAGCCTGCCACCCCTCCAAAGATCAGCGCCCCGCGCCAGCCGAACATGGCCGCCAGGACCGGGATGAAGAACGGGAGCGACAGCGTGCCGAGCCCGGCGATCGCGGTGCCGACGCCGAAGGCAAGGCTGCGCTTGTCGGGCGGGAAAAGCGTGGCGGCGGTCTTGATCGTCAGCGGGGTCTGGACCGCTTCGGTCGCTCCCAGACCGATCCGGGCGGCAACCACATGCCAGGCCGATGCAGCCCAGCCATGCGCCATGGCAGCCAGGCTCCAAGTCGAGACACCGACGATCATCGAGCGCCAGACACCCAGTTTGTCGACCAGCCAGCCCGTGAACAGAAAGGCGAAGGCCGCCGCCATCTGGGTGATGAAAGCCAGCTGTCCGAAATCGGCGTCGGTCCAGCCGAAGTCGGCCGACATGTCGGGCTTCAGGATCGCAATGATCGGGCGGTCCATGGCATTGAACACGCCGGCCACCGCCAGCAGGATGAACAGCGTCCAGCTGAGCCTGGTGTTGATTGTCTTCATCGCTGCCCTCTTCTTTCGGTCCCGCCTGTCAGTCATGCCTTCCGCAAACGACTGGGGCCCTCGTCAGCGACGAAGGCCCCAGCGTCAATCAGGCGATGGTCACGCTGATCAGAACCCGACCCGCAGGGTCACGCCCAGGTAACGGTCGGCGTCGCGCGGGATCTGGTAACGGTAGGAACCGCTGACCCCGCCGTTGACGATCGCGGCGGCGTAGGACTTGTCGAACAGGTTGCGCACGTGGAGCGAGAGCTTCCACTTGTCATCCTTGTCGACCAGCGAGAGCGAGGCGTTGACCAGCGCATAGGCCGGGATGGTCCCGAACTGGCGCTGCACGGCATCCGGCGTGAACAGCGAGAGCTGTTCGGACTGGAAGTTCATCGACACCCCGAAGGAGATGTCGGCGAACGAGCCGGTTTCAAACCGCTGATCAAACGCCACCGAGCCCTTCCAGGTCGGGGCATAACCCAGCTTGGTCCCGGCCGGGATGATCGCGGTCGGCGCCGCACCCGGGGCGGCATTGAACTGCACCACCTTGGCATCGGTCACGGCCAGGCCGGCCGACAGCGTGGTGTTGCGGCTGGGGCGATAGGCCATGTCGATTTCCAGGCCCATGGTCGAGACCGAACCGGCGTTGGTGAAGCGGGTCACCACCACACCGGCCACCAGGTCCGGGTTGTTGGCCTGGAAATTCTTGTACTTGGCGTAGAAGCCGGCGATGTTGAAGGTCAGTTTGCCGTCAAGCAGGGTGTTCTTCAAGCCCACTTCGAACGAGTCCGAAGTTTCCGGCTCGATCACGTTCGTGCCGGTACCGGTCAGGTTGTAGAAGATGTTGTAGGCCGGACCCTTGTAGCCCCGGGCATAGGACACATAGCCCATCACGTCGTCGCTGAAGTCGTGCTGAAGCGCGACCTTGCCCGAGACGTTGTCGTTGCTGGTGCTGGTGCGGAACGGCACTCCGTTGGCCGAGGCGACCGCTGCCGAAACGGCCGCGGCGGGGGTGCTGCCAAGTCCGATCAGACGGACATATTCGTTATAGACACCCTGGTCGAAGCTGCCCTGGATCCCCGGACCGGTCAGCGTGGTGACGCGGATGTGATGCACCGACAGCTTGTCGTTGGTGTAACGCAGGCCGCCGATCAGACGGGTGTTCTCGCCCAGCTTGAGCGTGGCCTGACCGAACACGGCGAAGTTGTCGAACACCGAGCCGAAGGTCGCCGTGCCCGACGGGAAGGTCGAGGCATTGGCGTTGGCGCTGCCGCAGGGAATCAGCACGCCGGTAGGAGCGCCGACCGCCGCGGTGCACTGGGTGACGTTGCGGGTGAAGGTGCGCTCGCTGTCGGCGCGCGAATAGAACAGCCCGACCACATAGGACAGAGTCTGGTCGGCCGGCGAGGTGATGCGCAGTTCCTGGCTGAACGTGGTCGAGGTCTGCGGGCCATTGTCGTGCAGCTGGGCAAAGCCGACATAGGCCTGGGGCAGCCAGTCACCGTCGCGAATTTCGGTGTTGTCCCAACCGCGGTAGGCAGTGATCGAGGTCAGCGTGTGGCTGCCCAGGCCGAGATCGATCTGGCCCGAAACGCCCCAGCCTTCTTCCTTGGTTGAAGTGACGAGGTTCTGCGCCACGGCGCGGGTGTCCGATCCGGCTTGCGGCGGCAGGACCGAGAAGGCGAGGCTGGTGGTGGGCGCGCCGGCGCCGGTCAGGGGGCCGGTGGCGATGATGTCAGCGCAGCAATCGTCATCGTTCTTGTAATAGTCGGCGGCGAGATAGACCCGCAGATTGTCACCCGGCTCGTACAGGAACTGGCCGCGAACACCCCAGTGCTTGTAGCCGTTGACCCATTCGTTGGTGGTCACGTTGCGGATGTTGCCATCGTATTCGCCATAGAACCCGGTGAAGCGGGCGGCGAAATCCGGGCCGAGCGGCACATTGACCGAGCCCTTGAGGCGGAACTCGTTGCGATCAAAGTAGCTTGCCTCGACCGAACCGCCGAATTCGAACTTCGGCATCTGGGTGGTGATGTTGATCACCCCGGCCGAAGCGTTCTTGCCGAACAGGGTGCCCTGCGGGCCGCGCAGGACTTCGATCTGGGCGACATCGACCATATCGGAGAAGGCTTCGCCCGAGCGCGAATAGACCACGCCGTCGACCACGGTCGAAACCGAAGGTTCACCGGCGATCGAGAAAGTCGCAGTGCCGACGCCGCGCAGGAAAATCGTCTGGTTGAGCGTGGTGCCGGACTTCAGGAAGTTCAGCGAAGGCACCATCTGCGCGGCGCTTTCAATGCTGGGACGGCTGGCGTCGGCGAGGTCTTCGCCGCTGAGGACGGAGACGGCGACGGGAACCGACTGCAGGCTTTCAGAGCGCTTCTGCGCGGTGACGACGATTTCGCCGGGGGCCGCTTCTTCGTCTGCGTCCTGGGCATAGGCCGGAGCGGCAAAGGCGGTCAGCGCCAGGGCGGCGGCAGATGCACGAAGCCCAGCTTTCTTGAGCGTTTTCATGGAGTTTCCTTCCTCTCTCCCAGGCCGGAAGGACCGGCCGTGGCTGCTGCGAACCGAGGCTCGGGAACGGAATGAAACGCCACCCCCTGCCACTTGTGCCCTTGAATTGCGGCGATTGGCCCGATATGTCAAGCGGTGTCATACAGAACCGGACGGACCGTGGCACAGCCGCCACACACCCGGCACACCGGCGCAAGACAAGGTGCAGACCGGCAGTACACCGGCCCCGCACAAGGGACACACAGAGGACACCGAAAGGCGTGACAACGGGTTTCACCATTGCCGAGGACGGTTTCGACCTGCACTTCGCCGGGCGGCTGGTCCTGTCGCACCGGGAACACCGCCCGGCGCTGGCCATGGCCCGCGGCGCGGCCACGGTCGAGATGGTCCGCGGCAACTTCCGGATCGAGGATGCCCCGACCGGCATGACCGCCCCGGCCGGGTTCGACCTGGCCGGTGCCACGGTTACCCTGGCCGATGCCGATGGCCCCGCCGCCCGCCTGACCTTGCACGACCATGTCCTGACCGCCGAACTGCTGCGCCCCGGCTATGACCGGCTCCACCTGCACTTCCATGCCGAGCCGGAAGAGGCGGTGTGGGGTGGGGGCGAGCAGATGAGCTACCTGCAGCTCAATGGCCGGGCCTTCCCGATCTGGACCAGCGAGCCCGGCGTCGGGCGGGACAAGTCGACCGAACTGACCCGGAAGATGGATGCCGATGGCATGGCCGGGGGCGACTACTGGAACACCAATTACCCCCAGCCAACCTTCCTCACCTCGCGCTGGCTGGCGGTGCATTGCACGGCGGAAAGCTATGCGGTGATGGATTTCACCGATCCGGCCCTCCACCGCTTCGAGGTCTGGTCCCCCACAACCACTTTCGAACTGTTTGCCGCCGATGGCCCGCAGGACCTGGTCGGCCAGCTTTCAACCCGCTTCGGCCGCCAGCCGCAATTGCCCGACTGGGCGATCGGCGGGGCGATCGTCGGCCTCAAGGACGGCGCGCGCAGCTTCGAGCGGCTGGAACATTTCATCAAGGCCGGCACCGCCGTGTCCGGTCTGTGGTGCGAGGACTGGGCCGGGATCCGCGAAACCAGCTTCGGCCGCCGCCTGTTCTGGGACTGGCGACGCGACAACCAGCGCTTCCCCGATCTGCCGCAGCGGATCGCCGGCCTCGCGGCGCGGGGCATCCGTTTCCTGGCCTATGCCAACCCCTATCTGGCGGTCGACGGGATCCTCTATGAAGAGGCGCGCGAGGCCGGCCACTTCTGCCTGAGGCAGGATTGCGACGAGGTATACCTGGTCGATTTCGGCGAGTTCGATTGCGGCGTGCTCGATTTCACCCGCAGCGAAACCCGCGAGTGGTTTGCCGAAAAGGTGCTGGGCCGGGAAATGCTGGATATCGGCATTTCCGGGTGGATGGCCGATTTCGGGGAATACCTGCCCACCGACGTGCGGCTGGCCGACGGGTCGGACCCGATGGAAGCACACAACCGCTGGCCGGTGCTGTGGGGCGAGGTCAATGCCATGGCGGTGGAAAGCCGGGGCAAGACCGGTGATGCCGTGTTCTTCATGCGGGCCGGTTTTTCCGGCGTGCAGGCGCACTGCCCGCTGCTGTGGGCGGGGGACCAGTCGGTCGATTTC
The DNA here is from genome assembly GCA_017302615.1 of Sphingomonadales bacterium. Classification (GTDB taxonomy): domain Bacteria; phylum Pseudomonadota; class Alphaproteobacteria; order Sphingomonadales; family Sphingomonadaceae; genus Novosphingobium. The sequence goes on from JAFLDB010000002.1 coordinate 66,323, forward strand.
ACCCGGCATGACGGGATCGGCACGGTTATCACCGCCGCGCTGTCGGCCGGCCTGGTCGGCAATGCCTACAGCCACTCCGACTGCGGCGGCTATACCTCGATCCTCGGCAATGTCCGCACGGTCGAACTGATGGAGCGGTGGTGCGAACTGTCCGCCTTTGCGCCGGTCATGCGCAGCCACGAAGGCAACCGCCCGGACGACAACCTGCAATACGATTCGACGCCCGGTCTGCTGGCCTGCTTTGCCCGGTGGAGCCGGGTCCACGCCCATCTGGCCCCCTATGTCCGTCACCTCTGCACCGAAGCGGCGGAGCAGGGCCTGCCCGCCCAGCGCCCGCTGTTCCTGCACTATCCGCAAGACTCCGCGCTCTACGCGGTGCAGGATCAGTTCCTCTACGGGGCGGACCTGCTGGTCGCCCCGGTGATCGAGGAAGGGGCGACGATGCGCAATGTGATCCTGCCGGGCGGGGAGGAATGGATCCACGCCTTCACGGGTGAGCGGCTGGCCTCCGGCACCCACCAGGTGGCCGCGCCGGTCGGCACGCCGCCGGTGTTCTATCGGCCCGGCAGCAGGTTTGCCGATCTGTTTGCAGGGCTGGCCGGGCTATGAGCGAACGGGCCAACATCCGCGATGTCGCGGCCCGCGCCGGCGTGGCGGTGAAAACCGTCAGCCGGGTGCTGAACGGCCACCCTTATGTCAGTGCCGACACCAGGGCGCGGGTGGAAGAGGCGATGCAGGAACTGGATTTCCGGCCCAGCGTGGCCGCACGGATCCTGTCCGGCGCGAAATCGGGTCAGATCGCGCTGATCTATGACAACCACAGCCCCTATTACATGTTCCAGATCCAGACCGGATGCTGGGAACTGTGCAAGGAGAAGGGCATCCGCCTGCTGGCCCAGCCGGTCGACGTGGCCGATCCCACCGTGGGCGATCAGGTCCGCGGCCTCGTGACCGAAACCCATGTCGACGGCATCATCCTGTCCTCCCCCGTGACCGATTGCGAAGGCGTGCTGAAGGCGCTCGACGCGATGGACATTCCCTTCGTGCGGATTTCGCCGGGCACCAACCATGCCATGACCAGTTCGGTGTTCATGGACGATGCCCAGGCGGCGGATGACATGACCACGCACCTGATCAACATGGGCCACCGCCGGATCGGGTTCATCAAGGGCCACCCCAACCACATGGCCTCCGAGGACCGGCTGGCCGGCTATCGCCGGGCGCTGGACCGGGCCGGGATCGCCCATGATCCGGCGCTGGTCTGCGACGGGGAATTCGATTTCGAAAGCGGCGTGCGAGCGGCGCAGATCCTGCTGGACCTGCCCCGGCCGCCCAGCGCGATCTTTGCCTCGAACGACGATATGGCCGCCGGCGTGCTGGCGGTGGCGCACGATCGCAACATGAACCTGCCCGGCGATCTTTCGGTGACAGGGTTCGACGATACCACCCTGGCCCGCACGGTCTGGCCACCCTTGACCACGATCCACCAGCCGATGGCGGAGCTTGCCCGCACCGCCACGGAAATCCTCATCGCCGGCGGCGACATCACCCATCGCCGCCTGCCGCACCAACTTATCGAACGCGCCTCTGTCGCGCCGCCAGCCAGGAAGACACCATGAGCGATTTGCCCCTCCCCCCCGCCGCCCGCCAGCTTGGCACCAGCGGGATTGCCGTTTCCCCGATCGCCTGGGGCATGTGGCGCCTGGCCGAGAACGGCCGGACCGCCGCCGAAGCGGCCCGGCTGGTCCATGCCGCGCTGGATGCCGGGATCAACTTCCTCGATACGGCGGACATTTACGGTTTCGACGGCAGCGGCGGGTTCGGCGATGCCGAAGCGCTGCTGGGCGAAGTGCTGAGCGCGGAGCCGGCCCTGCGCGGGCGGATGGTGCTGGCCAGCAAGGGCGGGATCATGCCGCCGCTGCCCTATGACCAGAGCGCCGGCTATCTGAATGCCGCGCTCGACAAGTCGCTGGCCCGGCTGAAGACCGATTGCATCGACCTTTACCAGATCCACCGTCCGGACATCCTGGCCCACCCGCAGGAAGTGGCCCGGGTGCTGGACGATGCCGTGGCTGCGGGCAAGATCCGCACGATCGGCGTGTCCAACTTCACCGTCCACCAGATCGCCGCGCTGAACCAGTTCCTGGGGCACAAGCTGGTCGCCACCCAGCCGGAAATCAGTCCGCTGCGGATCACCTGCTTTGAAAACGGCGAACTGGACCAGGCGATGATGCTGGGACTGACCCCGCTGGCCTGGTCGCCGCTGGGTGGCGGGCGGCTGGCTGCTCCGGAAAGCGAGCGTGACCGGGCGGTCGCGGCAGAGCTGGACCGGGTGGCGGCGCAGCACGGGGTATCGCGCAGCGTGGCAGCCTATTCGTGGCTGATGGCCCATCCGGCCGGGATCGTGCCGATCATCGGATCGCAGCAGGCCGAACGGATTGCCGAAGGCGCGGCAGCAACAAAGGTCCGCTGGAACCGGACGGACTGGTACGCCGTGCTCGTCGCGGCGCGGGGAGAAAGGCTGCCGTAAGCGCAGCCACCACCGAAGCAGAGTGTGAGGAACGAAGAAATGACCCAACAATGCGAAGTGGCCTGGTTCTCGGCCCTGTGCGACGACGATTACGAATTCCTGGGCGTGCCCGATCCCGCGCTGAAGAGCAGCTGGGAGCATTGCCGCAACATCGTGCTGCGGGCCGAAGAAGGCGGGTTCGACAACATCCTGCTGCCTTCGGGCTATGAACTGGGACTGGACACCACCGCCTTTGCCGCCGCTGTCGCCACCCAGGTCAGGCGGATCAAGCTGCTGTGGGCGACCCGGATGGGCGAGGACTGGCCGCCGCAGCTGGCCCGCCGGATCGCCACGCTTGACCGCATCCTTGGCCCCAATGCCGCGGGAACCGGCGGGCGGCTCAACGTCAACATCATCTCCTCGCCGATGCCGGGCGAGACGATGGACAGCGCCCCGCGCTACCGCCGCGGGACCGAGATCATGAAGATCGTCCGCACGCTGCTGAACGGCGAGCACCTCGACTTCCAGGGCGAGTTTTTCAACCTGAAGCTGGACCCGGCGCGGATCACCACCATTTCCGGCAAGTGCCCGGCGTTCTATTTCGGCGGCCTGTCCCACGAGGCGCGCGAATGCGCTGCCGAAGCGGCCGACGTCTATCTGATGTGGCCGGACACGATGGAGAACGTCCGCGAAGTGGTGACCGACATGAAGGCCCGCGCCGCCGCCAAGGGCCGCACGCTGAAGTTCGGTTACCGCGCCCACGTGATCGTGCGCGAGACCGAGGACGAGGCCCGCGCCTATGCCGACCGGCTGCTGTCCAAGCTGGACGAGCAGGCCGGACAGGCGATCCGCGAAAAGAGCCTCGATGCCAAGAACTATGGCGTGCAGCGCCAGCAGGAACTGCGCAGCGCCGCCGATGGCGACGGCTTTGTCGAGGAGAACCTGTGGACCGGGATCGGCCGGGCCCGTTCGGGCTGCGGCGCGGCGATTGTCGGCACGCCCGATCAGGTGATTGCCAAGCTGAAGGCCTATCAGGACGTGGGCATGGAAGCCTTCATCCTGTCCGGATACCCCCACGTGAACGAGTGCGACATGTTCGCGCGCTATGTCCTGCCCCAGCTCCAGCACGGCCCGCTGACGCTGTAAGGCCACACCCAGAGGTGCAATCTTGACCATCCGCATCGTCGCCATCGGCGGCACCGTCAATCCCGGTTCCACCACCGAACAGGCGCTGCGCCTGGCTGCGGCCAGCGCCGGGGCGGACGGGGCCGAAGTCCAGGTCTTTGGCGGAGCCTATCTCTCGGGCCTGGCCCATTACGGGAGCGAGGCCCACCAAAAGGGCGATGGCGGCGAGCTGGTGGAGGCGGTGCGCGCCGCCGACGGCGTGCTGATCGCCGCACCGGGCTATCACGGCACCATTTCCGGGCTGGTCAAGAATGCCCTCGACTATCTTGAGGACCTCTCCAAGGACGAGCGGCCTTACCTCGACGGGCGCTCGGTCGGGCTGATCGCCACGGCATACGGCGATCAGGCGACGATGAGCACGCTGCAGACGCTGCGCGCGATCGTCCACGCACTGCGCGGCTGGCCAACCCCGATGGGGGCGACGATCCGCACCTATCACGGTCTGTTCTCGCCCGACGGGGAATGCCTGGAGGACCGGGCGCGGATGCAGCTGGAAATGGTCGGCAACCAGGTGCTGCGCGGGGCGCGAGCCTTTGCCGGGGCAGCGGGCCCGCAATGAGCGCCGCGCTGGATCAGGCCGTGGCCGCGCTGGCGGCGGGCGAAGTGATCGTGCTGACCGGGGACCGGCTGCGCGGCGGGGACATCGACTTTGCCGTGGCCGCACGCCACGCCACGCCCGATGCGGTCAATTTCATGGCCACCCACGGCCGCGGCCTCATTTGCCTGTGCCTGACCCCCGAGCATGCGCTGCGGCTGGGGATCAGCCTGATCAATCCCGGGGCGGACCGCCAGTCGGGCCGCCCGCATGGCCGCTCGATCGAAGCGCGCAGCGGTGTCTCGACCGGCATTTCCGCCGCCGACCGCGCGCGGACCATTGCCGTGGCGATCGATCCGGCCTCGACCGGGGACGATCTGGTTTCGCCTGGTCACGTCTTTCCGCTGATTGCCGCCGCCGGCGGCGTGGCGGAGCGCCCGGCGGCGCTGGAGGCCGCGATCGAACTGACCCGCCGCGCCGGGGCTGGCGATGCGGCGGTGATCTGCTCGATCCTGCGCGAGGACGGGGAGATGGCGCGGCCGGACGATGTCGCCGATCTGATCGCGCAGTTCGGCCTCAAGACCGCCGATGTCGGGGATCTGCTGACGCTCGCCCAGGTTTAGCGCGATTGTTATTGCGAACGCTTCGCAACAACGTTAGAGGCTCGGGCTCAGTCGAATCGAACCCGATCGGATCCCCCATGTTCAAGCGTTCCCTGCTGCCTCTGCTTGCCGCCACAGTCGCCACTTCCTTGGGTCTTGCCGCCTGCTCCGCCCCCGGGTCCAAGGACGGCGAGCAGGTGGTGAACCTCTACACCGCCCGCCACTATGACAGCGACAAGGCGCTCTACGAACGCTTCACCAAGGAAACCGGGATCAGGATCAACCTGATCGAGGGCAAGCCCGACGAACTGGTCGCCCGGATCAAGGCCGAGGGTGAGAACAGCCCGGCTGACCTGTTCATCACCGCCGATGCCGGATCGCTGTGGCGCGCGCAGGACGCGGGCCTGTTCCAGCCGGTCACCAGCGAGGCGCTGGCCGCCCGGGTGCCGGCCAACCTGCGCGAGCCCGAGGGCAACTGGTATGGCTTCACCCGCCGCGCCCGGATCGTCGCCTATGATCCAGCCAAGGTGAAGCCCGAGGAAGTCGACGACTACGCCAAGCTGGCCGGACCGCGCTTCAAGGGTAAGATCTGCGTCCGCTCGTCCGACAGCGTCTACAACCTCTCGCTGGTCGGCGCGCTGATCGAGGCCTGGGGACCGGAAAAGACCGGGGAATGGGTCAAGGGCATCGTCGCCAACATGGCCCGCCCGCCCGAAGGCGGCGACCGCGACCAGATCCGCGCCGTCTCTGCCGGCGTGTGCGAAGTGGCGATCACCAATTCCTACTACTACATCCGCATGGCCACCGGCGACGATGCCAAGGACAAGGCGATCACCCAGAAAGTCAGCCTGGCCTTCCCCAGCCTCGACGGACAGGGCGCGCATGTGAACATCTCGGGCGGCGGCGTGCTGCGCCATTCGCCCAACAAGGGCAATGCGATCAAGCTGCTGGAATTCTTCGCTTCGGCCGACAGCCAGCGGCACATCTCGCTCCACAACAACGAGTTCCCGGCCTCACCCGATGTCGCCACGCCGGCGCCGGTTGATGCCTATGCCAAGTTCAAGGCGCACCCGATGAACGTGGCGGCCTTTGCCCGGCGCCAGCCGCAGGCCCAATCGCTGATGAGCGCGGCGGGCTGGCGCTGAGCGGCCTCCTGCTCCGACGCGGCCGGCGCCCCTCCCCGCTGGCCGTGCTGGCCCTGCTGGCGGCAGCCCTGGTGGCGCTGCCGCTGGCAGGCGTGGTGCTTGCCGCGCTGGGCAAGGACACGGCCGACATCGCCAGCCGCGATCTGGCCCGCTACGGCGCGACTTCCGCCATGCTGGCCGTTACGGTCGGACTGGCCACGGCAGTCCTCGGCACGCTGGCGGCCTGGCTGGTGGCGATGCACCGCTTTCCCGGGCGCGGACTGTTCGCCTGGGCGCTGGCCCTGCCGCTCGCCGCGCCGGCCTTTGCCCTGGCCTATGGCTATGCCGATCTGTTCGACGTGGCCGGACCCTTGCGCACGGCCCTGCGCGAAGCGACCGGCCACGATCTGCCGTTCGAACTGCGTAGCATCGGCGGCGCGGCCTTCGTCCTGAGCGCGGCATTCTATCCTTACGTCTACCTCGCCATGCGGGCCGCTTTCGTGAACCAGTCCGGCAATGTGCTGGAAGCGGCGCGGATGCTGGGGAGCAGCAGCACCTCCGCCTTCCGCCGGGTTGCCCTGCCGATGGCCCGCCCCGCGCTCGCCGCCGGAACCGGGCTGGCGGTGATGGAAAGCCTGGCCGATTACGGCGCGGTCCATTTCCTCAGCGTCCAGACGCTGACCACCGGCGTGGTCCGGGCCTGGTCGGTCTATGGCTCCACTGCCAGTGCCGCACGCTTTGCCCTGCCGCTGCTGGCCGCTGCCGCGCTGCTGCTGTGGCTGGAGCGCGCCGGGCGGCAAGGCAAGGGCCATGAAAACGCCCGGGCCCGCTGGCGGTCCATCGAGCCCGCACCGCTGCCGTTCTGGCCGGGTCTGTTGGCCAGCCTGTTCTGCCTTGCCCTGCTGTCCGCCGGTCTGCTGATCCCGATCGGCTGGCTGGCCTGGAATGTCGCCGCCGCCACCCCCGATTGGCCGCGCCTGCTCTCCGCACTCGGCAACAGCCTGACGCTGGGGCTGGCCGGAGCCGTGCTGACCGTGGTGCTGGCGACGATGCTGGCACTCGGCACGCGCAAGCTGCCCCTGGCGGCACGGCTGGCCAGCCTGGGCTATGCCACACCGGGGGCGGTCATGGCGATCGGGCTGCTCGCTCCGGCCGGCCTGATCTGGTCGCTCGCGCCGGGATCGGGCATGGGCGTTGCACTGGTCCTGCTGGTACTGGCCTATGCCGCCCGACTGATGGCCGCCGCGCTGGAACCGATCGATGCCGGGCTGGCGCGGATCCCGCCCAGCATGGGTCAGGCCGCACGGCTGCTGGGCCGGGGTGAACTGCGCGCCGCCCTGGCGGTGGAACTGCCGCTGATCCGCGGATCGCTGCTCACCGCCGGACTGATCGTGCTGGTCGATGTACTGAAGGAACTGCCCGCCACGCTGATCCTGCGCCCGTTCAATTTCGATACCTTGGCAGTGATCGCCAACAATTACGCAACCGATGAACGGCTGCCCCAGGCCGGCCCCCCCGCGCTGCTGATCATCGCGCTGTCCCTGCCGGCGGTGCTGTGGCTGACATCGCGGGTTTCCGCCGCACGGCCGGGCGGCTAGAGGGCGGGCGATGGACAGCGAACCGATCCTCGCCCTGGAAGGCGTGACCCGCCGCTATGGCCCGGCTGTGGCCGTGGATCGGGCCAGCCTGACGCTGCACGCCGGGCGGATCGCCTGCCTGCTGGGCCCTTCCGGCTGCGGGAAGAGCACATTGCTGCGGATGATCGCCGGGCTGGAGCCGGTCGACGGCGGGGAAGTGCGGATCGCCGGGCAGTCCGTTTCCACCCCCGGAACCATGATCGCGCCCGAACGGCGCGGCGTCGGGCTGGTGTTTCAGGACAATGCCCTGTTCCCACATCTCGACGTGACCGGAAACATCGGCTTCGGCCTGTCCGCCCTGCCCGCCGCGGAGCGCGCCCAGCGGGTCGATCGCTTGCTTGAGCAGTTTCACATCGCCCATCTCGCCCGGTCGTTTCCGCACATGCTGTCGGGCGGGGAGCAGCAGCGCGTGGCGATTGCCCGCGCGCTGGCCCGCGAACCGGCCCTGCTGCTGCTGGACGAGCCGTTCTCGGGCCTTGATGGACACTTGCGCGAAACGGTCCGGGCGTCGCTGTTGGGGGATCTGCGCGCGGCCGGGGGCAGCGTGCTGGTGGTAACCCACGATCCCGATGAAGCCATGGGAATTGCCGACGATCTGGTATTGATGGCGGCGGGCCAGATCCTGCAGACCGGCACCCCGGCGGACTGCTATCGGCGTCCGGTAAGCAGTGCGGCCGCGCGGCTGCTGGGCGAGATGATCCTGCTGCCCGGAGAGGTGCGCGCCGGCACGATCACCTCTGCGCTGGGGGCAATGCCCGCCCCCGGCCTGCCCGATGGCTTTGCCCAATTGGGCCTGCGCCCGGAAGCGCTGCGGGCGGGCGGAGCTGGCGCTGCGGCGAGCCTGCTGGAGCAGCGCTTTGTCGGCAACGGCTGGCGGGTGACGGTTGATCTTGCCGGCACCCCGGTCACCCTGCGCTTGCCCGATCCGGTCGATGGCGAAGTGCGGCTAGGCTTCGATCCCGCCGCCGCCTGCCTGTTTTCGGCCTAGCCCAGCGCCGCAGCCACCATGTCGCGCAGCGGCAGGCGGCTTTCCATCCGGACCGCCAGCATTGCCGTGCCGCTGATCTTGCGCTGCACGAACAGCGTTTCCGCCGGAGGGACGTGCCAGGCCGCACGATCGGCGGCGATCGTTTCGGCATGACGGCGGACCTCGGCCACGAAGGACCGGTCGGCAAAGTCGAACAGGCCGGGTCGGCCCAGATGGCGGAGCAGCACGTCGATCATCGCATCGACCGCCGCACCGTGCCGGTCCAGCGTCTGCGGCGCGACAAAGCCGATCGTGAGGAGGGCATCACGCAGCGCGCCCCGGTCTTCGCCCAGACCCGCCCCCAGCAGGCGGCGATAGGCGGCAGCCGTATCGGCTGGAACCGGACGGGCCGCGCCGAAGTCGAGCAGGACCAGCCGTTCGCTGTCCGCCTGCCAGCGGTAATTCGCGAAATTGGGATCGGTCTGCATGTGGCCGAATTCGAACAGTTCCCGCAAAACCAGCGCAAACAGCGCGCCCATCACCCGGTCCCGCGTGGCTTGCGGAGCATCTCGCAGGCTTTCGATCGATTGGCCCGGAACGAAATCCATCGCCAGCACCTGCCCGGTCGACAGTTCCGGATAGGTGGCGGGCAGGACAAAGGCCGGATCCCCTTCCAGCCGGGCGCGGTAGAGGTTCAATTGCGCCGCTTCGCGCCGATAATCGGCCTCTTCCTTCAGCTGGCGCTTGGCTTCGGCCAGCAACGGCGCAATGTCGAGACTGGCCGGCAGCAGGCCGGACAGCCGCAGCAGGCTGGCGACATTGTCGACATCGGCATCGATGCTGGCGGCAACGCCGGGGTACTGGACCTTGATCGCCAGCACCCGGCCATCGGGCATCACCGCCTTGTGGACTTGCCCGATCGAGGCGGCGGCTGTCGGGGTCGGGTCGAACCGGGCAAAGCGCCGCCGCCAGTCTGCGCCCAACTCCGCCGTCAGCACCTGGTTGAGCTGGCGCGGCGGCATATAATGGGCATCGTCCCGCAGCCTGGCGAGGATCGCGGTCAGTTCCGGCGGCAGTACGTCCCCGGCATCGAGCGAGATCATTTGCCCCAGCTTCATGGCCGCGCCGCGCAGGCGCGAGAGCTGGTCGGTGACCCGGATCGCGTTGGCCGGGGTCAGCAAGAGATCGGACAGTTGCGGCCGCTCGCCCTGAGCCAGCCGCCGCGCCCCCTCGGCCAGCACGCCGCCGGCCAGTCCCCCGGCCAGCTGCCCGAACGAAGCGAGCCGCGAAAGCCGCGCCGATGGCACCTTGCGATAGCGATCACCGCTCATCGCAGGAGCGCCTGCAGGCGCGGGCGGATGCGCAGGAAAGCCAGATAGGCCTGCTCAAGCAACGGCAGCACCAGCGGCAGGCGGGCGATCTGCCCCAGCGGCCAGAGCAGCGGCACGGCCCGCCACATCGCCGCAAAGGCCGCCGCGCCCGAGAGGATCGTGCCATTCTCGCTGGCATGGAAGCGGTCCAGCAGTTGGGCCCGGTCAAGCGGGCAGGCGCCATCCGCCGTTGCCACATCGACAAAGTCAATGCGCCCGCGCCAGTCGAGTCGCCGGATCAGCGCAATCTCGCGTCGGCACAGCGGGCAGGCCCCGTCGAACCACAAGGTAACCCGCGGCGGCGGGGCTGAAGCGGCTGAGCGCGGCGTGGTGGCAGGTTGGGCCATGGCCCCGCGATAGGCGCTGTCCTGCCTGAGGGGCAGGTGGACCAAGGGCCACGTTCGGGTGCGAAGGAGGGAATGGGCTGGAGCGGGTAGCGGGAATCGAACCCGCATAGCCAGCTTGGAAGGCTGGTGCTTTACCACTAAGCTATACCCGCGCGCGGCCGGTGGCCTGCTGAGCGGCCCTATGCGCCAAGGGCGCGCGCCGGTCAATCCGCCGCATCGCCATCCCGGCCAAGCAAAAGCCCCCGCAGCCATGTGGCGGCGGGGGCCTTGTCTTGCACCGGGCCGGAAGGATCAGTGACCCTTCTTATCCGCCCAGATGTTGCGATAGGACATGTAGGCCAGGATCGTGGCGAACAGCAGGAAGCCCATCCACATCAGGCCGGTCTGGTGGCGCTGCTCGAGGTTGGGTTCGGCCGTCCAGACCAGGAACGCCGACACGTCCTTGGCCATCTGATCCTTGGTCGCTTCGGTGCCATCGCTGTAGGTGACCAGCCCGTCAGACGGGATTGGATCGGCCATCGCGATGTTCAGCGAGTGGAAGTAGGGATTGTAATGCATCCCATCCGGCGTCTTGGCATCGGGGAACTGCTTGAGCAGCGCCTCGGGCTGCTGGGCCTCATAGCCGGTCAGCAGCGAATAGACATATGCCGGACCATTGGCACGGGCCTTGGTGATCAGCGAGAGGTCCGGGGGCGAACCCTTGCCGGCATAGACCACCGGCGGGAACTTGTCCGACGGAATGCCCGGGCGATCCTTGACTTCGCCGGTCAGCGGATCCTTGGCAGCGATGGTCGCCTTGGCGGCAATCGCCTTGATCTCGGCCTCGTTGTAACCGATCGCGGCAAGATCGCGGTACGACACCTGGCTCAGCGAGTGGCAGGCGGCGCAGACGTTGGCATAAACCGCATAGCCGCGCTGCAGCTGGGCTTCGTCATACTTGCCGAAGATCCCGTCGCTGGGCAGCGACAGCGCCTTGGGGTACTTGTGGAAGACCTTCTCCGCGGTTTTGGCCGGCGGCTCGGTGATGTAGCTGTAGGCCCCGGTGCCGAAGGCGAGGAGCAGCGCCAGCGAGAAGAAGGCGCCAACAGCGAGAGAGAAGATGCGGATCATGGTGTTTCTCTGGTCCCTCTCTGGAGTTCAGCCCTGGCCGTCGAGCTTGGCCTGACCGTCATGGCCGAGGACAGCCTCGGTGATCGAGTAAGGCAGCGGTTCCGGACGTTCGATCGAGGAAACGATCGGGACGATGATCAGGAAGTGGGCGAAGTAGTACAGCGACGCCAGCTGGCTGAGCATCACGTAGGGTTCTTCGGCCGGCGCACCGCCGCACCAGAACAGCACGGCCATCGCCGGGATCAGGCCGAACCAGAAGAACTTGCGGTACAGCGGGCGGTAATGGCCCGAGCGGACCGGCGAGCGATCGAGCCAGGGCAGGAAGAACCACACCAGGATCGCCGCGAACATTGCCAACACGCCCATCAACTTCGCCGGGACAATCAGGAAGTCCACAGTGAAGGCGCGCAGGATCGCGTAGAACGGCCAGAAGTACCATTCGGGCACGATGTGTGCCGGAGTCTGCATCGGGTTGGCCGGGATGTAGTTGTCCGGGTGACCCAGCGCGTTCGGCATGAAGAACACGAAGCTGCTGAAGATCAGCATGAACAGGCCGATCGTCCAGCCGTCCTTGCCCACATAGTAGGGATAGAACGGCACGGTATCGCTTTCGCTCTTCACTTCGACCCCGGTCGGGTTCGACGAACCCGGAATGTGCAGCGCCCAGACGTGGAGGATGACCACGCCCAGGATCACGAAGGGCAGCAGGAAGTGCAGCGAGAAGAAACGGGTCAGCGTGGCGTTGTCCGGCGCGAAGCCGCCCAGCAGCCATTCGCGGAAGGCATCGCCGACCAGCGGGATCGCCGAGAACAGGCCGGTGATCACCTGCGCGCCCCAGTAGGACATCTGGCCCCACGGCAGCACGTAGCCCATGAAGGCGGTGGCCATCATCAGCAGGAAGATCACGACGCCCAGCAGCCAGATCATTTCACGCGGAGCCTTGTACGAACCGTAGAAGAAGCCGCGGAAGATGTGGAGATAGACCACCACGAAGAAGGCCGAGGCCCCGTTGGCGTGGGCATAACGCAGCAGCCAGCCCCAGTTGACGTCGCGCATGATGTGCTCGGTCGAATTGAAGGCCACGCGGGTATCCCCACTGTAATGCATGGCGAGCACGATGCCGGTGACGATCTGGATCATCAGGCACAGGCCGGCCAGGAACCCGAAGTTCCAGAAATAGTTCAGGTTGCGCGGCACTTCATAGCCGCCGCCGACCGCGTTGTAGACCATGCGGGGGAACGGCAGACGCTCGTCCAGCCACACCATCATCGGGTGGCTCGGCTTGTATTCTTTTGCCCAGGGGAAGCTCATCTTGGTTACCCTCAACCGATCTTGATGACAGTGTCGGAGGCGAATTCGTACTCCGGAACCACCAGGTTCAGCGGCGCCGGACCCTTCCGGATGCGCCCCGCGGTGTCATAGTGCGAACCGTGGCACGGGCAGAAATACCCGCCGAATTCGCCCTTCACTTCGCCTTCGGCAGCACCCGAGGGGACGCAGCCGAGGTGGGTGCAGACGCCCATGGTGACCAGCCAGGCTTCGTGCCCTTCCTTGGTCCGTTCCTTGAGGGTCTGCGGATCGCGCAGCGAGGCCACGTCGACCTTGTTCGCTTCCTCGATCTCGGCCGCGGTCAGCTGGCGGATGAAGACCGGCTGCTTGCGGAAGATCGCCTTGATCGCCTGACCCGGCTGCACCGCCGAAACATCGACCTCGGTCGAGCTCATCGCGCGGACATCGGCCGAAGGGGCCATCTGGCTGATCAGCGGATAAAGCACCGCCACGCCGCCGGCGCCGGCCGCGCTGACCGCCGCAATGTTGATGAAATCGCGCCGCCGCACACCCTCACCGTCGTTGACGGCCGGAGTGTCGATGCTCGCCTCTTGTGCCATGGTCGAACCGATCCTGTCGTTCTTGGCCTTCCAGAAGCAAACCCGCCCCGGGAAGACCCCCTCAAAATATGCCTCAGGAAGCCCCTATGCCAACCGCTCGCGCGCTGCAAGACACAGCTTGCCCGGACGGTTTGGCGCGCCTGATAGACGCGAAGCCCGGTGCTGCCAACTGCCAATTTGTGCAGGACTGTTGAGGAACGCGAAAGTGCCCTAGTCCAGCCCGATCAGCGACATCTGGCGGCCATAGTCCGGCTCCGCCCGGTGGGTCGCGCGACGGAAGGAGAAGAACCGCGCCTCGTCGGCGTAAGTATCGAGGCCCAGTCGCTCAACCCCGCCGATTCCCGCGCGTTCCAGCCGCATGGCGACATAGCCTTCGAGATCGAACTGCCAGTGCCCGGGCACGCCTGCGGCAAAGAACCGGGCGTTATCGGCTGCCTCGGTCAGCAGCCGGTCGCGAAAGCCCTGGTCCACCTCGTAACTGGACTGGGCGATGCACGGACCGATTGCCGCGACGATATCGCCGCGCCGCGCACCCAGTTGTTCCATCGCGGCAAGGGTGGAATCGGTCACTCCGGCGACCGCGCCTTTCCACCCGGCATGGGCCGCGCCGACCACGCCGGCAGTCCGGTCCGCGAACAGCACCGGCGCGCAGTCGGCGGTCAGAATGCCGAGCAGCACCCCCGGCCGGTCGGTAACCAGCGCGTCGGCATGGGGTCGCTCGGCCTCGTCCCAGTCGCCAGCTTCGACGCATACATTGCCGTGGACCTGATAGACCGTAACCAGCCGCGCGCCCGGCAGCACCGCATCGGTCCCGCGCCTGCGGTTTTCGCGCACATCGGCCAGCGCCGGATCGGCCAGGTCCATGCCGCGCAGACCCATGTCGAGCCCGGCCGTCACCCCGGTCGAAACCCCGCCGCGCCGGCCCAGGAAGCCATGCGGCACGCCCGCCAGCACGGCGGCACGGATGACTTCGACGCCCTCAGCCAAGGCTTTTGCTCACCTGCTCAATGGTGTCCTTCGACAGCCCCGGCGCGGCAGCCAGCCGCTCCAGTTCGGCCCGCATCAACGCGGCGCGGTGCGGCTCGATCCGGCGCCAGCGGCCCAACGGCGCCACGAATCGCGCCGCCGTCTGGGCGTTGAGCGGATCGAGCGCGAGGATCAGGTCGGCGATCATCGCGTAGCCTTCGCCCGAAGCGGCATGGAACGCCCCGGCGTTGACTGCGGCGGCCATGTACAGCGAGCGGACCCGGTTGGGGTTGGCCATGGTGAAATCGGGATGATCGGCCAGAGCGCGGATGTGGCCCAGAACCTGGGGATGGAGCGATCCGGCCTGCAGCGAGAACCACTTGTCGATCACCAGGGCATCGCCGGCGTGGCGGGCGTGGAAAGCGGCCAGGCGCTCTTCCCGCAGCGGGGTATCGAGCCCGCACAGCACACCCAGCGCACCCTGCCGGTCGGTCATGTTGTCGGCCGCGTCGAACTGTGCGGTGGCCAGCTCTGCCGCCAGTTCCGGCGCACCGGCGGCGAGCAGGACCAGCGCCAGCGTCTTGACCTTGCGCGCGCCCCTGGCCGCCGCAGAAAGGCTGTAAGGCACGGCTGCGGCGCGGGCGTGCAGTGCGACCAGTTCGTCGCGCAGCGCCATACCCAGCGCCGCCTTCAGCGATTCGCGCGCGGCGCGGATCGCGCCGGGATCGGCCCGCTCGAACTGTTCGGCCAGATAGGCCTCGCCCGGCAGGGTCAGCAGTTCGCCGCGCATCAGGTCGTCCAGCGCCGGATCGGCGATGACCTTGCCCAGCGCGGTGGCAATAGCGACAGCTCCGACCGGGTCCTCGTCCCCGCCAATCACCGCCAACAGGTGCTGAACCGTCAGTTGCTGCAAGGCCTCGTAGCGGGCGAAGGGATCGTCATCGTTGGCCGCCAGGAACATCAGGTCGTCGCGTGTGATGTCCGCATCGATCGCGATCGGTGCGGAAAAGCCCCGGTTCAGCGAGAGGACCGGGCGCGCTGCATAGCCGGGGAAGGCGAATTCCATTTCGGCCCGGTCCAGCACCACCAGCCGCTCGCCCTGGTGCTGACCGGTGGCAGGATCGAACAGCGCCAGCTTCAGCGGGATGACCATCGGCTGCTTATCCGGCTGGCCAGGAGTGGCGGGGACCTGCTGGGTCAGGGTCAGGGTCGCCACATCATCGCTGTGGCTGAGCCGCGCGGTAACCTTGGGCGTGCCGGCCTGGCTGTACCACAGGCGGAACTGGGTCAGGTCGATCCCGGCCCCGTCCTCGATCGCGCGCACGAAATCCTCGCAGGTCGCCGCTTCGCCGTCGTGCCGCTCGAAATAGAGGTCGCAGCCTATGCGGAACCGCTCCGGCCCCACCAGAGTGCGCATCATGCGGATCACCTCGGCCCCCTTATTATAGACCGTGGCGGTATAGAAGTTGCTGATCTCCTGATAGGAATCGGGCCGGATCGGGTGCGCCAGCGGCCCCGAATCCTCGGGGAACTGGGCCCCGCGCAGCACCCGCACATCCTCGATCCGCTTGACCGCCTCCGACCCCATGTCCTGGCTGAACAGCTGGTCGCGCAGCACGGTGAAGCCTTCCTTCAGACTCAGCTGGAACCAGTCGCGGCAAGTGACGCGGTTGCCCGACCAGTTGTGGAAGTATTCGTGGGCGACGACGCTTTCGATCCCGTCATAGTCCATGTCGGTCGCCGTATCGGGATCGGCCAGGATGTAGCGGGTGTTGAAGACGTTGAGGCCCTTGTTCTCCATCGCCCCCATGTTGAAATCGCTGACCGCGACGATGTTGAACAGATCCAGATCGTATTCGCGGCCGAACACGTCCTCATCCCACTTCATCGAATCCTTCAGCGCCTGCATGGCGTGATGGGTGCGGTCCTGATCGCCCTCGCGGACCCAGATGTTGAGATCGACCTTGCGGCCGCTCAGCGTGGTGAAGCTATCGTGGTTGGCCACCAGATCGCCCGCGACGAGGGCGAACAGATAGCTCGGCTTGGGCCAGGGGTCGTGCCATTCGGCCCAGTGGGTGCCATCGCCGCTTTCGCCCTGTGCGGTGCAGTTGCCGTTCGACAGCAGCACCGGGAACTGCGCTTTCGCGCCTTCCATGCGGACTGAATAGACCGACAGCACATCGGGCCGGTCGGGGAAGAACGTGATCCGGCGAAACCCTTCGGCCTCGCACTGGGTGCAGAGCATCCCGTTCGAGGCATAGAGCCCCATCAGCTGGGTGTTGGCGGCGGGGTTGATGGCGGTGGCGATCGAAACCTCGTGCGCCGCGCCCGGCAGGTCAACCAGCAGATCGGCGCCATCCATCCGCCAGGCATTGCTGGGCTGGCCGTCGACCAGCACGGCCTCGGCCGCAAGCCCGTCACCGTTCAGGCGCAGGGTCTGGTCGGTCCCGTTGCGCGTGACGCTGAGCGTGGCGACCACCCGGGTCTGCTCGATGCCGAGGTTGAAGGCCAGCCGGACTTCGGGAACCAGCCAGGCCGGCGGCTGGTAATCGGCGCGGTGGATGACTTGCGGGGCGAGGGGTGTCGATGATGCGTCCATCTGTCCACTCTAACCAAGCCGCTTCCGATTGCCAGCGCCCCCGCCTATGGAACGGGGCGATGCGACGCTTTTTCATCTTCGGTCTTGGCTATACCGCCGCCCGGCTGGCTGCCGTGCTGGAAGCGCAAGGCTGGGAAGTGGTCTCGACCGGGCGCAGCGGCACCCTCTCGTTCGACGATGAAGGCGCGGTGCGCCTGGCGCTGGCCGATGCCGACCAGGTGCTGTCCTCGGTTCCGCCGGGGGGCGAGGGGCTGGACCCGGTGCTGGAACGCTATGGCTCCAGCCTGGCGGGCAAACCACTGACCTACCTGTCCTCCACCGGGGTTTATGGCGATACGCAGGGTGCCTGGGTGGATGAAACCGCGCCAACAGGCACCGGTCGCCGCACCGCGCGGGCCGATGCCGATGCCCAGTGGCTGGCGCTGGGCGCGCGGGTGCTGCGCCTGCCGGGGATCTATGGCCCGGGCCGCTCCGCGCTCGACCGGGTGCGCGAAGGGCGCGCCCACCGGATCGACTTGCCGGACCAGGTGTTCAGCCGGGTTCATGTCGACGACATCGTCTCCGGGGCCGTGCTGGCGCTGGATGGGCCGGCCGGGGCCTATAATCTGGCCGATGACGAGCCCTGCAGCCAGAACGCGGTGATCGAGCACGCCTGCCGCCTGCTCGGCCTGCCGCTGCCGCCGCTGCAATCGATGGACGAAGCGGGCCTTTCCCCCATGGCCCGCGCCTTCTATGCCGAGAACCGCCGGGTGGCGAACCGCAAGGCCAGGCGGGTGCTGGGCTGGCAGCCCCGCTATCCCACCTACCGCGAAGGGCTGGCCGCGCTACTTGCGGCCGGATAGCGCGATCAGCAGCCCGATCATCGCCAGCACCGCTCCGCCGATCGCCAAAGCCGACCAGCGATAGCCTTCGAACAGGGTCGAAAGCGCCATGGCCACTACCGGCACCGCCACGCTGTTATAGGCCGCCTTGCCCGGTCCCCAATCGCGGATCAGCGCGAAATAGAGCGGGAAAGTGACGACCGAACCGACAATCGCGAGATAGGCCAGGCCCGCCAGCTGGCGCGGACTGGTGTCGATCACCGGCGGACCGGCAACGAACCACGCAAAGACGGCATCGGCCAGCGTGCCGAACACCATCGCCCAGGCAATAAGCACGACCACGCTCTGCCGCCGGGCCGTTTCGGTGGCCTGCATGACATTGGCCGAAGACGCGCTGAGAATCGCGCAGCAGGTCAGCGCGGTGCCGATCAGCACCGATCCGCCGCCGCCCGGCGCGGCGCGGTATTCGTGCAGCAGCAACAGCGCGATCCCGACCAGCGCGACCGCCGAACCGGCAATGAACCGGCCGCTCACCTCGGCCTTGACGAAGATCCGCGCCATCAGCGCATTGGGCACCATCAGCAGCGCGAACAGCACCGCCACAAGTCCGGAGGTGATGTAATGCTCTGCCTGGTAGACGAACTGGAAATTGGCAAAAAACTGAAACAGCCCCATCGGCAGGGCCAGCAACATTCCTTCACGGCTGAGCAACAGCGCCTCACGCCGCACCAGCGCGAGCAGGAACATGCCGAGCGCCGCCAGGGCGAAGCGCCAGGTCACCGCCCAGGCCGGAGGCACGGCGCTGATCTGATCCTTGATCACCAGCCAGGTCGAGCCCCAGATCAGGGTGACGAGGATGAAGGCCGCGATCGAGCGCGCCTGGGAGGTAGCGGCTGGCGGGCTCACAAGGCGGAAATCGCGCGGGCCAGGGCGGCGACATGCTCCGCCGGGCTGTTCCACGCCGTGACCAGCCGGGCGGCATCATCGCCCCAGTCATAGAACGAGAAGCCCTGAGCGCGCAGCGCCTCGCGCTCGGCCGCGGTCAGGCGCAGGAACAGCTCGTTGGCCTCGACCGGATGGAGCAGGCGCGATCCGGCGGAAACCGCCAGTTCCTGCGCGGCGGCATTGGCGGCGCGGGCGTTCTCCAGCCACAGCCCGCCTTCGACCATGGCGAGGATCTGTGCAGCCAGGAACCGGCCCTTGGATTGCAGGTGGCCGGCGCGCTTGCGGCGCAGGCGAGCGACTTCGGCAAGGCCTTCGTCGAAGAACACCAGTGCTTCGGCGCTCATCCCGCCGTTCTTCACGCAGCCGAACGACAGGGCCTTTGCACCCACACAAGCGTGCCACGGGGTACACTCAAGAAAGGCCACGGCGTTGGCAAAGCGGGCCCCGTCGACATGCAGCGCCAGACCATGTGCCTCGGCGGCGGCGGCGATGGCAGCCATCTCCTCCGGCCGGTAGCAACGCCCGTATTCGCTGGCCTGGGTCACCGAGATCGCCTGGGGCTGGACCTGGTGAACATCCTTGCGGATTCCGGCAATCACCGCGGCGATGCCCTCGGGCGTCAGCTTGGCCCCTTCCCCGTCCGCCAGGATCAGCTTGGCCCCGTGGGTGTAGAACCCCGGAGCGCCGCCCTCGTCGGTTTCGATATGGGCCTCGCGGTGGCAGATCACCCCGCCGTGGGGCGGGACCAGGGTGGAGAGCGCAAGGCAGTTGGCGGCCGTACCGGTGGCCACCCACAGCACCGCGCAGGGCCGGCCGAACAGGTCGGCGAAAACCTCGTCCAGCCGCTGGCTGAGCGCATCGTTGTCGTAGGGCGGCTGCGGTGCATCGGCGGCGCGCAGGGCGTCCCACACCCGGGGATGGACAGCGGCGGCATTGTCGGAGAGGAACTGCATGGCGCGCGAGCAATGCTGCCGCGCGCGCGCAGCGTCAAGCAGGAGTGCCCGATGGAGCAGGTCACGATCACCCGCCACGGCGGCGGCAAGGCCGGGGAATATCACGCCCATGTCGCGGGAGAGACCGCGATCGGCCGGCTGACCTGGCAAGCCCGGGGCAGCGCCCGGGAAGCGGATCACACCCTGGTGCCGAAGGCGATCGGCGGGCGCGGCGTGGCGGCGCGGCTGGTCGAGGCGCTGGTGGCCGATGCCCGCGAACAGGGTTTCACCATAATCCCGACCTGTTCCTATGTCGCCGTCTGGTTCGAGCGGCACCCGGCCGAGGCCGACCTGCTGGCCAGGGACTGATCAGGCCACCGCCTTTTCCCCGCCGCGTGCCAGAAGCAGGTACATCACCGGGGTGACGATCCGGCTCAGCAGGGTTGAGGAAATCAGCCCGCCGATGATCACCCAGGCCAGCGGCGCGTAGAGCGGCGCACCCGACAGCGCCAGCGGCAGCAGCCCGCCGATCGCGGTGACCGAAGTCAGCAGCACCGGCAGGAAACGGATTTCCCCGGCCTTCTCGATCGCGTCGCGCAGTTCCATCCCGCGCTCGCGCAGCTGGGTGGTGAAATCGACCAGCAGGATCGAATTCTTGATCTCGATCCCGATCAGCGCGACGAAGCCGATGATTGCCAGGAAGCTGAGCGAATAACCGGTCAGCAGCAGCGCGACGAGCCCGCCGAACAGCCCCAGCGGGATCACCCCGGCCACCACCGTCACTTCGCGGAACCGGCCGAATTCTGCCACCAGCACGCCGAAAATGCCGAACACCGCCAGAAGGATCACGCCGCCCAGGCCGCTGCCACTGCGGGCCGATGCTTCGGCCTCGCCGCCGATCGAATAGCCGTAGCCGGGCGGGAACTTGAGCTTGTCGACATCGGCGAGGATCTGGGGGAGCAGCTTTGACGGCAGCACCCCGTCCTCCACTGCGGCGGTCACTGTATTGGCGCGCTGCAACTTGTAGCGGTTGATCTGGGCCGGAGCCGAAGTCAGCCGCGGCGATGCGATCTGCGACAGCGGCACGCTGGCCCCGTCGAGCGAGGGAACATAGATCGACCCCAGCGTCGAGACCGGCAGTTCGCGGTCCAGCGGCAAACGCACGCGCACCGGATAGCTGTCGCCCTCGGAATCGCGGAAAGAGGCCACCCGCTCACCGCTGAGGGCGAGGCGCAAGGTCCGCCGCACCGCATCGGGCGGCACGTTGAGCAGCCCGGCCTTGGCCGAATCAAGCCCGAGATCGAGATCGATCCGGTCCACCGCCAGCGGATCTACCACGTCGCGGGTGCCCTTGGTGCGGCGCATGATAGCCGCGACTTCGGCCGAGATCGCCTTGATCGTGCCCAGTTCCGGCCCGGTGATCCGCAAGGCCAGCGGCGCTTCGACCGGCGGACCGGCATCGAATTGCACCACCGTCACCCGCGCTCCGGGATAGGCCGCCAGCTTGCGCCGCAGCTGCGTGATCTGTCCGGGGGTCTTGCGCGGGTTGTACTCGTCGATCGTCACGAAGATCTCGCCGTATCGCGTGTCGAACTCGCGCGGGATGTTGTTGTAGAAGATCTGCGGGTTGCCGCGCCCGGCGTTTTCCATTCGCGCCAGCAGGTCGGGGAAATCGGCCACCATGCCGGAAACCTCGCGCACGATCCGGTCGGTTTCGACCACGCTGCTGCCTTCGGGCGCTTCAATCCGGACCATGAAATAGGGCTGGTCCGCCTTGGGAAACAGGCTGAAGCCGATCAGCGGCACCGTGGCGAACATCGCGACGCAGACCGCCATCGCCCCCCAGAAGGTCCGGCGCGGACGGTCCAGCGCCCAGTGCAGGATCGGGCGATAGGACCGTTCGATCCAGCCGTTGAGCGCCTGAAGGAAGCGGTTCCCTTCCGGTCCGTGGCCGGGCTTGAGCAGGCGGCTGGCGACGAACGGCACAATCGTCATCGACACCAGCAGCGAAGCCGAAACAGTGGCCAGCACGGCCATCGCCAGACCGCGCGTGAAATCGCCCGACCCTTCCGGCAGATTGGCCAGCGGCAGGAAGGCAAACAGCAGGACACCGGTGGAGCCAAGCACGGCCAAGGTAATCTCGCGCGTGCCGCCAATCGCCGCATCCTCGGGCGGATCGCCATCGCGGATGTGGCGCTCGATATTCTCAACCACCACGATCGAATCGTCCACCAGCAGGCCCAGCGAGATGATGAAACCGGAAATGCTGATCTGGTTGAGCGAATAGCCAAGGTGGAACAGCACCAGCACCCCGATGGCCAGCGACAGCGGGATCGAGATCATTACCACCAGCGAGGCGCGCGTACCGAGCGGCAGCAGCGTGACCAGCACCAGCGCGAGGGCAATCGCGAAATCGGTGGTCAGCTGGCCGAGACGACGTTCGATGTCGCGGCTCTGGTCGAACCCCGCCTCAAGCTGCATGTCGGGCGGCAGCTGCGGGCGAAAGGCAGCGACAGCCGCATCCAGATTCTTGCGTAGGGTCGTGGCATCGACGCCGTCCTTCTGCTTGACCGAGATGAACACCGCCGGCTTGCCGTTGAAGCGGGTGACGTGGAGTTGCTCTGCCTCGGCCCAGCCGACCGTGGCGACATCGCCAACCCGCACGATCAGCCCGTCCCCGGCACGCAGGACAATCGCCGCGATATCTTCCGGCTTGCGATAGGCCCCGCCGGCATCGACGTTGAAGCGCCGCCCGGCGGACTGGACCGCCCCGCCCGGCAGGTCGATCCCGCCATTGGCCAGCGTGCTGGCAACCAGCGCCGGGGGAATGCGCAGTTCGGCCAGCTTGCCCGGATCGAGCGCGACCCGCATTTCCGGCTCGGGCAGGCCGGAAATCACCGTGGCGCGCACCCCCGGGACCACGTTCAGCCGGTCACGCAGGTCGCCGGCGTACTTCTCCACCCGCCGCCAGCTCGACCCGTCGTTGACCAGGGCCAGTTGGAGGATCGAAGCCTCGGTCGTGCGCGGCCGGCGGAAAGTGAGCGCCGCGATCCCGCCCGGCAGGCGGCTGCGGATCGCGTTGACTTCGCGCACGGTCCGGTCAAGCGCGGTTTCGGCGTCGGTGCCATAGATGAAGTTGACCACGATGACGGCCGAGCCGTCACTGCTGGTCGAGGTAATGTCGCGGACATTGTCGAGGCCCTGCAGCACGTCCTCGATCGGGCGGGCCACCGTTTCTTCCATTTCGGCCGCATCGGCTCCGGGCAGCTGGACCGTGACCACGGTGGTTTCGATCGGAAAGTGCGGATCGACCGAGCGGGGAATCGTCAGGAAGGCGTTGAGGCCCAGGATCGCCAGCAGCAGAAAGCCAACCAGGGTGATCTGCCAGCGCCGTACCGCCAGGGCAGCAAGGTTCACGGTTTGCGCCTTTCGGGGCTGATCGTCATCCCGTCCCGCAACCGGTCCAGCGCGGCCACGGCCACCCATTCACCGGGGGCCAGCCCGCCCAGCACCAGCACGCCGCCGTCTTCGGTCTGGCCAAGCCGGACCTTGCGCAAGCGGACCTTGTTCTGATTGTCGAGCACATAGACGAAGCCTTCCCCCGCCCGCGCGCCGAATATCGCCAGCGGCGGGACCAGCAGGCGCGGCGCGGCAGTGGCGGCGGGGTTGGCGGTAATCGAAGCGCGTCCGATCAGGCCGGAGCGCAGCCGCGGATCGGGGGCGAGGGCGATCTCGACCTGGAAAGTGCCGGTGGCGCGGTCGGCCCGGCCGCCCAGTTCCAGCACGGATCCGGTCAGGGGCTGGCCATCAAGCGCCTCCAGCACCACCCGGGCCGGCGCGCCGCGCGTCAGCCGCACGGCTTCACGATCGCTGAGCGGCGCACGCAGGACATAGCCGCTGGCCGCCTTGCCGACGATCAGCACCGGCATCCCCTCGGCGACGATCTGGCCGGGCTCGGCCGGGCGGGACAGGACCACGCCATCGCCGCTGGCGACGATCCGCGCGGTATCCAACGCAAAGCGCTGGGCCTTGACCGCGGCATCGGCCGATTGGGCCGCGGCCAGCGCCGCTTCATAGCGCGGGCGGGTGATCCAGCCCTTGGCCATCAGCGGTTCCAGCCGCTTGAGCTCGGCCCTGGCGCGGACCTGTTCGGCCCGGGCGGCTTCCAGCCCGGCGCTGATCGGCGTCACGTCCAGGGTGGCCAGCAGCTGCCCGCGGCGGACCCGGTCCCCCTCGTTGACCAGGATCCGGGCAATCCGTCCGCCGGACGTGAAGGCCAGCACGGTTTCTTCCCGCAGGGCGACGGTGCCGGCGGTTTCGACCGTTTCGGCCAGCGCCCCAACGCCAACCTGCGCCACCCGCACCGCCAGGGGAGCGGGCGGTGGCGGCGGCGCGGCAGCGTTGGAACAGGCCGCGAGGAGCAGCAGCAGGGAAAGCAGGAGAGAATAACGCATCGAGGAACCGGCCTGGGAGGGAGTCGGAGCTTGTCTATAACAGCGTTATGATTAAACAGGCGTCATGTCCACCGATTCCGACAACCGTCAGCGAATTCTGGACGCGGCCCATGCGATCTTTGCCGAAAGCGGGCTGGCGGGCCTGAGCGTGCGGGCGATTGCCACGCGGGCCGGACTTTCGACCATCGGGGTCTACAGCCATTTCAAGGGCAAGCGCGGCATCCTGCTGGCGCTATATGCCGATGGCTTCGCCCGGCTGGGAGATGCCGCCGACATCCCCCCGCAGGTGGCGGACGGGGCCGATCTGGTGCCCCTGCTGGTCAACCGCTACATCGATTTCCACCGCGATCACCCGGCGCATTATCAGCTGATGTTCGGGATGGACCGCAGCCAGCTGGGCGATGCGGCGATGGTGGGCTCCATTGCCAAGGCCTCGATCGAGCGGCTCGCCGCCACGCTCAGCCGCCTGCTGCCGGGCAACCTGCCGGCCGATGCCGCGCTGACCGTGACCTTCCGGGTCTGGGTGCTGATGCACGGCTATGTCTCGCTGCGCGAGATGGCCGGTTTCCGCATGATGTCCGATGACGAATGGCGCGGTGAGGTGATTGCCGCCGTACGGCAACTGCTGTCGGGCGAGGCGCACTGACAAAGCGATATGCATCGGGGAAAGGGAATGGTGCTGCTGGGGAGGATTGAACTCCCGACCTCAGCCTTACCAAGGATGCGCTCTACCACTGAGCTACAGCAGCACACCATTCCGCTTGGGGTCCGGTTACGGCGGGCCGTCCGGACAGGGGCGCGCTATTGGCGGTGCGCCCTTGCTTTGTCAAGCCGAACCCTGATAGCGGGCGGATATTGCCGATGCGTGAAGATCAGCCCCCCTCTCCGCCCCGCGAATTGACCCGCGAGGAACGCCTGGCCGCCAAGCTGCGCGAGAACCTGCGCCGCCGCAAGCGGCAGGCCCGCGCCCTGGGCGCGCAGGTCCTTCCCAAAGAGGGTCCGAGCAGCTAGGGGCCAGCCTTTCCCTGCTTAGAAGGAGTAGCGCCGTGCCCCGCCTGATCCTCGTTCGCCACGGTCAGAGCCAGTGGAACCTGGAAAACCGCTTCACCGGCTGGTGGGATGTGGACCTGACCGACAAGGGCGTAGCCGAAGCGATTGCCGCGGGCGAACTGCTCAAGGCCAAGGGCATGCTGCCGACGCTGGCCTTCACCTCGTTCCAGACCCGCGCGATCCGCACGCTGCACTTTGCCCTGGAAGCGGCCGGGCGGCTGTGGATCCCGGAAACCAAGGACTGGCGCCTTAACGAGCGGCACTATGGCGGCCTGACCGGGCTCGACAAGGCCGAGACGGCCGCCAAGCACGGCGAGGAGCAGGTCAAGATCTGGCGCCGCAGTTTCGACACCCCGCCGCCCGTGCTGGAAGACGGCAGCGAGTTCGATCTGAAGGCCGATCCGCGCTATGCCGGGATCCCGATCCCTTCGACCGAAAGCCTGAAGGACACGATCGCGCGCGTCCTGCCCTATTACGAGGCCAACATTGCCCCGGCTCTGCGGGCCGGGGAAGTGGTGCTGGTGGCCGCGCACGGCAATTCGCTGCGGGCACTGGTCAAACATCTGTCGGGCATTTCCGATGCGGAGATCACGGGCCTGGAGATTCCCACCGGCCAACCGATCGTCTACGAGCTGGACGACAATCTTGCGGCGCTGGAGCGCTATTACCTGTCGGAGCGGTAAGCATGGCCAATCCCCCTGTTGCCATCATCATGGGCAGCCAGTCCGACTGGCCGACCATGAAGTGCGCCGCCGATGCGCTGGACAAGCTGGGGGTAGCCTATGACGCCCGGATCGTCTCCGCGCACCGGACCCCGGAACGGCTGGTCGCCTTTGCCCAGGGCGCGGCGCACGAAGGCTTCAAGGTAATCATCGCCGGAGCCGGCGGTGCGGCCCACCTGCCGGGCATGGTCGCCAGCATGACTCACCTGCCGGTGCTGGGCGTCCCGGTCCAGTCCAAGGCGCTGTCCGGGCAGGACAGCCTGCTCTCGATCGTGCAGATGCCCGCCGGAATCCCGGTCGGCACTCTGGCCATCGGCGAGGCCGGGGCGACCAATGCCGGCCTGCTGGCCGCCGCGATCCTCGGCACCACCGACGAAGCGCTGGCTGGCCGTCTCAAGGACTATCGCGCCGCGCAAAGCGCCGGCGTGGCCGAGCGACCGAGCTGAGCGCGATGATGATTCCCCCCGGCGAAACCATCGGCATTCTGGGCGGCGGACAGCTGGGGCGAATGCTGGCCAAGGCCGCAGCACAGCTGGGTTACCGGGTCCATGTCTTTGCGCCGGAGGCCGATTCGGTGGCCGCCGAGGTCTGCGCCAGGTTCACCTGCGCCCCGTGGGACGATACCCGCGCCATGGCCGAATTCGCCGCCGATTGCGCGGTGGTGACCTATGAGTTCGAGAATGTGCCGGTTGCACCGCTCAAAGCGCTGGGCAACGTCCCGCTGCACCCCAATGCACGGGCGCTGGAAGTGGCGCAGGACCGGCTGAACGAAAAGGAATTCGTCGAGGCGCTGGGCGGCCGGACCGCGCCCTACATGGCGGTCGACACCCGCGAGGACCTGGACGAGGCGCTGGTCCGGATCGGATCGCCCGGCATCCTCAAGACCCGGCGCGAAGGCTATGACGGCAAGGGCCAGTGGCGGATCAGCTACGATCACGAGGCCGAAGGCGTATCGCTGTCCGGGCAGGCCATGGTGTTCGAAGGGCTGGTCCGGTTCAGCGCGGAATTCAGCGTGATCCTGGCCCGCGGGCAGGACGGATCGGTAGTGTTCTGGGACAGCGCCGAAAATGTTCACGAACACGGCATTCTGGCCCGTTCGACCGCTCCGGCCAGCGCGGCCGTGCTGGCCCAGGTGGATGAGGCGCGGGCCTTGGCGAAAAAGGTTGCCGACGCTCTGGGCTATGTCGGCGTGGCGGCGTTCGAATTCTTCGCGACCGAGCAGGGCCCGGTGTTCAACGAGATGGCCCCCCGGGTCCACAATTCTGGGCATTGGACCATCGAAGGTGCGGTGACCAGCCAGTTCGAGAACCACATCCGCGCGATCTGCGGCCTGCCGCTGGGCGACACGCGCCTTGCCGCGACCCGGGTGGAGATGCGCAACGTGATCGGCGATGCCGCCGAAGACTGGGCCGAGGTCCTGTCCGATCCGGCCAACCACCTGCACCTTTACGGCAAGGCCGCCGCCCGGCCGGGGCGCAAGATGGGCCACGTCACCCGGCTGATCTTCTGAGCATCATGGACCGGCCCGAAATCGTCCTGGTGGTGGCCGTGGCCGACAACGGCGTGATCGGATCCGAAGGAACCATGCCCTGGCACCTCCCGGCCGACCTGCGCCGGTTCAAGGCGCTGACCATGGGCAAGCCGATGATCATGGGCCGAAAGACCTTTGAATCGCTGCCCGGCCTGCTGCCCGGCCGCCGCCATATTGTCCTGACCCGCGCTCCGGGATGGGCCGAGGAAGGGGCTGAACGGGCCGATTCGCCGCAGCAGGCCCTGGTGCTGGCCAACGCCCCGCACATCGCCGTGGTCGGCGGAGCAGAGATCTATCGCCAGTTCCTGCCCATGGCTGACCGGATCGAATGGACCGAGATCCACGCCGCGCCGCCGGGCGATACCCACTTCCCCGAATTCGACCGGAGCCAATGGCAGGAGGTGTTCCGTGAGACTCACCCCGCCGAAGGAGAGCGGCCGGGGTTTGATTTCGTCACGCTGCTGCGTAAACCGGAATCAAGGCAGGACTGCCGGAAGGGGGAGTGATCATGCGCAAGCGGTTCTGGATTCCGGCGGCGGCCTTGGCCGTGGCGGCCATCGGCTTCTTCGGTGTGGCCCCGGGCTACCTCGAGGCGAGCATGAACCGGGTCGACGGCAAGGAACTGATCAAGGTCAGCCCCGAGGCCGAGGCCCTGCATCAGAGCCTGCTGATCGTCGATCTGCATTCCGATACCCTGATGTGGAAGCGCAATTTGCTCGATCCCGCCAATCGCGGCCATCAGGACCTGCCGCGCCTGCAGGCCGGCAATGTTGCGCTGCAGGTGTTCTCTTCTGTCACCAAGACCCCGCGCGGGCAGAACTACGATTCCAACAGCGGTGATACCGACAATATCACCCCGCTGGTGATCGCCCAGCTGCAGCCGCGCAAGACCTGGTCTTCGTTGCTGGAACGCTCGCTGTTTCACGCCGAGAAGCTCGACCGGGCGGTGGCCGGGGCCGAAGGCGGATTGCTGAAAGTCAGCGACGAGGCCAGCTTTGACCGGCTGCTGGCCGCGCACAAGCCCGGCGGCACCGTTGGCGCGATGCTGTCGATCGAGGGGCTGCAGAACCTGGAAGGCAAGCTGGAAAACCTCGACAGGCTTTACGCCGCCGGTTTCCGCATGGCCGGGCTGGTCCACTTCTATGACAACGACGTCGCCGGATCGCTCCACGGGGTGAACAAGGGCGGACTGACTCCGTTCGGGCGGCAGGTGATGGGCCGGATGGAAGAGATCGGCATGATCGTCGACATCGCCCATTGCAGCCACCAGTGCGTGGCCGAGATCCTCGCCACGGCGCGCCGCCCGGTGGTGTCGAGCCATGGCGGAGTCCAGGCGGTGTGCAAGGTCAACCGCAACCTTTCGGACGACGAGATCCGGGGCGTGGCCCGCACCGGCGGGGTGATCGGCATCGGCTATTGGGACGCCGCGATCTGCGATACGTCCCCACGCGCCATTGCCAAGGCGATCCGCCATGTCCGCGATCTGGTCGGGATCGACTATGTTGGCCTTGGCAGCGATTACGATGGCGGCACGACGGTGCGGTTCGATACGTCACACCTGGTCCAGATCACCCAGGCGTTGATGGATGAAGGATTCACCGCTGCCGAGATTCGCGCGGTGATGGGCGGCAATGCCCTGCGCCTGATCCGCGCCGGAATCGTGCCGATGAGCCCGGCACAGCTGGAGCAGAAGCGCGCGTCATGACGATCCCGCGGCTCGATGCGCGAGCACCCATGCCTGAATCCTTGCGCGGCGCGATCATTGCGCTGGGCAATTTCGACGGGTTTCACCGCGGCCACCAGGCCGTGGCGGGCGAAGCGATTGCCTGGGCGCGGGCCGAGGGGCGCCCGGCAATCATCGCCACTTTCGATCCGCATCCGGTGCGCTTCTTTGCTCCCGATGCCGCGCCGTTCCGGCTGACCACGCTGGATCAGCGGCAGGAACTGTTCGCGACGGCGGGGGCCGATGCCATGCTGGTCTTCGCCTTTGATGCGGAGCTGGCCGCCACCACGGCGGACGGCTTTGTCCGCGATCTGCTGGTCGGCCGGCTGGGCGCGGCCGGAGTGGTGACCGGCGAGGACTTCACTTTCGGCAAGGGCCGGGGCGGCAACGTGACGGTGCTGAAGGAACTGGGCGCCGAGCTCGGCATGGCCGCCCGCGCGGTCGGTCCGGTCAGCGAAGAAGGCGCGGTCGTTTCCTCCAGCCGGATCCGCGATGCGCTGAAAAGCGGGGACTGCGGGCTGGCCACCCATCTGCTCACCCGGCCCTTCGCGATCCGCGGCGTGGTGGAGCATGGCGCCAAGCTGGGCCGCAGCATCGGCTATCCCACTGCCAACCTCAAACTCGGAACCTATCTGCGCCCGGCCTACGGGATCTATGCAGTCACCGGCCTGTTGCCCGATGGTCGACTGGTGCACGGTGCGGCCAACCTCGGAATCCGCCCCAGTTTCGATCCGCCGATCGAGCTACTGGAGCCGTTTTTCTTCGACTTTTCAGGCGATCTCTATGGACAGGAGATCGAAGTTGCGCTCCACCACTACCTCCGGCCCGAAGCGAAGTTCGACAGTCTTGACGCGCTGACGGCCCAAATGGAAGCGGACTGCCTGCGGGCACGCTCGCTCTTGGAGGGGGCATCGGGTGAAGCCGTGGATCTACTGGACCCTTAACGGACTGGGGCTGACGCTGGTCGGCGTATTCGTGGCCAATGCCAGCTGGCTGGCTCCGGCCCCGCGCGGCCACATGAAGCTGATTGCCCACGGCGGGACCGATCAGCAGTTCGATCATCGCGGCGTCGACGATGCGACCTGCACCGCCCAGCGGATCGAGCCGCCGGTTCACGACTTTCTGGAAAACACCATCAGCGGCCTGCAGCAGGCCGACCGGCTGGGAGCCAACATGGTCCAGGTCAACGTCGCCGCCACTGGCGATGGGCAGCTGGTGCTGTTTTCCGACTGGACGCTGGATTGCCGCACCGACGGCAAGGGCCCGGTCCGCAAGGCCACGCTGGAGCAGGTCCAGGCGCTCGATCCCGGCTATGGTTATACCGCGGATGGCGGCAAGACCTTCCCGCTGCGCGGCCTGCCCACTTCGCGCATCCCGACGGTGGAAGAGGCGGTCCGCTATCTTCCCGACGTGCCGATCGTGTTCAATCTCAACAGCCGCAACCCGGCCGATGCCGAACTGCTGGTCAAGGTGCTGAAAGGCACCGGCCGCAATGTCGAGAAGCTGGGCGACGGCTTTTCCGGCAACGAACAGGTTCTGGCCCCGCTGCGCCAGGCCTTTCCCAAGGCCTGGTTCCTGTCTCAGCAGCGCGTCCGGGAATGCACCGTCCGCTATCTCGCCATGGGCTGGTTCACCCTGGTGCCCGATGCCTGCAAGGGCGGCGCGATCATGGTGCCGCAGAATTACCAGTGGGCCTTCCCCGGCTGGCCCGACCGGATGATCGCGCGGATGAAGGATGCCAATGTCCGCATCGTGCTGAGAGCACCGACCGGTGACGGGCAGACCCCGGTCGGCCTGGACCTGCCCGAACAGATGGCGGACATCCCGGCCAGCTACACCGGTTATGTCTGGGTGGATGATATCTGGACCATCGGCCCGGCCCTGCAACCCGCCGCCAACCGCCGCACGCCCGAACAGGAAGTGGCCGTGCAGAAGGCATGGGAGCAGCGCCGCAAGGCCCGAGGCCTGCCCGAACCGCGGGTGCGCTGATCCCCGCAACGCGAAAATTGCGCAAAGCGGCGGCTGCGGCTAAGGCCCCGCAGCTATGACCGAACAGCGCGATCTCAAAGACACCGTCTTCCTGCCGAAGACCGATTTCCCGATGAAGGCCGGCCTGCCCCAGAAGGAGCCGGGCATTCTGGCGCGCTGGAACGAGATCGGCCTCTACCGCAAGCTGCGCGATGCCCGCGCGGGCCGTGACAAGTTCATCCTTCACGATGGCCCGCCCTATGCCAATGGCGACATGCACATTGGCCATGCGCTGAACCACATCCTCAAGGACATGGTCTGCCGCACCCAGAACCTGAAGGGCCTGGATGCGCCCTACGTTCCGGGCTGGGACTGCCACGGCCTGCCGATCGAATGGAAGATCGAGGAACAGTACCGCAAGAAGAAGCTGGACAAGGACGCGGTCGACCCGGTCGAATTCCGCGCCGAATGCCGCGCCTATGCCCAGAACTGGGTCAACACCCAGCGCGAACAGCTGAAGCGGCTCGGCATCATGGGGGACTGGGACAATCCCTATCTGACCATGGACCCCGAGGCCGAAGGCACCATCGTGGCCGAACTGCTCAAGTTCGCCGAAACCGGCATGCTCTATCGCGGGGCCAAGCCGGTGATGTGGTCCCCGGTCGAAAAGACCGCGCTGGCCGAAGCCGAGGTGGAGTACGAGGACATCACCTCGACCCAGATCGACGTGGCGTTTGAGATCACGGAATCGCCTGAAGTTCCTGCGCTCAAGGGCGCATTTGCGGTGATCTGGACCACGACACCTTGGACCATTCCGACCAATCAGGCGATCGCGTATAATCCCGCATTTGAACAGATCAGCTACGAGGCCTGCTATGGCGTCTTTGCTGCATCAGACGGCCGACGCTATGTTCTTTCCCAAGCGCTGGCGCCGGCTTTCTCGGCACGGGCTGGACTTGAACTGAGGCTCGAAACAGCTCTTTCCGACGTTGCCTTGAAAGGGGCTGTCGCCCGCCACCCGATGCACCGCCTCGGCGGGTTCTTCGCCAAGCCGCGGCCTTTCCTGCCGGGCGACTTCGTCACCACCGACAGCGGCACAGGGCTGGTCCACATGGCCCCGGACCACGGCGAGGACGACTTCCTGCTGTGCAAGGAGCACGGGATCGAGCCGGTCTTCGCGGTCGAGGGCGACGGCAAGTACCGCGAGGACTGGGCCTGGCTGGGCGGTCAGGGATCGGTCATCAATCCCAAGTTCAACGCGCCCGACGGGCCGATCTGCGAAGCGCTGCGCGAAACCGGCTGCCTGCTGGCCGCCAGTGCGGATTACCAGCATTCCTACCCGCACTCGTGGCGGTCCAAGGCCAAGGTGATCTTCCGCTGCACGCCGCAGTGGTTCGTGCCGATGGACAAGCCGATGACCCACCTGCCGGCCAAGACTCCGGCCGAAAAGGGCTGGGAGAACGAGGGCGGCGCGATCGATCCGGCCGATGAGGCCCGCTGCGCCTCACCCACCCTGCGCGAAGCCGCGATGCAGGCGATTGCCGAGACCCGCTTCGTGCCCGACAAAGGCCGCAACCGGATCGGCTCGATGGTCGAAGGGCGGCCTGACTGGGTGCTCTCGCGCCAGCGCGCCTGGGGCGTGCCGATCACATTGTTCGTGGACCGCAAGACCGGCCAGTACCTCAATGATCCCGCCGTCAACGCCCGGATCGTCACTGCGGTGAAGGCCGCAGGCGTCGATGCCTGGTCGGACGAACGCGCGCAGGAATACCTCGGGCCCGATTACCGGCTGGAGGATTACGAACGGGTCACCGACATTCTCGACGTGTGGTTCGATTCCGGCTCTACCCACGCCTTCGTGCTGGAAAGCGGGCGCTGGCCGGACCTTGAGCGCCCGGAAGGATACACCGGCCCGCGCGCCGACCTCTATCTGGAAGGCAGCGACCAGCATCGCGGCTGGTTCCAGTCCAGCCTGCTGGAAGCCTGCGCCACCCGCGGCCATGCGCCCTATCGACAGGTCCTGACCCACGGCTTCACCATGGATGCCAAGGGCCTGAAAATGTCGAAGTCGCTCGGCAACACCATCGACCCGCTGAAGGTGATGGAAAACTATGGCGCGGACATCATCCGGCTGTGGGCGCTGTCGGTCGATTTCACCGAGGACCACCGGATCGGCGACGAAATCCTGAAAGGCGTGGCCGACCAGTACCGCAAACTGCGCAACACCTTCCGCTATCTGCTGGGCGCGCTCGACGGCTTTACGGAGGCGGAGCGGGTCGAGGTGGCGGCAATGCCGGAACTGGAGCGCTATGTCCTGGCGCTGCTCGGCAAGCTCGACGCCACCCTGAAGCAGGCTGTCGAGGACTATGACTTCAACACCTATGTCCGCGCGCTGAGCGATTTCTGCAATGAGGACCTTTCGGCCTTCTTCTTCGATATCCGCAAGGACTGCCTCTATTGCGACGCGGCCACGGACCCGAAGCGGATGGCCTACCGCACGGTGCTCGACACCCTGTTCCACGCCCTGATCCGCTACGCCGCACCGGTGCTGGTGTTCACGGCGGAAGAAGTCTGGGGGACGCGCTATCCCGAGGGTGGCAGCGTGCATCTGCTGGAGTGGCCGGTGGTTCCGGTCGCCACTGACTCCGGCGCATTTACCAATCCGACCGTTGTTGATTTCACTTTCGAGAAGAAATGGGAAATCATTCGAGGGGTACGAGACACAGTCTCGGCAGAGATTGAACCACTACGTAGGGATAAGGTGGTTGGATCCAGTCTTGAAGCAAAGGTTGTCATTCCTGAGCCTCCGGTTGGCCTGAGTGGCGAGGAACTGGCCGAGATCTTTATCGTATCCTCGGTAGGCTTTTCGAACGAAGCCTCTGTCACCCGCACCGCCCACCACAAGTGCGGCCGCTGCTGGCGGCACCTGCCGGACGTGACCGAGGACGGCGCGCTTTGTTCACGCTGCGATCAGGTCGTGGCTGGCATGGACGGCGCCGCATGAGCCTTTTCACCGCCCGCCCCCGCCTGACCGGCCTGTCGCTGGCCGCGCTGATCTTTGTGGTCGATCAATGGCTGAAGGATCTGGTGCAGGGGCCGCTCGGCCTGCTGAACGAGGGCGACAATCTGCACCTGCTGCCGTTCTTCGATCTCACCCGGGTCCACAATTACGGCGTTTCGCTGGGCATGCTGACCGCCACTTCGGCGGAAACGCGCTGGGGGCTGGTGGCGCTGACCGCCGGCATTGCGGGAATCGTGTTCATCTGGCTGCTGCGCGAGAAGGTGCTTGGCGAAATCGTGCCGCTGGGCATGATCCTGGGCGGCGCGCTGGGCAACATCGTCGATCGCTGGTCCTACGGCTATGTGCTGGACTATGCCGATTTCCACATCGGCAGCTTCCGCCCGTTCCTGGTGTTCAACCTGGCCGATGCAGCAATCACCATCGGCGTCGTGATAATCCTTGCCCGCAGCTTCCTGATCCGCGAAAAGAGCGGCGACCAACCGGCGGGCGCGCCCGCTACGGAGACGAATGACCATGCGTAAAGCCCAAGCCCTGATCGCCCTTACCGGCAGCGCCCTGCTGCTGACCGCCTGCGGCGGCGGCGGGCTGTTCAACCGTCAGCGTCCGGACGAATTTGCCGTCCAGCGCCAGGCCCCGCTGGTGGTGCCGCCCGATTTCGCGCTGGTGCCCCCGGCCCCCGGCGCTCCGCGTCCGACCGAGCAGAGCACCGCCGCCCAGGCCCAGTCCGCGCTGTTCGGCCCGCCGCAGGCCCGCTCGGGCGTGGAAACCACCGTCGGCCAGCGCGCCGGGCAGGCCGCCCCGTCGATCCGTTCGACCGTGGGCGATCCGGCGACCCAGTCGGTCGGCAAGGGCGACGTCACCCGCGACATCGTGGCCGCCCCGGAAGGCGACGGCCGCGAAGCCCAGACCGCGATCGGCGGCAACTGAGTTTCAGCTTCGGTTTGAAGTGGACAGGGGCTCGCGGAAACGCGGGCCCCTTTCGGTTTCACGCCAGAGCGCACTGCGTGCTTTTCCGAACCAAAGGCTGTCATCCCCGCGCAGGTGGGGATCCATGGCGCAAGGGCAGGCCATGGGTTCCCGCATGCGCGGGGATGACGGGAAATGGTTATAAATTAGGCTCGTTGCGCCCCAGCCCCGCTGGGTGAGGAGCCCTATTCGACCGCCGCCGCTTCAACCTCGAGTCGGCTGACCAGCAGCTTGTCGATCTTGCGGCCGTCCATATCGACAACTTCGAAGCGCCAGCCCTGGTCGTGGAAATGCTCACCCTCGTGCGGCAGCTTCTTCAGCACGGACAGGGCATAGCCCGCCGCTGTCGCGAAATCGCGGTCTTCCGGCAGTCCGATCTCCAGCCGGTCGGCCAGGGCATCGGCGGGCAGGGAGCCTGCCACCAGCAGGCTGCCGTCCTCGCGTTCCACCACCATCGGCTCATCGCCTTCGTCCTGGTGGCTGACGAAATTGCCGACGATGGCATCAAGCAGGTCGGCGGGCGTCACCACCCCTTCAAGATGGCCGTATTCATCGTGGACCAGCGCCATGGCAACGTCCGACTGCTGCAGCAGGCGCAACGCATCCATCGCGTCGAGCTGGTCGGGGATCACTTCGGCCTTCTTCATCAGACGGGCCAGATTGACCTTGCGACCGGCCAGCAAGGCGGCCTGGATGTCCTTCACCTTGACCACGCCGACGATGTTGTCCGGGCTGCCATCGGCCACCGGCAGCAGCGAGTGCGGACTGCCCTTGATCGTCGCACGGACTTCGTCCTCACCGGCCTTGCGGTCGAGCGTGTAGAGTTCGGTCCGGGGAGTCATCAGTTCGCGGACCGGGCGGTCGGCCAGCCGCATGATCCCGGTCATGATCTGACGCTCTTCCTCCTCGATCACGCCGGAACGGGTCGCTTCGGCAAAGACCAGATGGAGTTCCTCGGCCGTCAGGGCATGTTCGCCCTTGGCCCGCACGCCCATGAGCCGCAACAACAACGCGCTCGACCGGTCAAGCAGCCACACGAACGGTGCGGTGATCCGCGATATCAGCGCCATCGGCAAAGCTGTGACCATGGCGATCGGCTCGGCCGCGCGCAGCGCCACCTGCTTGGGCACCAGTTCCCCAACCACCACGCTGAAATAGGTGGTGAAGGCGATCACCACGGCAAAACCGGCTTCCTCGGCAAAACGCTCCGGCAGGCCCAGCGCAGCCAGGCGCTCACCGGTCGGTCCGCCCAGGCTCGCGCCCGAATAGGCACCGGCGATGATCCCGACCAGCGTGATCCCGATCTGAACGGTGGACAGGAACTTGCCCGGATCGGCGGCCAGCGCCAGCGCGGTTCTTGCCCCGCGATGGCCGCGATCGGCCGCGACCTTCAAAGTGCCGGTACGCGCGGAAACAATCGCCAGCTCCGACATGGCGAAGGCAGCATTGAGCAGGATCAGGCCTGCAATGATCAGGACATCGGACCAGGGAAAAGGTTGCACGTGCGGGCGGATAGCAGAGTTGCGCCGCGATGCGAAGGGGCGCATTGTTGCCTTGGACGGCGCGAGTCCATCCGCCGTTCAGGTTCCGAGGCATAGGGCTTTAACCAAGTACCTAGGAAGGAAGGGGAATTACCATGATCAAGACCCGCATGCTGCTTTCCGGCGTCGCCGCGCTCTCGCTGCTGACGGCCGGCTGCGTGACCGACCCCAACACCGGGGAGAAAAAGATCTCGCGAACCGCGATCGGGGGTGTTGGCGGCGTGGTGGTCGGCGGCCTGCTGGGCGGGTTGATCGGCGGCAAGACCGGGCGGATCGTCGGTGCCGGAATCGGCGGTGTGGCCGGGGCTGCGGTCGGCTACACCATGGACAAGCAGATCAAGGAACTGAAGGAACAGACCGCCGGTTCGGGTGTCGACGTGACCGAGACCGACAACGGCCAGGCGATCCTGGTCAACCTGCCCGATGGCGTAACATTCGATGTCGGCAGTGCGACGCTGAAGCCCGAGTTCCGCGCCACGCTGGACAAGGTGGCGGAAAGCCTGATCCAGTATCCCAACAGCCTGATCGACGTGTACGGCCATACCGATTCGACCGGATCGGATGCCTTCAATCAGACCCTGTCGGAAAATCGCGCCCGCACGGTGATGAACTACCTGATCATGAAGAACGTGCCCGCAGCGCGGATCCGCAGCCAGGGCTTTGGCGAGACCATGCCGATTGCCGACAATGCCACGCCCGAAGGCCGCTCGAAGAACCGGCGGGTCGAGATCAAGATCGTGCCGGTGACTCAGGAAGACGTGGCCGCTGCGCGCGCCGCCGGTTCATAACCGCACCGTCCCTGCAGGCAATGAAAGGCTCGTCCGCAAGGGCGAGCCTTTCTTGTCAGTCCCCCTGCGCCAGCTCCTTCGCGCGT
This sequence comes from Sphingomonadales bacterium, assembly GCA_017302615.1. Taxonomy (GTDB): domain Bacteria; phylum Pseudomonadota; class Alphaproteobacteria; order Sphingomonadales; family Sphingomonadaceae; genus Novosphingobium. The sequence continues at coordinate 103,712 of JAFLDB010000002.1, forward strand.
CCGGCCAGCCGTTCGACTGCGGCACCGTGGATCGCCGGAGCGCAGGCGAGGACCCCGAAGGCGCGCGGGTCGCGCTTGTTGTAGGCAAGCGGCTGGCCGAAGGCATCGGTGACCGCCGCACCGGCCTCGCGCGCGATCAGGGCGGCGGCGCCGATATCCCATTCGTTGCCCCAGCGCAGCGTGGCGACCAGGTCCGCCTCATCGGCCGCGACCATGGCGATCCTCAGCGCGATCGAATTGGGCTGATCGACCAGGGTGAGGTCGGCATCGGCCCTGGGCAGGGCGTGGGCCGGAACCCGCGCGCCGGGAAGTTCGGCTCGGCGGCTGGCGGAAAGCCGCGCTCCGTTGCGCCAGGATCCCTGCCCGGCCTCGCCATGCCAGAACTCCCCGCGCGCCGGAGCATCCAGCATCCCGAACAGCGGCCTCCCGGCACTGACGAGTGCGACTGAAACAGCCCAGCCGGTCCGTCCGCGAATGAAATCGCGGGTCCCGTCGATCGGATCGACCAGCCAGATCAGTCCGCCCTCCAGCCGGTCGGGCGCATCAACGGTCTCTTCCGACAGCCAACCGGCGGACGGCAGCAGCGTGGTCAGCTCGCGCTTGAGGAAGCGGTCAACGGCGAGGTCCGCCGCGCTGACCGGACTGCCGCCGTGCTTGTCCCAGACGTCCAGCGCATGGCCATGGCCGGGCCAGGCCGCCATGGCCAGCCGCCCGGCCTCGCGGACGATGGCTTCGAGGCGGGCGCGGTCGATCACGCGGCTGGCTTCCCTATTACTGCGAATGACTCGCAACTGGCGTTCATATTTCTCACCTTGACCCCCCTTACAGGCCTTTTCAAGCCCGCCCGCCTGTGCTTAGGGCACCGTCATTCCCGGTGCCAGCACCACCCCCACGGAGCCATTCACCCATGAACATCCACGAGTATCAGGGCAAGGAACTGCTCAGCCGCTTCGGCATCGCCATCCCCAAGGGCATTCCGGCCATGTCGGTCGAGGAAGCGGTGGAAGCCGCCAAGCAGCTGCCCGGGCCGCTCTATGTGGTGAAGAGCCAGATCCACGCCGGCGGGCGCGGCAAGGGCAAGTTCAAGGAACTGGGCCCCGATGCCAAGGGCGGCGTGCGCCTGGCCAAGAGCCTTGAGGAAGTGGAAGCCCACGCCAGGGAGATGCTGGGCAACACCCTGGTGACGATCCAGACCGGCGATGCCGGCAAGCAGGTCAACCGCCTCTACATCACCGACGGCGTGGACATCGGCAAGGAATACTACCTGTCGATGCTGGTCGATCGCGCCACCGGCCGCATCGCCATGATCGCCTCGACCGAAGGCGGAATGAGCATCGAGGACGTCGCCCACGAAACCCCGGAAAAGATCGTCACCATCACGATCGATCCGGCCCAGGGCTTCATGCCGCACCACGGCCGTGCGCTGGCTTTCGGTCTCAAGCTGAAGGGCGATCTCAACAAGCAGGCCCAGGTGCTGGGCAAGCAGCTGTACGACGCTTTCGTCGCGCTCGACTGCTCGATGATCGAAATCAACCCGCTGGCCGAATCGGACGGCAAGCTGCTGGTGCTCGACACCAAGATGAGCTTCGATTCGAACGCGCTCTACCGTCACCCGGACGTAATGGCCCTGCGCGACGAAACCGAGGAAGACCCGGCCGAAGTCGAAGCCAGCGAATATGACCTCGCCTACATCAAGCTGGATGGCAACATCGGCTGCATGGTGAACGGCGCGGGTCTGGCCATGGCGACCATGGACATCATCAAGCTGAACGGCGAGTTCCCGGCCAACTTCCTCGACGTCGGCGGCGGCGCCAGCAAGGAAAAGGTCACGGCCGCGTTCAAGATCATCCTCAAGGATCCGGCGGTGAAGGGCATTCTCGTCAACATCTTCGGCGGGATCATGAAGTGCGACATCATCGCCGAGGGCATCGTTGCCGCGGCCAAGGAAGTGAACCTGTCGGTTCCGCTGGTGGTCCGCCTCGAAGGCACCAACGTGGAACTGGGCAAGCAGATCCTGGAAGGTTCGGGCCTGCCGATCATTTCGGCCAGCGATCTGGGCGATGCCGCCAAGAAGATCGTGGCGGAAGTGCGCAAGGTCGCCTGATCGGCCCACGCATTGCCAGACAGCCAGGGCCGGCCTTGCACCTAGCAAGGCCGGCCCTTCGCATTTGCAGCGCGGATTCCCGATTCGCCACTTGACCGCATAGGAATGCGCGGCAATGGCAGAGCCGTTACGGCGCTTAACCGCTCGGCTAACGGCGGGTTGACGTTTCCGTAAACGTAAACTAGGCGCGGCAGCGTCAATTCAACGGGAAAGGCTTGAACCTCATGAAAGCCCTGGTCTGCGTGAAGCGCGTGATCGATTACAACGTGAAGCCGCGGGTCAAGTCCGACGGCACCGGCGTCGATCTTGCCAATGTGAAGATGAGCATGAACCCCTTCGACGAGATCGCCGTCGAAGAGGCGATCCGCCTGAAGGAAAAGGGCGTCGTGACGGAAATCGTCGCGGTTTCGGTCGGCCCGGCCAAGGCCCAGGAAACCCTGCGCACCGCGCTGGCCATGGGTGCGGACCGCGCCGTGCTGGTCCAGGTTGGCGATGCCGACGAGGTTGAGCCGCTGGCCGTTGCCAAGATCGTCAAGGGCGTGGCCGAGGAAGAGGCCGCTTCGCTGATCATCACCGGCAAGCAGGCGATCGACGACGATTCGAACCAGGTCGGCCAGATGGTCGCCGCGCTGATGGGGCGCCCGCAGGGCACCTTCGCCAACGAAGTCACTGTCGAAGGCGATTCGGTCGTCGTGAAGCGCGAAATCGATGGCGGTCTGGAAACCGTGAAGCTGGCCCTGCCGGCCGTGGTCACCACCGACCTGCGCCTCAACGAGCCGCGCTATGCCTCGCTGCCCAACATCATGAAGGCCAAGTCCAAGCCGCTCGCCACCAAGGCCCCGGCCGACTACGGCGTGGATATCGCGCCGCGCCTCAAGACCCTCAAGGTCAGCGAACCGCCGGTGCGCAGCGCCGGCATCAAGGTGGCAGACGTGGATGCCCTCGTCGCCAAGCTCAAGGAAATGGGAGTCGCGTAATGGCTAAGACGCTCGTTTGGGTCGAACACGACAACGCCTCGGTCAAGGATGCCACCCTGGCCGTCGTCACCGCCGCTGCACAGCTAGGTGAAGTCCACCTGCTGGTGGCCGGATCGGGCTGCGGCGCGGTTGCCACTGCTGCCGCGCAGATCGCCGGAGTGGGCAAGGTCCACGTGGCCGACGATGCCGCCTATGCCAATGCGCTGGCCGAGAACGTCGCGCCGCTGATCGCCCAGCTGATGGCCGATCACGACGCTTTCCTCGCTCCCGCCACCACCACCGGCAAGAACATCGCGCCGCGCGTTGCCGCGCTGCTCGACGTGATGCAGATCTCGGACATCCTCTCGGTCGAAGGCCCCAAGACCTTCACCCGTCCGATCTATGCCGGCAATGCCATCGCCACGGTTGAATCGAGCGATGCCAAGCTGGTCATCACCGTGCGCGGCACCGCCTTCGCCAAGGCGGACAGCACCGGCGGTTCGGGCACTGTCGAGGCCGTTTCCGGCCCCGGCGCGGCCGGCACCAGCACTTTCGTCGGTTCGGAAATCGCCAAGAGCGAGCGTCCGGAACTGACCAGCGCCAAGATCATCGTCTCGGGTGGCCGCGCGCTCAAGGATGCGGAAACCTTTGCCGCCATGATCACCCCGCTGGCCGACAAGCTGGGCGCGGCGATCGGCGCCAGCCGCGCCGCGGTCGATGCGGGCTATGTCCCCAACGACTATCAGGTCGGCCAGACCGGCAAGATCGTCGCCCCGGAAGTCTACGTCGCGGTCGGCATCTCGGGCGCGATCCAGCACCTTGCGGGGATGAAGGACAGCAAGACCATCATCGCGATCAACAAGGACGAAGACGCGCCGATCTTCCAGGTCGCCGACATCGGCCTTGTCGCCGACCTGTTCAACGCCGTGCCGGAACTGACCGGCAAGCTTTGATCAGCTAAGCCAAGCGAACACGGAAAAGGCCCTGCGCAAGCGGGGCCTTTTTCGTTGCGCTACCACCGGTTGTGGACCTTCTCCGCAAAGCCGGTCAGGCCCGTAAACTCCAGCCGCGTCCCGTCATCGGTGATGGCCTGGCCGGAGAACCGGCCGAAGACCTGATGCTGCGCGGTGCGGAACGGGCCGAGGTCGACCGTGTCGTGGCGGTCGACGATCGGATCGAAACGCATTTCCAGCCGGCCGTCGCTGCTGGTGATCTGCCAGGGACCGGAGTCGGGGGCACCAGCGGGCATGTGGAAGGTCACTTCGGCCAGCTTGTGCGCCTTGCCATCCACGAACAGCATGTTCTCGCTCGCCGCCGAGGTATCCCCGAAGCCATATCCAAGGTTGAAACCAAAGCGCCGACCGCCCAGCAGCCCTGAGGCCGAGGCCCAGTACCAGGTGTTGTCATAGGTCCAGACCCCGCGGCCCCAATCGAGCACGGCGAAGGCCGAGCCGGGGTCAAAGGCAATCCGCTCCCCGCCGACGGTCACATCACCGGACACCGGCAAGCAGTTGATCTTCTGGTTGTAGTAGAAGGCGCGGGGCGCATTGGCGAAGGGGGTGGCGATCACCATCCGGTCATCGGCGGGTTGTTCCAGCCGGAACTGGCCGGACAACCCTCGCCCCCGGTCGAAATCCGGCGCATCGACACGCAGCACGCGGGCACCCGGTTCGAGCTTGAACGACAGTTGCAGCTTGCCCTGGCGCTGGTCGATATCGCCAGTATCGGCGCTGGCCGGCAGGCGCATCCGCCCGAACGGAAAAGGCCGCACCGCGCCGTGGTTGATCGCCGTCCCGGCCTCGAGGTCCATCCAGGACACGCCCAGGAAACCGAGATAGCCATTGTCGGCCACGGTCAGCGCCAGGGCATGGCGATCGGTGGTGATACAGTAGTAGTCCCACTCCTTGATCCGCCAGCCACTGGCGCGGATCGCCCGCCGGTCATACCGGCGCACTTCGGAAGTGGCCCAGCCGCGCTCGATCAACCGGCCGGATCCGTCCAGCAGATCGCCCTCGCCCATCCGGTTTTGCATCACGCCTCCCCCCTCTTGTCAGGGAAGCCGCTGATAAAGGATCAGCGGCGGCGCCCCTTCGCTCTCCTGCCGTCCATAAGGCACAAAGCCAAGCGTCCGGGCGAGCTTGTCCGATGCCATGTGCCCTTCCTCGATCATGCAGGCCACGCGCTGGCGGCCCTGGGTGTGGTCAAACCATGCCAGCGCCGCTTCCATCGCTTCGCGCGCCACGCCCTGACCCCAGGCATCCTTGTGCACGATCCACCCGGCTTCGGGGACATTGTCGAGCCCCTGCGCCGCGCCGAAGCCCCGGTGGCTGCGGAACACGCCGCAGTTGGCCACGATCCTTGCTTCGCCCTTCCGGCGAACCATGAACGTGCCATAACCCCACAGCGCCCATGACCCGGCATTACGGGCCAGGCGCGCAAAGGCGTCCATCTCGCTCGGCACGAAGGAACCGAGAAAGCGGCGGGTTTCCTCTGCCAATGTGAGGTCGAACAGGTCGGCGAGATCATCCGCCTGCGGCTGCCACAGCTCGAAGCGTTCGGTCGTCAGCAGCGGACCGGTGCTCACAACAGCTGGTCCACGGTGTGAATGATCACGCCCACCAGGCCGCCCACCAGCGTGCCGTTGATGCGGATGAACTGCAAATCGCGGCCGACCGCGCCTTCGATCCGGGCCGTCACCGTTTCGGCATCCCAGCGCTTGACCGTTTCGGAAACCAGCCGGACGATCTGGTCGCCATAGCGCACCGACATGCCGACCACGGTGCGGCGGGCAAACCGGTTGATCTGGTGTTGCAGGGCGGGATCATCGCGCAGGTGGCGGCCAAGTTCGGCCAGTGCTTCGCCCAGCTGGCCGCCAAGCTGGCCTTCCGGTCGGCGCAGCCGCGCGAGCATGCCGGTACGCAGCCGTTCCCACACGCCCTGCCACCAGTTCGACACCGCCGGATTGGCCAGCAGCTCACCTTTCAGCCGCTCGACCCGCTCGCGCAGTTCGGCATCGTGCTGCAAGTCGCTCGCCAGCTTGGCGAGGCCTTCCTCGATCTTGCCGCGCAAGGGATGGTCAGGATCGACGATCACTTCGGCAAGCAGCTTGTAAAGCCCGTCGAGCACCGAATTGGCCAGCCGTTCGTCCAGCCCCGTCCAGCGCAGGATCGCGTTCGCCCGGGTGTGAATCAGCTGGCGGACCAGTTCCTCGTTGTCTTCCAGCGTCAGCCCGGCCCAGCGGACCAGCGATTCGATCACCGGCATGTGTCGCCCGTCGGCGATCGCCGCGCCCAGCATCTGGCCCAGCAGCGGTGACACCTCGAGCTTGTCGATCTGGCGGAACAGGCCGCCGCGCACCTGGGTTCCGAGCCGCTCGGGATCAAGCGATTCGAGCACCTGGGCCAGCAGTTCCGCCGCGCCGTCGCGGATCCTGCCGGAGCCGCCGGTGGCCGGATCGGCCAGCCAGTTGCCCGCCGCCCCGGCCAGGTTCATCCCCGCCAGGCGCCGCGCGACCACCGGAGGAATCAGGAAATTCTCGCGCAGGAACTGCGCCATTGTATCGGCGATGCGGTCCTTGTTCTCAGGGATGATCGCAGTGTGCGGGATCGGCAGGCCCAGCGGATGACGGAACAGCGCGGTAACCGCAAACCAGTCCGCCAGCCCGCCAACCATCGCGGCCTCGCTGAAGGCCAGGACATAGCCCCAGGCCGGATGCAGATCCTGAAAATGCCGCGCGGTCAGGAACACGGCAGCCATCAGCACCAGCAGCGCGGTCGCCACCAGCCGCATCCGCCGGGCCTTGTCAGGCGGCAGGGGGAGCGGGCGCAGCCGGCCCGGTCGGATCGCGCGGGCACTCACTCCGCCGGGAAGGCCTCGGCCCGCGGCGGGGCCTGCTTGCCCGGGTCATAGGTCAGGAACATCTTGCGCAGCATCGGCCCGACCCGCTTTTCAAAGCCGTCTGCAAGGCTGAAACCGGCCGGGACGATCAGCAAGGTCAGCAAGGTCGAAACGATCAGGCCGCCGATCACGACCGTGCCCATCGGCGCACGCCAGGCGCCGTCGCCGGTAAGGGACAGCGCGGTCGGCACCATCCCCGCAACCATCGCGACCGTGGTCATCACGATCGGCTGGGCGCGCTTGTGACCGGCTTCGATCACGGCTTCCTGCTTGTCGCGCCCGGTGGCCATTTCCTCGATCGCGAAGTCGATCAGCAGGATCGAGTTCTTGGCGACAATCCCGAACAGCATCAGGATGCCGATGAACACCGGCATCGAAACCGGCTGGCCGACAATCAGCAGCAGCAGCAGACCGCCGAACGGCGCGAGGAACAGCGAGCCCATGTTGACCAGCGGCGAAACGAACCGGTGGTAAAGCAGAACCAGCACCGAGAAGACCAGCAGGATGCCTGCCACCAGCGCCTTGGCGAAGTTGGCGATCATCTCCTGCTGCCACTCGTCCTGACCAAACGGCGCATTTGACACGCCTTGCGGCAGATTCTTCATGATCGGCAGGTTGGCAATCGCCTTGTCCGCCTCGCCCTTGACCACGCCGGGGGCAAGGTCCGCGCCGACGAAGACGCGGCGGCTCTGGTTATAGCGCTGGATCGAGGTCGGGCCCGAACCGAAGCTGATTTCGGCGACACGCGACAATGGCACGGTGCTGCCCGTGGCGGTCGGCACCGGCAGGTTGCGGATCGTGTCGAGGTTCTTGCGGCTTTCGACCGGCAGCTTGACCCGGATCGGCACCTGACGCTCGGCCAGCGAGAACTTGGCCGCGTTCTGGTCGATCTCGCCCAGAGTGGCGACCCGGATGGCCTGGCTGAGCGAGGAGGTTGTCACGCCAAGGCTGGCAGCCAGATCGAGCCGCGGTGTGATGACAATCTCGGGACGGCGCAAATCGGCGGAAACGCGCGGCGCGACGACTTGCTTGAGGCCGGCCATCTGTTCCACCAGCGTGGCGGCAGTCCGTTCCAGCAGGACCGGATCGGAGCCGGACAGCATCACGTTGACCGCACGGCCCGAGCCGCCCCCGGGTCCGGGGCCACCGGACATGAAATTGGCCCGCACGTCGGGAATCTGGGCCAGTTTGGGGGTCAGGGCCCGCTGAAACTCTTCCGAGGTCTTCTCGCGATCATCCTTGAGGGTGATCATCAGGAAGCCGTTGCCTTCGCGGACGCGCTGGAACACCGATTCGACATCGGAGTCCTGCCGGATCATTGTGGCAATATCCGACATCACCACTTCGGTCTGCTGAAGCGTGGTGCCAGGCACCATCTCGACCTGGACGCGGGTGAACTTGCTGTTGCCGGTCGGGAAGAATTCCTGCGGAATTTGGGTGAAAATGACCCCGGTCGCCAGCAGGGTGGCAAGGCCGATGCCCATCATCCACACCCGGTGGTCCTTGAGGCGGGCGAGGTAGCGCTGGTCCATGAAATGGTACCAGGCAGAGAAGCCGCGGCCCATCACGCTGGCGATGATCCGCATCAGGCGGTAAACCAGCCATGCCGCGAAAAAGCCGAGCACGATGCCGAGCACGCTGAAGATCCAGCCGGGAACCGTGTCCTTAACGGCAGGGGCCAGTTCGGCTAGCTTCGGTACGGACATCATCGTCGCACCAAAGGCAACCAGCACGGCCAAAACGGCCACCAGCCAGCCCAACGGATACCACCAGCTCATCCGCGCCGGGGTCAGCGCCGCGCGCAGCGCCTTGGCGCGGGTCGAATCGAGCGACCAGCGCAGGATCTGCATATAGCGGTCCATCGCCGGTCCCTCGCCATGGACAGCATGCCCCTTGGCCGAGAGGAAGTAGGCCGCAACCATTGGTGTGATCATGCGCGCAACGGCAAGGCTCATCAGCACGGCCGCCACCACGGTCAGACCGAAGTTCTTGAAGAACTGGCCCGAGACGCCGGGCATCAGGCCGACGGGCAGGAACACCGCGACGATCGAGAAGGTCGTGGCCACCACGGCCAGGCCGATTTCGTCGGCCGCGTCGATCGAGGCCTGATAGGCCGTCTTGCCCATGCGCATGTGGCGCACGATGTTCTCGATCTCCACAATCGCATCGTCGACCAGCACCCCCGCTACCAGGCCCAGCGCCAGCAGGCTGAGCGTGTTGAGGGTGAAGCCCATCAGGTCCATGAACCAGAAGGTCGGGATTGCCGAAAGCGGGATCGCCAGCGCCGAAACAAAGGTCGCGCGCCAATCGCGCAGGAAGAAGAACACCACGATCACCGCCAGCACCGCGCCTTCGATCATCGAGGCGATCGAGCTTTCGTACTGGACCTTGACCTCGTCCACCTCGGTCGAGAGCCGCGAGAACTTGACCGCACCGCCGGTCTCCTTCTCGATCTTCTGAAGCTCGGCCATGGTCGCGTCGTAGACGCTGACGTCGGATTCGCCGCGCGAACGCGAAATGGCGAAAGTGACCACTTCGGCTCCGTCGCTCTTGGCCTTGGAAGTCAGTTCGCCGTAGCGGTCGCTGACCGTGGCGATATCCGCCAGCTTGACCCGCCGCCCGCCGCCCAGCGCGATCTCGGTCTGCGACAGTTCGAAAGCGGTCTTGGCATTGCCCAGCACGCGAACCGACTGGCGCGATCCGGCCACTTCGGCGCGGCCGCCCGCAGCGTTGACGTTGATCTGGCGCAGCGCCAGGTTGACCTGGCTGGCGGTCACTCCGAGCGACTGCATCCGCGCCGGATCCAGCTCGACCACGATCTCGCGGTCGACCCCGCCGTTGCGCTCGATCGAGGCCATGCCGGGGATCGCCAGCAGACGCTTGGCCAGCGTGTCATCGATGTACCACGAAAGCTGCTCGATCGTCATGTCATTGGCAGTGACCGCGAAATAGCCGATCGGGGCGGCCGAGGTTTCGGCCTTGAACACCTGCGGCTCGAGGATCCCGTCAGGCAGTTCGCCGCGGGCCTGGTCGACCGCGTTCTTCACCTCGTTGACCGCTTCGGCAATATCGGTGCCAATGCGGAACTCGACCATGGTCTGGCTGTTGCCTTCGCGCGCGGTCGAGGAGATCGTCTGGACCCCGTTGATCGAGCGGATTGCCGCTTCGACCCGCTGGGTGATCTGGTTCTCGATCTCGGTCGGGGCCGCGCCCGGCTGCGAGATGCTGACGATCACCATCGGGAATTCGATGTCGGGATCGGCCTGAACCTTCATCCCCATGAACGAGACGATCCCGGCCAGGGTCAGACCCAGGAACAGGATGATCGGCACCACCGGGTTGCGGATCGACCAGGCGGAGATGTTGCGGAAGTTCATGGTGTTGTCCTGCCCCTGCCGCCTAGCCGGCCTTGACCAGCTTGGGCTGCACGGTCTGATCGGGCTGGAGGAAGCCGCCGGCCCGCAGGACCACGCGCTCGGAACCGTCGAGGCCCTCGATCACGGCAATCCCGGATTCGGTGACCAGCCCGGTCTTGACCGGACGGCGGCGGGCCTTGTTGTCCTTGTCGATGATGTAGACGTAGTTGCCCTGGTTGTCCGAGAGGATCGCGGATTCCGGCAGCATCGGCGCCACCACCGTGCCCGACCGGATCGTGGCCGTGGCAAAGCCGCCGGGGCGCAGTTCGGGGGCATAGGCCAGCGCGATCCGCGCCGTGCCCTGACGGCTGGTCGGATCGATCACCGGCGAAAGCTGCCAGACCTGGCCGGTGAAGCCCTTTTCGGTGCCGACCGGCACGACATCGGCGGTTACGCCGGGGGCGAGCCGCGCCAGATCGACTTCACCGAGCTGGGCCCGCAGTTCCATTTCGCCGCCCTTGGCCAGCCGGAACAGCACGCCCGAACCGGCGCTGACCACCTGGCCCGGCTCGATCCGCCGTTCCAGTACCAGCCCGGCGGCCGGAGCAACGATGTTGAGGCGGCGCAGTTGGGCATCAAGCACCCCGGCCTGGGCCCGGGCAACCCGGACCTGGGCCACGGCCGCATCGCGGTTGGCGGTCAGCCGATCGATATCGGCCTTGGAAACGAAGCCCTTGTCGACCAGCTTCAGCGCGCGGTCGAGGTTGGCCTGGGCGAGATTGGCATTGGCCACGGCCACATCGACCTGGGCCGACTGGCTGGAACGCTGGGCGCTCTGCACCGAACGATCGATCACCGCGAGAACCTGCCCGGCCCGGACCCACTGGCCGGGTTCGACCAGCACGGCCACCACCTGGCCGCCTTCACCGGCCACGCCGACCGGCAGTTCGCGCCGCGCGGCCAGTGTGCCGGTGGCGCTGATCACGCCTTCGATCGTAGTCTTGCCCGGCGTCACCACGGTGACCACCGGGGCCTGTGCCTTGGCCTTGTCGGCATCGGCCGCACCGGAGCCGCCGCGATTGATTGCCACGGCAATGCCGATCAGCACCAGCAGCACGATCACCGCGCCGATGATCAGCTTGCGCCTTGAGTTGCGGTCTTCCTCGCCATGATCGAGCAAGGGGTTGTCGCTATCCTCGACCGGAATGCTGGTTTCGAAATTCATCGGCGGTACCGCTTTCCCCTCTGCAACGACCGTTGCCCCTGCCGGACGGCAGGTCGGTTGCTGACAGTGTATTACATTGCTAAATCACCGCCCGCAAGCCGGAGTTGCATCGGCCAGAAGCGGAAATTCTCGATTTGCGCCATAGGCTCGCGGCGAAAACAGGGCAATCGCTGGCTCGGCAGACGGCCCATCGGGGTCGGCAAACCGCATGAAACGCCGGAATGGCCCTCATTCGCGAAGCAAACGGCAACGGCCGGGGCGGGCCCCAAGCCCACCCCGGCCGCTCGCCAGGCCAAATGGCCGCCGCTCAGTACTTCAGCTGACGCTCGTACAGATCGCGGTAGTGCTGGATGCGGGTCACGCGCAGGCCCTGCATGCCCGAACGGTCGACAGCGCGCTGCCACGAGGCGAACTCTTCCAGCGTCAGGTTGTAACGCTCGCAGACTTCGTCGATCGTCAGCAGGCCGCCATTGACGGCCGCGACAACCTCTGCCTTGCGGCGCACGACCCAGCGGGTGGTGTTGGGCGCCGGCAGCGATTCGATGGTCAGCGGCTCGCCAAGCGGGCCGATTACCATGGCAGGTCGGATCTTCTGGTTCTCGATCATCATCATCCTCGACCGCCGGTTGCGGATTGTCCGGCGGTGACGGCAACAATGCTCCCGTCACTTTTGCCATCTGCTAAATCAGTTGGGTTAACAGGCCGTGAGGCATTTGCTGCGGAGCGCGGCAAATACCATTCGGCAAAGCCTCCTCGCGGCCCCGGAGTGGCAGCCGCGGCGCGCGACAGCGCGACTCCGGCGGCATGGGCGGCGCACAGCCGGGCGCGCAGTTCGGTCCAGCAAGGGGCTGAAACAGCGGGAGAAACCCGGGCGCGCAGACTGGCCATAAGGTCATTGGTCAATTCCATGAGCCCGTTTCTAGCGGATCAAGGTCAAGATCGGGTAAAGCCGCGCTTTACCAAGCGTTGACACAGCTTACCGATTTGCAACCGCGCATTTCGGCGGCTTTGCCAGCGCGGCCAAGGCGGTGTAAGGGCCGCGCCACGATGATTGCCAGCGCCGACCTTGCCGAGCTGTTCCAGCTGTCCGGCCCGCTTTCCGGGCGGCGCATCGTTGTCGCCATGTCGGGCGGGGTGGACAGTTCGGTGGTGGCCGCGCTGGCCGCGCGCAGCGGCGCGGAAACCATCGGCATCACCCTGCAGCTCTACGATTCCGGACCGGCCAGCGGGCGCAAGGGCGCGTGCTGCGCCGGCGATGACATCCGCGATGCCCGCGCCGTCGCCGACCGGCTGGGCATTGCCCACTATGTGGTCGATCACGAAAGCGCCTTCCGCGAGGAGGTGGTCGAGCGCTTTGCCGACGAGTATCTCGCCGGGCGCACCCCGATCCCCTGCATCCGCTGCAACATGGGGCCCAAGTTTACCGACCTGTTCGCCATGGCCCGTGAACTGGGGGCCGATTGTCTGGCCACCGGGCACTATGTGCGACGGATCATGGGGCCGGCCGGGGCGGAACTGCACCGGGCGCTCGATCCGGCGCGCGACCAGTCCTATTTCCTGTATGGCACGACCGAGGCCCAGCTCGATTACCTGCGCTTTCCGCTGGGCGGGCTGCCCAAGGCCGAAGTCCGGGCGATTGCCGAGGCCGAGGCGCTGCGCGTGGCGGCCAAGCCCGACAGCCAGGACATCTGCTTCGTGCCCGATGGCGATTATGCCCGGATTGTCCGCTCGGTCCGCCCCGAAGGCGGCGAACCGGGCGAGATCGTCCATGCCGAGACCGGCGCGGTACTGGGGACGCACAAGGGCATCATCCACTATACCGTCGGACAGCGCCGCGGGCTGGAGATCGGCGGGCAGGCCGAACCGCTCTATGTGACCGGGCTGGATGCTCCGGCGCGGCGGGTGCTGGTCGGGCCGAAGCGGCTGCTGGCGGTAAGCGCCGCGCGGATCAGCGAAACCAACCGGATCGGCCCATTGCCGGATCTGCCGCTGACCGCCAAGGTCCGCTCCCTGGCAAAGCCGGTTCCGGTCACGCTGGAAGGCCCGCTGGGCGACGGGGCAGACAGCATGATCCGCTTTGCCAGTCCCGAATACGGCGTCGCGCCGGGGCAGGCGGCAGTGCTCTATGCCGGAGACCGCGTGGTCGGCGGCGGCTGGATCGAGGCGACCGAGCCGGCCTAGACCGGCTGGGCAATCAGGCAGCGGCCCGAAAACGCGACCTGGTCCAGCGATGCGGCCAGCGCGCATTCCCCGCCCTTGACCGGGCTTCCGGCGACGTCAGCCGCGCCATCGAGCGGGATCACCAGCAGCGGTCCGGCGTATCGCGCCAGCGTTGCCGCATCAGGCGCGCCGTCAAGCCGGTCGATCCGGAAGTGCGGGCCATCGACCAGCGGCGCGCTGCCGGTTTCCGGCACGCGGCGGTGCAGTCCGGCCGGATAGGGTTCGCCCCGCGCCACGTCCATCCCGGCTTCCAGGTGCAGTTCGCGCGGGCGGCCATAGTCATAGAGCCGGTAGGTGATGTCGCTGTTCTGCTGGACCTCGATCAGGGCGATGCCCGCCCCGATCGCATGGACCGTCCCGGCCGGAATATAGAAGAAATCACCCGCCGACACCGGGTGCCAGGCCAGCAAGTGCTCGATCGAACCGTCGCGGGCGGCCTCACGCAGGGCATCCGCCCCGATCTCGGCGGAGAAGCCGATGCCAAGCTTCGCGCCCGGCTCCGCATTCAGGATCAGCCAGCATTCCTCCTTGCCGCGATGGCCCGCCGGGGCCTGGGCATCGGAGGGATGGACCTGGACCGACAGCGCCTCGCTGGTGAAGATGTACTTGACCAGCAGCGCATCAAGCGCGGCCGGCGGCTCGAACCAGATCTCGCCGATCCGCTGCCCGGCAGGCGCCACGAACGGCGCGGGCAGGCTGGCGCGCCCCCACGGCCGTTCGACCATTCGCACAGGCAGCACACCGCTCACTGGTTGGCCGCGCCGTTCAGCTTGCCGACCAGTTGTGCCCCGGCGCGGGTGGTGACCAGCACCTCATCGCCATCGACCACGATCACCACGTCTTCCAGCCCGATCACGGACACGCGCGGGCCGTCGCTGTCGACCAGGACATTGCGGCACTGGACCAGCTCGGCCGGGCCGGTCACGCTGTTGCCGTGATCGTCGCGCGGGCGGGCGGCCCACAGCGCGTCCCAGTTGCCGATGTCGGACCAGCCCATGTCGGCCGGAACCATCGCGGCGCGGCTGGTGTTCTCCATCACCGCATAGTCGACCGATTCGCTTTCGATCGCGGCGAAAGCCTCGGCATCGGGTTGGAAGCGGCGACCTTCACTCCGCCCGCCAGCAGCGGCGGCGCGGGCGGCCGCGGCAATGGCGGGCCGGTGGGCGGCCAGTTCGGCCAGGAATGTCCCGACCCGGAAGGCGAAGATCCCGCCGTTCCAGGCATAGCCGCCTTCGGCAAGGAACTGCCGCGCGCGCTCAAGGTCCGGTTTCTCGACAAAGCGCGCGACACGGAAGCCCAGGTCACCGATCGGTTCGCCCTGCTGGAGATAGCCGAACCCGGTTTCAGGGGCCTTGGCCTCGATCCCGAAGGAAACCAGCCAGCCCTCCGCCGCCAGTGCTGCCGCAGCGTGGGCGGCGGCCTGAAAGGCGGCGGCATCGGCGATGTGGTGGTCGCTCGGGCAGACCAGCATGACCGCGTCCTCGGGCAGGCGCAGCGCGGCGAGCGCAATCGCGGCGGCAGTGTTGCGGGCACAGGGCTCGACAATCGTCTCCCCGCCGATCCCAGCCGGCCACTGCGCCTCGACATGGTCCAGATGCGCCGTGCCGGTGACGACCAGCGGCGCGGCAAAGCCGGCCTCCGGCGCGCAGCGGGCCAGAGTCGCCTCGAACAGGGTGCCCTGGCCCACCAGCGGCAGGAACGGTTTGGGCTTGATCGCGCGGCTGCGCGGCCACAGCCGGGTGCCGCTGCCGCCACACAGGATCACGGGATGGATCGTCGGGTTGTTCATCGCTTGGCCGCTTAGCACAAGTTCCCTGCCGGACAATGACCGGACCGGATCAGTCCTGCCATGGCTCCAGCTGGCAGCCTGGCCCCTCGCGATAGGTGGCGGTCTGGCTGGCGCGCAGCGGGAAGCGGGCCGTGACCGACTTGGCAGCGGCATCCTCGCTCAGCGTGACCAGTTCCATGCCCGGTTCGAAATCCTTGCGGCAATCCTCCAGGCTGCGCCCGCCGACATAGCGGCACGAACAGGCCACCCGCGCGCCATAGGACGCCCCGGTCTGGGCATATTGGGTCAGCGGCTGCCAGAAAAAGGCGAACAACAGGCCGACCAGCGCCAGTCCGAGCAGCAGAATTCGTTTGCGCCAGGGCGATCTTGCGGCCGGATTGGGGTTAACGGTTGCCATTGTCGTGCCTTTGGGCAAGGGAGGGAGACGCCATGCCGGTGCGCCGCCCGTCCCTTATCCTGCCGCTGCTCGCTCTGCCAGCCCTGATCGGCTGCTCTGCCGAGCGCGACGCCGCGGCCCCGCCCGCACCGCCCAGCGCGGCATCGCTGAAGGCCGTGGCCGAAAATCCGGGCGCCAGCCGCACCGAACTGGCCCGCTCGCTCGACACCCTGTTTACCGATCCGGCCCAGGCCGAGACCCGCGCCGTGGTGATCCTGCGCGACGGGCGGATCGTGGCGGAACGCTATGGCCCGGGCTATCACGAGAACACCCGGTTCATCTCCTGGTCGATGGCCAAGACGGTCACCGCGGTGATGATCGGCCAGCTGGTGGCCGACGGCCGGCTGCGGCTGGACGAGCCGGTCCCGGTCCCGACCTGGCAGCGCCCTGGCGATCCACGCGGCGAGATCACCCTGCGCCAGTTGCTGCAGATGCGATCCGGCCTGCGCCACACCGAGGCCGGGGACCCGCCCTATGAGAGCGACGAGGTGCGGATGCTGTTCCTCGACGGGCGTGATGCCATGGCCGCCTATGCCGAGGCGCCGCCGCTGGAAGCCGCGCCCGGCAGCCGGTTCGAATATTCCAGCGCGACCACGGTGATCCTGGCCGATATCGCCGCCCGCGCGCTGACCACCAGCCAGGACCCGGCCGAGCGCGCCCGCGTGGTGCACGACTACCTGCACACCCGCCTGTTCGGCCCGATCGGCATGGCCAGCATGGTCCCGGAATTCGATTCGGCCGGCACCCTGATCGGCGGCAGCCTGATCCACGGCACCGCCCGGGACTGGGCGAAGTTCGGCGAATTCATGCGCAACCGCGGCGCGGTTGACGGGGCCCAGCTGGTCCCGTCCGCCTGGATCGATTTCATGACCACGCCCAGCCCGCGCAGCACGAACTATGGCGGGCACACCTGGCTCAACCGGCCGGGTCCGGACGGCACGGTGCAATGGCCCGGCGCGCCCGCCTCGGTCTTTTCACTCAACGGTTATCTAGGCCAGTATGTAGTCATCAGCCGGGACCACCGGCTGGTCGTGGTCCGCCTGGGCAAGACCCAGGACGGGCAACATGAACCGGTTCGGGCGGCCCTTGCCCGGATCATCACTCTCTTCCCCAAAGGATAGGCTTGCCGTGACGGAAAAGACTGCGCTGATTACTGGTGTTACCGGTCAGGACGGGGCCTACCTCGCCCGGCTGCTGCTGGCCAAGGGCTACCGCGTCCACGGGATCAAGCGGCGCTCATCGTCTTTCAACACGGCCCGGATCGACGAGATCTATGAAGATCCGCACGTCCCCGATCCCCAGCTGACCCTGCACTATGGCGACCTGACCGATTCGACCAACCTGATCCGGATCGTCCAGGAAACCCAGCCGGACGAGATCTACAACCTGGCCGCGCAGAGCCACGTTGCGGTCAGTTTCGAAACCCCGGAATACACCGCCAATTCCGACGCGATCGGCACGCTGCGGCTGCTGGAAGCGATCCGTATCCTCGGGCTGGAACAGAAGACCCGGTTCTATCAGGCTTCCACTTCGGAACTTTACGGCCTGGTCCAGGAAGTGCCGCAGCGCGAAACCACCCCGTTCTATCCCCGCAGCCCCTATGCCGCGGCCAAGCTCTATGCCTACTGGATCACGGTCAACTACCGCGAAGCCTATGGCATGCATGCCAGCAACGGGATCCTGTTCAACCACGAAAGCCCGCTGCGCGGCGAAACCTTCGTGACGCGCAAGATCACCCGCGCCGCTGCCGCGATCTCGCTCGGCCGGCAGGACGTGCTCTACCTCGGCAACCTCGATGCCAAGCGCGACTGGGGCCATGCCCGCGAATATGTCGAAGGCATGTGGCTGATGCTGCAGCAGGACCAGCCCGACGATTACGTGCTGGCCACGGGTGAAACCACCACTGTCCGCCAGTTCGTCGAATGGGCGTTCGAAGACGTCGGGATCGCGCTGGAATGGCGCGGCGACGGGGTGGAAGAACAGGGCATCTGCAAGGCCACCGGCGCGCTGCGCGTCGCGGTCGATCCGCGTTATTTCCGCCCGACCGAAGTCGATCTGCTGATCGGCGATCCGACCAAGGCGCAGCAGCAGCTGGGCTGGAAGCACAAGACCGGGGTGCGCGATCTGGCCCGCGAAATGGTCCAGGCCGATCTGGAAACGATGAAGAGCGCACCGATCGGGCGGGGCAGCTGAGCCGATGTACGACCTTGTCGGAAAACGCGTCTGGGTGGCGGGGCACAAGGGCATGGTCGGCGGGGCGATTGCCCGCCGGCTGGCCGCCGAGGATTGCGAGGTCCTGACCGTCGAGCGCACCGAACTGGACCTGACCGACCAGCGCGCCGTGCTGGGCTGGATGCACAACCAGCGCCCCCAGGCGGTGTTCCTGGCCGCCGCCCGGGTGGGCGGGATCCACGCCAACAACACCCAGCCGGTCGATTTCCTGCGCGATAACCTGCTGATCGAAACAGCGATCTTCACCGGGGCCGAATCGGTCGGGGTGGAAAAGCTGCTGTTCCTGGGATCGTCCTGCATCTATCCCAAGCACGCCGAGCAGCCGATCCGCGAGGAAGCGCTGCTGACCGGCCCGCTCGAGCCGACCAACGAATGGTACGCGATTGCCAAGATCGCCGGGATCAAGCTGGCCCAGGCCTACCGCCAGCAATTCGGCTGCGATTACATCAGCGCCATGCCGACCAACCTCTATGGCCCCGGCGACAATTACGATCCGCTGGGCAGCCACGTTCTGCCCGCGCTGATTCGCAAGGTGCACGAGGCCAAGGCGGCCGGCAGCCCGGTGACCGTCTGGGGATCGGGAAGCCCCTTGCGCGAATTCCTCTATGTCGACGATTGCGCCGACGCCTGCATCCACCTGATGAAGACCTATTCGGACGGCCTGCACGTCAATGTCGGCTCTGGCGAGGAAATCTCGATCCTCGATCTGACCCGGCTGGTGATGGAGGTGCTGGGCCATGACGGCGAGATCGTGATGGACCCGACCAAGCCCGACGGCACCCCGCGCAAACTGATGGACAACAGCCGCCTGAAGGCGATGGGCTGGACCCCCAGGGTTTCCCTGCGCGAAGGGATCGCCCGGGCCTATGCCGCGTTCCTGAACGGCGACGGGCGGAATATCTGAATCAAGCTTCAGCAAAGCTGAAGGGCAACACCGTCGTTACAACAAGACCTAGCGCCCGGTCAGCAGTTCTTCCGAGGACAGGTCCTTGGGATCGACATGGCCGACCGGATCGGGGTGGATCAGGATTTCCAGTCCGGGAAACTCGCGCTGCAGGATCGCCTCGACCTCGTCCATCACGACATGGGCCTGGCGGATCGTCATGTCCGGATCGACCGCCAGGTGGAACTGCACGAAATCGCGGTTGCCCGATGTCCGGGTGCGCAGATCGTGCAGGCCCTTGATCTCAGGGTGGCGAGCCACGGCTTCCAGAAAGGCGGCGCGGCGTTCCTCGGGCCATTCGTGGTCCATCAGCTGCCTGACCGCTTCCTGCGAAGCGCCCCAGGCGCCCCACCCCAGCCACAGCGCAATGGCCAGGCCGAACAGCGGGTCTGCGCCGGAAATGCCGGCATAGCTATCCAGCGCCAATGCGGCGATCACCGCCAGATTGAGCAGCAGGTCGGACTGGTAGTGGACATGGTCGGTGCTGATCGCCAGGCTCTTGGTCTGGCGGATCACGTGGCGCTGCCAGGCCAGCAGGGCCAGCGTGGCCCCCATGGCGATGGCCGACACGACGATCCCGCCTTCGGCCGCTTCGGGCCGCGATCCGGCCAGCCACTGATCGACCGCGCGAAAGGCGATGCCGATCGCCGAGATCGAGATCAGCACGACCTGGAACATCGCCGCCAGCGCCTCGGCCTTGCCGTGGCCGAAGCGGTGCTTCTCGTCCGCCGGCTGGGCCGCGACCCAGACCCCGATCAGGGTGGCCAGACTGGCGATCAGATCAAGCGCGGTATCGGCCAGGCTGCCGAGCATCGCGGTTGAGCCGGTGGAGAAGACTGCCCAGAGCTTGAGCCCGACCAGCAGCAAGGCCACCGCGATCGAGGCCAGCGCCGCCGAGCGGTTGAGAGCGTTGGTGTTGCTCATGGATAGAGCAGCGTGCTGGTCCAGCCGCCGTCCGCCAGCCGCTCGAACCGGCGGCGCTCGTGCAGGCGGAAGGGACGGTCCATCCAGAATTCGAACGCGCTGGGGGTCAGGCAGAAGCCGGTCCAGTGCGGCGGGCGCGGAACATGGCCAACCAGGTGGCGCGCGGTGACCTTGGCAATGCGGGCGAGGAATTCCCCGCGCGAGGCCAGCGGCGCGGACTGGTCCGAGGCATGGGCGCCCAGCTGCGAATCGCGGCTGCGGCTGGCGAAATAGGCATCGGCCATTTCATCCGGCACTTGCGAAATCGTGCCCTCGATGCGGATCTGGCGGCGCAGCGATTTCCAGTGGAACAGCATCGCCGCCTTGGGATTGGCCAGCAATTCCCCGCCCTTGCGGCTGTGGCTGTTGGTATAGAACACGAAGCCGCCGTGCGGGCCGAGCAGATCCGCTCCGTGATCCTTCAGCAGGACCATTCGCACCGAGGGGAATGCATCGGGCGTGGCCGTGGCGACAGCCACCGCTTCGGGATCATTCAGCTCGTGCTTGCGCGCCTCGGCGAACCATTCGTCGAACAGGGCGAACGGCGCGGAATCAGGAATGGCGTTGGCGGCTTGGGTATCGTCCATGCCTTGGCGCATAGCCCTGCACAGCCCGTGAAGGAAGCGCGAGCGTCTCGCAACAAGGGCTGGCACCCTTGCCCTAGCTGCCTAACACACCTAGCTAGGCCGGATGAACGATCCCTATTCGATCCTCGGTGTGGCCCGCGGGGCGAGCGAGAAGGACATCAAGTCCGCCTATCGCAAGCTGGCCAAGGAACTGCACCCGGACCGCAACCAGGACAATCCCAAGGCGGCGGAGCGCTTTTCCGAAGTGACCCGCGCCTATGACCTCCTGTCCGACAAGGACAAGCGCGCCCGGTTCGACCGGGGCGAGATCGACATCGACGGCAACCCGACCATGGGCTTCGGCTATGGCGGCGGGGGCGGGCCGGGCGGCGGCTTTGGCGGACGCGACCAGCGCGGCTTCCGCGCCGACGGGTTCGAAGGCTTTGGCGATGGCGGGATCGACCTCGGCGACATCTTCGACGGCCTGTTCGGCGGGCGCGGCGGGATGGGCGGCGGCGCGCGCCGGGGTCCGGCTCCGCGCGGGGCCAATGTGCAGTACAAGCTGGGCGTTTCGCTGCCCGACGCGGCCATGCTGGCGACCCAGCGGATCACCCTGGCCGATGGCAAGACGATCGACCTCAAACTTCCCGCCGGGGTCGAAGACGGCACCCAGATGCGCCTGGCCGGCAAGGGCGAGCCGGGCCCGGGCGGCAATGGCGATGCGCTGGTGGTGATCCACCTTCAGCCGCATCCCTTCTTCCGCCGCGATGGCGACAACCTGCGGCTCGACCTGCCGATCAGCCTCGACGAGGCGGTGAACGGCGCCAAGGTGAAGGTCCCGACCCCGGAAGGCGCGGTGATGTTGACCATTGCCCCCGGAACCAGCTCGGGCAAGACGCTGCGGCTGGGGGGCAAGGGCTTTACCCGCAAGGACGGCACGCGGGGTGACCAGTTGGTGACGGTTGAGATACAGTTGCCAGATAGCGATGTGGACCTTGTCAGCCGTCTTGAAGGCTGGCGTGACACGCGCAACCTGCGCGGCCGGCTGGGCGTCTGAGCGCGGCGGATGGAGGAACGTTCGCCGGACGAGGCGCATCTGCCGCCGCTGGCCATGCCCGACCTCTCGCCCGAAGCACGGCGGCGGCGGGCCCGGCGGCTGGCCGATACTGCACCGATCGAGGCCGACACATTCTCGCGCCTGCGCCAGTCGCGCCCGTTCCGGGTACTCGCCCGGGTCTGGACCGGGGCCTATCACGATGGCTTCATCCACGCCGGAAACCTGGCCTATATGGCGATCCTGTCGCTGTTCCCGTTCTTCATCACGGTCGGCGCCGGCTTCAGCCTGATGGGCGAACAGGCCCAGCGCGAGGCATCGGTCCACACTTTCCTGTCCGCCCTGCCCCCGGTGGTCGCGAGCGCGCTGGAGCCGGTTGCCGCCGACGTGATCGTCGCGCGCAGCGGATCGCTGCTGTGGATCGGGGCGCTGGTCGGGCTGTGGACCGCAGGCAGTCTGGTCGAGACGATCCGCGACATCCTGCGCCGCGCCTATGGTACGCGCGAAACCTACGCCTTCTGGCGCTACCGGCTGATCTCGACCGGGGCGATCATCCTGTCTGTCCTCGCCCTGTTTTTCGCCCTGCTGGCCCAGGTCGCGATCGGCACGGCACAGGAGGTGATTTCCGCCTGGTATCCCCGCGCGGCCGGCTGGATCGACACCCTGGGCGCGACCCGGCTGGCCCCGGCGCTGATCATCTATGCCGCGATCTACCTGCTGTTCTTCACTTTGACTCCCACGACCTACCGCAAGCCGCGCTATCCCAAGTGGCCGGGCGCGCTGCTGGTGACCCTGTGGTGGGCCGCGGTCAGTGCCGCGCTGCCGGTTCTGCTGCGACGCTTCTTCACCTATGACCTGACCTATGGCAGCCTGGCCGGCGTGATGATCGCGCTTTTGTTTTTCTGGATGGTCGGTCTAGGATTGGTGGTAGGGGCAGAGCTTAACGCCGCGCTCGCTGAAAGTCCGGAAGAACAGGACCTGCTCGGCAAATGGCGCGAACGGAACAAGACAACCGCCGAAGATGGGGCGACGGGAACGACACTATGAACGGATTGATGAAGGGCAAGCGCGGGCTGATCATGGGCCTGGCCAACGACAAATCGCTGGCCTGGGGGATCGCGAAGAAACTGCACGAGGCCGGAGCCGAGCTAGCCTTCTCCTATCAGGGCGAAGCCCTGGAAAAGCGGGTGCGTCCGCTGGCCGCCAGCCTGGGCAGCGATTTCCTGATCGATTGCGACGTGTCCGACATGGCCGCGCTGGACAATGCCTTCGCGGTGCTGGCGGCGCGCTGGCCGACGATCGATTTCGTGGTCCACGCGATCGGCTTTTCCGACAAGAACGAGCTGCGCGGCCGGTTCTATGACACCAGCCTCGACAATTTTCTGATGACCATGAACATCTCGGCTTATTCGCTGGTCGCGGTGACCCGCCGGGCCAAGGACATGATGCCGAATGGCGGCTCGGTCCTCACTTTGTCCTACTACGGGGCGGAAAAGGTCGTCCCGCATTACAACGTGATGGGCGTGGCCAAGGCGGCGCTGGAAACCAGCGTGAAGTACTTGGCCAATGACCTGGGG
Organism: Sphingomonadales bacterium; assembly: GCA_017302615.1. Lineage (GTDB taxonomy): Bacteria > Pseudomonadota > Alphaproteobacteria > Sphingomonadales > Sphingomonadaceae > Novosphingobium. The sequence goes on from JAFLDB010000002.1 coordinate 127,030, forward strand.
CCGGACAACATCCGCGTCAACGCGATCTCGGCCGGGCCGATCAAGACCCTGGCGGCCAGCGGGATCGGCGATTTCCGCTACATCCTGAAGTGGAACGAGCTCAATTCGCCGCTGCGTCGCAATGTCACGATCGACGATGTCGGCGGATCGGCGCTCTACCTGCTGTCCGACCTGTCATCGGGCGTGACCGGCGAGACGCACCACGTCGACGCCGGTTATCACCTGATCGGCATGAAGCAGGAAGACGCGCCCGATATAGCGCTGAGCTGAACCGAAGAGATCAGTTGCCTTCGGGCGCGGGGGCAGGCGGGGCTTCGGCCTTCGGAGCCTGGCCGCTGGCCTGTTCTTCCAGCTTGCGGCGGGCCTCGATCTGCTCTTCCTGCTGCTCAACCTCGGCCTGGGTTTCAGCCGCTTCCTGATCGATCTTGGCGAGGCGCTTTTCCCGTTCCTCGGCAACCATTTGGCCGAACTTGATATTGGGATCGGTGGCCTTTTCACCGGCTGCCTGTTTCAACAGCTGGCCGGTGCAGCCGGTCCAGCCGCCGGCCCCGGTGGGAGAGCAGCTGGCAGTGCCGCTGGCACCGACGGTTTCATAGGCGATCACCCGGTTGTTCCAGGCCTCGTTCTGCGGAGAGGTGCTCTGCCGCAGCGGCTCGGGGATGCGGAACCGCTCGGCTTCGGCCTTGCGGGCGCAGACGGTGATCGTGTCCTCGCTCGATTCCGGGCATTTGTCCTCGCCGTAGATGATCACCATGTTCATCTTCGGCTCGGGCGAGGCATTCTGCGCCAAGGCCGGAGCGGCAAGGCCAAGGACCAGCGGAAGGGCGGCAATCAGCGGGCGCATGGCGAAACTCCTCTTCATGGGCCCGATATAGGGCCTTCCCGCGCTGAATGACAGCTTAAGCGCCGCCGCGCCTTGGCCTGAGTCAATTCGGGCGGCAGATCAGATCCGCTCAGCCAGGCGGATCGCCATCCGGCAACCCAGCCGGATCGCACCCGACAGCAGCGGATAGGCCGGAGCCTGTTCCGCCCCGGCGGCCAAGGCGGCATCACGGTGGGCGCGCTCGTCCTCGCGGAACTGCTCGATCAGGGCCGAAAGCTCGGGATCGCTGTCGCCCAGCTCTTCCAGCTGCTCGGTATAGTGGCGATCGATCTCGGTCTCTACAGCAGCGGTGCAGGCCATGGCTGCCTTGGGCCCGATCAGTGCGGTTGCCGCGCCGAGGGCAAAGCCGGCCACGTCCCAGAATGGCTGAAGCGCAGTGGGGCGGACGCCGCGCTGTGCCAACAAAGCATCGAACTTGGCGCGGTGCTCGGCCTCTTGTTCGGCCATGTGGCGCACTTCGCCCGAGATCTCGGTACGATCGCCCAGCACGGCAAGCTGGCCCGCATAGATCCGGGTTGCGCCATATTCTCCGGCCTGATCGACCCGCAGCATCCGGGCGGCGGCAGTTTCACGCATCGGCTCAACCCTCCTTGCGGCGCAGCAGCATCAGGCCCAGCAGCGCGGCCGGGACCGAAATCAGGAAATTCCACCCCGCCAGCGAGATCCCGAACAGAGTCCAGGGAGCCACATCGCAGCGGATGATCGGGGCGTCGAGGATCGCATCCAGCGCATTGCCGCCCGACAGGTTGGTCGTGGTGGTGCAGGCGGTCAGCCCTTCCCACCAGCCGTATTCGACCCCGGCATGAAGGCCGCCGATCAGGCCGCCCGCCAAAATGCCGAACAGCGCCAGCAAGGTCAGGGCGCGCGCCGACGGCCGCACCCAGGCCAGCAGCGCGAACGGAAGGGCAAGGAACAGGGCATAGCGCTGCCACCAGCACATCTCGCACGGGTACAGCCCGAACCCGTACTGGCTGACATAGGCCCCGCCGAGCAGCGCTACTGGCACGCCGAGCGCAATCAGCCGGGCAATCCTGCCGCCATCATGTGCCGCAAGGGCCATGGCTCAGCGCTTCTTGGCCAGCGCCGGGGGCGCGGTGCGGCGCAGGGTCTGCACCGCGTAGTAGAGCTGGTAATCCTTGATGCCCTTGGCCTTCAGTTCGTCCGCGCTCATCTTGAAGCGCGGATCGGCCTGGCGATCGGCCTCCAGCTTCTTGTCGTCCATCGCCGCTTCGTTGACGAGGTGACGGCGCAGGTCGCTTTCCCGCACAGTCAGTTCGGCGCGGCGGCGGGCGTCGGGATCGGACAGCTGCGGCACGGCGATGTCCGGAACGATCCCGCCTTCCTGAACCGAACGGCCCAGGGGCGTATAATAACGCGCCGTGGTAATCTTCACCGCGCTGGTCCGGCTGTTGTCGAGGAAGTAGAGCGACTGGACCGAACCCTTGCCGAAGCTGCGCTCACCCATGATCACCGCGCGGCGCTGATCCTGCAGCGCGCCGGCGACGATTTCCGAGGCCGAGGCGGAGCCCGCATCGATCAGCACGATCACCGGCAGACCCTTGGCGAGATCGCCCGGGATCATCGATTCGGCCTTGAAATATTCGTCATCGCGCGTGTTGCGCCCGCGCTGCGAAACGATATCGCCCTTGGTCAGGAAGATATCGGACAGGGCCACTGCCTCTTCCAACGCGCCGCCCGGGTTCTGCCGCAGATCGAGCACGATACCAACCAGCTTGCCACCGGACTGCTTCTTGAGATCCTCGATCCCCTTGGCGACATCGGTGCCGACATCGGCGCTGAACTCGTTGACCGAGATAATCCCGACACCGTCCTGCAGTTCCCAGGTCACCGGCTCCAGCTTGATCACTCCGCGGGTCACGGTCACGTCGAACGGGCCGTCGCGGCCCGAGCGGAAGATCGTCAGGCGGATCTTGGTCCCGGCCTCGCCGCGCATCTGGGCCACGGCATCGTCCAGTTCGCCGCCGTAGATCAGCTTGCCGTCCAGGTGGGTGATATAGTCCCCGGCCTTGACCCCGGCGGCTTCGGCCGGGCTGCCCTTCATCGGAGCCACCACCTTGACCGCACCATCGTCCATCACCACCGACAGGCCGAGGCCCGAGTAATTCCCGTCGATCATGGTGTTGAGGCGCTGCATCGAAGCGCCCGAAACATAGGTGGAATGCGGATCAAGCGCGGCCAGCATGCCGCCGATCGCGCCTTCTTCCAGCTTCTTGTCATCGACCTTTTCGACGTAGCGCAGCTTGACCAGTTGATAGACCGTGGCGAGCCTTTCGAACTGGGCGGAGGCGCGACCATCGACCGCGGCAAGGCCGGCGGTAGTGGCGGGAATCAGGGCCACGGCCGAAACCAGGAGCGTGGCACGAAGCAGGGAAGCAAACTTCATCGGGCAAAGGCCTCTTGCAATAACCGGTGCACCTTATCGCGCAGGGGACGTTAACGCCAGATGGCGGATCGAACAGGTTCTAACGCCGCAGGTAATCCAGCGGATTGAGCGGTGCGCCGTCCTTGCGCAGTTCCAGTGTGATGACCGGACGGCCCGGCCCGGCCGTGCCGAGCGGCGATCCGGCAAGAACGGCCCGTCCGACCCGGGTATCGAGAGCCGCAAGGCCTGTGACCAGCGAAGTCCAGCCGCCGCCATGTTCGATGATCACGATCGTGCCATAGCCGCGATAGGGCCCGGCAAAGACCACCCGGCCACCCCCCGGCGCCACCACCTGGGCGCCGCCGCGCGCCGCCAGCGAGATTCCGCGTGACTGGACCCGGCCTTCGCCAACTGCCCCGAACCCGGCCACCAGCCGGCCCGACACCGGCAACAGATACTGCGCCGGGGCATTCGCCGGCACCGCAACCGGCACCGCATCGGCCGTCACTTGGGCGGCCTGCGGCAGCGCGGGGCGCAGCACCGGGCCAGGCAGGGCGGCCAGTTCGCCGCGCAGGCGGCCAGCCTTGTCCAGTTCACCGACCAGCCCGGTCAGGTCGCGGGCCTGTTCGGCCAGGGCCAGCGCGCGTTCCGCCTCGCGGTCGGCGGTGCCGCTGGCCGCGCGCGAATCAAGCCGCTGGCGGGTTTCCAGCGCGGCAAGCTGTTGGCGGCGGCGGGTAAGTTCACTCTGGCTGGCACGCAGGTCGGCATTGGCCTGTTCGGCCTCGGCCTGCAGCCTGCGCCCGCGATCCAGTGCAGCACGCAGGCCGGCGGTGCGGCGGGCCACCTCCGGCAGCATGGTCTCCAGCACGGCGCGCAGGTAGACCGCATCGTGCAGCGAGCCCGGCCGCAGCAGGGAAAACAGTGCTGGACGGCGCGACAGGCGCTGCAACGCGGCGGTCAGCTCAACCAAAGGCCGTTGACGCTCGGCCAGTTCGGCGTTGAGCCGCGCGCGTTGCTGCCCGATCAGCCGCACCTTGGCCTCATTGGCGGCAATCTGCGCTTCGGCTTCCTGGACGCGGGCGGCAAGTGCGGCGCTTTCCTGGGCGGTCTTGTCGGCTGCCGCCGATGCCGTGGCGGCCTTGGCCTCCAGCGCCTCGGCACGGGCCCGGGCTTCCTTACCCTGGGCCTGCGCCTCCTCGAGCGCCTTTTGCGCATCCTCGACGGTCTCGATGCCCGGCTGCGGCAATTGGGCGCGGCTCACCTCGATCCCGGTCAGCAGGGCCAGCCCGGCAAGCGATATCAGGAACAGGCGCAGGTTCATCGCCGCCCTTTATCCCGAACGGTGATAGGGATGACCAGCCAGAATGCTGGTCGCGCGCCACAATTGTTCGGCCAGCATGGCCCGGACCAGCAGGTGCGGCCAGGTCATCGCCCCGAAGCCGAGCAGCAGATCGGCCTTTTGCCGCGCTTCGGCCCCGTGACCATCGGCCGCGCCAATCAGGAACCGGGCCTCGCGCACGCCATCGTCGCGCCAGCGGCCCAGCAGGGCAGCAAAATCCTCCGAGCTCATCTGCTTGCCGTGCTCGTCCAGCAGGACTTCGCGACACGGGCTTTGCGGCGGAGGGATCGTGCCGCCAATGTCAGGCAGTTCGGTCAGCCTGAGCGGCCATGAAATCCGTTTGGCATAGCGCGCGACGAGGTCCGCTTCCGGTGAACGACCGATCTTTCCCCGTGCGATGACGTGCAACAGCATGGCGGTGGATCAGGCCGCGCCTGCGCTGTCTCCGAAGGCCCACATCCGCTCAAGGTTGTAGAAGCTGCGCACTTCCGGGCGGAACAGGTGGACGACCACGTCACCGGCATCGATCAACACCCAGTCGGCCGCGGGCAGACCCTCGATCCGGGCATGACCGAAGCCGCCGTGCTTGATCCGCTCGGCCAGTTTCTGGGCCATGGACGCAACCTGGCGGGTCGATCGGCCCGAGGCGATGACCATGTGATCGGCAATCGAGCTTTTCCCGGCCAGCGGGATCGAGACGATTTCCTGCGCCTGATCGTCGTCGAGCGACTTCAGCACGAGTTCGTGGAGCGAGCCGGGTTCCGACGGGGGAAGCGGGGCAGGGCTGCCGGGGGCAGCTGAGGGTTCGGGACTGGCAGGCGTCATGTAAACGGAAACGGCTCCTCTGGACGGGCTTCGCGGATCATCATGCGATGTCGGATGCGACGGGATGGTGCGTCAATCGGTCCCGCTGGCGCTTGCCGGAATAACGGCTGGCCCAGTCTGGATCAGCGCGGCGAATGGCAGTCGCCGAGCGCGGATCGGGATCGAATCGCAAATGTATCAGCGCGGGTGCGCTCCATCCTGCCCGGTGCTTCAGGCTGGCAGCGGACCGCCGGTATCGGCCGAGCCAGGCCCCGGCGAGGCTCGCCCGGGCAGCACCTTCATAGCCGGGACGGACGACAACCGCAATCGGCATGGCACGGGCGATGGCGCGCCAGTCCTTCCAGCGGTGGAACTGGACCAGATTGTCGCTGCCCATCAGCCAGACGAAGCGGTGTTTCGGATAGCGCCCGGCCAACTTGCGCAGGGTGTCGACAGTGTAGCGGGTACCCAGTTCGCGCTCGACCTGGGTCGGGACGATCGGCGCGCGGCGAGCCTGGCGACCAGCGGAAGCGAGCCGCGCAGCGAGCGGGGCCATGCCGGCCGCGGGCTTTAACGGGTTGCCGGGGGAGACCAGCCACCAGATCTCGTCCAGCCCCAGCGCCTGACGGGCAAACAGGCTGATCCGGCGGTGGCCGCCATGCGCGGGGTTGAAGCTCCCGCCCAGTAAACCGATCCGTTTCAGGGCCTTGTCTGCCCGGTTCCGCGCACCACCCATTTGTAGGTGGTGAGCCCTTCCAGCGCGACCGGGCCGCGGGCGTGGAGCCGGCCGGTGGCAATGCCGATTTCCGCGCCGAGGCCGAATTCGCCGCCGTCGGCGAACTGGGAGGAGGCGTTGGCCATGACGATCGCGGCGTCGACTTCCGCGAGGAAGCGTTCGATCACGGCTTCGTCGGTCGCGACGATCGCTTCGGTATGCTGCGATCCGTGCAAGGCAATGTGGTGTAAAGCGTCACTCAAGCCATCGACCACTGCCACTGAAAGCACACTGTCGAGGTACTCGGTATCCCAGTCATCGTCGCTTGCCGGTACGATCCGGGGGTCGAGCGCCATGGCCCGCGAATCGCCGCGTAGTTCGCAGCCGCCATCGAGCAGCGCCGCCACCACCTTGTGCGATTGCGGGAACTGCGCATCGAGCAGCAGCGTCTCCATTGCTCCGCAAATGCCGGTTCGGCGCAGCTTGGCGTTGACCGCCACGGCAGCAGCCATGTCCGGATCGGCGCTGGCGTGGATGTAGGTGTGATTGATCCCGTCAAGGTGGGCCAGCACCGGCACCCGGGCATCGGCCTGGACCCGGGCAACCAGGCTCTTGCCGCCGCGCGGCACGATCATGTCGATCAGGCCGGCCGCGGTCAGCATCGCACCAACAGCCTCGCGGTCCTGGGTCGGGACCAGTTGCACTGCCTCGGCCGGAACCCCGGCAGAGGCGAGGCCGCTGACCAGCGCGGCATGGATCGCACGGTTAGACCGGACCGCCTCGCTCCCCCCGCGCAGCAGCACCGCGTTGCCCGAGGCAACACACAGCGCGGCAGCATCGGCAGTGACATTGGGACGGCTTTCGTAGACGATCCCGATCAGCCCGATCGGCACCCTTACCCGGCTCAGCACCAGCCCGTTGGGGCGCGTCACCGTATCGATGACCTGCCCCACCGGATCGGACAAAACAGCAATGTTTTCAACAGCTTGAGCAATCGCATCGAGCCGCGCCGGATCGAGCTTCAGGCGGTCAAGCATCGCCGGGGTCAGGCCGTTTGCAGCGCCCGCGGCCATATCCTCGGCATTGGCCGCCAGCACGGCCGCCTGATCTGCACGCAGCGCGGCAGCAGCGGCGCGCAAGGCGGCAGCCTTGGCGTCATGATCGAGCCGCGCCAACTCGCGCTGGGCAGCGCGTCCGGCGCGGGCCAGACGGGCGATCAAGTCGGTGGGAGTTTCGGCACTGTTCATGGTCCGGGCGGACTAACACCGCGCCCCGGGCTTGTCACGGCTGCGTGCTGCAAACGATTCGTCGCGCGAGTCCTTCGACTCGGCGACTCCGCGCAATTGCGGATTCGCCACGCAACCAACCGCCTGCTAGCGCGCCGCCGAACGAAGACAGACAGGGACTCGGGGTCGCTTTGCAAAATCCTTCCGCCGGCCGGTTTGCGGACCGCCTGCGGGCCTGGTTTCCGGATCGCGAGTTCTTCATGCGATCCGAAGGTCAGGTCCGTTTTATCAAGGTTTCTTCGAAGGTTCAGATGACCGCTGCGGGCATCGCAGCGGGCCTTCTGCTGTTCTGGGTGCTGTCGATGGGGGCCATGGCCCTGTCCAGCTACATGGCGAACCGGGACCGCGCATCGCTGCTCGATCGCGAGGCCAAGGTCGCAACTTCCGAAAGCCGGGTAAACGCCTACCGCGATGACCTGGGCAAGGTGACCGAGGACATGCAGCGCCGGACCGAATTCATCGAGAAGATGGCCCAGGCCTATTTCGGTGAGCTGCCGCAAGAGGCAAAACCCGGCGAGACCGTTTCCGACAGCAAGGGCGAAGCGGCCAAGACCGTGCAGAAGGTCAGCCAGGTCCTGCCCGAAGCGGCCAAGCTGGCCGAGATCGAGGCCCGCCAGCTCGCTCTGGTGGAAAGCCTGACCCGCCTGGCCGACCGCCGCGCCGCCGCCGCCGAAGCCCGCCTCACCCGTCTCGGCCTCAGCCCCCAGGCGATGCTGGCCGTGGTCGAGGACCGCGCCGCGCAGGGTGGCCCGCTTTCAGCTCTGGCCACTGCTGCCGACGGCAGCATCGATCCGCGTTTCCAGCGGCTCGGCCTCAGCCTGGCGCGGATGGACGCGCTGGAGCGTTCGGTCGCCGCCCTGCCTCAGGCATTGCCGGCCAGCCTCGAATATATCTCCTCCGGCTTCGGTTACCGCGCCGATCCGTTTACCGGCGGAGCCGACTTCCACCCTGGCCTCGATTTCAAGGGCCCGATGGGCGCGCCGATCTATGCCGCTGCCAAGGGCACTGTCAGTTTCGTCGGCTGGAAATCGGGCTATGGCAACACGGTCGAGATCGACCACGGCAATGGCCTGGTCACCCGCTATGCCCACATGTCGGGCTTCCGCACCGTGGTCGGCAGGCCGGTCCAGCCGGGCGAGCAGATCGGCCTGATCGGCAGCACCGGCCGCTCGACCGGCCCGCACCTGCATTTCGAAGTCCGGGTTGGCGACCGCGCCGTCAATCCCCGCCCCTTCCTGGAGGCTGTCCCCCATGTTTTCCAAAAAGGCGCCGTCCGCGCCCAGCGTCCCGCAAGGTAGAGCCATGGCCAATTCGACCTTTTCCGTGTTCGGCGGCGACATCCGCATCAAGGGCGACGTCCACGCCACGGCCGATCTGCACATCGACGGCCACGTTGAAGGCGATGTGACCTGCACTTCGCTGGTCCAGGGCGAAAGCGGTGAGATTGTCGGCGCGGTCCGCGCCGAAAGCGCCCGCCTGTCCGGCTCGGTCAAGGGCACGATCACCGTGCGCGATCTGGTGGTGCTGAAGACCGCCCGGATCCACGGCGACGTCCACTACGATTCGCTGACCATTGAGCAGGGCGCCCAGGTCGAGGGCCGCTTCGCTCCCCGCGCGGTCGGCGAAGACAGCGCCGTGGTGAACTTCCCGGGCTGAACCCGGCCGCCCCGGGGATCAATTCCGGGGCGAACCCTCTGCCGCCAGTTCCGCGCGCAGGGCCTTGCGGTCCAGCTTGCCGATCATCGTCTTGGGCATGGTATCCCGCACCACCACGGCATCGACCCGCTCGTGCTTGCCGATCCGGGCGTTGAGCCAGGCCTTCAGTTCCTCGCCCGGCAAGTCGGAACCGGCATTGAGCGTCACGAAGGCGCGCGGCATTTCCCCCAGCCGGTCATCGGGCACGCCGATCACCAGCACTTCCTTTACCGCCGGATGATCTTCCAGCACGGCTTCGACCTGGCTGGGGAAGACCTTGAATCCGCCCACGGCGATCATGTCCTTGATCCGGTCGACAATCGAAATGTAGCCTTGCGCGTCGATCGTGGCGACATCGCCGGTGCGCAGCCAGCGCCCGTCGGGCCGCTCCGCAAAGGCGCTGGCAGCCGCTTCGGGCCGATTCCAGTAGCCCTGCATGACCTGCGGTCCCTGGATCGCCAGCTCGCCCGGCTCGCCCGGTGCGGCATCGCGGGCCGGATCCTCACGGTCGAGCAGGCGGACGCGGGTGGCGGGGATCGGCTGGCCGATCGTGCCGGGACGTTCCTCGCCCTCATAGGGATTGCACGAGGCGACCCCGGCGCATTCGGTCAGGCCGTAACCTTCGACGATCCGCGCCTCGCTGACCGCCTCGAACCGGTGCTTGAGCGGCAGGGGCAGCGGTGCACCGCCCGAGATGCAGACCCGGAGCGAGGAAAAGTCGGTCTTCGCCACTGCCGGATGGTCCAGCAGCGCCTGGTACATGGTCGGCACACCGGGAAAGGACGTTGCCTGGACCCGGCCCAGTGTCTTCAGCGCCTGCCCCGCATCGAACCGCGGCAGCATGGCGATGCACCCGCCGTTCAGCACCGTGCGGTTGAGCACGGCGATATTGGCAAAGACGTGAAACAGCGGCAGCACCGCCACGATCACGTCGCGCGCACTGGTCTGCGGATCGAGCGCGTTCACTTGCCGCGTGTTGGCGGTGAGGTTCTGGTGGGTGAGCATCGCCCCCTTGGGCGTGCCGGTGGTGCCGCCGGTATATTGCAGCAGCGCCAGATCGGTTTCGGGATCGATCGCGACCGGCCCCGGCGCGCCCGGCCCCAGCAAGTCGGCCCAGCGCAGGACCTTGGGCCCGGCCGGGATTGGCACCACGGCCTTGCGTCCGAACAGCGAGAGCAGGATCCGCTTGGTCAGCGGCAACATCGCCCCCAGCGATCCGACCACCAGCGTTTCGAGCGAGGATGTGCGTTGCACTTCCAGCGCGGTCGGCAGCAGGGCCGCCGAATCGATCGTCACCAACAGCCGCGCGCCCGAATCCTCGACCTGCGCGGCCAGTTCCTGCGCGGTGTAGAGCGGACTGAAATTGACCAGCGTGGCCCCGGCCATGGATGCGCCGTAATAGGCCGAGACATAGATCGGGACATTGGGGAGAAACAGGCCGACCCGGTCGCCCTTCTTCACGCCGAGCCGCTGCAAACCGGCCGCAAAGGCCTGCGCCTCGGCATGGAGAGCGGCATAGCTGTAAGTCCGGCCCATAAAGTCGACCAGCGGCTTGCCGGAGTGGCGGGCGGCCGCTTCGGCCAGCATGTCCGGCAGGCTGAGTGGCGGCAGATCGAGCTCCCATGACCCGGGGTGCCCATAGTGCGCGCGCCAGGGATCGGCAGCCGCATCGGCCGTGTTGCTATTGACACTCATGTAAAGAACCTAGGCTGTCGCGGTGCGAAAGCCTAGGTCCGGATCGGGCGCTCAGTCTTCGCCTGCCGCTTCGGCAGCACGCTTTGCCTCAAGCCAGGCGGCGGCTTCGGCTTCCTGGGCGGCTTCGCTGGCGGCCTTGGCCTGGGCCTCGCGCTCGGCGCGCAGCTCCTCGATCAGGGCTTCGCGGTCATCACCCAGCCGCGCATCGTCGCCCGCTTCGTCCTGCAGGCCGGCCTTCTTGGCCGCCTTGGCGACGATCGCGTCCAGCTCGCGCTGGCTGCACAGGCCCAGGGTGACCGGATCCTTCGGGTTGATGTTGGCGATGTTCCAGTGGCTGCGGTCGCGGATCGCGGCGATGGTGTTGCGGGTGGTGCCGATCAGCTTGCCGATCTGCGCATCGGAGATTTCCGGGTGGTTGCGCAGGATCCAGGCGATGCCGTCGGGCTTGTCCTGGCGCTTGGACACCGGGGTGTAGCGCGGACCCTTGGTGCGGCTGACCGTGACCGGAGCCTTCTGCATCACCAGGGCATAGGCGGGGTCGGCCTGGCCCTTCTCGATCTCGGCCATGGTCAGTTCGCCCGAGCGGACTGGATCGCGTCCGGTGTACTTCGAGCTGGCGAGATCGTCAGCCATGGCCTGGACTTCGAGGATGTGCAGGCCGCAGAATTCGGCGATCTGTTCAAACGACAGGGCGGTGTTGTCGACCAGCCACGAAGCGGTGGCATGCGGCATCAGCGGGGTCGGCTTGGTCACGGGTTTTCTCCGTCTCAAAATAGAAGGGCCGCCCCTCGCGGAGCGGCCGTTTGGCGGGCATCTAGGCCCAATCGCCGCGCGGGGCAAGCCAGCAAACGGCATGTTAGTGATTTCCCTGCATAAGCTGGGCCTTCCGGATGCCGCAGGGGCGGCGCCACGGGGGAATCCGAATGCTGAACCGAATCGCGGCTTTGATCCTTGCCTGCCTGCTGCTGGGTGCCTGCAGCCGCGGTGCGGAAGACTTCACGGTAACGATCGACCGGCCGCCCGCGCGAGCCGAGGCGGCCTTCGGCCAGGCCGGGGTGGAAACCGAGCTGGCCAGCCTGTTCCCCGGCCTCAAGATCGATCGCAGCAAGCCCGAAGCCGGCACGGTGCTTTACACCATTCCCGGCAACGGCAGCTTCGATGCCACGGTCAAACTGACCTTCAATCCGGCCAACGGCGGGCAAAGCAGCGTTGTCAGCGTTGCCGTGGACGTGCCCAGCACCGAAGTGACGGTCGATGGCGAAACCATGGTGATCAGCGAAGCGAAGGTCGAGAAGATGGTGCGCGGAATCCTCCGTTCGGCCGCCAGCAAGATGGCCAAGGGCGCGAGCATCGAGAACGAGCAGCGCGACTTTTCCCGCCTGCTGACCGTGCTGGCGATCGTCACCGACAGCAAGCAGCTGCAACTGGCCCAGAACATGGAGCAGAACCCCGAATGGTATGCCGCCGGGCTTGGCTGGCTGACCGGATCGGGGGACGAGGCCAGCAACCCCTATGGCGAATGGGCCGGTGGCGAGGATCCCGGTGCTGCCGCCCGCGAAGAGGAGAGCGCCCAGCGCAGCGCCGAGCGCGAGGCCCGCTCGCAAGCCGAGGAAAATGCCGAACCGATGGACGATGCCCGGGGGGAATCGGCCAGCGGAGATTTCGCCGCTCCAGAGGAATAGCCCTTGCCGGCGGGAAGCGTACTGCGGCGCGGGCTGGCACTCCTTGCCCTGCTGGGGCTTGTCCTGACGGCAGGCTGGTGCCGACTCCGCCCGGACCGCCCGTCAGGCGAGGCGAGCGTCGCCCTTTCCGCCCCGGCCATGCAAAGCCGGATTGCCGAGTTGGCCGCCTGCCCGTCCCCGCTGGAACGGCTGGGGATCGAACGGGTCCGCCCCAAGGTGATGGTCGGTTCGGACGAAGTCGATCTGGTGATTCCTGCCACAGGGGATGCCGAGGGCAGCCTGGTCCGCTTCAGCCTCGATCCCGTACCCGGCAGCGGCGGGAGCATGGTGAGGGTCCGCTGGCACGTGCGGCTGGCCGATGGCGCGACCGAACTCGATCTGGGCGAGGACCGGCTGCTCAATCCTGTCGTGCTGGCCCGCGAGCTTGACGTCGTGGTGGAAAGCCATGTCGATCACTACGCCGAGATCACCCGCGCCGATGCGCCGCCGGTGACCGGCAGGCAGCGGTCGGACCATGCCCGCAATTGCCGCAAGGCCGGCCGGATCATCGATGCGATTGCCGTGGTGACCAACCCGGCGCTGCGCCTGACGATCGAACGCCAGCCCCGCCGCGAGGCGCTGAACTGGCTGTTCAAGGACGAGTACCGGTTGCGCACCGACAGCCCGCCCGGCGCCTATTGGGAAAGCAATGCGGAGTATCCCGGCTACGCCGATTAAGCGACGGCCAGCACGATCTTGCCGATATGGCTGCCCGCTTCCATCCGGGCATGGGCATGGGCGGCTTCCGCAAGCGGAAAGGCGCGGTCCATGACCGGCCGCAGTTTGCCGCTTTCGACCAATGGCCAGGCCAGCCGGGCAATTTCCTGGGCCAGTAGCGCCTTGAACTGGTTCGACCGCGGCCGCAGGGTCGATCCGGTCAGGTGCAGGCGGCGACGCATCACTTCGGCCATGTTGATCGTCGCCTGCAGCCCGCCCTGCACCGCGATGGTCACGTGGCGGCCATCATCGGCCAGGCATTTGAGGTTGCGCATCACATAGTCGCCCGCAACCATGTCCAGCACCAGCTGCACGCCCGCACCGCCGGTGATCCGCGCCACTTCCTCGACAAAGTCCTGCGCCTTGTAGTCGATCGCATGGTCGGCCCCGATCTTCAGAGCCTGCGCGCACTTGTCGGCGCCGCCGCAAGTGACGATCACGGTCATGCCGAACAGCTTGCCCAGCATGATCGCCATGGTCCCGATCCCGCTGGTCCCACCATGAACCAGTACTGTCTCGCCTTCCTTGGCATAGCCGCGCTCGAACACGTTGTGCCACACGGTGAACAGCGTTTCCGGCAGGGCCGCAGCCTGATCCATGGCCAGACCTTCGGGCACCGCCAGGCAGTGATCGGCCACGGCCAGGCAATACTCGGCATAGCCCCCGCCCGAAACCAGTGCGCAGACCTGCTGCCCCAGCAAGGCCGCATCGACGCCCTCGCCCAGCGCCACGATCTCGCCCGAGATCTCCAGCCCCGGGATCGGCGAGGCACCCGGCGGCGGCGGGTAAAAGCCCTGGCGCTGGATCACGTCCGGCCGGTTGACCCCGGCATAGGCGACCCGGACCAGCACCTCGCCCGCGCCGGGCCGGGGCACAGGCACCGTTTCCAGCCGCAGCACCTCCGGCCCTCCAGGGGCGTCAAAGCCTGCGGCCTGCATGGTTTCAGGAAGCGAATCAGACATTTGCAGGGCCCCTGTTGCATCCGGGTAACGGATCAGCGCCCTAACGGCTTGGCGTGTTGACAGCAAGCCTGCGCCGTCCGAAGCTGGCCTGGCAATGGATGACGATCTGCCCCGGTCCAAAGGCGATGCGGCCAGCCTGCTGGCGAGGGAATCGCTCGATCCCTATTCGCAGGACGAGCTGGCTGAGCGGATTGCCCTGCTTGAGGCGGAGATCGCCCGGATCAGAGCCCACCGCGACAAGGCCGCCGCCCATCGCGCCGCCGCCGACGCGCTGTTCAGGCCCAGAGCGGAATGATCCGTCCGCCGGCCCTTCCCAGTCAGCCGGTGGCTTCCCATATAGGGCCGGTTAATCCCGTTTATTCATATTCTCCGACAGTGCGGTATTCATTGTACGGAGTGTCTATCCGCCATCGGAGACCAGTCTAGATGCCCAGTTTCGCCCAGAGCCTCGAAAAGACGCTGCACGCCGCGCTGACCAACGCGTCGGACCGCAGCCATGAGTATGCGACGCTGGAGCATCTCCTGCTCGCCCTGATCGACGATCCCGACGCGGCCCAGGTGATGACGGCCTGCGGTGTGGACCTGCCCGAACTGACCGAGGTGGTGAAGCAGTACCTCGATCAGGAATACCAGTCGCTGAAGACCCAGGAAAAGGGTGATCCCTCGCCCACCGCGGGGTTCCAGCGGGTGATCCAGCGCGCAATCCTGCACGTGCAGTCATCAGGCAAGGACACCGTCACCGGTGCCAATGTTCTGGTTGCGCTGTTTTCCGAGCGCGATTCCTACGCGGTCTATTTCCTCCAGCAGCAGGACATGACCCGGCTCGATGCGGTCAGCTTCATCAGCCATGGCATCGGCAAGGGCGGTCGCAAGATCGAGGACCGCAGCCCGACCGGATCGGAAACTCCGGAAACCCCGCAGCAGGAAGACAAGGCCGCCGCCAAGGACGGCAAGAAGGATTCCGCGCTCGACCAGTTCTGCGTCAACCTCAACGAGAAGGCGATGGCCGGCAAGGTCGATCCGCTGATCGGGCGCGGTCCGGAAGTGGACCGGACGATCCAGATCCTGTGCCGCCGCAGCAAGAACAACCCGCTCTATGTCGGCGATCCCGGCGTCGGCAAGACCGCGATTGCCGAGGGTCTGGCGCGCAAGATCGTCGAGGGCGAAGTGCCCGAAGTGCTTCAGCACGCGGTGATCTACTCGCTCGACATGGGGGCACTGCTGGCCGGGACCCGCTATCGCGGTGACTTTGAAGAGCGGCTCAAGCAGGTCGTGGGCGAACTCGAGAAAATGCCGGAAGCGGTTCTTTTCATTGATGAAATTCACACCGTCATCGGTGCCGGCGCAACCAGCGGCGGGGCGATGGACGCTTCCAACCTGCTGAAACCGGCGCTGTCCGGCGGGACCATCCGCTGCATCGGATCGACCACCTACAAGGAATTCCGCAACCACTTCGAAAAAGACCGCGCCCTGCTGCGCCGGTTCCAGAAGATCGACGTCAACGAGCCGACGGTCGAGGACACGATCAAGATCCTGAAGGGTCTGCGCACTGCCTTCGAAGAGCATCACAAGGTCAAGTATACCCCCGATGCGATCAAGACCGCCGTCGAGCTGTCGGCACGTTACATCAATGACCGCAAGCTGCCCGACAAGGCGATCGACGTGATCGACGAAGTGGGCGCGATGCAGATGCTGGTCCCGCCCAGCCGCCGCAAGAAGACGATCACCGCGCGCGAGATCGAGGCGGTGATCGCCACCATGGCGCGGATCCCGCCCAAGTCGGTTTCGACCGACGACCGCCAGGCGCTGGAGCACCTGGAGCGCGACCTGAAGCGCGTGGTCTTCGGCCAGGACAAGGCGATCGAAGTGCTGTCCAGCGCCATGAAGCTGAGCCGCGCCGGCCTGCGCGATCCGGACAAGCCGATCGGCAGCTTCCTGTTCTCCGGCCCGACCGGGGTCGGCAAGACCGAAGTTTCGAAGCAACTGGCCGAAATCCTGGGCATTCCGATCCAGCGCTTCGACATGTCGGAATATATGGAGCGCCATTCGGTCAGCCGCCTGATCGGCGCGCCTCCCGGCTATGTCGGGTTCGATCAGGGCGGCCTGCTGACCGACGCGGTCGACCAGCAGCCGCATTGCGTCCTGCTGCTCGACGAGATCGAGAAGGCCCACCCCGACCTGTTCAACATCCTGTTGCAGGTGATGGACAATGGCCGTCTGACCGACCACCACGGCAAGACGGTCGACTTTCGCAATGTCGTGCTGATCATGACCACCAATGCCGGGGCCAGCGACATGGCGCGGCAGGGGATCGGCTTTGGCGACGTGTCCAAGGCCGATGCCGGGGACGAGGCGGTCAAGAAGATGTTCAGCCCGGAATTCCGCAACCGGCTCGATGCGATCGTGCCCTTCGCCTACCTTGGTACCGAGGTGATCGCCCGGGTGGTCGAAAAGTTCGTGCTGCAGCTGGAACTGCAACTGGCCGAACAGAACGTCCACATCCAGTTCGACAGCGATGCCCGCGACTGGCTGGGCAAGCGCGGCTATGACAAGCTCTATGGCGCGCGGCCGATGGCCCGGCTGATCCAGGACAAGGTCAAGCAACCGCTGGCCGAAGAGCTGCTGTTCGGCAAGCTGCGGCACGGCGGCGAAGTCCATGTGTCGGTCAAGGACGATGCCCTGGCCTTCGAGCTGACCCCGGCCCCGCCCAAACTGGACCGCAAGGCGAAAAAGGCGGCCGAAGGCGCGGCATCCAAGCCAAAGCGCAAGCCCAAGGCCAAGAGTGCACCGGGCGGCGAGGGCGATCAGGCCTGATGCTGCGCCCCCTGTGGGCTGCCATTCCGGCGCTGCTGTTGGCCTCGCTGCCAGTGGCGGCCGAGGCACCGCCATCGCCGGATACGGTGCGGCTGGAACGCTGCCTGGCCCATGTCGCCAATAACCCTGAGTTTTCGGGCCGGAGCAGCGAGGCGCTGGGATCGGACGGACAATTTGCCAAGGCGGCCAAGGACTATTGCGGCGATGAAATCAGTCCGCTGTGGAAAGTGGTGCACGGCCGTGCCCGTCAGCAGATGGGCCTGCCTGCAAACGGCCCGCCAGCTTACGGCCAGCAGGCCCTGGCCGAGCGCGAGATGGACGCGATCATCCTGGGTGCCTGGCCGAAGGCCAGCACCATGCGGGCAGAACCGCCGGCACTGGGTCGCCAGCGACTGACCCGCTATGTCATGGTCTGGCTGCTGAAGGACGGTGATGACGCGCAGATGATCGACGAGACGGCGGTCCTCTGTGCACGGGACCGGTTGCGCAAGAACCCGCTGCCGCAGGACGATCTGGCCCCGCTGCTGCAGGGCAAATTTTCCCCGACGGTAACGCGGCTTATCGCCGATTGCGGCTACCCGGCCTGGCGCGACCGGCTGGGCGCAATCCTTTCCGCGCGCTTTCCTGCCGAAGATCCCGCGCTGCGGGCGGACATTGCCAACTGGTACATCGGGCAGATGACTTTCTGGGCCATGCTGTCCGAAGGCTGAGTCGGGCCTGGCCTGTGCCGGGCGCCCATTTGACCATCGTCAATTGCCTGGCAGGTCCCGGCTGATAAACCGATCCTGCATTCTTGTTGGCAGGACAATCCGCGTGACCGAAACCGCAACTTCCGAAGCCCCAGTGCAGACCCCGTTCGAGCGGGTTGGCGGCCATGCCGCGCTGCGCGCGATCACGGAACGGTTCTACGATCTGATGGAGCAGGACCCGGCCTATGCCGAACTGCGCGCGATGCATGCCGACGACCTTGCCCCGATGCGCGAATCGCTGCCGTTTTTCCTGGCCGGCTGGGCCGGCGGACCGCGCGACTGGTTCGAGGCCCATCCCGGCAAATGCATGATGAGCATGCACGCCCCTTTCCCGATTGGCCGCCAGACCGCGGATCAATGGGCCGAGGCGATGACCCGGGCGATTGCTGAAACCGAACTGGCAGATCGCGAGATTGCCGATGCCATGGCCGACGTGCTGGGCCGGATGGCACGGGGCATGGCGCGGAGCTGACCCTACCCGAACCCGCCCTGATTGGTTAGGCTGCCCCCATGAACTCGATCGACCGTTCGCGCCGCCGGCTGGCGGTGGCCGCCGCCGCACTGGCCGGCTATGTCGATGCGGCCGGGTTCCTTTCCGCCAACAGCTATTTCGTATCCTTCATGTCGGGCAATACCACCCGGCTGGGGGTGGATCTGGCCACATCGCCTGCCGCGGCGGCAGTTCCGGCGCTGCTGATCCTTGGCTTTGTCACCGGTGTGTTCGGCGGGGCCTTACTGGCAGCCTGGGCCGGGACCCAGCGCAAGTTCGCCGTGCTGGCACTGGTCGCGCTACTGCTGGGCGGAGCCGCACTGGCCGGAGTTGCCAAGCACACCGCCGTCTTCCTGTCCCTCCTGGTGCTGGCGATGGGCGCGCTCAACAACACCTTCCAGCGCGATGGCGAAGTGTCGGTCGGCCTGACCTACATGACCGGGGCGCTGGTCCGCTTTGCGCAGGGGTTGGCGGCCCGGGTGCTCGGGCGGCGCGAAACCGGCTGGTTGGGCTGGCTGATGCTGTGGCTGGGCCTGGCGCTTGGTGCAGTGGCCGGGGCGACTGTCTGGCTGAGCCGGCCCGATCTGGCATTGTGGTTGGCTGCGGCCTGGGCGGCCGGGCTGGCCCTGGCCGCGCGGCGGCTGGCGGTCAGCTGAGCTGGACCAGCTTGTCGCGTCCGGTTGCGCCGCGCAACAAGCGCAGTCGTGACGTCGCCACTCCCAGCGCATCGGCAACCAGTTCAAGCACGGCATCGTTGGCCTTGCCGCCTTCGGGCTTGGCCCGGACCTTCACCAACAGCACGCCGTCGCCAAGCTCCACCCCTTCCGCCCGCGCGCCGGGGGTAACGCGCAACGCCAGGCGCCCTGCGCCATCGGCCAGGGCACGGATCGCTGCGGCGGGGGGATGATCAGGCTTCGGTTTCGCCATTGTAAAGCGCGGCGTGCACCTTGGCGTTCTGGACATAGTGCGCCACACCCATTTGCAGCCCGGCAATCGCCCGGTCGTCCAGATCGCGCATGAAGGTGGCAGGGCGGCCGGCCCACAATTGCCGCGCCGGGATCCGCTTGCCGGGGCTGAGCAGCGCACCGGCGGCCAGCATCCCTTCCCGTTCGATCACGCAGCCGTTCATCGTCTGGGCCGAGAAGCCGACAAAGCCCTTATCCTCGATGATGGTGCCGTGGATCATCGCCATATGGCCGATCAGCACGTCTTCCCCGATCAGGGTCGGAAAGCCGTCCGGCGCACCGGGCATTGCGCTGTCGCAGTGGATCACGCTGCCGTCCTGCACATTGGTGCGGGCACCGATCACGATCCGGCTGACATCGCCGCGCAGAACGCAGTTGTACCAGATCGACGCGTCCGGCCCGATCTCCACATCGCCGATGATCCGGCATCCGGGGGCAATGAAGGCGCTATCGTGAATGCGCGGAGTCTTGCCGTTGATCGCGACAATGGTGGTATCGGGTCGGTTCATGATCATTGCTTCCCCAGGAAGTTTGCCCAAGTGACATAAGGCAGGATCGAGGCGTGGTCATCGGTCCACAGCCGCGGTGCGGGCTGCTTTAGCGGCCGGAACGGCATGGCCGGAGCCAGCTTGGCCAGTTCGTCCAGCCGCGCCGGATCGCGCGTGATCGCCACCCAGGTCGATCCGGTCCAGACGTTCTGGTCGGGCGGCGAATCCTCGCGCACCGCAGCGTGCAGCCCGCGCGCCTTCACCGCCGCCGCCAGCGCCGGCTCAAGATCGATGAAGCGGTTGGAAATGTGCACCATCAGCACACCGCGCGGGGCCAGCGCCTGCATGTAAACCCCAAACGCCTCGTGCGTGAACAGGTGCAGCGGGATCGAATCCGAGGAGAATGCGTCGATCGCCAGCAGATCGTAGGTTCCCGGCCTGACCTGCGCCAGCTTGAGCCGGGCATCGCCGAGCACGATCTGCGCGCCCGGCGCGCAGCCCGACAGATATGTGAACTTGCCCTGGCGGGAGAGGTCCAGCACCGTCTCGTCGATCTCGAACACAGACCAACTCTGCCCCGGACGGGCATAGCCGAGCAACGATCCGGTACCGAGCCCGACCACTCCGATCATTGCACGCCGCGGCACCAGCCGCGAGGCATTGGCAAAGGCGATCCCCGCGCCCGATCCCGGTCCGTAGTAGGTCAGCGGCAGACAGCGCGCCGCCGGATCGGTCGACTGCCGGCCATGGAGCGTGGTGCCATGGGCCAGCGTGCGTTGCTGCTCCAGCGGATAGTCCCGCACGGTATAGACGCCGAAGTAGCTGCGGGTGCGTAAACCGTCACGACTGTCCTTGATCGTCTGCAGCCCACCCTGAACCAGCATGGCCGCACCCAGGACGCCCAGCGCCAGAGCCCGCCACGGGACCAGCGCCAACCCAACCAGGGCAAGCGCGGCGGACAGGACGATCGCAGCCGTTTCCCGGCCAACCTCGGAATTGGCGTCATAGAGGAACTTCGCCAGAGCGGCGGCCGCGATCATCAGCCCGCCCAGCGCCATGAACTTGAGCGCGGGGGCAAGGTCACCACGGCGCGCCCAGTCGAGCAGCGCCGGGCGCGGCAACAGCAGCGCGGCAGCAAAGACCAGCAGCGGATGTTCCCACGCCCAGTCGAACGCCAGCGGCGCGATCAGTGCGGTGAACAGCCCGCCGAGCGCCCCGCCAAGCGACATGGCCAGGTAGAACCCGGTCAGCCCTTCGGCCGGCGGGCGCAGATCGTAAAGCCGGGCATGAAGCGCGACGCAGACGAAGAACAGCAACCCGACGCTGGCCAGCACCGGCAGCAAACCATGCGCGCCTTGCGACACCATCGCGAGGCCACCAATCGACAACACCGCCAGCCAGGCCAGTGCCGAGACCGCCCGTGCCGGCCCGCGCCGATCCGAAAAAGCGATCACGAAACTGAGCAAGTAGATCCCCAGCGGAATCACCCACAGCAGCGGCATGGCGAAGATATCGGTAGTAAGGTGCGTCGTCGTCGACAGCATCAGCCCCGAAGGTACCGCCGCCAGGGCGATCCACAGCGCAAGCTGGCGCGCAGCGGGGCGCTGCTGCGCCGCCGGAGCCTCCGCCACTTGCGGGAGGCCGCGCCGCGCCCGCGCACTCAGGGCGATCAGGCCCAGCAGCAGCAAATAGCCCGCGCTCCACGCCCAACCCTGGGCCTGGAGGGGCAGCAGAGGTTCCAGCAGCAGCGGATAGGCAATCAGCCCGGCAAAACTGCCGAGGTTGGACGCGGCATAGAGCGCCCACGGCTCTCCGGCTTGCGGGTGCAATGCGTACCAGCGCTGCATCAGCGGAGCCTGGGCCGAAACCAGGAAGAACACCGGCCCGATCGACAGCGCCAGCAGTGCCGGAACCCAGAACACCTCGCTGCCCGGCGGAGGCGGGGGCAGATCCACCAGCCCGACCGGCAGGGTCAGCAATGCCACGGCGTAAAGGATCAGGTGCAACCGCGACTGACGCTGCAAGGGCAGGCGCGAAAGACGGTGGGCGTACCAGTACCCGGCCAGCAGCAGCGCCTGATAGACCAGCATTGCGCTGTTCCAGACGTTGGGCGCACCGCCCAGCCGCGGCAGGGCCAGCCGCGCAACCATCGGCTGGATCAGAAACAGCAGGAATGATCCGGTCAGGATCGTCGCGACGAACAGTGCCCGAGACGGGCCGGCGGCGGGCGCGGTCATTGTCCCTGCCAGTCCGCGCGGGCGATGTGGTAGGTCACATGGGGCCGCAACGGATCGCCTTCCGGCACCTTGGGATGATCGAACTCGCCGCCTTCCAGGTAGGTCATCCCGATCCGCTCCATCACCGCCCGGCTGGCGCGGTTGTCGACATTGGTAATCGCATAGGCAGCCTGGTCGTCGCGGTTGGCGAACAACCAGTCCAAGGTCATCCGGGCGGCTTCGGTAGCATAGCCGGAACCCCAGCAATCGGTTGCCATCCGCCAGCCCAGCTCGGCCTTGCCGACAATCGGTCCGACAGATCCGCGGATTGCCCCGCACCAGCCGATCAGCCGATCATCCGTGCGGCGCACCATGGCCCAGAAGCAGTGGCCGTGCTCTGCCTCGATCCCCTGCATCCGCGCAATCAGCGCGGCCACTTCATCGCGGCTCATCACCGGCCCCAGCGTGGCCATTACTTCGGGATCGCTGCAAACGGCGTGGAACGGGGCAACATCCTGCTCCGCCCGCCACGAGCGCAGGACCAGCCGCTCGCTCTCCAGCCGGAACTCAGCCATTCAGCAGCCGCGCGGCATGGGCGGCATGATAGGTCAGCACGCCCGAACAGCCCGCCCGCTTGAACGCCAGCAGCGTTTCCAGCACCAGCGCGTCGCGATCGCCCGCGCCGGCGGCTGCGGCGTGTTCGATCATCGCGTATTCGCCACTGACCTGGTAGGCGAAGACCGGAACCTCGAACGCCTCCTTCACCCGGCGGACGATGTCGAGATAGGGCAATCCCGGCTTCACCATCACGCTGTCCGTACCTTCGGCGAGATCCAGTTCCACCTCGCGCAGGGCTTCCTCGGCATTGGCCGGATCCATCTGGTAGGTCTTCTTGTCGCCCTTCAGCAGCCCGCGCGAGCCGACCGCGTCGCGAAACGGACCATAGAAGGCGCTGGCGTATTTCGCCGCATAGGACATGATCTGGACATTGGCGTGGCCCGCGCCCTCCAGCGCGTCGCGGATCGCTCCGATCCGGCCGTCCATCATGTCGCTGGGCGCGATCACGTCGGCCCCGGCCGCCGCCTGGTTGAGGCTCTGGCCAACCAGCACCTCGACCGTCGCATCGTTGAGGACATAGCCCGCCGCATCGATCAACCCGTCCTGCCCGTGGCTGGTATAGGGATCCAGCGCAACGTCGGTCAGCACGCCGATATCATCGCCGCAGGCTTGCTTGATCGCGCGAATCGCGCGGCACATCAGATTGTCGGGATTGAGCGCTTCGGCTCCGTCCTCGCTGCGGCGTTCGGGCTGGGTGTTGGGAAACAGCGCCAGGCAGGGAATGCCCAGTGCCGCCGCCTCCTTCGCCCGCGCGGCGATCAGATCGACCGACCAGCGCGAGACACCCGGCAGCGAGGCAATCGGCTCTTCCACGCCGGACCCTTCGGTCACGAACAGCGGCCAGATCAGATCGGCCGGGGTCAGCACGGTTTCACGGTGCAGCGCGCGGCTCCAGGCAGAAGCACGGGTGCGGCGCAGGCGGGTGGCGGGATAGGAAGACATGGCGCGGTCATAAGGCCGCTGCCGCGCTACCTCAACCTCAAGTCTTCAGCCGGTCGATCTCGCGCCGGGGGGACTGCGGTCCGGCAGCGCGCTGCGGGGCCGGACCGGCCATCGCCGCGCCCGGCTTTACGGCCTTGAGTTGCGCCATCCGCGCCTTGAAGGCTTCCAGTTCCTTGGCATCGACCTGGTTGGTCACGGTGAAGCGAACCGACAGCGGATTGACCGGCACCCCGTTGCGGTGAAGTTCGTAATGGAGGTGCGGTCCGGTCGAAAGCCCGGTCGAACCGACATAGCCGATTACCTGCCCGGCACTGACCCTTGCGCCGTTGGGCACGGCGATCCGGCTCATGTGGGCATAGGCCGTGGCAAAGCCCCCGCCGTGATCCAGCTTCACATAGTTGCCGTGGCCGCCGTGCCAGCCGGAATAGATCACCCGGGCATCGCCGACCGCATAGATCGGTGCGCCATGCGGAGCGCCGAAATCGATCCCGGCGTGCATCCGGGTATAGCCCAGCACCGGGTGGCGCCGCGCGCCGAAGTTCGAAGTAACCCGCCCGCCGTAGACCGGCATGATCAGGCCGGTGCGCTGTGCACCCATGCCCGAAGCTTCGAAGAACAGTCCTTCCTTACCCCAGCGCAGTAGCTGGGCCTTGGGCCGGCCATCGCGCTCGAGCCCGGCGAACAGCAGATCGCCGACCTGGACTTCGCCGCTTGCGGAGCGCTTGTAGGACACGATGATGTCGAAGGTATCGCCCGGCTCGATCGCGGTATCGAGGCTCATATGCTGATCAAGCGTCTGGAGATACTGCTGGATGGCTTCGATCGGCGCACCCGCGGCGCGGGCCGAGCGGTAAAGCCCGGCGCCTACCACACCGCGAATCCTGAGCGGCGTGGTATCCACCGCGATCGGCTGCTGGGTCAGGTGCAAACGGCCATCGACCCGCGAAATCGCGAGATCCAGATCGAACCGGGCCCGCAAGCCAAGGTGCTCCAGCGGCCGTGTCGCGCCGGGCGCGGGCGGTGCTCCCAGACGGATATCGACCTGGGTCCCGGCCGCGATCATGCCGACCGGCATCACCTGGGCAATCAGCTGGGTGGCTGCGCCGGCATCGTCCTCGCCCACGCCGGCGCGAATCAGCATCCGGGCGAAGCTGTCGCCCTGGGCCAGCGTGGCGGTCAGTTGCACGTTGGTCCGTTCCGGCGCGGCGGCGAGCGGGGCCATGGCCCTGGTGGCGGCCATGCGCCGGCCGCTGTCCCCGCCAAGGGCCAAAGGCTGGATCATCTGGCTGCGGAATTCATCGCGGGCCGCTTCGTCCAGCGGCATGGCCGGCGCGGCTGCGACGGCATTGTCACCAGGCCAGAAAGCGAGGGCCGTCAGCGTCAGGCCCAGAAAGGCACCGAGATCACGAAACCAGCGGGCACTGCCGATGTCCTCGGCCAGGTCCGGGTTCCAGTCTGCCGCTACGATCCTGTCCTGCAGGTCGTCGCGCAGTCGCGCAAGCCGATGCGACAGGGATTCGCGCGCAGCAAGAGGCACCGCGGCGGCCATGGCGGGGCCGCCGGTCGCAGTTTCCGGCCGATTGCGCGGATTGAACACGTCAATGCCCCCAAGGCGCTGCTTCACCCGCGTTTCCTGCACCGGGCATGGTTAATCCTTGGCTAAAGCAAGGCGATCTTTCGTCCATCGGGGATAAGCCGGGCCTGGGTGGGCGACTGGCCGGGCAGACATCTTGCCCTGGCTCCGCCCGCTTGCCACACCGGTGCGGCAATGGCCCAGCGCTCCGCCACCGACAGCTCGCGCCTCAAGGCGGTCCTTGGTCCGACCAACACCGGCAAGACCCACCTCGCGATCGAGCGGCTCTGCGCCCATTCCTCGGGCATGATCGGCTTTCCGCTGCGACTGCTGGCCCGCGAAGTCTATGACAAGGTCTGCGCGATCAAGGGCCCGGACAAAGTGGCCCTGATCACCGGCGAGGAACGGATCGAGCCAAAGCACGCCCGCTATCTGCTGTGCACGGCCGAGGCGATGCCGGTGGGGGCCGATCTGGCCTTTGTCGCGCTGGACGAGGCCCAGCTGGGCGCGGACCGCGAGCGCGGCCATATCTTCACCGACCGGCTGCTGCACGCGCGCGGGCGGGAAGAGACCATGCTGCTGGGTTCGGCCACGCTGGAGCCGATCGTCAAGGCGCTGCTGCCCGCTTGCGAGATCGTCAGCCGACCGCGCTTTTCCACGCTCAGCCACGCCGGAGCGAAGAAGCTCAGCCGGATCCCGCCGCGCTCGGCCATCGTCGCGTTCAGTGCCGAGCAGGTCTATGCCGTGGCCGAAATGCTGCGCCGGTTCCGCGGCGGGGCGGCCGTGGTGATGGGCGCGCTCAGCCCGGAGACCCGCAACCGGCAGGTAGCATTATACCAGCAAGGCGAAGTCGATTACCTGGTCGCCACAGATGCCATCGGCATGGGGCTCAACCTCGATATCGATCACGTCGCCTTTGCCGGCCTGTCCAAGTTCGACGGGGTGCGCCAGCGGCGGCTGACCACCAGCGAGATGGCCCAGATCGCCGGCCGCGCCGGGCGGCACCAGCGCGACGGGACCTTCGGCACCCTGGCCGGCAGTGGCAGCTACGATGCGGAGTTCTCTGCGGAAGAAGTCTACGCGATCGAGGAGCATCGCTTTCCGCCGCTGACGAGATTGTTCTGGCGCGAGGCCGAGCCCGATTGTGGCAGCCTTGCCGCGCTGATCGCTGATCTGTCACGCCCGCCCGAGCGCAAGGAACTGGCCCCCGCCCCCGAAGCGATCGACCTGGCCGTGCTGCGCCGTCTGGCCGAAGACCCGGAACTTGTCGCGGGCGTTCGGGGCGAGGCACAAGTGCGGCGGTTCTGGCATGTCTGCTCCTTGCCGGATTTCCGCCAGCATGGAGCCGAAACCCATGCGCGGTTCGTGGCGCGGCTATGGCAGGACTTGCGCCACGGCCAGTTGGGCGGCGATTTTGTGGCCCGCGCCATTGCCGAGCTCGACAATCCCTCGGGCGATATCGACACCCTGCAGATGCGGATCTCGGCGATCCGGACCTGGTCCTACGTCGCCCAGCGGCCCGACTGGGTGCTGGCGCGCGAGGAGATGGCGGCGCGGGCACGGGCGGTGGAGACGCGCCTGTCCGATGCGCTCCATGCCCGGTTGACCGAACGGTTCGTCAACCGCCGCACCTCTGTGCTGATGAAGAAGCTGGGGCCGGACGCCGGACTTTTGCCGGTTCGGCTGGTCGAGGATGAAGTGCAGGTCGACGGCGAACCGATCGGGCATCTTGCCGGTTTTCGCTTCCGGGTCGATCCGCAGGCGCGCCATGCGGACCGCAAGCTATTGCTGGCCGCGGCCGAGCGCCACTTGCCCGAACTGCGTGCACGCCGGGCCGAAGCCCTGCTGGCCAGCCTGGCCGATGACAGCACCGCGCTGGCGCTCGACGGACCCAGGCTGACCTGGGACGGTGAAGCGCTGGCGACACTGGAGGCCGGCCGCAATCTGCTTCACCCGAAGGTGACGCTCGATCCGGCGCTCGCCGGTCTGGCCGCCGATTGCCGCCAGAGACTGGTCCATGCCCTGGAGCAGTGGCTGGAGCGCGCCCTTGCTCCGCTGGCCGCGCTGCGCCGGATCGATGCCGCCGCCGGAGAAGCCGCCGCCGGTCCCGAACTGCGCGCCCTGCTGATTCGCCTTACCGAAGCGGGCGGTCTGCTCGAACGCGCCGGATCGGGACTTGATCGGCTGAGCAAGGACCAACGCGAGCGGCTGCGCAGACTGGGAGTGCGAGTTGGCGCCCTGGACCTGTTCCTTCCGGACATGCTGAAACCGTCGGCACTGGCCGCCTGGCGCACGCTGCTCGGCGCGCGCCACCTCCCCCTGCCGACCCCGGTGCCAGCCATGCCGCCGGTCGTGGCAACCCCAGGCAAGAGCGCAACGCCGCCGGGCTATCGCCGTCTTGGCAAACAGGCCGTGCGGCTCGACATGGCCGAAAAGTTGCTGCGCGCCGCCCATGAGGCGCGGCTGGCCGGACGCGGCAAGCCTTTCGTGATCGACCCGGCGCTGGCCATCTCCACCGGGTTGAACACCGCCAGCTATGCCTGGCTGTTACGCCTGGCGGGCTTTGCCGCCAGTCCGGCGCGGCTCCTGCCCGAAGGGGCATATGGCCCGCCGCAGCCGGCGCGCTGGCGCTGGCGCCCACCCCGGCGTGAGGCCGAGGCCCCCCGTGCGATCGTCACGCCAGCCTTGTCCGGCAGCGCCTTTGCCGCGCTGGCCGGGCTGGTGCGCTGATGCGGATCGACAAGTTGCTGTGGTTTCTGCGGCTGGCCGGCAGTCGCAGCTTTGCCCAGGCCTGGGTCCTCGATGGCCACATCCGCCTGAACGGACGGCGAATCGAAAAGCCCAGCGCGGCCGTCGGCTGCGGCGATGTGCTGACTCTGCCGATGCGCGGCGAGGTCCGAATCGTCGAGGTTCTGACCCTGCCGACCCGGCGCGGACCGGCCAGCGAAGCCCAGGCCTGCTATCGGGTGCTTGACGCGAGCGCTGGAAATCCCATAGCAGCAGGCAAAGACAACTCGCCTTAGGGGACCTGATTGCCATGACCTATGTCGTCACCGACGCCTGCATCAAGTGCAAGTACACCGATTGCGTCGAGGTCTGCCCCGTCGACTGCTTCTACGAGGGCGAGAACATGCTGGTGATCAACCCCAGCGAATGCATCGACTGCGGCGTGTGCGAACCGGAATGCCCCGCCGAAGCGATCCTGCCTGATACCGAAAGCGGCCTGGAACAGTGGCTTGAGCTGAACGCCAAGTACTCCGCCGAATGGCCCAACATCACCCAGAAGAAGGAACCGCCGGCCGACGCCGACGAGCACAAGGGCGAAGACGGCAAGTTCGACAAGTTCTTCTCGGCCGAGCCCGGCGAAGGCGATTGATCGCAGGCCGGGGCCAGGCCCCGGCTTGGCCCGACCATTCAGTTCCTGCACCATTGCATGGGTGAGAAGCCGCAAGGATTCTCACCTCTGGCAATTATGTTACAGTTGTGTTATATAATACCCAACTGCGGCGGGCTTGAAGGTCCGTGCGACAGCCAGACATCATGAAAGGCGGGATGCACAGGGGCGGTTGATGGAGGCATCGGACCGGGTCGCAACACTTTTGTCCGTACCTCCCCTGAACAATCGGCTGTCCCTTGGCGCGTCATGCGCCATCCCGCGAACGAAAGGATGATAGATGGTAGCCAAGGCCCATGCCTTCGACGTTGGTGACTACGTGGTCTATCCCAAGCACGGGGTTGGCCGGGTGATCGAACTGCAGGAGCAGGAAATCGCCGGGATGACTCTGGAGCTTTACGTTCTCAGGTTCGAGAAAGAGCGCATGACGCTGCGCGTGCCGACCAACAAGGTCGAAGCGATCGGGATGCGCAAGCTGTCCAGCGACAAGACCCTGCGCGAAGCGCTCGACACGCTGAAAGGCAAGCCCAAGGTCAAGCGCACCATGTGGTCGCGCCGCGCCCAGGAATACGAAGCCAAGATCAATTCGGGCGATCTCGTCTCGATCGCCGAAGTGACCCGCGACCTGTTCCGCGCCGACGACCAGCCAGAACAGTCCTATTCGGAACGGCAGATCTTCGAAGCCGCCTCTTCGCGCCTGGCGCGCGAACTGGCCGCGATGGAAAAGACCGACGAACCGGCCGCGCTGAAGAAGATACTGGCGATCCTCAACGAGCATGCGCCCAAGTACTACGCCGAAGCGGCTGCAACCGCCTAAGCCCCTGGTTCAAGGTTGAATTTGGCAAAGGGCCGTCCCGCCGGGGCGGCCCTTTCCGTTTGTCCTCTTGAAGCGTGTGGCATGGCGTATTATATCGGCAATACACATTGCGGAGGAATCGCCATGAAGTTGAGGTTGGGCAAGTTTGCAAAGGCGCTGGGACCGATCATCGCCGTGGCCATGGCTGCGGGCGTGGCTGGCTGCGACGGCGCCAAGGTTTCGATCAACGGCGAAGAGGGCAAGCCGCTCTCCGAACTCGACCTGTCGGGCAAGGCGCCCGAGGAACTCGTGCTGGCCGGGCCCGACGAGGTGCGCGTCACCACTGGCGACAAGTTGGCGATCACGGTCGAGGGCGATGCCGAAGCGAAGGACCAGATCCGCTTCAGCCTGAAAGATGGCAGCCTGGCGATCCACCGCGCCGACAAGACCTTCAATTCGGGCGGCAAGGTCGCGATCATCAACGTGACCATGCCCGCGCCGCGCGAAGTGGTGATGGCGGGGACCGGCAAGATCACCACTGTGGCTCTGGCCAGCAAGGCTGAAGTGACGGTGGCCGGGTCGGGCACGATCGAAAGCACCGCGATTGCAGGCGAATCGCTGGATCTGACCATTGCCGGATCGGGCAATTTCCGCGCCGCCGGGAACGTGAAGACGCTCGACCTGACCATTGCCGGCAGCGGATCGGCCCAGATGGACGCGCTGAAGGTCGAAAAAGCCGATGTCTCGATCGCCGGATCAGGCAGCACCGCCTTTGCCTCGGACGGCGAAGTCGATGCCAGCATCATGGGTTCGGGCAATGTAACGGTGAAGGGCCGCGCCCGTTGCACCGTCAGCTCGATGGGTTCCGGCAAACTGGTCTGCGAAACCCCGGTCCAGCAGAAGGACAAGGATGCGCCCGAGCCGCCGAAGGCTCCGGAAGCGCCGGCCGCACCCGAAGCACCCAAGCCCTAGGCCGCAGCCCGCTTCAGACGGTCATTGATCGCGGCGCCGATTCCCTCCGCGGGGATCGGCGCAACCGCGATTCGCGCCTGTGGCGCGGCGGCGGCAAGATGCAGGCATTCGTAGAGCCGTGCTGCGGCTTCGGCCAGGTCGCCGCTTGCCGACAGGGTTGCATCCCCGGCAACTGCTCCGAACCCGATCAGGAACTCGTCCACTTCAGCCGCAGCGGCATCCAGCCGCACCGGCTTGCCCGGCGCATAGTGGCTGGCCAGCTGGCCCGGAGCCTCGATGCGGCTATCCGCCGTGGCGTCAACCGGGGGGCCCAGCAGTTCGGTCAATTGTGCCTCGGTCACCGGCCCCGGTCGCAACACCTGCCAACCGGACCTGCGCAATGCGACAATGGTGCTTTCGATCCCGGATGCGCAGGCTCCGCCATCAAGAATCAGATCCACCGCTGCGCCAAGCGAGGCAGCGACATGATCCGCCCGGGTCGGGCTGACCCCGCCGGATCGGTTGGCGGACGGTGCTGCCAGCGGCAGGGCGCTCTCCCGCAGCAGTGCGCGCATCGCCGGGTGAGCCGGGCAGCGCAGGGCAATGGTCGGCAGTCCCGCCGTTACTGCCGGAGCGATTCGCGCCCCTTCCTTTAGCGGCAGGACCATGGTGAGTGCGCCCGGCCAGAACGCTTCGGCCAAAATCCGCGCGCGACCATCGAATTCCGCAATCGCTTCGGCGGCCGCGAGGTTGGGCACGTGGACGATGAGCGGGTTGAAATCCGGACGACCCTTGGCGCGATATATCGCCGCTACGGCATCGGCGCTGTCAGCCCTTGCGGCCAGGCCATAGACCGTTTCGGTAGGCACCGCGACCAGTCCGCCATCGCGCAGCATGCCAGCCGCCGCAGCGATGCCCGCCGCGTCGGCAGGGCGGATCGTGGGATGGAGCACCTTGCCCGTCATGCGCTCCCGCTATAGGCGGAGCGAGACAAAGCCAAGGAAAAGCGAGAGCCGCTAAACATGGACTTCACCGCCCCCACCGCCGACCAGATCCTGGCCATTCGCGTCAATGCCGGGATCGGGGAGCTCGCAAACCACCCGCGTTTTGCCGCCGCCAGTGCGGACATGGTCGAAGCGATCGTCGAAGGGATCGGTCAGTTCGCCGCCGGGGAATGGGCGCCGCTCAACCGGCTGGGCGACAAGGAAGGCGCAATCCTCGCCAATGGCACGGTTTCGCTCCCCGCCGGTTTTGCCGAGGCCTATCAAGCCTATGTCGAGCAGGGCTGGAACGCGATTGCCGGGGACGAGGCCTTTGGCGGGCAGGGCCTGCCATTCACCCTGGCCGCCAATGTGCTGGAGAATCTGGGTGCGGCCAACATGGCCTTCAGCCTGCTGCCGATGCTGACCGTCGGCGCGATCGATGCGATCCACCACCACGGCAGCGAAGCGCAGAAGGCAACCTATCTGGCCAAGCTGGTCAGCGGCGAATGGTCCGGCACGATGAACCTGACCGAGCCGCAGGCCGGATCGGATGTCGGCGCGCTGCGCACCACTGCCACCCCGCGCGGCGACGGAACCTGGTCGATCAAGGGCACCAAGATCTTCATCACCTGGGGCGAGCACGATCTGGCTCGCAATATCGTCCACCTTGTCCTGGCCCGGACCCCCGGCGCACCGGCCGGAACGCGCGGGATCAGCCTGTTTCTGGTCCCGAAGTACCATGTGAACTCGGACGGGTCGTTGGGGGCTCGCAACGACCTGCGTTGCGCCGGACTGGAACACAAACTGGGGATCATGGCCAGTCCGACCTGCGTGATGAGCTTTGGCGACAACGACGAATGTATCGGCGAAATGATCGGGGCCGAGAACGAAGGCCTCAAAGCCATGTTCACAATGATGAACTCGGCCCGGATCAACGTCGGCAACCAGGGAGTGCAAATTGCCGAGCGGGCGCTTCAACAGGCCAGCCATTACGCGCGCGAGCGGATCCAGTCGGCCCGTGCGGGATCGCCCAGCCGCGATTCGGTGGCGATCATCGAGCATCCCGACGTGCGCCGCATGCTGCTGCGAATGCGGGCGCTGACCGAGGGCGCACGGGCGCTCCTCTATTACACTGCCGGCATGGTCGATCGCGGCGCGCTGGAGATCGACGGCGCGCAGGCCCGGGCCGATTGTCTGGTGCCGCTGATCAAGGCCTGGGGAACAGACATCGGCTGCGAAGTGGCCAGCCTTGGCGTGCAGATCCATGGGGGCATGGGCTTTGTCGAGGAAACCGGCGCGGCACAGCATTACCGCGATGCGCGGATTGCGCCGATCTATGAAGGGACCAACGGGATCCAGGCAGCTGACCTGGTCACCCGCAAGCTGGGCTATGAAGGCGGAGCGGTGCTGAGCGCCTTGCTGGCGGACGCCGCGCGCGAATGCACCGGAAAGGCCCCGGACCTTGCCGCCCTGGCCGAGGACTGCATCGAGGTGGCCCGATGGATGGCGGGCGAGGCAAGTCTGGACGACAAGCTGGCCGGATCGGTGCCGTTCTGCACCATGTGCGCCGTGGCCGTTGCTGGCTGGCAGCTTCAGCGCCAGGCGGAGGCCGCCGAAGGGGCTTTGGCAGTGACGAAACCGGTGGTGGCCCGTTACTTCGCCGAGCACGTGGCGACCGAGGCACGCGGCCTGAAGGCCGCGGCGATGGCCGGATCGGGCCTGCTTTACGCGCTCGATGCCGAGGCGCTGGCCGGATGACGGACCAGGGGGACCCGCTGGCCCGGATTGCCGAGGCGCTGGACCGACTGGCCCCGCCAGCGGTGGCGCCTGTCGACTGGACTTCGGCCCCGGCCTATGTCTGGCATGGCAACGCCCGACCGGTAGAACGGCTGATCGCCCCGCCGCTGGACCTGCTGCAGGGGATCGACGCGCAAAAGGCGGCTGTGACCCGCAATGTCGCGCGGCTTGCCGCTGGCCATGCCGCACATGACATGCTGCTGTGGGGATCGCGCGGCATGGGCAAGTCCGCACTGCTGCGCGCCGCCGTGCTGGATGCGCAGGGCCGCGATCCGGGCGCGATCGCGCTGGTGCAGGTCGCTCCCGAAGCATTGGACAGCCTGGCCGCGCTGTTTGCCGAGCTGGGACAGCAGGAGCGGCGCTTCCTGGTGTTCATCGACGATCTCGGCTTCGAGGAAAACGACAGCGCCGGCCCGCGGGCGCTGCGATCCTGGCTGGAGGGCGGAATCGAGGCCCGGCCCGGCAATGTCCGCATCGCCGTGACCAGCAACCGCCGCGCAATCGTGCCGCGCCACCTTTCGGAGCAGGACGATCCGATCAATCCGCGCGATGCCGTGGATGACCGGCTGGCCCTGGCTGACCGGTTCGGGCTGTCGATCGGCTTCCACAATTGCAGCCAGGATGATTACCTGGCGATCATAGCCGGATACTGTGCTGCTCACGACCTCGCCTGGAGCGAGGCCGAGGCACTCGAATGGTCGAAGCGGCGCGGCGCGCGCTCTGGCCGGGTCGCCTGGCAGTTCGTCACCGAACTGGCCGGGCGCGCGGGAAAGAGCCTATAGCCCTTACTGCTGCCTGGCCTGGCCTTCGGGTCCGAAAGCGCCGCGGTACTGCGCCGGATCACCATCAAGCTGGCGACGCGGAGGCAGACGGCCGACCTTGACCGGCTGGATCGCAGGCGAGGGCGCCGCACCGGGTGCGATCACCCGCCAGATGATCCCGGCGGTGTCATCAGTCACCAGCAGCGCGCCATCGCGAGCGAAAGCCACCCAGGTTGGTCGGCCACGGGTATCGCCATTGTCCTTGAGGAAGCCGGTCAGCACCGGCACCGGCAGCCCCTGCGGATTGCCATTGGCATCGAACTTGACGAAGACCACATCATAGCCAGCCGGAGGGTTGCGGTTCCACGAGCCATGGCGGGCGATGAAGGCGCCGTTGGCGAATTCAGCACCCATCCGCTCTCCGCCCACGGCAAAGGCCAGACCCAGAGGCGCGGTGTGGGCGCCCAGCGCGTACTCCGGCTTGCGCACGAAGTCGTCGATATACTCGGGAGGCGCGGACTTCACACGGTCGTCGTCGTACTTCTTCCAATAGATCCACGGCCAACCATAGTGCGCGCCAACCGGGACATTGGTCAGGTAATCGGGAACAAGATCGGGGCCGAGCATGTCGCGCTCGTTCACCACGGTCCACAACTCGCCCGAAGCCGGGTTCCAGCCGAGCCCGTTGGCATTGCGCAGCCCCTGCGCGAACTGGCGCGGGAAGCCGTCCTTGGTCAGATCCTTTTCCCAGATCGCGGCGCGGCCCTGCTCAATCTCCATTCCCTGTTCGCCGATGTTCGAGGCTGAACCCACCGCCACGTAAAGGCGGTTGCCATCCGGGCTTAGCACCAGGTTGCGCATCCAGTGGTTGCCGGCCGGCGGCAGGTCCATCACCTTGCGCGGTTCGCCGGTGATCGCGGTTTCGCCCAGCTTGTAATCGAACACGATCACCGCATCGTGGTTGCCCACGTAAAGCCGGTCGTCCGCCCAGGCGAGGCCGGAGGGCGAGGCCATGTGCTTGTCCTCGATCAGAACGTAACGCTGTTCGGCCGTGCCATCGCCGTCACCATCGCGCAGCAGGGTCAACCGGTCGGCGGATTCACCGTGCGAGCCGGCCCGCTTCATCAACTTCTGCCCGATCCAGCCGACCAGCCCGCCGCCGAGATTGGTCGAGGGCGAGTCGGCCTCGGCCACAATGACATCGCCATTGGGCAATGTGTAGATCACCCGCGGATGTTCGAGCCCTTCGGCAAAGCGCTTCACTTCCAGGCCCTTGGCGGCGACCGGTGCCTCGTCCTTGGCCCAGCCGACCGGCTTGGCAATCGCGATCGAGGGGATCTGCTCCACCTTCGGTTCGGCCAGGACCGGATCCTTGCCCGAGAGCTGTTCGGTGGTGTGCTCTGCGGGGGTCCCGCGCCACAACCAGTAAGCGAAACCGCCGATCACCATGAGGGCGATCAGCAGGGCGACAAGCAGCTTGCGTTTGGTCGACATGGCGCGGTGATACTTTGTCACCGGCACGGCGGCAACCAAAGTCTGGGACAAGGGGTCAAGTCTGGGTTATGGGCCGCGCATGTTCGATTTCCAGCCCGATCCCGCCCAGCCCAAGCCCGAACTTTACCGCGATCTGGTCGATGCGGCCCGCGCGCTGACGGCTGATGAGCCTGATGGCGTGGCCAACATGGCCAACCTTGCCGCTCTCATCTGGCAGTTCGTGCCACGACTGAACTGGGCGGGGTTTTACCGTATGGTAGACGGCGCGCTGGTGCTCGGCCCATTCCAGGGCAAGCCGGCCTGCATCCGCATTGCGCCTGGTCAGGGCGTGTGCGGCGCGGCGGCGGCCAGCGGACAGACTCAGCTGGTGCCTGACGTCCACGCCTTTCCAGGCCATATCGCCTGCGACGGCGCCAGCCAGTCCGAACTGGTCGTGCCGGTGTTCCGGAATGGAGCGGTGATTGCGGTGATCGATCTCGACAGTCCGGAACTGAACCGCTTCGACACCGAGGATGCCGCCGGGATCGAGGCGCTGGCCGAGGCGATCGCCGCGGTAATCTGACCGGGCAAGGCTGCTCCGAATCGGGACAATGGCAAGAGAGGCCCTGACCAAGCCTTGGTCAGCAGCCCGACATGATGCTAAATTCCAGGTTAATGCCGGAAAGCTCCGGTCTTTTCCCAGGGGATTGCCATGTCCGTTCGTCCGATCAGCCTAGCCCTTTGCGCTGCCTTGTGCGGCCTGGCCCTGCCGGCCGCCGCCCAGACCGGGGTGGTCGATGCCCAGGGCCGGGTCTTCGACGGGCCAATCCCCGATCCGCGCCCCGAATGGCGCGGTCCGCCTCCGGGTCCGGGCCAGCCGATGGCCCATCCGCCCATGCCGCAGGGCGAGCAGGCCCGCCAGTATCCCCCGGGCTGGGAGCAGGCCCGCGCCAACTGGCTGGCCGAGTGCCGCCGTCGCCATGGCAACGGCAACAAGGTGGGCGGCGCGCTGGTTGGTGGCGTGATTGGGGGCGTGGTGGGGAACCGCGTCGCCGGAAAGGGCAATCGTGCGGTTGGAACCGTGGCCGGGGCCACGGTTGGTGCAGTCGCGGGCGGGGCGATCGGCGATGCGGCCGACAAGCGCGCCGCGCGCGACTATTGCGAGGCCTATCTGGAACAGCACACCACCTGGAGCCATGGCGGAGCCATGGGGCACGGCTATGGTCATCCTGTGGTCGGCTATGGCTATGCGCCGATGATGGTCATGGTCCCTGTGGCCTATGTCCAGGTCGCCGCGCCGGCCCAGCCGCGCGAATGCGTGGAGACGGTGGTGACCGAGGAATGGGTGGCCGTACGGGAAAAGCGCAAGGTGCGTTATATCAAGCCGCGCCCCGACAAGCGGGTCAAGATCGTACCGGACAAACGGGTCCGCACCAACTGATCGCCGAAAACAGAAAGGGGGCCAATCGGCCCCCTTTTCCATTACCGGCATGAGAGTGGCAATCAGAGCTTGCGCCCGATCAGTTCCTTCATGATCTCGTTGGTCCCGCCGAAGATCCGCGTGACGCGCGCACCGCGCCACATCCGGGCGATCGGGTATTCATTCATGTAGCCGGCCCCGCCGTGGAGCTGGAGGCACTTGTCCATCACTTCCCACTGCAGGTCGGTGTGCCACAGCTTGGCCGCGGCGCCCTCTTCCGGGGTCAGTTCCTTCCTGAGGTGCCGGGCCAGAGCCCAGTCAAGATGCGCCCAGCCGACCTGCAGCTTGGCCTTGATGTCGGCCAGCACGAAGCGGCTGTTCTGGAAATCGAGGATCGGCTTGCCGAAAGCCTTGCGATCGCGGGTATATTCCACCGTCATGTCGAAAGCGCGCTGGGTGCTGGCCATCGCCGAAACGGCGATCGACAAACGCTCCTGCGGCAGTTCGCTCATCAGGTAGATGAAGCCCATGCCTTCCTGGCCGAGGCAGTTAGTGATCGGCACGCGCACGTCCTCGAAGAACAGTTCCGAGGTATCGGCTTCGTCCTGCCCGATCTTGTCGAGGTTGCGACCGCGCTTGAAACCTTCGCGGTTGGCTTCGACCAGCACGATCGAGATGCCCTTGTAGGCCGGCTGGATCTCGGTGTCGGTCTTGCAGCAGACCAGGATCAGATCGGCATTCTGACCATTGGTGATATAGGTCTTCGACCCGTTGATCACATAATGGTTGCCGTCCTTCTTGGCCGTGGTGCGCATGCCCTGAAGGTCGGACCCGGTGCCCGGCTCGGTCATGGCGATAGCGGTGACGACTTCACCCGAAACCAGCTTGGGCAGCCATTCCTTCTTCTGCTCTTCCGAGCCGTGGGCGACCAGGTAGTTGGCAACGATGTCCGACTGAAGCGAGAAGCCGGTGGTGACCCCGCCGTAATAGGCGGTCTCTTCATCGACGATCGCGTTATAGCCGAAATCAAGGCCCAGGCCGCCGTATTCCTCGGGCACGGTCGGGCACAGCAGCCCCAGTTCCCCGGCCTTGGGCCAGATCGACTTGGGGACAATCCCGGCCTCGGCCCAGGCGGCCTGATTCGGGGCGATCTCGTCCAGCATGAAGCGGCGGACGGTCTGACGGAAAGCTTCGTGATCTTCGGTGTAGGCCGTGCGGGCCAGCGAATCGAGCGACATGGCGGTTTCCTCTCGGGGGCTTGTGTTGGGCCAAGGCGTAATGCCCAGCGCCGCCGCCGGTCAACCGGAATTTAATCGAACGATTAAGGTGCGCGGGCCAGGTCGCCGGCCGGCAACAGTTCCAGCCGCAACTTGCCCAGACGCAGCGAAGGCTGGGCCCGATCAATCCGCAGCTGCCCGCCCAGCTCCGTCCGCACGCCCATGGCCTTAGCGCTCGCCTCGGTCAGGCGCAGGCGATAGCTGCCATAGGGGACTGAATCTAAGAACAGGTAGCCGTCAAAGTCGCTCTGTCCGCGCAGTACGATCTGCCCGGCCGGATCGACCAGTTCCACGCCGATGCCGCCACGCGGTTCGCCATCTGGGCCCAGCAGCACGGCCTCGATCTCGCCCGTCGGGGCCAACGGCAATGAGAGTTTGGCCGTAACTCCCGGGCGCGGCACAACCACCATGCCCCTGCCCTTGGGCTGCAATAGCGGATCCTCCAGCGATCCGGCATCGATCGAAACGAGGACCGGGACATAGGGCACCAATCCGTCGATTACCGTCCGGCCCTTGGCATCGGTCGGCTTGTCGCCCGTCCGGAAGCCCGCCTCGACCGCGACACCCTCCACCGCCGGCTCGTTTGCCTGGCGATAGCCGTCGCCGTTTTCGTCGCGATAGACCTCGACTGCGGCCTGGCCGGTTTCAGCCAGTCGTTCGCGCGACAGGCGCCAGCCGCCATCGACCGGATCGGGCCCGATCGAGAAGGCCAGAGTCAGGCCGAAGCCCAGGTTGCCGCGGTTATCGATCCGTCCCTCACCACGCAGCGCGAAGTGCTTGAATTGGTGGACATAGCCCAGCGAGTATTCCTGCCGGTCCGCGATCCGGTCATGATCGAAGCCGGCACGCAGGGTCGAGGCAGGCCCGATCGGGGCGTCGACCACGAACTGCGCGCGCTGGAAGCCGGGATGAGTCCCACTGAGGCCAAATGCGGCCTGGCCGCGCAAGCGGACCCGGCCAAGGGCGGTATTGCCGATCAGCGTCAGCCTCGTTCCCTGCTCCTCGCCTGCCGTGACCAGTACCGGTCCGGCAATCGAGCGGTTCAGCAGTTCGACCGTCAGCGAGGCCCGGCCGATGTGCATCGAGCCGCGCGTTAACACTTCGGTAACTTTCAGCCCCCGCTGGGTCAGCGTCTGGCGCACCCCGGCTTCGACCGGCAGGCGCCAGCTGCCCAGCCGGACCGAGCCGGACAGGCGCAGGCCAAACTCGCGGTTCTGCTCCAGCGAAACCAGGTCGGATTCGAAATCCCCCGCGGTCCACATCGCATGGGCGTTGATATTGACGCCCTTGACCCGGCCGATCGCCTCGCCGCGCAGCGCTACGCCGCTGCCGAACTGGTGCGAACCCGATAGTTCGACCAGCAGCGGCCCCAGCGATCGACGCAGGTTGGCCTCCAGATAGTGTTTGCGGCGGCCAGAGCGGGTCAGGCTGTGATAGCCCAGGCCCGCGGTGGTTCGGCCATCAAGTCCGCGCTCGACGCCGACCCCCCAACGCCATCCCGTACGGGTGAGGTAGGCAGGTGAACCCAGGTCGAGCAGGTCCTTGCCTTCATCAAGGATTCCGGCCCAGTACCAGGTCTTGCCGGCCGGGATGCTGTCGATCCCGACGGTCTGGCTGGTGCGTTCATGCCGGACCTGGCCTTGCGGACCGTAGAGCACGACGTCGAACTCATTCTCGCCGAACTGCAGCTCGATATCGGCAAACTCATAACGTCCGTCACCGCGATCGGCCTGGTAGGCCCGCAGCACGCCATTACGGTATAGTTCCGCATCCCAACCTGCCGGCAGAGCACCGCGCAGCGTGGTGGTGCCGAACCGTGATGGCAGATTGAGCGGCCGGTTCGAGATGAACGCGCCGCGGCCATATGCGCTCTGGCCGGTCAGGGCCGAAGGCGGGGTATCCACATCACCCAGCGCGATCTGCGTAGCCCCGAAGGGTCCGAGCAGATTGCCGGAGGGATCGTTGCGGTAAAGCTTGAAACGGAATGAATCCGGGGCAAGCGAATCCCGCCCGGCGAGGCGGGCGTTGTAGCTCATCCCCGCAATCTCGCCGCTGGCCAGCCCCTCGTAATTCACGCTGGTGCCGGCATTGCGGTTCCATTGCGCCTGAACCTGAACATCGACCGAAGGAGCGCGCCAGGTTTGATAGGGCGTCTGCGCGGTGGGCATGCTGGCCAGATCGAAATCGCGGTTGGCCGGCTTCTGAAGTCGCGCGGCGCGACTTTTCCGCTCCATCGCTTCCAGGAACGGCAGCTTCCGGTCGCTCTCGATCACGACCGAGAGATTGCCGAGATCCGGCTTGAACCGTACGCCCATCCATTGCGACAGGGCAGACAGGCTGATGCACCAGCCTTCGGGCGTATCCTGGATCGCATTGGCGCCGATCGCACGGCTTCCGTTCACGGTTTGTACCGTGTTCGCATCGCGATCGATCACCAGCCGCTGATCCTCCGCGAACAGCCAGCCAGTTGCGCGGCGCGACTTCTTGTCCAGTCGCACCGGCAGATCGAGCGCCTGGATCAGGTCAGCGAAATCGACGCAGACCCCAAACGGCGTCTGATAGCCGCGCATCGGCTCGCCCAGCCGGAACTGGCCAGAGCGCAGCTCCAGCAGCAGCGAATCGTCGTCATTGGCGCGCCAGCCTTCCGCCCGGGCTGGCGCCGCCCACAGGCAAAGCGCCGCCGTAGCCACGGCGGCGCATTTTCCTGCAAGGGCGAACCAGCGTTTCATGACGTCAAGCCGGAGTGGCTATCCTTCCTGAATATAGGGCTTTATTGCAGTGACTTACTGGAAGTTCGCGGTCGTTTCGGCGAGCAGCGCACCGCCGTTTTCTGGTAGTTCGCGGTACTCGATCCTGACCGGGCCCTTCAGCTTGGCGAGCTGCTCGGCATTGAGCGGCACGAAGACCTTGCGGCGGGTGACCTCGGGATAGACGGCAACGCCGCGCAGGTTGAACAGCACGTCGCCGCGCGGACCCTTGCCGATCAGCTCGCCATAGACCGAGCGCTGCCCGCTGCGGCCCATGTCGAGCTCGATATAGGCGCCCCGCTCGTTGCGGATCAGCCTCGGGTTCGCAAGGCTGGCCTGGGCCTCGAGCCGGCCTTTGCGGACGAAGACCGGAATGGTGATGCCGTAGATCGGGGTCAGCCGGATCGAGACGCCGGTTTCGCTGCCGGTGGCGGGCGCGGCTTCGGGAGCCGTTGCATCGGGAATTGCCCGGAAGCTCATGTGCACACGGTATTCGCCGTCCGGGAGTTCGGCCGGCGGACGGACCGAGATCCGCACCGCCTGGGGCTGGCCCGGCAACAGCGTGATCCGGCGCGGCGCATAGCGCACCATGTCGAGCGCCGAGCGCTCGGTCGGATTGGCGGCAGCCTCCTCGATGTCGGAGAAGTCACCGCTTTCGTCCATCCGCCGCAGTTCGAGCGAGATCCGGTAGGTCGCGGGCTTCGCGCCGATGTTGCTGAGCACCACTTCGGCCTGACCGCCATTGTTGATCACCACCCGGGTCGGCGCGACCAGCAGGTCGCCCTGGGCGGCGGCAGGAATGGCGGCAAGGGCAGCAGCAACCGCGGTCAGAACGGCGCCGCAGCGACGGACAAAGGATGAAGGCAGCATCGTATCCCCTTGAATGCTTGCCGAAGAGTCATCGGGACTCTCCGCAAATATCCTGAAGGGGATAGGAAAACAGGGTTAACATCTGGCTAACCATGGCGGGAATGGACGCAAACGAAAGGGCCGCATCCGGCTGGCGGATGCGGCCCCCTGCTTGGTCGGGGTCTGCAGGAGACCCCGGGGATCTGGCCTTTACTGGTACTCGACCGAGACCGAGAAGGTGCCCGAGTAGGTGCCGGCAACCTGGCCGCTGCCCACGGTCAGCGTGCCGCCGACCGCAAAGCTGCCAGCGCCCGAGCCGTCCAGCTGGAACGCGCCGTTCGGGTCGGTGTTGAAGCCGCTCAGCGACATGGTTTCGGTGCCACCCGAGCGGGTCAGGTCGACCGCCGCGGTCGGCAGCGAAACGATGACCATCGCGTTCGGCGTGCCGGTCACGTCGAAGCTCGCCGGAGCGCGGGTGCCGGTCGAGATCAGGGCGCCGGTCGACGAAACCGAGAGATCGGCGTTGACGGTGACGGTGCCGCCGGTGTTGGCAGCGATCTGGCCGAAGCGCAGGTCAGCGGTGTTGGTGACGGTCAGGGTGCTGAGCACCTCGGCCGTGGCAGTGCCGGTCGCCGACGTGGCGGCCTGAGCCGAAGTAGCAAACGAAGCGGCGGCAACGGCGCCGAAGATCGCGAGGCGAAGCGAATTACGCATGATGATCTGGTCCCTTCCAAACATGTGTGCCAGCGGCGCGCTGGCGCCACCCGAATGGCTGGCAAAACCCCCCATTCGCAGGACCTTATGTAGAACCACTCTGTTCAGCGTTTGCTTTTGAGTATGGTTAATGGATCGGCGCCGGCCGTTAAGGATTTGGGCCAGGAACGGCTAAATTCCGCCACCTGTGAGGCGCTGGCAGATCAGATCGAGCTGGTCGAGCGTGCGGTAACGAATCGTAACCGCGCCTGATCGGGGGTCGGCATCGGTATTGATTCGAACCGAAAGGCCAAGAAATTCCTCAAGATGGCTTTGCACTGCGGCGATATCGGCGGCATCGCCCGAATCGCGCTCGCTGCGGGCGCGGCGCTGGACGGGAGCGCTCGAACCGGTCGCGGCCTTGCGGGCCAGCCGCTCCACCTCACGCACCGACAGGTGCTTTGCCGCCGCCTGTTCGGCCAGGGCCTGGGCATTCTCGACACCGACCAGCGCGCGGGCATGGCCCATTGACAGCTTGCCTTCCTCGACCATGATCACCACAGCCTCGGGCAAGCTGAGGAGGCGCTGGAGGTTGGCGACGTGACTGCGGCTCTTGTCGACCAGCTTGGCGATCTCGGCCTGGGTCAGGCCCTCGC
Source organism: Sphingomonadales bacterium (assembly GCA_017302615.1). Taxonomy (GTDB): domain Bacteria; phylum Pseudomonadota; class Alphaproteobacteria; order Sphingomonadales; family Sphingomonadaceae; genus Novosphingobium. Next base: position 169,882 of record JAFLDB010000002.1, read on the forward strand.
CCTCGGCTAGGCGGTGATAGGCGCGTGCTTCCTCGATCGGGTTGAGGTCTTCGCGCTGCAGGTTCTCGATCAGCGCCAGCGCGGTCACTTCGCGTTCGCTGAGCTCGCGGATGATCGCCGGGATCTCGTGCAGCTGCGCGCGCTGGGCTGCACGCCAGCGGCGCTCGCCCGCAACCAGGCGGTAACGGCCCGAACCATGCGGCGTGACGATCACCGGCTGGATCACCCCGCGCGCGGCAATCGAGGCAGCAAGCTCTGCCAGGGCTTCTTCGGCGAAGTGGCGGCGCGGCTGACCGGGATGCGGCACGATATCGGCGACAGCCAGCATGGCGAGACCGCCGGAAGGCGTCTGTACACCGGCTGCGCCCGCCGCCGCCACGCTCCCCGGCGTGACCAACGGCTCTTCGCGGCGGGTCTCGCCCAGCAGGGCTCCCAGCCCGCGGCCCAGTGCCGGACGCTTGGTGGTGGCGGGGCGAATCAGCGAATCATCGCTCATGCGGCTTTCCTTCGTTCGGGCAGGCGCGAGATCAGTTCGCGCGCGAGTGCCATATAGGCACGGCTGCCGGTGCAGTTGTGATCATAGACCAGCGCCGGCAGCCCGTGGCTGGGCGCTTCGGACAGGCGGACGTTGCGCGGGATCACCGCATCGAACACGAGTCCCCCAAGGCACTGGCGGACATCATCCGAGACCTGATCGGTCAGCCGGTTGCGGCGATCGAACATGGTCAGCGCCACGCCGACAATACCAAGGTCGGGATTGAAGCGCTGCTGCACCCGCTCGACCGTCTGAAGCAGCTGGGACAGTCCTTCGAGCGCGAAAAACTCGCACTGGAGCGGCACAAGCAGGGTATCGGCGGCACAAAGCGCGTTGAGCGTCAGCAAACCGAGCGACGGCGGGCAATCGATGAAAGCAATGTCATAGCCACTCTCGCCACCCAGCGCATCGCGCAGCCGGTCAGTGCGGTTCTCCACCGCGACAAGCTCGACTTCGGCACCGGATAGGTCGACCGTGGCAGGGACAATATCGAGCCCCGGGATCCTTGTTGAGGAAACACATCCGCCGAGCGGCAGTTGATCGACCAGCAGATCGTAGGACGAATGTTCGCGCGCGTCGGCGGCGATGCCGATCCCGGTTGAGGCATTGCCTTGCGGATCGAGGTCGATCAGCAGGACCTTCCACCCGGTTGCGGCCATGGCCGTGGCGATGTTGATCGCCGTGGTGGTCTTGCCGACCCCGCCCTTCTGGTTGGCAATGGCTACGCGAATCACGTTTTCCTGCCCCTTCTGCCGCTCCGGCCGATCAATGTGCCGACAATAACCCCGGAATCCGCGTCGGTCAGCGATTGTTCCACGTGGAACAGGTGATTCCAGCCGTTCAGCTCTGCCAGTTCCTGCCGGGCCGACCGCCCCTTGGGCAACAACCAGACCGTTTCGCTTGTGGAGAATCTTGCGGATAGGTCCAGCAATTTGGGCAGCGGGGCAAAGGCCCGTGCCGAAATGGCGCGGAATTTCTGCTCTGCCAGCGCTTCGACCCGTATTCCCTCCACCCGGGCGTTGCCCAGACTGAAGCTGTCGCAGACCCGCCGCAGCCATTCGATCCGCCGTGCGCGCGATTCGACCATGACCACCTCGCACTCCGGCCGCAGAATGGCGATGACCAGGCCGGGAAAGCCGGCTCCGGTGCCAAGATCGAGCCAGGGCGAGCCTGTTTCACGTGGAACATGAGCGAGAAGCTGCGCTGAATCGGCATAGTGGCGCACCCAGACCGATTCGAGGCTGGCCGCCGAGACGAGGTTCTGGACATCGTTCTCCGCCGCCAGCAGAGCCGTCAGCCCCTCGAGCTTCTGCGCGACCGCTTCGTCCCATTCCGGCAGGGACTTGAACCAGGCCCGAGCGGCCATTTCATCGCGCAGGATCATGCCGCGCGCCGCCGGGCATGGACCAGTAGCGCCGCCAGCGCCGCCGGGGTAATGCCCGGCACCCTCCCTGCCGCAGCCAGCGTGGCAGGACGTGCCCGGCTCAGCCGTTCGACCATCTCGCGCGAAAGGCCGGGGATCGCTTCATAGGGGAAATCGTCGCCCAGCGGCAGCGCCTCACCGGCGCGCAGTTCGCGCAGCTCGGCATCCTGACGCGCCAGATAGGGGGCATAGGCAGCGTCCTCGGCCACTTCCGCCGCCAGATCGGCATCGGCGAACAGGTCATCGCTGAGCCAGGGCCGCAGGCCATCCAGCTCCACCCCGCCGAACCGCAAAGCGTCGCGCAGAGACAGCCGGCCGACATCGGGTCGTACCGGCAACCCGGCCACGGCCAGTTCATTGCCGGTCACCACCCGCTCCAGCGCCCCTTCCAGACGTGCCCGCGCTTCCTCGCGCCGGGCAAACCATTCGGTCCGCTCCAGACCGATACAACCCAGGGTCAGGCCCAGCGGAGTCAGCCGGGTGCCGGCATTGTTGGCGCGCAACCGCAGGCGATATTCGGCCCGCGCGGTCAGCATCCGGTAGGGTTCGCTCACCCCGTGCAGGGTCAGATCGTCGATCATGACCGCCATGTAGCTGTTGGCCCGGTCTATCGCCGGACCGTCACGCCCCAGTACGGCCGCGGCAGCATGCATCCCCGCCACCAGGCCCTGCGCGGCGGCTTCCTCGTACCCGGTGGTGCCGTTGATCTGGCCGGCGCAATAGAGCCCCGGCAGGTCGCGCAGTTCCAGACAGGGGCGCAGCGCGCGGGGATCGATATGATCGTATTCCACCGCGTAGCCCGGCACGACCATCTCGACCCGCTCCAGCCCTTCCATGGTCCGCAGCATGGCAAGCTGGACATCGGCCGGAAGCGAAGTGCTGATCCCGTTGGGATAGACCAGGTGCGTGTCGAGCCCCTCCGGCTCCAGGAATACCTGATGCCCGTCACGATCGGCAAAGCGGTGGATCTTGTCCTCGATCGACGGGCAATAGCGCGGCCCCGAAGCGCCAATCGCACCGGAGAACAAGGGCGAGCGATGGAGGTTTGCCCGAATGACGTCGTGGCTGCGTTCATTCGTGCGGGTGATCGCGCAAAACACCTGCGGCAGAGCCCGCCCTGCCCCCAGCGGCGACATGGTCCACGGATCGGCATCGCTCGGCTGTTCCTCAAGCCCCGACCAGTCGATCGTCCGCCCGTCGAGCCGCGGCGGCGTTCCGGTCTTGAGCCGGGCCATCGGCAGCTGCGCCTCACGCAGCTGTGCCGCGAGCCGCTGGGCCGAAGCCTCGCCGATCCGTCCACCGACGATCCGTTCCTCGCCCCGGAACAGGACTCCGCCCAGGAACGTGCCGGTGCACAGCACCACGGCCGAAGCGGACAGCGCCGTTCCGTCAGCCAGGTCGATCCCGGTCACCCGCCCGCCGGTCAGGCGCAGCGCGGCGGCTTCCCCCGCGACCAGCGTCAAATCGCCCTGCAATGCCAACAGGCGCTGGACTTCGGCCTTGAAGCGCTTGCGATCGGCCTGGACGCGCGGACCTTGCACCGCAGAACCCTTGGAGCGGTTGAGCATCCGGTAATGGATTGCCCCGGCATCGGCAGCGCGGCCGATGATCCCGTCGAAAGCGTCAACCTCGCGGACCAGGTGGCCCTTGCCCAGCCCCCCTATCGCCGGATTGCAGCTCATCGCGCCGATTGCATCGAGATCGAAGCTGACCAGGGCGGCATGGCCCCCCATCCGCGCGGCCACGGCGGCGGCTTCCACCCCGGCATGGCCCCCGCCGACCACAATGACATCGAACTGCTGCATGATTGCCAGCGCCTTAGCGCAGAGCGGCCGAATGTGGGAACCGGTTTTCGCTGAACCGTACGGCCGCACTCACCGCCGATCGGCTGAATGTTTCACGTGAAACACTCACTTGCCGATGCAGAACCGGCCGAACAGCGCATCGAGCATGTCTTCGGTCGCGGTGCGGCCCAGCAGGGAATCGAACGCCACGCGGGCCAGCCGCAACGCTTCGGCCACCAGCAGCGGATCGTGATGCTCCCCGGCCTGGGCCAGGGCGGTGCGGGCGTCTCCGAGCAATTCATGCTGGCGCTCGTTGAGCGCCGCCTCACCCGGCTTGGGCAGTGCGGCAGTGGCGGTTTCGACCAGATCTGCGCGCAGGGCGTCGATCCCCTCGCCGGTCCTGGCCGAGATGCGGTGGCGCGGGTGGCGCTTGGCGACCGGATGGCTGCGGTCGATCTGGGCCTCGATTTCCCAGGCTCCGGGCGGACCCATGCCTTCCGGGCCAAGCCACAGCACCAGATCGGCCCGGTCGAGCGCTTCCATGGCCCGCTCGATTCCGATCGCCTCGACCACGTCGTCAACGGCATCGTGCAGACCGGCGGTATCGGCAAACAGGAACGGCACGCCCGCAATCGCCACCGGACGGGTCAGGACATCGCGGGTGGTTCCGGCAATCGGAGTGGCGATGGCTGCCTCGGCCTCAACCAAAGTGTTGAAAAGCGTGCTTTTTCCGGCATTGGGCGGTCCGGCGACAACCACCCGGAAGCCTTCCTTGAGCAGTTCCGCCCGGGGCCGGTCAAGCCAGCCCCTGATCTTCTGCGCCAGGCCAGCGATCCGCAGCGCGAAATCGGCCGGCAGAGTGGCGACATCGTCCTCGTCGGCAAAGTCGAGCACGGCTTCCAGCGCGGCAGACAGACCGAGCAACTCTTCCCGCCATTGCCCGACCTCGCGCGAGAAGGCCCCGCCGGCCATGGCCATGGCGGACAGGCGCTGCAGTTCGGTCTCGGCCTCCAGCAGGTCGGCGAGGCCCTCGGCTTCGGCCAGGTCGATCTTGCCGTTTAGGAAGGCCCGACGGGTAAATTCGCCCGGCTTTGCGCGGCGCAGGCCGGGCAGCGCGGCGAGAGCCGTCTCGACTGCCGCGATGACCGCGCGGCCGCCGTGGCATTGCAGTTCGGCCACGTCCTCACCGGTTTCGGTCCCCGGCCCCGGCAGCCACAGCACCAGCGCCTCATCCAGCACCGCACCCTGTCGGTCGCGCAGGCGGGCGAGCGCGGCGCGGCGCGGCGCGGGGACCCGGCCGGCCAGTTCCTGCAAGGCGAGGCGGGCGCGCGGGCCGCTGACCCGGATCACCCCGATGGCTGCGGGCGGCGCGCCGCTGGACAGGGCGAAGATGGTATCGGTCATGGCGTGATGACGATTACTCGTCCTTCTTCTTGCCGGCCCCGGCGGCAAAGGCGTTGCCGCTTTCCATGAACTGCTGGAACAGCTTGAGCCCGACTTGCCCCATCGGGGCGATGTTCTTGGCGAATTCCTGGACCTGATCGACCGACCCGGCCCCCTTCATCGCCTTGGAAATGACATCGACATAGACCGAATTGGCCTTGCTGACATCGGGCAGGCCGAGGAAGGCGCGGGCCTCTTCGGGGGTGCAATCGATCTCGACGTGCACTTTCATTGCAATCTCCTTGTCGGCACCCAGTCAAACCCGGGACGCAAGCTGGCATAGGGACTTCACAAAGTCCACGGCTGGCTTAGGAAGGCGGCAAATCCCAATTGGAGAGCACCCATGACCGAGACCGTTCAGATTCCCTCGCTGAAGAACGATGGCACGATCCCCGCCTATGTCGCGCGGCCGGCGGGCACGCCCACGGCGGCGATCGTCGTCATCCCGGAAATCTTCGGGGTGAACCCCGGCATCCGCCAGAAGGCCGACAAGTGGGCGGCGCAGGGCTATCTGGCGGTGGCGCCGGACATCTTCTGGCGCTTTGCCCCGGGAGTGGAACTGAACCCCGATGTCGAGGCCGAGCTGCAGGAAGCCTTCGGTTACTTCCAGCAGTATGACCCGACCGACGGCGTCTATGACATCGAATCGGCAATCAAGTGGATCCGCGCGCAGGGCGTCGCCAAGGTCGGCTGCGCGGGATACTGCCTGGGCGGGCGGCTGGCCTATATGGCGGCGGCGCGGACCGATATCGATGCCTCGGTCGGTTATTACGGGGTGATGATCGACCAGATGCTGGACGAGGCGCACCACATCGCCAATCCGCTGATGCTGCACATCGCCGGGGCCGACCATTTCGTGCTGCCGGAAGCCCAGGCCGCGATCCATGCCGGGCTGGACGATCACCCCAAGGTGACGCTGCATGACTATCCCGGCCTCGACCACGGCTTTGCTGCCGAGATGGGCGACCGCCGCAACGAGGAAGGTGCGCAGCTGGCAGACAGCCGGACCGAAGCCTTCCTGGCCGAGCATCTGGCATGAGCGCGGCGCACAAGGGCGTCGCCGCCTGGCATGACTACATGAAAAGCGGCGGGGATGCAGACCTGCTCTCCGCCCAGCTGGCCGACCACGCGGTGTTCCACTCCCCCGTGGTGCACAGCCCGCAAGAGGGCAAGGCCAAGGTCATGCTTTACCTGCTGAGCGCCGCCAAGGTGCTGGGCAATGACAGCTTCACCTATGTCCGAGAAGTGATCGAAGGGCATGACGCGCTGCTGGAGTTCACCTGCGAGATCGACGGCATCCTGATCAACGGGATCGACCTGATCCGCTTTGACGATGATGGAAAGATCATCGATTTCAAAGTGATGGTCCGCCCGGTCAAAGCCGTGAACAAGCTGTGGGAGATGATGGCGGCGCAGCTTCAGGCGGCATCGAGCTGAAGCTTGCGGCGCAGGAAGGCCAGCCGCTCCTCCACCGGGGCGAGCGGCAGGTCGGCCACCTCATAGCCATAACGCCGCCACGCCGCGGTCACCGCCGCGTCACTGGCCACGGCCTGGTCCCAGTCCTGGATCCGCTGCGCATCCTGGACATAGATCTCCGCCCAGGGCGGCGCGCGGAGCACCGGGCCGGAATAGCGCAGGGTCCGGCAGGCCCGGTCGACCGCCTGCGGCACCGGCAAGCCGGACACGTCGAGAAAACCGACCACATCGGGAAAGCCCCGGTCGAACAGTACCACTTGGCCATGGTCGCGATGGCGCTCGAACTCACGGGCATGGGCTTCGGCCATGGCCTCGGCAAAGGCCAGCGGATCGGCCTCTCGCAGCGCCATCCCGCCCGGCTGTTGCAGGATCCGCCGCGCGACTTCGGGTGAAGTGCGAAGGCCGGCCACCGCCGCGGCATCCAGCAGAGTGGTCTTCCCCGCCCCCGGCGCCCCGGTCAAAACCGCGTGCCGGGGCCGGGAAAGCGCCATCTTACTGGTTCATCGTCGCGAAGAAGTCTTCGTTGGTCTTGGAATCCTTCATCTTGTCGAGCAGGAATTCCATCGCGTCGATCGTGCCCATCTGCATCAGGATGCGGCGCAGGACCCACATCTTGGAGAGCTTGTCCTTGCCGACCAGCAGCTCTTCCTTGCGGGTGCCGCTCTTGCCGACATCGAGCGCCGGGAAGATGCGCTTGTCCGCAACCTTGCGGTCGAGCACGATTTCCGAGTTGCCGGTGCCCTTGAACTCTTCGAAGATCACTTCGTCCATGCGGCTGCCGGTATCGATCAGCGCGGTCGCGATGATCGAAAGCGAACCGCCTTCCTCGATGTTGCGGGCCGCACCGAAGAAGCGCTTGGGCCGCTGCAGGGCATTGGCATCGACACCGCCGGTCAGGACCTTGCCCGAGCTGGGCACGACCGTGTTGTAGGCGCGGCCCAGGCGGGTGATCGAATCGAGCAGGATCACCACATCGCGCTTGTGCTCGACCAGCCGCTTGGCCTTCTCGATCACCATTTCGGCAACCTGCACGTGGCGGGTGGCGGGTTCGTCGAAGGTCGAGGAGATCACCTCGCCCTTCACGCTGCGCTGCATGTCGGTCACTTCTTCCGGGCGCTCATCGACCAGCAGGACCAGCAGGAACACTTCGGGATGGTTGTCGGTGATCGCCTTGGCGATGTTCTGCAGCAGCACGGTCTTGCCGGTGCGCGGCGGGGCGACGATCAGCGCGCGCTGGCCCTTGCCCTGCGGGCTGATGATGTCGATCACCCGGGCCGACTTGTCCTTCACCGTCGGATCGACCGTGTCGAGATTGAGCTTCTCGTCCGGATAGAGCGGGGTCAGGTTGTCGAAGTTGACCCGGTGGCGGACCGCTTCGGGATCGTCATAGTTGACGCTGACCAGCTTGGTGATCGCGAAATAGCGCTCGCCGTCCTTGGGTGCGCGGATCTCGCCCTCCACGGTGTCGCCGGTGCGCAGGCCCCATTTGCGGACCTGGTTGGGCGAGACATAGATGTCGTCCGGCCCGGCGAGGTAGTTCGCTTCGGGGCTGCGCAGGAAGCCGAAACCGTCGGCCAGCACTTCGATCGTGCCCTGGCCGATGATTTCCTCGCCGTCCTCGGCCACTTCCTTGAGGATGGCGAACATCAGGTCCTGGCGGCGCAGGGTCGATGCGCCCTCGACGCCAAGTTCCTCGGCCATTTCGACCAGTTCGGCCGAAGTCTTCTTCTTGAGTTCTTTCAGATGCATGGCGGGTATCCGTCCGTAAATTCAGTGTGCAGGTTCGGCCGGACGATCGATGGGCTTGGAGAAAGCGGATCGTGCCGCGCATCGGGGCGCTGGCCATTGCCGGTCACAGCCCCCTTAGGCCTGCCGGAACCAAAGGTCAATTTGCGGCGGACAGCCGCTGTGGCAGCGGCTCAGCTGCCCGGCTTCCTGTTGTCCAGCGCATTGCCCAGCTTCTGCAGCTCGTCCCCGCGCGCCTTCAGTTCATCGCCGCAGCGCTTGGCATCGGCAAACAGGTTCTTTTCGGCATAGTCGGGCTGCGCCGCCAGCGCCGCCAGTTGCCCCTGGTAATCGAACCCCGGCGAGCGGCCGTCGATCTTGCCGACGAAATAGAGCATGCCGACCACCATCTTTTCCTTCTGGTCCGGCTTTTCCACCAGGGTGGAAAGCCCAGCCAGCGCGGCAATGCAGCGCAGGTCCTGCAGATCGGCCGGGCTGGGCTGAGCCGTGGCGGCGGCAGCGGCAATCACGAAGGAAAACATGGCATTGCTCCTGACAGGTAGGCGATCCAGCCGCTCTAGCCGAATGGCTTGACGATCACCATCACCACGATGATCGCCGCGGCCAGACCCGGCACTTCATTCAGCATCCTGAGCTTCTTGCCGGTCAGCCGCCGCACCCCCTGTTTCAGCGAGGCATGATAACCCGCCAGCCAGACGTGATAGGCGCTGAGGCCGAGCACCGCGGCCAGCTTCACATGGAACCACGGCTGGGAAAAGGCACCGATGCTGTAGGCCAGGGCCAGCCCCAGAACCCAGCTGATCACCAGCGATGGCCACAGGATGATTTTCAGCAGCCGCCCCTCGCGCTCGATCCACAGGGCATTTTCGGGCGAATCCGCCGGCGCTTCCTGATGGTAGACGAAATAGCGCGGCAGCATGAACAGCCCTGCCATCCAGAAGATCACAAAGATGATGTGGCCGGCCTTCAGCCAGAGATAGGTCATGGAAAGCACCCAGATCATTTGCCGCAGCCATAGAGCCGGCTGGCATGGCGGCTCAAGCGGCAATTGCTGACTGCGCCGGCGCACGGGCAGCAGGCAAGCATGGGAACCGCAATTTTATCACAGATTCAGGGATTTTTATGTAATTTACGTCAATAACGAAAGTTATATTTTTCGCAAAACTTGCGTCATATCAAAGTCGCTGTTCCGACATCTTCTAAAATCACCGGGTCACAAACGGTGGGAACGACCCCCCACCAGACCGAAGGAGTTTATCCATGAAGAAGATTGCCATTATCGCCCTGGCCCTCGCCTGCACTGCCACCCCGGCCCTGGCCGAAGACGGTGTGGAGCGCTGGGACGGCATCTATGCCGGGGTCAATGCCGGCGGATCGTGGATCGCCGGGGACATGACCGGTTACACCCCCTACAACAGCTACAATGGCTTTCCGGTGACCGATGCCAACGACGGCAGCTTCGCCGGCGGGGTCCAGATCGGCTATAACAAGCAGATGGGCAGCTTTGGCCTTGGCGCGGAAGCCAGCCTCAACTTCACCGGGCTGAAGAAGGAAACCACCTCCAGCACGCCCGGCACCCTGTTCTGGCGCAACAGCGATTTCAACGCCACGGTCGGCCCGCGCGTGACCATCGCCACGCCTTCCTTCGCCATCTACGGCAAGGGCGGTCTGGCGGTCGGCAAGTTCGAGGTTGGCCACAACCAGAACGGCACGCTGATCTCGTCCGAAGAAACCGCCTATGGCTATATGCTGGGTGCCGGGGTCGATGTGGCTCTGGGTCCGAAGCTGTCGCTGGGGGTCCAGTACGAGTACCAGGACTATGGCCAGGGTAACATTCATGTGCCCAGCGCCAGCAGTGATATCTTCATTGCGCCCAACGCCACGATCCACAACGTCAAGGCCGTGGCCAACTATCGCTTCTGATCCGGTCTGACGGCACCGAGCTGTCAGCGAACGCCCCGCCTCCCCTGTAATCCGGGAGGCGGGGCAGTTCTTTAAGGGATTGGGCCTCAACCCTGCCAGTTGCGCACCAGCGAGAGCAGCTGGGCCACGTGTTCCACCGGTGTGGTCTGGCCGATCCCGTGGCCCAGATTGAACACGTGGGGCCGCTCGGCAAAGGCGTTCAGGATGCGCAGCGCCTGCCGCTCCATCTCCTCACCGCCAGCCAGCAGCAGCAGCGGATCGAGATTGCCCTGCACCGGCAGCCCCGCCGGCAGTGCCTTGTGCGCCCACAGCGGGTCGATCGTTTCGTCCAGACCGACGGCCTGGACGCCGGTCTCGCGCGCATAGGCGGGCAGCTTTTCCCCCGCGCCCTTGGGAAAGCCGATCACCGGCACCTGCGGGAAGCGCGCCTTCAGCGCCGCGGCAATGGCGGCATTGGGGGCAATCACCCAGCGTTCGAACTCGGCCGGGGCCAGGCTGCCGGCCCAGCTGTCAAACAGCTGCACCGCTTCTGCTCCGGCCTGGATCTGCCCGGCCAGGTAATCGATCGTCACTGCCACGATCGCATCGATGATCGCCTGGAACGCCGCCGGATCGCGATAGGCCAGCTCGCGCGTGGCGTGCTGATCGCGGCTGCCCTCACCCGCCACCATATAGGTCGCCACGGTCCACGGACTGCCGGCAAAGCCCAGCAGGGTGGTGCCCTTGGGCAGCTGGGCCTTCACCAGCCGGACCGTTTCGTAAATCGGGGTCAGCCGCTGCGGTACGGCGCTCAGGCTGGAGAGCGCCGCATCGGCCAACCGCGGCGAAAGGTGCGGACCCTCGCCCTGGAGAAACTCCAGATCCTGCCCCATTGCATAGGGCACGATCAGGATGTCGGAAAACAGGATCGCCCCGTCCATGCCATAGCGGCGCAGCGGCTGGATGGTGATCTCGGCCGCGGCCTCGCTGTCATAGACCAGGGCGAGGAAACCGCCCTTCTCCGCCCGCAGCGCGCGGTATTCCGGAAGATAGCGGCCGGCCTGGCGCATCAGCCATGCTGGCCGGGGACGGACGTTCTCACCGCGCAGGGTATCGAGCAGCAAACCGGGCATCGGGCAGGGATCCAATCAAATACAAATAAGAATCTTTAAAAGGATTCAGGTGTTGTTGGCCTGTGGAAAGCGGGCACAAGCGCCCCTTGCCGGAATTCTCCCGCGCTGAACAGGGCCTGGCGCAGATCGAATCGCGCTGCGCACGCGTCAAGCCGATCTTGTCCCCGTTGTCCCCAGCCTGTGGGAAAGGCTGTCTCCCTGTCCACAAGCCCTGGGCGGGAACCGGGTCAGCGGGGGCGGATCCCGCCGGTGAACTTGTGCCCGGACTCGTCCCGTGGTTTATGAGGCCATTCATCCACAGGGGCCCCACAACCCAGCCATGCCGCGCCTGCACCTGCACCTCCTGTCGGATTCGACCGGCGAAACGCTGGAGATGCTGGCCAAGGCCGCGCTGGCCCAATTCGAGGGCGCGGATGTGATCCGGCACTTCTGGCCGATGGTCCGCTCGCTCCAGCATCTTGACCGGATCATGGGCGATATCGGCAGCAATCCGGGGCTGGTGTTCTACACCCTGGCCAACCAGGACATCCGCAGCCGGCTGGAAGAGCGCTGCCGCGCGCTCGGCCTGCCGGTTGTGCCGGTGCTCGATGCCGCGGTCGAGGCGCTGGAAGCCGCGCTCGGCCAGCATCCCAAGGCCCGCCCGGGCAGCCAGCACATCATGAACGAGGCCTATTTCCAGCGGGTCGATGCGATTCACTACACCATTGCCCATGATGACGGGGTCGGCTGGGAAAACTGGGAAGAGGCCGACATCGTCCTCGCCGGTGTATCGCGCAGTTCCAAGACCCCGACCAGCATCTACCTCGCCAATCGCGGGTACAAGGTGGCGAATATCCCGATCGTGGTGGAAAGCCCGCCGCCAAACGCCCTTTATGGCCTGAAGCATCCGCTGGTGGTGGGGCTGACCACCGCACCCGACCGGCTCGTGCAGGTGCGTCGCAACCGCCTGCTGTCGCTCAACCAGGCGCCCGAGACCGCCTATGTCGATGCCGAACGGGTGGCGCGCGAGGTGCAATACGCCCGCCGGATGTTTGCCGACAACGGCTGGCCGGTGATCGATGTCACCCGCCGCTCGATCGAGGAGACGGCGGCTGCCGTGATCAACCTCTACAACGAATATCGCGGTCACGGCGAAGGCCCCGGCGCATGAGCTTGATCCTCGCTTCGCAAAGCGCCTCGCGGCGCGCCATGCTCGACGCCGCCGGGGTGCCTTACCGGGCGGTGCCGGCCCATCTGGACGAGCGTGGGCTGGAGCAAAGCCTGGCGGGCAGCCCCCCGGACGAGATCGCGCAGCAGCTGGCCGTGGCCAAGGCCCGGGCCGTGGCGGAGGAGCAGCCCGGCGCGCTGGTGCTAGGCAGCGATTCGCTGGTCGAGGTCGATGGCCGCCGGTTCGACAAGCCGGCCAGCCGCGAGCAGGCGGCCGAACATCTCCGGTTCTTCTCGGGCAAGGCGATGTGTCTGCATTCAGCCGCCGCGCTGGTGCGTGGTGATAATGTGGTGTGGCGTTTTGGTGCCGTTGCAGTGCTATCGGTCCGCCCCTTGTCTGACGCTTTCATCGCCGATTACCTTGGCCACGAATGGCCCGCCGTGGCCGGCTGCGTCGGCGTGTTCCGGATCGAGGCGCGCGGGGTCCAGCTGTTCGACCGCATCGACGGCGATCATTTCACCGTGCTCGGCATGCCGCTGCTCCCCGTCCTTGGCGCCCTGCGCGAACAGGGGATTCTGCCGTCATGACAATACCTTACGCCGAAGTGATCGGCGATCCGATCGCGCAATCGAAAAGCCCGGCGATCCATGGCTTCTGGCTGGAAAGGCTCGGGATTCCGGCCGAGTACCGCGCGGCCCACATCAAACCCGATGGCCTTGCGGACTACATCGCCGCACGCCGCGCCGATCCCCAATGGCGCGGCTGCAATGTCACCATGCCGCACAAGCAGGCGGTCATGCCGCTGCTCGACGCGATCGATCCGCAGGCCGCGCGGATCGGCGCGGTCAACACCGTGGTGCGCGGCGCGGACGGCCGGCTGACCGGCTATAATACGGATGCGGAAGGCTTTCTTGAACCGCTCCGGCCCCTGCTGGCCCAGCGGCACCTCTACCGGATGGCCCGGATCCTGGGGGCTGGCGGTGCGGCGCGGGCGATTGTCGCAGCGCTGGCGGATCACGGTTTCACCCTGGTGCTCGCCGCGCGCGATCCGGCCAAGGCGCGCGCCCTGCTCGACGAACTGGCCCCCGGCGGCGAGCATCACGTGGTCGATCTGGCGCATTTCGCGCCGGAAACCGACTTCGCCTTCGATGACCGAAAGGGCCTGCTCGACCTGATCGTAAATGCCAGCCCGCTCGGCATGGCGGGGCAGCCGCCGCTGGCGTTCGATTTCAGCCATGCCCCGCCGGGCAGCGTGGTCTATGACATCGTCACCCACCCGCTCGACACGCCGCTGCTGCTGGAGGCACAGGCGCGCGGCTTTCCAACCATCGACGGGCTTGCCATGCTGATCGGCCAGGCCGCCGCGGCCTTCGAGAAGTTCTTCGGCCAGCCCGCCCCGCGCGAATGCGATGCCGAACTGCGAAAGATCCTGACCCAATGAACCGGAAACGCCCCTTCATCCTTGGCCTGACCGGCTCGATCGGCATGGGCAAGAGCGCGGTTGCGGCGATGCTGCGCGGTCTCGGCGTTCCGGTGTTCGATGCCGACGCGGCAGTACACGAGCTGCAGGGACCGGGCGGTGCCTGCATCGCCCCGATCGAGCGCGCCTTTCCCGGCACGACCGGGCCGCAGGGGGTCGATCGGCAGAAGCTGGGCGCGGCGGTATTCGGCAATCCCGAGGCGTTGAGGCTGCTCGAATCGATCGTCCACCCCGAAGTCGCGGAAATGCGGCGCACCTTTCTGGCCGACAATGCCGACCAGCCGCTGATCGTGTTCGATATCCCGCTGCTGTTTGAAAAGACCACCGATCACGGCCTTGATGCGGTGGTCGTCGTTTCCGCCCCGGCGGAGATGCAGCGCGAGCGGGTGCTCGCTCGCCCCGGCATGACGCCCGAGAAGTTCGAGCAGATCCTGAAACTGCAGGTCCCCGATGCCGAAAAGCGCGCGCGGGCCAATCACGTGATCGACACCGGGGTCAGCCTGGCCGAAACCCGGCATGCGGTGCAGCGCCTTGTCCATGCGATCACCCGAGGCGAAAAAGGCGGCGATTCCCCCTTGTAACCGTTCTGCAATGGGCAGATATCGAAGGGGTAATGCGCGAGATCATCTTCGATACCGAAACCACCGGCCTTGATCCCAAGAGCGGTGACCGGCTGGTCGAAATCGGCTGTGTCGAGATGGTCAACCGGGTGGTCACCGGCAACACTTTTCACTGCTATTTCAATCCTGATCGCGATATGCCGGCCGAGGCCGAGCGGGTCCACGGCCTGTCCGCCGCCTTCCTCGCCGACAAGCCTCGGTTCCATGAGAAGGTCGCCGAATTCCTCGATTTCATTGGCGAGGAAGACAATCTGGTGGCCCACAACGCCGGCTTCGATTTCGGCTTCGTCAACGCCGAACTGGAAATGTGCGGCCTCCCGCCGCTGAGCCGGGAACGCATGGTCGATACGGTCGCCATGGCCCGGATGCGCCACCCGGGGGCCAAGAACTCGCTCGATGCGCTGTGCACCCGCTATGGGATCGATCGCAGTCACCGCACCAAGCACGGCGCCCTGCTCGACGCCGAACTGCTGGCCCAGGTCTATGTTGAGCTGACCGGGGGCCGCCAGATCGGCCTTTCGCTGGCGGCTGAAACAAACGTCGTCGAAATCACCACCCAGGCCGCGCCCCGGCGCGAGCGACCCTTCCGGCCCGCCCGGCCCCATGCGGCGAGCGAGGCGGAACTTGCGGCCCATGCCGCGTTCCTCGAAACGGTAAAGTCTCCGCTATGGCGCGACTGATCTGGTTCGGGGGTTGTTGAGAGGAGAAGTATCCATGGACATTCGCGTATCGGGCCATCAGATCGAAACCGGCGAGGCGCTGCAAGCCCACGCCCAGGACCGGCTGTCCGCGATTGTCGCCAAGTATTATCCCAAGGCCCTGTCCAGCTCGGTCACTTTCAACCGCGCGCCGGCCGCCGCCTTCCGCTGCGACATCGTCACCCACGTCATGCAGGGCGTGGTCCTGAAGGGCGCCGGGATCGCCCATGATGCCCACGTCGCACTCGATCAGGCGGCGGAAAAGATCGACAAGCAACTGCGCCGGTACAAGCGCCGCCTTCACGACCGGCACGAGGCCAGCGCCCATGCCCTGAAGGCTGAGGAAGCGTCCTACACCGTTTTCGTCGAACCCGATGCCGAAGCCGAGGAAGTCACCGTTGATGCTCCGCTGGTGATCGCCGAGACCCGGGTCGACGTCCCCGAGGCGACCGTGGCCGACGCGGTGATGATGCTCGATCTGCGCAATACCAATGCGTTGCTGTTCAAAAATGCTGGCACCGGACGGCACAACATGGTCTACCGGCGCGGGGACGGCTCAATCGGATGGGTTGAACCTTCCTGACGCAGCGGCTAAAGGCGCGCGCTAATCCGACGGGCAGGGGGGCTTGAGGCGGAAACCCCGCTGCCGTGGGCCCGGTTGGCCCAGGTCGCGCAACTTTGGATCGATCGCCTGAGATGACTGCACTTTTCTCGCTCATGCCCGAAGCTGTCGGCACCATCGATGCCGATAGCAAGCAAGCCATTCTCGAGCAGCTGGCCCAGCGATTCGCCGGGGTCTACGGCCTTGATCCGGTGCTGGTGCTTGAGCGCGTGGAAGAGCGTGAAAAGCTGGGCAGCACCGGTTTCGGGCGGGGCGTGGCCATTCCGCATGCGCGGATCCCCGGGCTTGGCCGTCCGGTCGCGGCCTTTCTGCGCCTGGCCAGCCCGGTGGCCTTCGATGCCGCCGATGGCATGCCGGTGGACATGGTCTTCGGACTGCTTTCGCCCGAAGCTGCGGGCGCTGCGCACCTCCACGCTCTTGCCGCGATCAGCCGACTGATGCGGGACGAGGCGATGCACCGGGCCCTGGCCGAAGCTCCGGGTAGCGAGGCACTCTACGCCCTGCTGGCCAATTCGATCGAGAAGGACGCGGCCTGAGCCCGCGCCTGCCCGCCCACCTTGAAGTGGCGGGCCTGATCCGCGCGGTCGAAGCGGCCGGGGGCTTTGCCGCAGTGCTGCACAAAGGTGAACGCGACGCCGGGTCAATCATTGTCGTTCTGGCCGAAAAGGGCGGCTCGGCGCGACTTTTCGAACGCGTTCCGGATGCGACCGGCCATCGGATCTGGACCTGCACACGCCATCAAGACCCTGAAAATTCATATGATTTTAACCAGTATCTGGCCCGCAGGCAGGGTTCGGACCCGGACCTGTGGATTGTCGAACTGGATATCGCGGATGGTGAACGGTTCATCGGATAGACAGGTTTCGCGGGTTGACATTGCTGCGCCGCACAATCAAAGGCCGCCCACTCTTTGATGCGCAGGCGGCGCGCGCGGGCATTCCGGTCCGCAACGCAAGCACGCAGACGGGGGGCAGCCGGCAGGATTTCCGGCTTGGGGCATAGGGCAATCGGGCCTGTTACTCTGACCATCCTGCGACAGGCGCGTCCACCGCCGATGAAGAAACCAGTATGAGTCGCAAGCTTCACCAGGCCTCTGCCGTGTCAGTGGCCGCCATGATTGGCATGATCCTGTTCAGCGCCGAAGGTTCGGGCGCCGCCGCACAGACACTCCAGACTGTTGCCGCGATACAGAACCCGCTTCCCCAGACCATTTCCCAGCCGGTCGTCCAGCCGCTTCCCGCCGAGGCCCTGCCCGCGGTCGAAGCGCCCCAAGACCTGCCCGAAACCGCCGATGTCGATGCCGACAGCCTGCCTGAGCTGGTAGCGCTGCAACCGCAGCCGGCTGAACTCCCGCGTGAACTGCACTGCCTTGCAGGCGCGGTCTATTTCGAGGCCAAGAGCGAATCGCTGGCCGGCCAGCTGGCCGTTGCCCGGGTGGTCGTGGCCCGCTCAAAGTCGGGCCGGTTCCCTTCGTCTTACTGCGGTGTGGTGTTCCAGCCTTCGCAGTTCTCCTTCGTGCGCGGCCGCTCGATGCCGGCCATTCCGAAGGCATCGAAGCAGTGGAAGAACGCCGTGGCGATCGCCCAGATCGCGCACAGCAATGCCTGGGCCAGCCCGGTCGAAGGCGCGCTGTTTTTCCATGCCAGCTATGTCAGCCCCGGTTGGAAGCTGCGCCGCGTCGGCCGCGTCGACAATCACGTGTTCTACCGCTGATCCGGCAAGACCGGATGACGGGAAAAGGGCGGGCCGCTGGTCCGCCTTTTTTCTGGCAGCGCCTGGCGTCGCTCAAACGGGTGCAATCTCCACCCAGACCGGCGCGTGATCGCTGGCCTTCTCGCGGCCGCGATGGGCCTTGTCGACTCCGCAGGCGACCAGCCGGTCGGCCAGTTCGGGCGACAGCAGGGCATGATCGATCCGGAAGCCGTGGTCGCGCTGCCAGGCTCCGGCCTGATAGTCCCAGTAGGTCCAGATGCCGCCCGACGGATTGTGCATGGCCAGTGCATCGGTCCAGCCATCGTTGAGCAGGCGCAGGTACGCGTCGCGCGATTCGGGCTGCATCAGCGCATCATCGGCCATGGCCTTGGGTGCCCAGATGTCGTGGTCGTGCGGGATGACGTTGTAATCGCCCAGCACGACAGCCGGAACTTCCTCGGCCGCGATCGCCTTCATCCGCGCTCGCAGCCGCTCCATCCACCTGAGCTTGTAATCGAACTTGGGGCCGGGCTGGGGATTGCCGTTGGGAAGGTAGATGCAGGCGATCCGGGTGCCGAACACTTCGGCCTCAAGATAGCGGGACTGTTCGTCTTCCGGATCGCCGGGCAGGCCGCGCATCACTTCGACCGGGGTGGTCCCATCGGCCAGGATCGCGACCCCGTTGAAACTCTTCTGCCCATGCCAGATGGCGTGATAACCCAGCTGCTCGAACTCGGCGGCCGGAAAGCCTTCGTCCCGAGTCTTGATCTCCTGCAGGCAGGCCACCGCCGGCCGGGTTTCCTCCAGCCATTCCAGCAGGCGCGGCAGGCGGGCCTTGATGCCGTTGATGTTGAACGATGCGATGCGCATCAGACAGCAAAGCTGGAGCCGCAGCCGCACCCTGCACTGGCGTTCGGATTCTCCACCCGGAAAGCGGCTCCGCCCAGCGATTCGACGTAATTGACCACGCTGCCGGCCACCAGATCCAGGCTGACCGGATCGACCACCAGCGTGGCTCCGTCACTCTCGATCACCAGATCGTCGCCATCGGGCGCGTCAGCCAGGCCGAACTTGTACTGGAAGCCGGAACAGCCGCCGCCTTCTACCGACAGACGCAGGATCGCGGGCTTGCCCTGCTTGGCGGCAATCGCCGCCACGCGCGCGGCAGCCGAGGGGCTGAGAGTCATCGTCGGAGCATCCATGGGCGGCAATGTAGGACTTTGCCGCCCGGGCGGCAACCGCCTCACGCGCTCTGGATGTAGCTGCGCATCGCTTCGGCTTCGGCGACGATCCGTTCGATCCGGTATTTGACCAGGTCGCCGATCGATACGAAACCGATCATGGCCTCGCCCTGCATGACCGGCAGATGACGGATCCGGCGACGGGTCATCAGGCCCAGCGCATCAAGCACATCGCTGCCCGGCTCGACCGTGATCGGCGGTGAGGTCATCACTTCGCCTACGGTCTTGTCCAGCATGGCCGGCCCGTGCACTGCCAACTGGTAAACCACATCGCGCTCGGAAAAGATTCCCGCAACCTTGCCGCCGGCCAGCACCGGCACCGCGCCAATGCGCTTTTCGGCCAGCAGTTTCACGGCATCGGCAACGCTGGTTCCCGTTTCGCAGCTGACCACATCGGTGCTGCGGCCCTCGATCAGTCGGGCAATCGTCATGGCCCCTCTCCCGGGTTTTGTTCTGGGAATGGGAACATGACACGATCTGCCAGCCTTGGCGAGTCAGGCCGGTCGGCTATGATTCTTCGGGGTAGAGCCTGAATTCCTCGACCGGGATGCCGCCGATCAGATGTTCCTGGATGATCCGTTCCAGCACCGGTTCCGTCGCCGAATGGTACCAGACACCTTCGGGATAGACGACTGCAACCGGCCCGGCGGCACAGACCCGCAGGCAATCGGCCTTGGTCCGCAGCACCCCGCCCTTGCCATCGAGGCCAAGCTGCTTGAGCCGCTTCTTGAGGTAGGCCCAGGCCGGTGCGCCCACTTCCGCGCGGCAGCATTCGCCCTTCTGCGCCTCGGCGCACAGGAAGATGTGGTGCCGTGCCGCGCCGGTACCCGACTTGGCCAGCGCAGCGCGGGCGCGGGGCAGGGCATCGCTCACGCCTTCAGGCCCCAGCCAGCCAGCAGGTTTTCGCGGAATTCCTCGGAAACCGGGTTGGGGCGATCCTCGGCGATCGAGACAATCACCGAGCGGGCGAACGCAACCGGACGACCGTTCTGCGCCAGCAGCTGGATTATGGTCCAGCTGGTCCGGCCAACGCCCTCGATCGCGCAATGCACTGTCACCGGATCGGGGAAATGTCCCTGGCTCAGGTATTCCATCGCCACGCTGGCCACCATTGCCCGCCGCTCGCCCAGCTTGATCACCCGGCCCATCGACAGGTTGAAGCGGACTCGGGCATCTTCCATCATCGCCGCCAGCGCGACATTGTTGAGGTGCTGGTTGGGATCGACATCGGCGAACCGGGTCGTGATTTCATGCTGGAACGGATAGCGCGCGGGATCGAGCAGCGCCGCATCGGGGCGGGGCATCGGCGGTTCCTTTACTGGTACGGGGCCTAAGCCTTCTTGCCGACAATCCGGGCGATTTCCGCCGCAACCATCCGTTCGACCAGGGGCGGCAGGTTCTTGTCGAGCCATTCGGCCAGCGCCGGGCGCAGCATTTCGCGCACCAGGCCTTCAAGCGAAGTCTCGCCCGAACGGACGATCTGCGGCGCGGCGCGCGGTTCGGCCATCACGGCCAAGGCGGCCAGCGATTCGCTGATCGAACTCACCGTGTCGCTGGCCAGCAGCGGTGCTTCCGCGCCAGACTCGGCCTCGCCGTCCTCGTCCTCGGCCATGAAGGCACCGATCGCGCCCAGATCGAGCACATCTTCGTCGGCTTCTTCATCACGGACCTGATGCGGCGCCGAAACCCCGCGCTCCTCACGCTCGCGCCGGATATCGGCTGCGCCCGCGCGATTGTCGCGCGCGATCACTTTCTTGATCGAACTGAGGATTTCCTCAACCGAAGGTTCGCCAGCCTGGCGCATCGCCCCAACTCCAAGCCCCACTGCCCCAACGCGGGACAGAATCACCGACCGGTTACTGAACCGTCCTGCGCCTTGGTGTCAACGGTGCGGGTCGACAGTGGCTTGGGGTCGGGATGATCGCGCCAGTCCCAGACCGTGCCGCGCGATTGGCGATAATTGACGTCCGGATCGTACAGCGTGCCGCCATCGAGACCAAGGTCGCGCGCTTCGGCCTTGCCCATTGCCGCCAGCAGGTTGAACCCGGCGACATAGGCGTTGCGCTTGGCCGTCACCAGCTGGACCTGGGCATTGAGCAGTTCATTCTCGGCATTGAGGATGTCGAGGATCGTGCGGTTGCCGACCGTATTTTCGGCCCGGACGCCTTCAAGGCTCAGTTCGGCCGCATTGACCGCCGCCTCGGTCGAGGCGATCAGTTCCTGCGCGGCCAGCCACTGGGCATAGGCGGCGCGGACATTGGCGATAACGGCGCGTTCGATCCCGATTTCCTGCTCCATCAACGCGCTCTGGCGCGATTGGGCCTGACGCTTCTGGGCCGAGGGCAGCCCGCCCTGATAGAGCGGCACCGAAGCGCGCACGCCGACCGTGGTGCTGGTCGTGCTCTGCACCGCGCCGGGCAGATTGTTGGAGCCAAGGTAATCGTTGTACCCGGTGTTGGCGAAGACCGAGACTCGCGGCAGGCGCGCCGAATTGGTCGAAGCTACGTCATAACCTGCGGCACGGCTGCGCTCGCGCGCAGCCAGCAGATCGGGGTTCGATTCCAGCGCGAAAGACACCGCCTCGTCGGCACTGGTCGGCAGGCCTACCAGCGGGGGCGGGGTCTGCAGATTGTCGGGCGCCTTGCCGACCACCTGGATATAGCGCTCGCGCGCACCGATCAGGTTGGCTTCGGCGGTCCGGGTCTGGCCGCGGGCCAGGGCGAGGCGCGATTCGGATTGGGCCACGTCGGTGCGGGTCAGATCGCCGATCTCGAACCGGTCGCGGGTGGCCTGCAGGTTGACTTCAAGCCGCTGCACATTGGCGCGGTTCAGCTTGACCACCGCTTCGGCCAGGATCACGTCCATATAGACCGCCACGACCTGGCTGAACACGCCGCTTTCCACCGCGCGCAGATCGAACCGCCCAGCCGTGACGCGCGTTTCCGCGGCGCGCACCGAGTTCCTGATTCCGCCGCCGGCATAGAGCGGCATGCCGAGGTTGAGCTGGGCATCGAGATTGCGATCGGGTGCCAGCGGGTTGCCTGAGCTGCCATCCACGAACTCGCTGTAAGTGGCGGTTCCCGAAAGCGAGGGCAGGCCGGCCGACCGGGCGATCGGCACGCCTTCATCCACGGCGCGCTGCTGGGCACGGGCGGCCAGCAGGGTCGGGTTGGAATTGTAGGCCATCACCAGGGCGTCGCGCAGTTCGTCGGCCAGGGCCGGACCGGTCACCATCGCCGCCGCCCCCGCCATCAGCGAGAGCCGCGCAATCCTTCCCGTGATTGACCTGCGCATAAAATCAGAAACTCCACCTCTTGGGTGCGGCAAATTCGGCCAGCACCGGCATTCCGACATCGGCCTCGGCTGCAAGTTCGACCTTGCCGCCGCTCTTCCGACCGGTCGCCACGCGGGTCACCCCGCGCTCAACCAGCCCGCAGACCACCCGGCCGCCCTCCTCAAGGGTGTCGACCAGCGTCTGCGGCAGTACCTCGACCGCACCATCTATTAGCATAAGCTTATAGACAGGCATCGATTGAATGGCAATCGCGGCGCTTGCCTCGACGGTTTCGACCGACTGCACCAAGGGTTCGACCAGCGCCGCAAGATAGCCCGATGCGCTCACCACCAGCACCTTGTCGTCGCCGGCGGGTTCGGCCGCAGCGAGCAGCTTCGCCTGGACCAGCGGGGCCGGCAGGGCCGCGCCGCCATCCAGCGGCAGAGCGCGATCGATATAGGCGTGGCCGCGTGCTGCGACCGGGACGAAGTCTTCCCGCGGGACACGGGCGAACTGGGCCAGCAGCCAGTCCTGATTGATCCCTGAAACGCGCAGCTGGCTGTCGATCATCGCGCGGCGGGCGGCTGACAGATCGTCGTGCTGGGATGCAAGGGCTTGAGCGGCAAGAGTCATTGGGTTCGGGCCTCGGACTGGCTGTATTGCATGAATAATACAGCGACGCAATTCCCCTTCCCCTTAGGCGAACCGCACTTTCCCGCCAAGTTCTTTGACGAGCAGCCATTTGCGGGCCTATGGGGACGGCGAAATGCGTTTCCCAATTCTGCGAGGTATGCCGTGAACCTGGTGACGATCCGCGAGGAAGACCTGATCGAGAGCGTGGCCGACGCGCTGCAGTTCATCAGCTATTTTCACCCGATGGACTACATCCGCGCATTGGGCGAAGCCTACAAGGCCGAACAGGGTCCGGCCGCGAAGGACGCGATTGCCCAGATCCTCACCAACAGCCGGATGTGCGCCGAAGGCCACCGCCCGATCTGCCAGGACACCGGAATCGTCAACGTCTTCGTCGAATGGGGCCAGGATTGCCGGCTGGAATCGGCCCGATCGCTGCAGGAAGTGGTCGACGAAGGGGTGCGCCGGGCTTACAACCATCCGGAGAACAAATTGCGCGCGTCGGTTCTGGCCGATCCGGCCTTCACCCGCCGCAACACCCGCGACAACACCCCCAGCGTGCTCCACGTGACCATGGTCCCGGGCAGCAAGGTCAGTATCGATGTGGCTGCCAAGGGCGGCGGCAGCGAGAACAAGTCCAAGTTCAAAATGATGAACCCCAGCGACAACATCGTCGACTGGGTGATCGAGATGCTGCCGCAGATGGGCGCGGGCTGGTGCCCGCCGGGGATGCTGGGCATCGGCATCGGCGGTACGGCCGAGCACTGCATGCTGCTGGCCAAGCAGGCTCTGATGGAGCCGATCGACATGGCCCAGCTGAAACAGCGCGGGCCGCAGAACGATATCGAGGCGATGCGGATCGAGATCTTCGACAAGGTCAATGCGCTCGGCATCGGTGCCCAGGGCCTGGGCGGGCTTTCGACCATCCTCGACGTCAAGATCCTCGACGCACCCTGCCATGCCGCGTCGAAGCCGGTGGCGATGATTCCCAACTGCGCCGCCACGCGCCACGCCCATTTCACGCTCGACGGTTCGGGTCCGAGTTACCTTGAACGGCCCAACCTCAAGGAATGGCCGGAAGTCCACTGGACGCCCGACAAGGCGGCCAAGCGCGTCAATCTCGATACCCTGACGGCAGAGGAAGTGCGCGGCTGGAAGCAGGGTGACCGGCTGCTGCTCAACGGCAAGATGCTGACCGGCCGCGATGCCGCACACAAGCGCATCAAGGACATGCTGGCCAAGGGCGAAACCCTCCCGGTCGATTTCAAGGGCCGCGCCATCTATTACGTCGGCCCGGTCGATCCGGTCATGGGCGAAGTGGTCGGCCCGGCCGGCCCGACCACCGCGACCCGGATGGACTCGTTCACCGACATGATGTGCCAGCTGGGTCTGCTGACCATGATCGGCAAGGCCGAGCGCGGCCAGGGCGCGACCGAAGTGATCGCGCAGCACAAGGTCGCTTACCTGATGGCCGTTGGCGGCGCGGCCTACCTGGTTGCCCGCGCGATCCGCGAAGCCAAGGTCGTCGCCTTCGAGGATCTCGGGATGGAGGCGATCTATGAATTCACGGTCGAAGACATGCCGGTGACCGTCGCGGTCGACAGCGAAGGCAACAATGTCCACCAGCTGGCTCCGCTGGTCTGGAAGGACAAGATCGCGAAGGAAGGCCTGCTCAAGGCCTGAGGCCCTTCGACCAAGACGCGAGTCGGCTCGACGAAGTCGCTGGCGCCGCGGGCTGGCGGCAGGCTATGCCTCGGTTCCTGATGGAGGAGCTGGACACCCGCCCCGCCCGCGTGCCAACGCGGACCGTGCTGATCTCGATTGCCGGGATCTGGCTGTGCTATCTGGCGTTGATAACCCTACGCAGCCTGCTGCTGGACCGGACCTACTTTGTCGAGATGCTGGGCCTGCGCAGCCTGGTCACCCTGGCCGGGATCGCGGTGACGGCGCTGGCCTGGCTGATCCTGCGCCTGTTCGACAATGCCAAGGTCGGGCTGAAGCTGGGCGTGGCCCTTGTGGTCATGCTGCCGGCGGCACTGGGCCTGGCCATGATCAACCGGCAGGTCTTTTCGGGACTCGACCAGAAGATCCTCAGCCAGCCACGCAATCCCAGCCAGGTCGAGATCCGTCACGATACGGCCGGCAATGTGCTGGTCGACGTGCCCGATCCGCCGCAGCTCACTCCGGACCAGTTGGCGGCCTTGCAGAAGAAGTTCGCCGAACAGGCGCTGTGGCGCCAGCTGACCGATATCGCGATCGGACGCTATTTCCTGCTGCTGGCCTGGGCCGCGCTCTATTACGCCATGGTCATGGCCGAGCAGGCTCGCGCGGCCGAGCGGCGCGAGGGCGAGTACCGCCGCGCGGCCAAGGCGGCCGAGCTGCGCTCGCTGCGCTACCAGGTGAACCCGCACTTCCTGTTCAACACCCTCAATTCACTTTCCGCCCTGGTCATGACCGGCAAGGGTCCGGCGGCTGAGAAAATGATCCAGTCGCTGTCCAGCTTCTACCGGCGCAGTTTGGCGGAAGACCCGACCGGGGATATCGGTCTCGATCAGGAAGTTGCGCTGCAGCGGGCCTATCTCGAGATCGAGGCCGCGCGTTTTCCCGACCGGCTGGTCACCCGATTCGCCATTCCGGCCGAGCTGGAAACGGCCAGCGTGCCGGGCATGATCCTGCAACCACTGGTCGAAAACGCGGTCAAATATGCCGTCGCGCCTACCCGGCGGCCGGTTACCGTGACGATCGCCGCGCGCGAAGAGCATGGCCGGCTGGTGATCGAGGTCAGCGATGACGGCCCCGGTGCGCCGCACGGCGGGCGGGCCGGATTCGGGATCGGGCTGGCCAACGTTCGCGATCGTCTGGCGGCCCGCTATGGTGATGATGCCGCGCTGCTGGCCGGGCCGGGAGAAGAAGGGGGCTGGCGCGCCGTGCTGCGCCTGCCATTGGTGCGCGATGCCGGATAATGCCCTCTCCAAGCCGCTGCGCACGCTGATCGTCGATGACGAGCCGCTCGCGCTGGAACGGATGGCGGTGATTTGCCGCGATCTGCCCGCGATCGAGGTAGCCGGTACGGCCCAAGACGGAGCCGACGCGCTGCGGCAGATTGGTGCGCTGGCGCCCGATCTGGTCCTGCTCGACATGACCATGCCGGAACTCGATGGCCTGGCCGTGGCCCGGGCGCTGACCCGTCAGGACGATGCCCCGGCGGTGATCTTCGTCACGGCGCATGACAATTTCGCGGTCGAGGCCTTCGATCTGGAAGCAGTCGATTATGTCCTGAAGCCGGTTACGCCCGAACGATTGGAGCGGGCCGTGGCCCGGGCGGTCGCCCGCCGCGGGCAGCGTGCCGCGGGCGGGGGCGATTGGCTCAGCGAGTTCTGGGTGCCCTACCGATCCGAGCTGCTCCGCATCTCGGCCGAAGACGTCGACCGGATCGATGCCGAGCGCGATTACGTGCGGCTGCATGTCGGCCAGAAGGATGGGACCAGCCGGTCCTACCTCCTGTTGCAGACCGTGTCCGGGCTTGAGGCGCGGCTGGATCCCGAGCGCTTCATTCGCCTTCACCGCTCCACCATCTTGCGGCGCGACCGGATCAAGGGTCTGCGCCATGACGGCCTTGGCGTCTGGTCGGCCGAGCTCGAGGACGGCACTCTGGTCCGGATCGGCCGGACCTATCTGGCCAAGGCCAAGGCGATGGCCGGGCGCTGAGCGCCGGCTTCAGCGACGGGGTGTCAGGGTCAAAAAAGAACGGGCAGGCGTGTGCGCCTGCCCGTCTGCCATTCAGCAGCAATAGGTTGGGCCCGGCTGCGGGGGACTGGTGCGCCCGGGCCCTTGGGTGCTGCCATCAAGCCTTGAGGGCAGCGGAAACCTGGGCGCGGACGTCGGCCTTGCAGCGCATCAGCTGGCTGCGGTCCTCGAACCGGCTGGTGCCAGGGGCTTCGATCACACAGGCGCGGCGGGCGGCGCTCTCGATCCGGCGGTCCAACTCGGCCTGTCCGGCCGCGCTGTTGAGGTTGAGATCGGCATAGCGCACTTCGGCAGTACGGGCCTGGGCAGCAGTGGCGCCGCCCAGCAGGGCCAGGGCGACCATCGGGGTCAGAATGCGGGTCATCGGGCTTCTCCTCTTCTCGCTTCTTCCGGCGCCTTTCGGGGGGGGACTGGGTGGCGCCACGGACAGGGATAGGCCCGGCGCCAGCACAGGCCAGCCGCGCTCGATTTGCGACGCTGTGCGGGGGATGAAGGTGCCGATCACTCGACGAACCGCCAACCGGGCCGGACAAGTGAATTACTGATATAATACACCAAGCCGCGAATCGGGGGACTGGCGCAACGGCCGCATTGGGCTAAAAGCCCCGCCATGGGGCTGTGGATCGTCTTCCTGCTGGGCATCGGCAATTTTGCCGCGCACCGCGCGGTGCTGGAAAGCCGTCACCCGCTGCTGGCGGAGATCCCGTGGTTCTTTGGCCGGTTCAGTCTGGCGATCGAGTTCGCCATGCTGCTTGGGGCGATGCTGATGATTGCGGCAGGCTCGCTGACCTGGGCGCTGCTCTATGGCGGATACAGCCTGGTCAATCTCGGATCGGCCTGGCTGATCCTGACGCGGCGGATCTGATGGCCGGGCCGCTTGTCCTGTTTCATGCCAGCGATCTCCACTTCGGTCAGGAAGACCGCGCGGCTCTGGCCTGGTTCATGGCCGAAGTGGAACGCGTACGGCCTGCCGCAGTACTGTGCACCGGCGATCTCACCATGCGCGGCACGGCCCGCGAATTCGCCCTGGCGCGGGCCTGGCTCAGCCGCCTTCCGGTTCCGGTGCTGATGGAACCGGGCAACCACGATGTGCCCTATTACTGGTTTCCGCTGCGCCGGATGATCAGCCCCTATGCCCGGTTTCGCGCCCTTAAGCAGGCACTGGAAGGGCACCGCGCCCTGCCCGAAGTTGCCGTCGTGTCCCTTAAGACAGTCGCCCGGGCCCAGTTCCGGCTGAACTGGTCGAAAGGCCGGGTCCGCAATCGCGAGCTGGACGAAGCCCTGCACGAACTGGCGCACTATCAGGACCGGCCGCTCAGACTGGTTACCTGCCATCATCCGCTGATCGATGCCGATACCGAGAGTTCCGGTTCGACCCGGGGCGGCCGCCGCGCGCTGGCCGCGCTGGCCCGGGCCGGGGCCGATGCGGTCCTCTCAGGCCATGTCCACGATGCCTTCGACCTGACGATCGAGGCGGAAGAGGGGCTGCCGATCCGGCTGATCGGCGCAGGTACGCTTTCGCAGCGGATCCGCACCACCCCGCCGGGCTACAACCGGCTCGAATGGGACCGGGAGGCGGGCTTGCGGGTCCTGCCGCAGACTATGGGCTGACGGTTCAGCCCGGCGCGTTCGGTCCGCGCTTCAGCACTTCACGGATCAGCAAGTCCAGATCGTTCCGGTCAATCGCCAGCACTTCGTCCCAATCGTCCAGCACGGCATCAAGGTTGGCCGGATCATACTGACCCGCCTGCGACCCCGCGGCGAGGACGGGAGCCGGGCGGTGCGGATAGCTGTGCCCGGTCAGGCGGTGGAAGGCCAGCGCTGCCGCAATCAGCAGCACCGCGTTCACCGCGATCGGCAAGGCCAGCAGCCGCCAGCCGGCCTCTGCCACGCCGGGTCCGGCCATGGCGACAAGTGCGGCAGTGCCGCCAGCCGGCGGGTGCAGGCAGCTGAGCAGGCTCATTGCCGCAATCGCTGCGGCCACGGCCAGTCCAATGGCGAGGTCGGGGTCGGCAACCAGCCCCTGCAGTAACAGAGCGACAGCTCCGGCAACCATGTGCCCGCCGAGGACCGGCCATGGTTGCGAGAACGGGCTGGCGGGGACTGCGAACAGCAGCACGGTCGATGCACCCATCGGCGCGATCAGCCAGGGCAGGGCGGTACCATCGCCAATCAGCCAGTGCGAGACGACTGCCGCAAAGCTCAGTCCGATCACCCCGCCCAGCGCTCCGCGCAGCCATTCGACCCGCGCTGCCAGTCGGCCGTGGAACAGGTTGGAACTGACGGGATTGTGAGTCATCAGGCAGTCTGCCCCCGGAATGGAAAAGGGGCCGACCTTGCGGCCGACCCCTCTTGCATTGGCAACCTTGCGGCCGGCCTTAGCGCTTCGAGAACTGGAAGCTGCGGCGGGCCTTGGCCCGGCCGTACTTCTTGCGCTCAACCACGCGGCTGTCGCGGGTCAGGAACCCGGCGGCCTTGACCGCGCCGCGCAGGGCGGGTTCGAACTTGGCCAGAGCCTGGGCAATGCCGTGCTTTACGGCACCGGCCTGACCCGAAAGCCCGCCACCCTTGACGGTGGCGACGACATCGTACTGGCCGGCCCGGTCAGCGACCTGGAACGGCTGGTCAATCACCAGACGCAGGGTCGGACGGGCAAAGTACACTTCCTGATCGCGGCCGTTGACGGTGACCTTGCCCGAACCGGGCTTGATCCACACGCGAGCCACGGCGTCCTTGCGGCGGCCGGTAGCATAGGCACGGCCCTGGGCATCGACTTCCTTCTCGCGCAGCGGCGCGGTCGGTGCAGCCGGAGCGGCCGGAGTTTCGGCGATAGCGCCCAGATCGGCGAGATCGGTGACGGTTTCTTCGGACATTATGCGCCCACCTTGTTCTTGCGGTTCATGGCAGCAACGTCGAGCGGCTGGGGCTGGGTGCCACCATGCGGATGCTCGGTGCCGGCGTAGAGGTGCAGGGCGCGCATCTGCGCCCGGCCCAGCGGGCCGCGCGGAATCATGCGTTCCACGGCCTTTTCAAGCACGCGCTCGGGGAAGCGGCCGGCGAGAACCTTGTCCGCGGTCACTTCCTTGATACCGCCGGCATAGCCGGTGTGCTTGTAATAGGTCTGCTGCTTGAGCTTGTTGCCGGTGAACTTCACCTTGTCAGCGTTGATCACGACAACGTGATCGCCGCAATCGACATGCGGGGTGAAGCTCGGCTTGTGCTTGCCGCGCAGGAGGTTGGCGATGATCACCGCGAGGCGGCCGACCACCAGTCCGTCGGCATCGATCAGATGCCAGTTCTTTTCGACCTCGGCCGGCTTGATCGACCGGGTCTGCTTGCTGAGCGCCTTCATGGCTGGATAATCCCTTGGCTGTTGCCGCGAATCCGGCCTGCCGGGCCCGCGGGAAGGCGGCCCAATGGGTCAATGGGCAGGCAAAGTCAAGGTTTCCGCGCCTTTGCGGAGAGGTAAAATAATACCGCTATCCGAGATCCGGTGTGACCGGGGCGATCGTCCATACCTCGCGCGAGACGCGCTCGGTACCAGCCAGGCGGGTAACCACCACCCGTTCGATCCGCTGGGGCAAGCCACCGGGCTGCAGGCCCTGCGCCCGGATGCGCACCTCTACCTCGCCCTGTCCGCCATCGGGCAGGGCCAGCTGGCGCCGCTCGATCCGTTCCGACGGCCCGGGGTTGAACAGGAACACCGGCCACCCGGCACCGCTACCACCATTCGCGACCTGGCCCAGCAGGGCCCCGGTTTCGCGCCGTGCCTCGCTCGGGGCGGGCGCTTCGTCAATCACCTTTCGCGCACTGGCAAGGGCCTGCTGCCGGGTCTGCGGGTCAAGCCTGCCTGAGGTGCCCGAGCGAATCATTCCACGGCCGTCAAGGAACGCCGGGAACACCCCGGTGTCCGGCCGGGTGCGTTCAATCTCGGCCAGCCGGGCCAGAAACGGAGGCGCATCGACCGTGGCATCGATCAACGTTCCGTCAACCCGGAACCCGTCCCCATCGGGAGTGAAGCGGATCTTGTAGCGGCGGGTCACCACCACCTGCTTGCCATCGGCCAGATCGCGGTAAAGCGTGCGGGTCAGCACCAGCGGCGCGCTGGGCGGCGCGAAGCGCAGCTGCACCTGCGCGGCGGCATCGGCCAGCGCCGAGGTGCCCAGCACCGGGACCAGCGCGGCGACGCCGGCGAGCAGGACCGCCCGGCCGCTCATCGCAGTTCACCGCCCAGCCAGGCCAGCACGGCAGGCGTGGCCGCATCGCAGCGCCAGCCGGAAATGGCCGGACAATCATAGGGATGCAGCTCTGCCAGGCGCGCGACCGCGCGGTCCAGCCTGGCTGCGTCCGTCTTGAACAAGACCCCGAACTCCTCTGCCACGCCCCGTTCACCCTGCCAGATGAACAGGGAGCGGACGGGACCGAGGATATTCGCGCAGGCAACCAGCCGTTCGTCAAGCATTTCTACGGATATTGCCTCGGCAACGGATCCATCGGGGCAGGGGCACCAGATCAGTGCCGGACCCGATAAATCCTTTTCCGTCATTGGCTTGAACGGCCCAGCCGGTGCGCACCCCAGACCGTTGCGGCAAGCAGCAGCGCGCCGGTCAATTGGTGCAGAGCGGCCAGCCAGATCGCCACACCACTGTAGACCGTGGCGATTCCCAGCAGGATCTGGATCCCGAAGGCGCTGTGAATCGCCACCGAGGCAGAGCGTTCGACCACCCGCAGACGACGGGCAAGCAACACCAGCACCGCTACCACCAACCAGGCCCACCAGCGGTGGACAAAGTGTACCAGATAGGGGTCTGCGGTCAGGGCATGGATCGCGCCCTGGCTCCAGTCGATCCCGGCGGGGAAAAAGCGGTCCTGCATCAGCGGCCACGAGCCCCAGTTGAACCATCCGCCCCCGGCGACCGGCCCGGCCCTGAGCCCGGCGACCAGCGCGCCATAGAACAGCTGCACTGCCAGTACGGCCACCGCCAGCAGCGGCAAACCGGCCAGCCGGGCCTTGCGCTCACCCCGGGCATGGCCGCGCAGGTCCAGCGCGGTCCAGACCAGCAGCCCCAGAGTGGTCAGCGCCAGCGACAGGTGGGTGGCGAGGCGCAGGTGGCTGACCTTGACGTCGGCGGTCAGGCCGGACTTGACCATCCACCAGCCGACGAAGCCCTGCAGGCCGCCCAGCAGCAGCAGGCCGACGAGCCGGGCATGATAGCCCTGCGGGATCGCGCGCTTCATCCAGAACCAGGCCAGCGGCAGGCCATAGGCCAGGCCGATGATCCGGCCCAGCAGGCGGTGAAACCATTCCCAGAAGAAGATGTACTTGAACCCGTCGAGCGTCATCCCGGCCGGGCCGGTCACTTCGATATATTGCGGGATCTGCTTGTAGGCCTCGAACTCGGCCTGCCACTGCGCCTCGGTCAAGGGCGGGATCGTGCCGGTCACGGGCTTCCATTCGGTGATCGAAAGGCCCGATTCGGTCAGACGGGTAATACCGCCGACCACGACCATCAGCGTGACCAGGCCGGCGACGGCAAGCAGCCAGCGCGCCAGGGCCAGCGGGCGGGGGGAACTGTCGGATCCGCTCATGAACCGGCGCTCTGCGACCGATGCGGACAAAGCGCAAGGGGCAATGGACCAAGAGACGTGTCCGCATGTCGGCTCTGGCCCAAGCCATCTTGCGCAATGGTATAATGTAACATACATGGGCGACGCGATGCGCAACGCCATGCTCCAGATTCGCGACCGGCTCGACCGGGTCGGCATCCTGCTTTCGGGGCTGTGCCTGCTGCACTGCCTCGCGGGCTTGCTGCTGGTTGCGGGCCTTGGCCTGGGCGGACAGGTGCTGTTCGCGCCGGAAATCCATCGCATCGGCCTCGGCCTCGCCATCGCGGTCGGCTCGGTCACGCTGGCGATGGGGGTGATTCGCCACCGCGATCCGGTGCCGCTCCAGGTGGGCGCGGCCGGAATCGGGCTGATGACCGTGGCCCTGTTCGTCGGCCACGGCGTACCGGAAGCCGTCCTGACCATCCTCGGCGTCGCTCTGCTGGCCTGGGCGCACCTGCGCAACTTGCGCTGCGGCATCTGATCGCTATCTGGGCAGGCATGACCGCCCAGCTTGCCATCACTCTCAACGGTGAACCCCGCCGCGCCGCACCCGGCTCGATTGCCGACCTTGTCCGCAGTCTTGAACTCGATCCCGCCAAGGTCGCGGTGGAACGCAATGGCGAGATCGTCCCACGCTCGACCCTGTCGGCCGTGCCGCTGGGCGAAGGCGACGTGCTGGAAATCGTCCACTTCGTCGGCGGCGGACAGGGCGCTGCGGGCGAAAGCGCCCGGGATACCTGGACTGTCGCGGGCCGCACCTTCCGGTCGCGGCTGATCGTCGGCACCGGCAAGTACAAGGATTTCGAGCAGAACGCCGCCGCGGTCGAGGCTTCGGGTGCGGAAATCGTCACGGTCGCGGTCCGCCGGGTCAATGTTTCGGACCCCAAGGCGCCGATGCTGACCGACTATATCGATCCGAAGAAGATCACCTACCTGCCCAACACCGCCGGCTGTTTCACCGCCGAAGACGCAATCCGCACCCTGCGGCTGGCGCGCGAGGCTGGCGGCTGGGATCTGGTCAAGCTGGAAGTGCTGGGCGAGGCGCGCACGCTCTACCCCAACATGGTCGAAACCATCCGCGCCTGCGAAGTGCTGGCCAAGGAAGGCTTCCTGCCGATGGTCTACTGCACCGACGATCCGATCGCGGCCAAGCAGCTGGAAGATGCCGGGGCGGTGGCGGTCATGCCGCTGGGTGCGCCGATCGGCTCGGGCCTGGGGATCCAGAACCGGGTCACGATCCGCCTGATCGTCGAAGGGGCCAGCGTGCCGGTGCTGGTCGATGCCGGGGTCGGCACGGCCAGCGATGCCGCCGTGGCGATGGAACTGGGCTGCGACGGGGTGCTGATGAACACCGCCATTGCCGAAGCGAAAGACCCGCTGCGCATGGCCCGCGCGATGAAGCTGGCGGTCGAGGCCGGGCGCGAGGCTTACCTCGCCGGCCGCATGGCCACCCGCAAGTACGCTGATCCTTCCAGTCCGTTGGCCGGGCTGATCTGATCGCAGCCTGCCGGCGCTTTCCCTTTGTGGTTAACCGAATGGTTACCATATTCTGGTGATCCTTGCCCCGACCAGACACCTGATCACACCGGGGCAAGAACCATGGCCAGTACCGCCGCCGCATCGCTTACCATTGCCGAACTGCGCGAATTCGCCGGATTCACCGCCTGCGAACAGCGCTATATCAAGCGCAGCCTCGATGTCGGGCTGGGGCGGCAGGACGCGTTCAAGCTGTGGGCCCGCGATGCCGCCGAAACCGCCTCGATCCGCAGCCAGTACGTGGTCTATCAGGATCTCAAGGCGCTGCGCGGGGCGATCCCGGCCGAAACCGGGTTCGAAGCGCTGGACCAGTTCATCGGCAAGCTGGTGCGGATCGCGGCCTTCGATCTGGCCCAGGAACGGCTGACCTGTTTTTCCGCCTTCCGGTTTCTCTATGAACGGCTGCTTGGCCCGGATGTCCGTCCGTTCCTGCCTTCGGCCTTCTGCGCGGCGGCGGCTTTGCCGCAAATCCGCCCCGATCGGCGCAAGCACCTGCTGCAATCGATCAGTGAAGCGGCGGCCACGGCCCCCGGCTGGTCGGCCCGTGCGCCCAGCTTTTTCCCCGAATGGGTGGAAAAAGAGGCCGCCTGACCCCCTTAAATACGCATTCAGACGATTTTCAGAATCGACAAGCGGCAAATAACCGGGCAAACCGCGCTTCGCTCGCCCGTGGCGGGCAAGGGTTAACACAAGGGGATTCCCACATGAAGAAGATTGCTCTGTTCGCCGCGGTTGCGGCTGGCTCGCTGGCCCTCGCTGCTTGCGGTGGCGAAAAGCCGGCTGAAGAAGCCACCCCGGCTGCTGAAGAAACCGTTGCCGCCGACGCTTCGGCTGCTGCTTCGGAAGACGCTGCTGCTGCTACCGACGCTGCTGCGACCGAAGCCGCCAAGTAAGGCGCTTCGCGCAAGCGATCAGAAGGGCTGGGGCCGGCGGGTGTGGACCACCGCCGCCCCGGCCCTTTTTGTTTGTCTGCTGAATAACTGATCCTGGCTCAGCGGTTCTCGCGCCGTGCGGCCAGTTCGGCCCGGATCGCCGCGCCATCCCCGTCAAGTTGCGGCGGCATGGCCAGATCGCGCCGGCCGCTCGCGCCGAACCGCACCGGGGCGGCCTGTTCCACATAGGTCCCCTCGCTCGGGTGCTCGCGCCGCCGGAAGAATCCGACAGCGTTGAGGTGCGGATCGTCGATCACCGCGCCCAGATCGCGCGCCGGCTGGGCCGGCAGCTGCGCGGCATGGCATTTCTCCAGCAGTTCGGCCGTGGTGAAGCCAGGGGTCAGCGCGGCAAGGTGGGCGTAAAGCTCGTCCTGGTGGCGGCCGCGCCCGCCCGGCACGTTGTACTTTCCCTGGGCGATGAAGGCCGGATCGCCCAGCAGGGCAAAGGCCCGGTCCCAGGCATCGTGGGTATAGATGACGATGCTGATCCACCCATCCGCCGTGGGGAAGGGCTGGCGCATGGGGTCGATCTGGCGCGGATAGCCGACCGGTCCCACCGGTGGATCGAAGGTCTGCCCGCCCAGATGCTCCAGCAGCATGAAGCTGGCAAAAGCCTCGAACATCGGCACTTCCACCCGCTGGCCTTCGCCGGTGCGTTCGCGGTGCAGCAGGGCGGCCAGCGCGGCATAGGCAGCGTGAAGGCCGGCCACCTTGTCGGCAATCAGCGATGGCAGATAGCGCGGGCGCGGATTGCCATCGACCCGGGGCAGCAGGCTGGCAGTGCCGGTCGCGGCCTGGATCACGTCGTCATAGGCCTGCAAGTCGGCATAGGGCCCGTCCTGCCCGAAGCCGACGCAATGCAGATAGACGATGTCCGGCCGGATCGCCCGCACGCTTTCGTAGTCCAGCCCCAGCCGTTCCAGCGCCTTGCCGCGCACGTTGACCACGAACAGGTCGGCCTGTGCCAGCAGGTCGTGCATCACCGTGCGGTCGGCCTCGGTCTTCAGGTCCAGCGCGATCGAGCGCTTGCCCCGGTTGAGCGCCATGAACCCCGGGGCCATGCTGGGCGTGGCCGGGGCCGGGGCAGACCAGCGGAACGGGTCGCCCACGCCGGGGCTTTCCACCTTGATCACTTCGGCGCCCAGATCGGCCAGGATCTGGGTGCAATAGGGGCCGAAGACCACGCTGGTCAGATCGACCACGCGGATCCCGTCCAGCATTCCCGGTTTCAGGGCCAGACTGCTCATGCCCCGGGCTTATCCCTTGTAGAGGGCGTCGAGCCGGTCGCCGTAGCGGGCCTTCAGCTTGTGGCGGCGGATCGACTGCTTGGGGGTCAGTTCCTCGTTGTCGATCGTGAAGGGCTCATCGGCAAAGGCGAACTGGCGGACCTTCTCGATCACCGACAGGTCCTGGTTGACCCGGTCGATTGCGGCGCGCACGGCGCTGCGGAAGGCGGGCAGGTCCTGCAGGGCCTGGAAGTCGAACTTCTCGCCATTGGCCTGGCACCATTCGATGGCCCATTCGGCATCGGGCACGACCAGCCCGACGATGTAGGGCCGCCGGTCACCGATCACCATCGCCTGGGCGATTTCCGGCTGCAGCGTCAGCAGGCCTTCGACCCGCGCGGGCGAGATATTGTCGCCCTTGTCGTTGACGATCATGTCCTTCTTGCGGTCGGTGATCACCACCCGTCCGGCTTCGTCGATATGGCCGATGTCGCCGGTGTGGAGCCAGCCATTCTGCAGCGCCTTGGCGGTTTCGGCCTCATTGCGCCAATAGCCGTGCATCACCAGTTCGCCCCGGACCAGGATTTCCCCGTCCTCGGCGATCTTCACTTCGACCCCGTGGAGCGGCGGGCCGACCGTGTCCATCTTGAGTCCGGCCGACGGGCGGTTGCAGCTGATCACCGGGCCGGCCTCGGTCTGGCCATAGCCCTGCAGCATGGTCAGCCCCATCGATTCGAAGAACACGCCGACTTCCGGGGATAGCGGCGCGCCGCCCGAGACCATGGCCTTCATCCGACCGCCGAACCGGCCGCGGATCTTGGGGCGCAGGGTTTTCTCCAGGATCAGGTCCATCGGCTTGTCGCGCCAGCGGCCCTGCCCGGCGGCCTTGGCACTGCCGATCGCCATGGCCCGGTCCATCAGGAAATTGGCGACCTTCCCCTGCTTTTCGATCTGCTTCATGATCCGGCTGCGCAGCACTTCGAACAGGCGCGGGACCACGACCATGATGGTCGGGCGGGTTTCCTCGATGTTGCTGGCCAGCTTTTCCAGCCCTTCGGCGTAATAAATCTGCGCGCCAACCGAGATCGGCAGCATCTGTCCGCCGGTGTGTTCATAGGCGTGGCTCAGCGGCAGGAACGAGAGGAAGGCCTCATCCTCGTCCAGGCCGAAATCCTCGGCCAGGACGCGGGCCGCGCCGTCGGCGTTCATCAGGATCGCCCCGTGGTGCTGCATCACCCCGCGCGGCGCGCCGCCGGTACCGCTGGTATAGATCAGGCAGGCGGTGTCCTGCCGCCCGATCTTGGCGATCCGGGCGTTCACCGCCTGGCGGGCCGCCTTGCCGTCTCCGGCGATCAGGGCCTGCCAGTCATGGTATTCGAAATTGCTGGTCTGGCTGATCTTCAGCGGCTCGATCCCGATCACGTGGCGGGCCTGGCCGGAGCGCAGCAGGGCCCCGATCAGCGGCTTGGCCAGCTTCTCGTTGGCCACGATCACCGCGCTGGCGCCCGAATCCTCCAGGATGTGCAGGTGGTCGCGCTCGGTATTGGTGACATAGGCCGGCACGGTGATGCAGCCGGCCGCCATGATCGCGAAGTCGGCGATGCACCATTCGGGCCGGTTTTCCGACACCAGCATCACCCGGTCGCCGTCCTTCAGGCCCATCCGGCGCAGCGATTCGGCCAGGTTGCAGACCTGCCGGGTCACTTCGTCCCAGCTCAGCGGCTGCCAGGTGCCACCCTGTTTGGCCCACAGGAACGGGGCTTTGCCCCGCGCATCGGCCCGATTGAGAAACAGTTCGACCAGATTCCCGGTCTTCGGCAGATCCGAAATATCAACCACGCGCACCGCCCCTTTTGCAGTACATCCTTGTCCCGGAATTATCGTTAGGCGTGCTTTCCGGCAGCGGCAAGCTACTCGCTGACTGCCGCGCCCTCGCTGCGCGGATCGGCCGCGCCCCACGGCTTGCTGCCGCGCAGTTCGATCGCGTTGGCCTTCAGCGGCAGGTTGCGCGGCTGGACATCGGCGTGGCCCAATGCCTTCAGCGCCGGGATCATCCCTTCCAGCCAGGTGCCCTGTTCGATGAACACGGTTTCGGTGCCGGGGGCAAAGATCACCGGCAGGGCCAGTGCTTCCTGCATTCCCAGGTCCCAGTCGATCACGCCGATGATCGCGCGCAGCACCTGCGCCGGGATCGTCACCCCGCCGGCCGCGCCGACCACCATCCGCAGCCGCCCGTCCGGCCCGTAGACCAGCGTCGGCGTCATCGAGGACCGCGGCCGCTTGCCCGCTTCGACCCGGTTGGCGACCATCCGCCCGTCCAGCTCGGGGTTCATGTCGAAGTCGGTCAGCTCGTTGTTGAGGAAATAGCCGCCCGCCATGATCCCTGATCCGAACGGCCCCTCGATGGTCGAGGTATAGGACACGGCGTTGCCCGCCCGGTCGATCACCGAGAAATGCGAGGTGCCGTATTCTTCCAGCTGGCGCGAATCGGCAAAGCTCAGCTTTTCGGCCCCCGGCGGGGTCCCGGCCACGGCCCTGGGGATGGTCTTGCCCGGATCGATCAGCGCGGAGCGGCCGGCCAGGTACTTGCGGTCAACCATGCCCGCCACCGGCACCGGCACGAAATCGGCATCGGCCGAATAGCGCGCCCGGTCGGCATAGGCGAGCCGCTGGCTTTCGGCGATCAGGTGCCAGGCTACCGGGCTGTCCTTGCCCAGCGCCTTGAGGTCGAACCGCTCGAGCTGGATCAGCGTGGCCAGAATCGTGGTCGCGCCGGAACTGGGCGGGCCCATCGAGCAGATCCGGTAGCCGCGGTAGCTGCCGCAGACCGGGGCGCGGTCCTTGGCGACATAGGCGGCAATGTCGGCCTCGGTCATCGGCGCGGGGTTGCGCTCGGCCAGAGTGACCTTGCCGACGATGCTCTTCGCATTGCCCCCGCTATAGAACGCCTGCGGCCCCTGATCGGCAATCGCCTGCAGGGTATCGGCCAGCGCCGGGTTCTTCACCAGGGTGCCGACCGGCAGCGGCTCGCCATCGGCGCCGAAGAACAGCGCCCGGCCCTCGGCCGAGAAAGCGGCGACGCGGGCGTTGTTCTTCAGCATCCGGTTGAGCCGGGGAGTGATGACAAAACCGTCGCGGGCCAGCTTGATTGCTGGGGCGAACAGTGCGGCCCACGGCAGGCGGCCATGGGCGCCGTGGGCCTTGGCGGCCAGCGCGATATTGCCGGGCACGCCGACGCTGGTTCCGCCCGGCACGGCTTCCTGGAATTTCAGCAGGACCCCGTCCTTGAAGAACCACTTGGGGTTGGCCGCGGCCGGGGCCGTTTCGCGCCCGTCGATAGTGGTCACTTCGCCCATCGCATTGGTCGCGACATAGAGTCCGCCGCCGCCGATCCCGCTGCTTTGCGGCTCGACCACGGTCAGCGCCAGCATGGTGGCGATCGCCCCGTCGGTCGCGGTTCCGCCCTGCCGCAGCATCGCCGCACCGGCCTCTGCCGCGCGCGGATCGGCGGCGCTGACCATGCCCTTTTCATAGACCTGAGCCTTGGGCGGCAGCGAAGCGGCATTGGGGGCGGGGGTGCAGCTGGCAAGGGCCAGGGCACCGGCGAAAAGCATGAATAAACGGCGGTCCATGGCCGCAGTGCTATTCGCTTCCGACCGCCTCGGCAATGGTGGCAAAGCCATCGCGGCGCATCAGGCGTTCCAGCCCGCGGGTGATGGTGCGGGCAATTCCCGGCCCGGCATAGGCCATCGCGCTGTACAGCTGGACCAGGCTGGCCCCGGCGCGGATCCGCTGCCAGGCATCCTCGGCCGTGGCGATCCCGCCGACGCCGACCAGTGGCACCTGTCCGCCGGTCGCCGCGCGGAACTGGCGCAGACGTTCCAGCGCCAGGGCTTTCAGCGGTGCGCCCGACAGGCCGCCGCCTTCCTCCGCATGGCGCGAGCGGAGCGGCGGGCGTGAAATGGTGGTGTTGGAGACGATCAGCGCCCCCAGCGCCTTGTCCACCGCGATCCGGGCAATCGCCTCGACATCGGCCGGTTCCAGATCGGGCGCGACCTTCAGGAACACCGGTACCTTCGCAGCCGCCCGCGCTTCCAGCACGGCATCGAGCAGCGCGGTCAGCGCGCCTTCGTCCTGCAGCGCGCGCAGGCCCGGGGTGTTGGGGCTGGAGACATTGACCGCCAGATAGCTGGCCAGCGGGGCCATCAGCCGGGCCATGGTGGCATAATCGGCAATCCGGTCGGCCGAATCCTTGTTCGCGCCGATGTTGATCCCGACAATTCCCGGGCGGCCGTGGCGCTGGGCCAGCCGCGCCACCGCCGCTTCGGCGCCGCCATTGTTGAAACCCATCCGGTTGATCACGGCCTCGTCCTCGGCCAGGCGGAACAGCCGCGGCCTGGGGTTGCCGGCCTGCGGCAACGGGGTGATCGATCCGACTTCGGCAAAGCCGAAGCCCAGGCCCAGCAGCGCATCCGGCACTTCGCCGTCCTTGTCGAACCCGGCGGCCATGCCCAGCGGATTGGGAAAGCGCAGGCCCGCCACTTCGCAGGCCAGCGGCCCGTCGGTGCGGTCCGTGCCGCCCAGCGGCAGGGCCTTAAGCGCGGCCAGCGACAGGCCGTGGGCGGTTTCGGCATCAAGCAGGAGCAGGGCAGGACGCAGCAGCGAATAGATCATGGCGCGCAGCCTATGGCAGGCCCCGCCGACCGTGTCGATTCAGCAACTGCCTTGCCGAAACGGAGCGATTAAAACCATTTCATGTCGGATTCTCACAAGTTGATTGTCGATTCCATACAATTGGCAGGTCCGGTCCCTTCGTAAGTCACCCCCGCGACCCGAAGGACTCGTGGCTATCCAGCAACGGGATCCTAACTTACAAAGCGGCTCTCAGGCTTGTCCCGGGGGCCGCTTTTTTTGCCCGTTTTTGGCCGTTGCCAGCTTGCCGCGATGGGCCTAGTGGAAACCGGAACGAATCAGTCCGATTTTGTCCGGAGCAACCCGCATGCGCCTGTCCAGCATGGCCGACTATGCCGTCGTCACGATGAGCGCCGCCGCGCGCCATTGCGGCGGCCAGCGCGTTTCCGCCGCCCGCATTGCCGAGGAAACCGGCCTGCCCGCGCCGACCGTGCAGAAGCTGGTCAGTCGCCTGACCGCGGCCGGCCTGCTGCGTTCCTCGCGCGGGGCAGGCGGAGGGCTGAAGCTGGCGCGTCCGGCGGCGGCGATCACGCTGGCCGACATTATCGAGGCGGTGGAAGGCCCGATCGGGATGACCGCCTGCGTCGATGCTGAGCGCGAGGCTTGCGCGCTAGATGCCAGCTGTTCGGTCAAGCCGCATTGGCCGCAAGTGAACCAGGCGCTGCGCGGTGCGCTGGCCCAGGTCCCGCTGACCCAGCTGGCCGGAGGCGCGCGATGAGCGAGGCGGTGAAGGATGAAGCCCTGAAGGATCAGGCCGCGCGCGAGGCTGCCGCCAAGGTGGCGGACTATGAACACGGCTGGTCGGCGGATATCGAGACCGAGTTCGCCGAGAAGGGTTTGAGCGAAGACACCGTCCGGTTCATTTCGGCCAAGAAGAACGAGCCGGAATGGATGCTCGACTG
The DNA here is from genome assembly GCA_017302615.1 of Sphingomonadales bacterium. Classification (GTDB taxonomy): domain Bacteria; phylum Pseudomonadota; class Alphaproteobacteria; order Sphingomonadales; family Sphingomonadaceae; genus Novosphingobium. The sequence continues at coordinate 211,373 of JAFLDB010000002.1, forward strand.
GCGGCTGAAAGCCTTCCGCCACTGGCAGACCATGCCGACGCCCGAATGGGCCAAGCTCAATATTCCGCCGATCGATTACCAGGACGCCTATTACTACGCCGCGCCCAAGGCCAAGAAGAAGCTGTCGAGCCTGGACGAGGTCGATCCCGAGATCCTCAAGGTCTATGAAAAGCTTGGCATTCCGCTGGAGGAGCAGAAAGTCCTCGCCGGGGTGGAAGGCGCGCGCAAGGTCGCCGTCGATGCGGTGTTCGATTCGGTTTCGGTCGCCACCACCTTCCGCGAGGAACTGAAGAAGGCCGGGGTGATCTTCCTGTCGATCTCGGAAGCGATCCGCGAGTACCCGGACCTCGTGAAGCAGTGGCTGGGCAAGGTCGTGCCGATGCACGACAACTTCTTTGCCGCTCTCAACTGCGCGGTCTTTTCCGACGGGACCTTTGTCTACATCCCCGAAGGCGTGCGTTGCCCGATGGAGCTCAGCACCTATTTCCGGATCAACGCGGAAAACACCGGCCAGTTCGAACGGACCCTGATCGTGGCCGACAAGGGCAGCTACGTCAGCTACCTTGAAGGCTGCACCGCGCCCCAGCGCGATGAAAACCAGCTTCACGCCGCCGTGGTCGAACTGGTCGCGCTCGACGATGCCGAGATCAAGTACTCGACCGTGCAGAACTGGTACCCCGGCGATGCCGAGGGCAAGGGCGGGATCTACAATTTCGTCACCAAGCGCGCGCTGTGCCAGGGCAAGCGCAGCAAGGTTTCGTGGACCCAGGTCGAAACCGGCTCGGCCGTGACCTGGAAGTATCCCAGCTGCGTCCTCAACGGCGAGAATTCGGTCGGCGAGTTCTACTCGGTCGCGGTCACCAACAATTATCAGCAGGCCGATACCGGCACCAAGATGATCCACAACGGCAAGGGCAGCCGCTCGACCATTGTGTCGAAAGGGATCAGCGCCGGGAAAAGCCAGAACACTTACCGCGGGCTGGTCCGCGTGGCGGCAGGCGCGGCAGGCGTGCGCAATTTCACCCAGTGCGATTCGCTGCTGCTGGGCAAGGACTGCGGCGCGCATACCGTGCCCTATATCGAAGTGCGCAATCCCAGCGCCCAGATCGAGCACGAGGCGACCACCAGCAAGATTTCTGACGACCAGCTGTTCTATGCGATGCAGCGCGGACTCGATCAGGAAGCGGCGGTGGCGCTGATCGTCAACGGCTTTGCCAAGGAAGTGCTGCAGCAATTGCCGATGGAATTCGCGGTCGAGGCGCAGAAGCTGCTGGGGATCAGCCTTGAAGGGAGCGTCGGGTGATCCACCTGCTGATCCTGCTGGCCGCATTCACCGGACCGGATCCGGCCCCGGCACTTCAGGCGGTCCGCACGTGCGACCGGGCGGCGATGATGGCGATGACCAAGGCCGAGCCGCGCCGCCGGGCGGAATGGGCCGCTGCTGCCTATACCGAACAGCAGGCGATCGCGCGTGAGCGGGCCGCCCTGCTGGCTCCGACAGCCGTTCCGGCGACTCCGGCCGGCAAGGCCACGACCGATCTGGCGCTGTCGGCACTCGATGCGCGGCAAAAGCAGCTCGACGATGCCCGCGCGGTCGAAATGAGCTGGCGCACGCTGATGGATGAATTGCGCGCCGATTTTCTCGCAAATTGCGCCCCGACCAAGGGCTGGAAAGACTGATGACCAAGAAGACCCTCTCCGTCCGCCCGCTTGACGAGCGCACCGAAGCCCCCGCCCTCCAGAAGCGCGGGCGCGGCTGGGCGATTTCGGACAAGCGGCTCGATGCGATCCACGAGCAGGCCCGCATGAACCGGATGCAGCCGACCGAGGCCCAGAAACTGCTGGGCGACAAGCTGGGCGAGCAGGAGCTCGGCAAATTCAAGCTGACCCGCCAGCAGGTGATCGGCTCGGCCATCGTCGATTTTGCCTGCAACCCGCTCAAGCTCGCCGTCTCGATTGACGAGGGCGGCGATCCGGCGCTGGTCGCCCGCCGCGACAAGAGTCTCGAGGCGGTCGGCGTCAAGCTGCTGCGCTTTCCCGCCGCGCGGGTTCTGGAAGAACCCGATGCCGTGGTGGCGGAAATCCTCGCCGCGATGAAGGCCAGCTACGACGAGCGCGGCCGCGCTCGGCGCCAGCATTACCAGACACGGGGCGCCCCGCAGCGCCGACAGGGATGACCATGCTCACCATTGAAAACCTCCACGCCACTGTGGCCGAAAAGCCGATCCTCAGGGGCCTGTCGCTGAGCCTGGGCGCGGGCGAAGTCCATGCGATCATGGGGCCGAACGGGGCGGGCAAGTCGACCCTGGGCTATACGCTGGGCGGGCGGCCCGGTTACGAAGTGACCGGCGGCAGCGTGACCTTCATGGGGCAGGACCTGCTGGAACTGGAGCCGCACGAGCGCGCCGCCGCCGGGCTGTTCCTGGGCTTTCAGTACCCGGTCGAGATACCGGGCGTGTCCTTCGTCCAGTTCCTGCGCGAAAGCCTCAACGCCCAGCGCAAGAGCCGGGGCGAGGAGCCGCTGTCGGGCGGGGAATTCCTCAAGCTGGCGCGGGAAAAGGCCGCGCTGCTGAAGATGGACATGGACATGCTCAAGCGCCCGGTGAACCTGGGCTTTTCGGGTGGCGAAAAGAAGCGCGCCGAAATGGTCCAGATGGGCATCCTCGATCCCAAGCTGGCGATCCTGGATGAAACCGATAGCGGCCTCGACATCGACGCGCTGCGGATCGTCGGCGAAGGGATCAACGCGGTGATGCGCCGTCCGGACAAGGCCGTGCTGCTGATTACCCATTACCAGCGCCTGCTCGACTATGTGAAGCCGGACTTCGTGCACGTCCTGGCCGGCGGCCGGATCGTCCGGACCGGCGGGCCGGAACTCGCGCTCGAACTGGAAGAGCGCGGTTACGAGGCGGTGGCGGCGTGAGCCAGGCCCTCGCCTTTCCTACCCGTGGGCAAGAGGACTTCCGCTATGCGGACCTTGCCGCGCTGGAGCCGCTGTGGCCGGTGGCGCAGCAGCGGATCGTGCTGGCCGCGGGTGAGCGCGGGGCCGAGGCGGTGATTCACACCGGGTCCGAGGCAGTCGCGCGCGACATCGTGATCGAACTGGGTGCGGGGGCGTCTTTTGCGCTCCATCTGCTCAATGCCGGGCAGGGTTATGGCCGGTTTGCCGTGCAAGTGACCTTGGGCGAAGGGGCCGAGTTCACCCTTGGCGCGGCGCAGCTGGCGGGTAGCGGACAAGTGCTCGAAGTGGTGACGCAAGTGACTCATGCGGGGCGCGATGCGGTCAGCCGCCAGGTGGTCCGCTCGGTCGCGGGCGGCAAGGGCACGGTCAACTATCTCGGCAAGGTCCGGGTTGAGCCGGGTGCGGACGGGACCGACGGCGAACAGTCGGTCCGGGCCATGCTGCTCGATCGCAGTGCCACGGCCAACAACCGGCCCGAACTGGAAATCTATGCCGATGACGTGAAATGCGCTCACGGCTGCGCGGTGGGCGAGCTGGACGCGAACGCGCTGTTCTACATGGCCCAGCGCGGCCTGCCGCCAGAGGAAGCCAAGAAGCTGATGCTGCAGGCCTTCGTGGCCCAAGCCTTCGTCGGGGCCGATCAGGAAGAAGTCCTTCTGGAAGCCGCGCTGGCGGCGCTGGGCAAGCTGGTATGAGCACCGCCACCCTCTCCCGCCTTGGCAGCAAGGCCGATTTTCCGGGCCTCGCCGGCGGTTGGCATTACCTGGACAGCGCGGCAACCGCGCAAAAGCCGCAGGGCGTGATCGATGCCTGCACTGCGGCGCTGGGGCGCGACTATGCGACGGTCCACCGCGGGGTCTATGCCCGCTCGGCCGACATGACCCTGGCGTTTGAAGCGGCGCGGGAAAAGGTCGCCGCGCTGATCGGCGGCCAGCCGCAGGAACTGGTCTTCACCCGCGGCGCGACCGAGGCGATCAACCTCCTCGCCTACAGCTATCCGCACAAGGGCCGGGTGCTGCTTTCCACGCTGGAGCATCATTCCAACATCGTGCCGTGGCAACTGGCCGGCTGGCAGGTCGATGTCTGCCCGCTGACCGCCGATGGGCGGATCGATCTCGATGCCGCCGAGGCGATGCTGACGACCGAGCACACCATGGTGGCCTTCGCCCATGTTTCCAACGTGCTCGGCTCGATCCTCGATGTGCCGCGCGCGGTGGAACTGGCGCACAAGGTCGGCGCGAAGATCCTGCTCGACGGCTGCCAGGCAGTGGCGCGCGTGCCGGTCGATGTCGCGGCGCTGGGCTGTGACTTCTATGCCTTCAGCGCGCACAAGCTTTACGGCCCGACCGGGATCGGCGCGCTGTGGGGCCGCTCCGACCTGCTCGATGCCATGCCGCCGTGGCAGGGCGGCGGGGCCATGATCGACCGGGTGACGTTTGAGCGCACCACTTTTGCCCCCGCCCCGCAGCGGTTCGAGGCCGGGACCCCGGCAATCGTCGAGGCGATCGGCTTCGGCGCGGCGGCGGACTATGTCCGCGGTCTGGGCCTGACCGCGATCCACGCGCATGAAGCCGCCCTGGTGGCGCAGCTGCGCGCCGAGCTGGCCAGGCGCAACGACATCACCCTGTTCGGGCCCGCGGACAGCGCCGGGATCGTCTCCTTCGCAATGGACGGCGTGCATCCGCATGACCTAGGCACCATATTGGACGACGGCGGCGTGGCGATCCGCGCCGGGCACCACTGTGCCCAGCCGCTGATGGACCATCTGGGCGTGGCTGCCACGGCGCGGGCCAGCTTCGGGCTCTATTCTGACGAAAGCGATGTGGCCGCGCTGCTGGCCGGAATTGAAAGGACACGGAGGATCTTCGGATGAGCACCTCTGACAACATCGGCGAACCGCGCTTCACGGTCGAGGAAGTCGACAGCGTCGCCCCGCCGCCGCGCGCCAAGGTGGAAGACGCCGAAAGCCCGGCCGAAAAGCTGGAGCGCAAGCGCGACTATCTGGAAGGCTTCCTGGCCGAAAAGCCGCAGGGCGTATCCCCCGGCGCGCCGGGCGGGGACATCTATGAAGGCGTGATCGCCGCGCTGAAGGACATTTTCGACCCGGAAATTCCGGTCAATATCTATGACCTGGGGCTGATCTATGGTGTCGATGTGGCCGATGACGGCGGCGTGGTGGTAACCATGACGCTGACCACCCCGCATTGCCCGGTGGCCGAATCGATGCCGGGCGAAGTCGAACTGCGGGTTGGCGCGGTGCCGGGCGTACGCGATGCCGAAGTGAACCTGGTGTGGGATCCGCCATGGGATCCGGCCAAAATGAGCGACGAGGCCCGGCTCGAGCTGGGGATGTTGTAGGTTGCGGGTCAGTCACCCACATCCGTTCGTGTCGAGCGAAATCGAGACACGGGCGCATGGGTGTCTCGACTTCGCTCGACACGAACGGAACAGATGACAATGGCTACCACAACCCGCCAGCGCCCCGCCGCCGTGATCCTGACGCCTGCCGCCGAAGCGCGGGTGGCAAAACTGATGGCCGATGCGCCCGAAGGCACGATCGGGGTCAAGCTTTCCACCCCGCGCCGGGGCTGTTCCGGGCTGGCCTATTCGGTCGACTATGTCAGCGAGGCGAACGCTTTTGACGAGAAGATCGAAACCCCCGGCGGGCTGTTCTTCATCGATGCCGCTTCGGTGCTGTACCTGATCGGCAGCACGATGGACTGGGTGGAAGACGATTTCACCGCCGGCTTCGTCTTCCAGAACCCTAACGCCAAAGGAGCCTGTGGCTGCGGGGAAAGTTTTACGGTATAACAGCCGCCATGCCGAGCTCCGATCCCTTGCCCCCGTCGAAAACACAGGCGATGCGCGCGCAGATGCGCGCGCCGATGGACAGGGATGACCGTCGTCTTATCGCCGAAGCTGTCAGGGCCTTGCGGGAACGCCGCCGACCGTCCGAAGGTGGCGAAACAATCCCGGCAGTTACGCCGCGCGGGCCGGTTCCCATGACCGGAGGCGCGGAAGCGCCGATCGAATAGTGATCAGCCCTGCGGCCGGGGCACGAAAGTCTCGCCGGTTTCCTCGTCGATGAAGGCGATCAGGGCCTTTTCCATCTCGTCGAGTTCCTCGTCGGCTTCCAGCATGTCGTGCAGCCACGAATGTTCCTCGGGGACCAGCAGGCTGGCTGTTTCCGCCTCGTCATCCCAGTCGGCCAGATAGTCCGGCTCGTCCCCGCCGATCTTCAGCAGGCTGCCGAAGCCATCGACATCGGGCTTGCTGGTCACCATGCGGTTCAGGAAGCCGCCGATGCCGGCCCCTTCGCGGGCCATGAACTGTTCCAGCTCGCGCGCCCGTTCCGGGGTGAGCGCTTCATTGCCGCCAAAGCCCAGCAGGAACTGGGCCACGCCCTTGACGAACAGGTCGTGCCATTCGGGCGCATTGGCCTCGTAGAGAGTCGCGTCCTTGATCCGGAACAGCAGTTCGGCCTCGGCCTTGCTGACCCCGGCCGGGCGCTCGCTGCCGGTACCGAAGATCAGGCGGCGCAGGATTGCCACTTCGGTGGCATTGATGCCCTGGCGGGTCAGTTCGCCATGACGGGTCGGGCCTTCGCCCAGCGTTACCGCTTCTTCCACCTGGCGCAGCGCATAGTCGCGCAGCGCCTGGGGGACGCTGGTCGCCACCTCGATTACCCGGACCAGCAGCTCCAGTTCGGCCAAGGTGCAGACCCGGCCGTCGCGATCGACCCGCGCGATCAGCTCTTCGGCCATTTCCGGATCGACATAGCCGCGTGGCTCGACCTGGAAGACGATGAAGCTGGTCAGCGCCTCGACAAAGAAGTCGCACCACTCACGCGTGGGTTCCTCGCAGGTCTCGTTGGCCACGAACAGCGATTCGGCCTCGTCCGGGCTCATCTTGCCGTCGGCCCAGCCAAGGCGGCGCAGTTCAAGGATTTCCTCGGCCGAGATCCGCCCATCGGCGGCGATCTGGGTGGTGAGGTCTCCGAATTCCAGACTCATGGCGCACAGGCCCCCGTCACATTGATACGCAGGTGCTTGTGCCGGACTATCCTTAAATCCGGGTTACCCGCTGCTGCTTACCTTGTCGGTTGGCTTATCGGCCGCGCAATGCAGCCACGCAGGCGGCGCGGTCCACGTCCTGTCCGTCGCTGGCGCGGCGCGCTTCGACATAGGTCGCTTCCGGCTCGCGCCCGGGGGCCGGGGGATAGAGATAGATATCGAGCACGCAGGCACTGCCGGTGAATTGCAGCTTGCGGGCATCGCCTTCCCATACTTCCAGCCGGGCCGGGCCGAACTGGTCGATCAGTTCGGGAATCCGCGCGCCGATCACTCCGTCCAGCCCCGGCGCGGCCAGCACGCGCGGACGCGGCGGCGGAGCGCTGGCTGGAACCCGCACCGGTACCCGCGCGACCGGGCCTTTCGCACTGCCCGGTCCGGCCCCGCCCGATGCACAGGCGGACAGCAGGATCGTGAGCGATGCGAGGGGGATCAGCTTGCCAGTCATGCGAGGGATCGGCCCTTGCGATGAATCAGGTGGACCGCGCAAGCCGCGCCAAGGAATGGTGCGACGAAATTCGCCACAGGCACGGTGAGCAGAACCGCGATGACCCCGCCCAGCAGCAGGCGCTCCACCCCCGATAGCGGCGGCGGGCTGTCCGGCGACGGGCGGTGGCGCAGCCAGACCATGTCCTGCAGCTCGCGCCCCAGCAGCACGGCGTTGACGGCCAGGAACACCAGCGGCGCACCAACTCCGGTCACCGCAAGGACCAGCGCGATGGGCAGGGCGATGAGGTTGTAAAGCAGTGCGCGGCCTGCCCCGGCCACGGCCTTCAGCCCTTCCTCGTGCAGGCCCAGCTTGCGGGCGCGCGCCGCCATTTCGGGATAGTCGCGGCTTTCCACCGCCAGCACCACTTCATCGGCAAAGAACTGCAGCACGGCCAGGGCCAGGATCCGCCACAGCAGCCACCCGGCCAGCACCACCACCAGCACCGCCACGGCATCGCCCAGACCATCGTTGGGCCACAGCCGGTCGATCAGGGCGGAGAGGCCATACCACCCGGCGCCGGCCAGCACGGCAAACACCAGCAGTGTCAGCGCCAGGCTCTTCAGCCAGATCGGCAGCAGATGGCGATCGGCCAGGCTGGACAGGGCGCGGAGGAAGGCACTTGCCATCGCAGCGGAATTGCCCGCCCGGCCAGCGCTGTCAACGCCGCTTCCCTCTGGAGCCAAAAGCGGCTAGGCGCGGGCGCGCTTTCACGGCCGAATATGCCGCCAAATACAGGGGTTCCTTCATGTCCAAGCCGTCCGTCCAGGTCATTGCCATCGGCAATGCCATCGTCGATGTCATGGCCCCGTGCGAGGACGAGCTGATCGAACGCTTCGGCATGACCCGCGGCGGGATGACCCTGATCGACACTGACCGCGCGCACGAGCTGTACGAGGCGATGGGCCCGGCGCGCGAGATTTCGGGCGGGTCGGCCGCCAACACCCTGGCGGGTCTGGCCGCGCTGGGTTCATCCTGCGCCTTCATCGGCCAGGTTGCCGACGATCAGCTGGGTGAAGTCTTTGCCCACGATATCCGGGCCGGCGGGATCCGTTTCGACGTGGCGCCCCGCGCCGGCGATCCGCCGACGGCACGCTGCCTGATCTTCGTCACGCCCGATGGCCAGCGGACCATGAACACCTTCCTCGGTGCTTCGCAGTTCCTGCCGCCGGCCGCGCTGGACGAGGCCGCGATTGCCGATGCCGAAGTGCTCTATCTGGAAGGCTATCTGTGGGACCCGGAAGAGCCGCGCGCGGCCATGCGCCGGGCGATTGGCGCGGCCCGTAATGCCGGACGCAAGGTGGCTTTCACCCTCTCCGACGCTTTCGTGATCCAGCGTCACGGCGCGGATTTCCGGGCGATGATCGAAACCGGCGACATCGATATCCTGTTTGCCAACCACATCGAACTGGCCGCGCTGACCGGGCACGACGATTTCCATGCCGGGATCGATGCGCTGAAGGACAAGGTTCCGCTGCTGGTGGTAACCCGCAGCGAGCAGGGCGCGGTCGCTGCGACCGGCGGCGAACTGTTCGAGGTTCCGGCCGAGCCGGTCGAGCGGGTGGTCGACACCACCGGTGCGGGCGACCTGTTCGCCGCCGGGTTCCTGCATGGCCACGTGAATGGCCGTCCGGTGGCCGAATGCCTGCGGCTGGGCGCGATCTGCGCGGCCGAAGTGATCTCGCACTACGGGGCGCGCCCGGAAGCCGATCTCAAGGCTCTTGCCGCCGCGCGGTTGGGTCGGGGCTGATCGTTAAGCGATTCGATTTCCACAGGTTTATCCACTAGCATTTCCACCTAGCCCGATTCGCACTTTCTGCGCCACCGGGCCGGACGGGGGTCAGTGGCATGAATGTTGTCGCTCCGATCGGGCAATTCGCCAGCCGCCGCGATGTGGCCACCGATGGCGAGCACCCGCGTGTGGTGGTGGCCGATATCGCGGCCCGCCCGCGCAGCACGGCCCGGATCATCACAGTCGCCAACGAAAAGGGCGGAGTGGGCAAGACCACGCTGGCCTTGCACCTTGCCGTGGCTCTGGCCGACACCGGCCACAAGGTGCTGGCCATCGATCTCGATCGCCGCCAGCAATCGCTCAACCGGGTCCTGACCAACCGAGACGGCACCGCCCGGCGGCTGGGCGTGCGGCTGCCGCTGCCGCGCCATCTCGTGCTGCAACAGCAGTCCGGTGCCATGTTGTGCCAGGAAGTGGCCCGGCTGGGGTGGGATTGCGACTATGTGGTGATCGACGCGCCCGGGCATGACAGCCCGATCGGCCGCCGCGCGATTGCCATGGCCGACCTGCTGGTCTCGCCGCTCAATTGCTCGTTCCTCGATCTCGACCTGATCGGCCGGTTCCATCCGGTCAATGGCCGCCTGCTGGGCCCGGGCTGCTTTGCCGCAATGGTCGGCGAACTGCGCGCGGCTAGGGAAGAGGCCGGGCTATCGGGGCCTGACTGGCTGGTTGTGCTCAACCGCAAGCGGCGCGAAACCAGCCACAACCAGTCCAAGGTGGAAGCCGCGCTGGGCAAGCTCGCGCCGCGCCTGGGCTTCCGCCTGGGTGCCGGACTGCACGAACGGGTTGCCTACCGCGACCTGTTCGAGCTGGGCCTGACCCACCTTGATCTGCACCGCATCCCGGACCTGCCGCGCAGCCGGGGTGTGGCGGCGGCGGAAATCCTCCAGCTGCTCGACGATCTGCGGCTGGAACCCGCCGGGCCGGAAGCCGCCAACGTGCTGCCGCTTCAGCCGGCCCACTTGGGATAGCGCAGGATCGGAGTCTGCCCGCGCAGGAAATCGCTGGGCAAGGTGCCGGTCAGGGCCTTGAAATCACGAATGAAGTGCGACTGGTCGGCATAGCCGGCCTCGTGCGCCAGTTGGGTCCAGCTCGCTTCGGGTTCAAGCTCCTTGCGGTGCACGGCGTGGCCGATGCGGCAAATGCGAGCGTAATGCTTGGGATTGAGTCCGGTCAGCTGGCGGAAGCGGCGCTGGAAATGCCGCAGCGACAATCCGGCGCTGTCGGCCAGGTCCTGGATCGGGATGGTTCCGCGGGCGCCGCGCAGGCGGGTTGCCTCTCGCGCCACCGGGTCGTTGCAGGCCTTCGAAGGCGCGAGCGAGGTCAGCCAGCTATTGCAGGGTTCGACCATGTCCTCCCACCGTTCGGCCGCGCGCAAGGTGTCGATCAGGTCGGCGGGTGGATTGAGGGGCACAAAGTTGTCGACCAGGGTTACCGGATCGATTCCGAACAGTCCGGCGGCGGCAGCCGGTTGCAGCCGGGCGGAAAAGGTCCGCAGCGGCCCGGCGATCTCCATGTCGAACCGGTAATTGGTCGAGGGGCCGAACAGGGCGGCGGCGGGCGCCTCGCGGTGCATTCGGGTGTGCAGATCGTAGAGCCAGTGGCGACCTTCGAGAATGATCTGGATGAAACAATTGGGCCGCGCCGGAATGACGCGCCGCATCAACCCGCCCTGGTCAATGAATTCCCCGCCGACATAGCCGATCAGACAGGATTCAAGCCCGGCGCAATTCGCGTCGAGCAATGTGATCTTCACTTGGCGTTCTCCCCGTCTTCCGGATAGCTGTAATTCGCTCCGGATAGACCAAATTCAACGCGCGACTATTGGCGCATAGCTTCGCGTTTCACTTCGCGCCAGCCTATATCTGCGCGGCAGAACCCGTCCGGGAAGTCGATTTTCTTCACCGCGTCATAGGCCGCCTGCTGGGCAGCCCCGACCGAGCCGGCCATGGCAGTGACATTCAGAACGCGCCCGCCGCTCGCCACCAGCCGGCCATCGGCCAGCGCGGTCCCGGCGTGGAACACCTTCGCCCCGGTTGCTTCGGCTTCGTCCACCCCGCCAATCGCACCGCCTTTCTTGGGCGTGCCGGGATAGCCTTCGGCGGCCATTACCACGGTCAGCGCGGTCTGATCGGCAAAGCGCGGCGCGGGCAGAGTGCCCAGCCGGCCTTCGGCGGTGGCCAGCATCAGTTCGGCCAGATCGCCCTGATAGCGCAGCATCAGTACCTGGCATTCCGGATCGCCGAACCGGCAGTTGTATTCGATCAATTGCACGCCGGTCGGGGTCAGCATGAGTCCGGCATAGAGTACGCCCGAATAGGGCGTGCCTTCCTGCGCCATGGCCTGGACGGTCGGTACCACGATCCGCTCCATCGCCTCGCCTTCCAGCAGCGGGGTCAGCACAGGCGCCGGGCTGTAGGCACCCATCCCGCCGGTGTTGGGGCCGGTATCCCCATCCCCGACCCGCTTGTGATCCTGCGCCGATCCGAACGGGACCACGCTGTGCCCGTCGGTAATCGCAAAGAAGCTGGCTTCCTCGCCTTCGAGGAACTCCTCGATCACCGCTTCGGCTCCGGCCTCGCCAAACCGGCCAGAGAAGATTTCACGCACCGCCTCCTCGGCTTCGGCGCGGGTCATGGCAACGGTCACGCCCTTGCCCGCGGCCAGGCCATCGGCCTTGACCACCACCGGAATGCCAAAGGCATCGAGCGCGGCCAGGCCCTCGGCCGCGCTGGTCACGCGGCGGAAACCGGCGGTCGGGATGCCATGGCGGGCGCAGAGCTCCTTGGTGAAAGCCTTCGATCCCTCCAACTGGGCGGCGGCCCGGCTTGGGCCGAATACCGGCACGCCCACGCCGCGCAGCGAATCGGCCAGACCATCGACCAGCGGTGCTTCCGGCCCGATCACCACCAGGCCGATCCGCTGCGCCTCGCAGAAGGCCAGCACTGCGGCATGGTCTTCAACCGCCAGCGCGGTCAGTTCGGCATGCTGGGCGATCCCCGGGTTGCCGGGAGCGGCGAACAGCTTGTCGCACAACCGGGATTGCGCCAGCTTCCATGCCAGCGCATGCTCGCGCCCGCCCGAACCGATCAGCAGGATATTCATGACGCCGCCGCCTTTTGCCGAAGAAGAACCCGCCGGGCTGGTAGCGAAGGAAGGCGCGGGCGACAACGCCGCCGCGCTCTCGGTCAGCGAGATTTCCGCCGCGCTGAAGCGCGTGGTCGAGGACCGCTTCGGTTTTGTGCGGGTGCGGGGCGAGCTGAGCGGGCTGAAACGGGCCGCTTCCGGCCACGTCTATATGGCGCTCAAGGACGAGAATGCGCGGCTGGACGCGGTGATGTGGCGCGGCACGGCCCAGCGGCTTAATTTCCAGCCGGAAGACGGGCTGGAAGTGATCGCCACCGGCAAGCTGACCACCTATCCCGGTCGTTCCAACTACCAGCTGGTGGTGGAACGGATGGAAGTGGCGGGCGAAGGCGCGCTGCTCGCCCTGCTGGCCCGCAACAAGGCCCGGTTCGAGGCCGAAGGACTGTTCGCACCGGAGCGCAAGCGCGCGATTCCGTTCCTGCCGCGCACGATCGGCGTCGTGACTTCTCCCACCGGGGCGGTGATCCGCGACATTCTCCACCGCCTGGCAGACCGCTTTCCGGTCCGCGTGCTCGTCTGGCCGGTGCTGGTCCAGGGGCAGGGCGCGGCGGAGCAGGTCGCGGCAGCCGTGCGCGGCTTTTCGGCGCTGGCCCCGGATGGCGCGACGCCGCGTCCTGACCTCGTGATCGTCGCGCGCGGGGGCGGCTCGATCGAGGACCTGTGGGCGTTCAACGAGGAAGCGGTGGTCCGCGCCGTGGCCGATTGCACCATCCCGGTGATTTCCGCCGTGGGGCATGAAACCGATACCACCCTGTGCGATTTCGCTGCCGATCGCCGCGCGCCGACGCCGACCGCGGCGGCGGAAATGGCCGTTCCGGTCAAGGCCGACCTTGCCAACCAGATCGCCGAACTGGCGTTGCGCCAGCGCCGCGCCGTGCTGCGCCCGCTGCAACTGGGGCGTGAACGGCTGGCTGCCCGGGCGGATCGTTTGCCCCAGCCACAGGCGCTGCTCAGCCCGCAGGCGCAGAAGCTGGATGACCTGTCCGACCGGTTCCGTCGCGCCCTGGCCGACCGGACCATGCTGGCCCGGGGCGATTTGCAGCGGGTGGCCGGGCGGCTGTCGCTGCCGCTGCTGGCCTCGCGGGTCGAAGCGGCAAAGGGGCGGCTGGACGGGCTGTCGCGGCTGTTCGTCTCGCTCGATCCCGACCGGGTGCTGGCGCGTGGCTACGTGCGGGTGACGGCGGGTGACGGGCGAACCCTGACCGGCAAGGCGGCAGCGGCGCAGGAACCGGCGCTGACCCTGCATTTCCGTGATGGAACGCTGGATGTTGCCCCCGCTGCCGGTGGTACCCCGCGGCCACCGGCCCGGCCGCGTCATCCCGCGCCGCCAGCGCCGGAACAGGGCAAATTGCTCTGACTGGCGGGCTTTGCTAGGGACCTCATCATGCTCATGAACTCCGCAGATCGCCCCGCCATGCTGTTCTATCAGGCCAACGGTTTCCGTGTGCTGAGCCCCGGCAATCACGTGGTTTGCGCCGCCACCGGCGAGCAGGTCGCGCTTGAGGTGCTGCGTTACTGGAGCGTCGAGCGGCAGGAAGCCTATGCCAGCGCCGAAGTGGCGACCCGGCACCTGCTGGGACAGGGGTGAGCGCGGTGATGCAGCGGCGGCTGTTCCTGGCTGCCGGAGGGGCGGCGGCCGGGTTCGGGTTGTGGCGCGCCAGCGGCTGGGCGGCGGAACGGACCAGCATGGATCCGATGGCCGATTTCGCGCTGAACGGACAGCTCACGCAGGGGGGATGGGCGCGGGGCAAGGCCCCTACCGATAGCACACGGCTATATCTCAACGGGCAGCAAGTGCGCCTTGCACCGGACCTGTCGTTCTTCATTGCCTTCGATCGCGATGCCGGACCCAGGGCCGAACTGCTGGCCGAGCAGCGCGGCGGCGGATCGAGCCGCGGCAGCTTCGCCGTCTCGCCGCGCTCCTGGCAGATCGAGCACATCCCGATCGGGCGTCGTCCCGGTTCGGCTCCCAGCGAGGAGTATGCCCGTCGCCGCGAGGCCGAGCAGGCCCGGATCCGCGCCGCCCGGCTGAAGGACCATGCGATCGAGGGCTGGCGGCAGAAGTTCATCTGGCCGGCGACCGGGCGGATCTCCGGCCGGTTCGGCTCGCAGCGGATCTACAACGGCAGTCCGGGGGCCTACCATTCGGGCCTCGACATCGCGACCGGGACCAGCGGCACGCCGTTCGTCGCCCCGGCCGACGGGGTGGTGATCCTGGCGGCGGAACAATCTTTCACGCTGGAAGGACGGCTCTTGATGATCGACCACGGGATGGGCCTCAACAGCGCTTTCCTGCACTGTTCCAGCCATGCGGTGAAAGAGGGCGACACCGTCCGCCAGGGCCAGTTCATCGGCCGCATCGGCGCGACCGGCCGGGCGACGGGGCCGCACCTGCACTGGTCGATCAAGTGGCGCGAGGCCCGGCTCGATCCGCTGCTGTTCCTGGGGAAGATGGGAGTTTAGGGTTTCCCCTCCCTACTCCACCCGCCGGACGCGGATCGCGCGCTGGCCGTCCACGTTCATCCGGTATGTGCCCAGCGCCGCCTTGTAGATCCGCACCTTGTCACCCTTGCGCGGGTCGAACACCAGCCGCTCGCTGTCGGTCTGTTCCCACACCGATCCGTCCTCCAGCGTGATCCGCCAGGTGCCATAGCCAAAGGCCCGGGCCGAAGCGACCGTGCCGAGGATCTCCTTGATTTCGTCCTTGTCGTCGTCGCCGCCGCCAAACAGGCCCAGACTCGGCAGCTTGAAGCCGAACAGGCCCTTGCGCGTCTCGCGCACGGCGGCGCGATCGGTCACCACCACTTCGCCGGCGGCGGTGGCCTGTTCCAGCTTGCCGACCTGCGCGTCGAAGCAGGCCAGCCGTGCCGCCGGATCGGCAATCGCCTTGCAGGCGACCAGGTCCTTGTAGGCCTGCGGAGCGGGTGGCGGAGCCTTGTCTTTCGCGGCGGCAGGGGCGGCCAGGACCAGAAAAAGGCCGATTGCCCCGGCCAAATGGTTAACGCGCATTGCCCATAACTCCCTCGCCAGCCCGGCGCAGTCCGCCTGCGGCCATTGTTCCAGCGGGTTAACAGGCCTTGGCCGTGGCGTAAACCACTGTGACTTTATGGTTACAGTGCCAGCGAAAGTGCCGCGAATCCGGGGTTCTGCGCTTTACAGGGGGTGCCTGCGGCGGCACGGAAGGTTCCATCGGGTAAGTCTGGGCTGTTTTTGCGGCCCTTTTGCCTGTTCGCTCGCCGGGTTTCGGCCCGGCATCCAGAACAACGAGGGACTGGAAACACATGAAAACCATGCTCAAACTCGCATCTGCCCCCGCAGTGCTCGGCTTCGCGCTGACCGCTCTGCCGGCATATGCCCAAGACGCTTCGGACGAAGCCGACGAAGGTGCCACCATCGTCGTCACCGGTTCGCGTCTCGCCTCGCCGAATCTCGAATCGGCCAGCCCGGTGACCGTCGTCACGGCTGAAGAAATCAAGGGCACCGGCACCACCCGCGTGGAAGACCTGGTGAACTCGCTGCCGCAGGTCTTCGCCGGCCAGGGCTCCAACTATGCCAACGGCGCTTCGGGCGCGGCCACGCTGAACCTGCGCGGCCTGGGTTCGGAACGCACCCTGGTGCTGGTCAACGGTCGTCGTCTGACCCCGGGTGACCCGAGCACTTCGGCTGCCGACATCAACGTGATCCCGGGTGCCATGGTCAAGCGCATCGACGTGCTGACCGGCGGTGCCTCGTCGGTGTACGGCGCTGACGCCGTGTCGGGCGTCGTCAACTTCGTGATGGACACGAAGTTCGAAGGCTTCCGCATCGATGGCCAGTACAGCTTCTACAACCACAACAACGACATCGGCACGCAGGTTACCAACCCGCTGGCGGCGCGCGGCTATGCGATCCCGCGCGGCATGGTCACCGATGGCGGCACCGTTGACGCGACTGTCGCTTTCGGCACCAGCTTCGACGATGGCCGCGGCCACATCAGCGCCTATGCCGGCTACCGCAAGGTTGACGCCGTGCTGCAGCGCGACCGTGACTACTCGGCCTGCTCGCTGGCTGCCCGCACCACTGCCCAGGTCGCTGCCAACGGCGCGCTCTACAGCTGCGGCGGCTCGGCCACCTCGGCCAACGGCACCGTGTTCGACGGCACCTCGTCGACCTACCAGATCGGCGCTGGCCGCACCCTGGTTCCGGGCTTCACCCCGTACAACTTCGGTCCGCTGAACTACTTCCAGCGTCCGGACGAGCGTTACACCGCCGGCGTGTTCGCCGAGTACGAAGTCAGCGATTCGCTGAAGCCGTACCTCGAGTTCATGTTCATGGACGACCGTACCGTTGCCCAGATCGCCCCCTCGGGCAACTTCGGCAACACCCTGTCGATCAACTGCGACAACCCGCTGCTCGGCGCCAGCCAGGCCGCGATCCTCTGCGCCCCCGGCAACCTGCTGTCGGATACGTCGAACCCGTTCGCCACGGTCGGCAACAGCGGTGGCACCGCGCTGGTCTTCACCGACGCGCTGGGCAACACCTACAACAAGGGCTTCGCGCAGATCCTGCGTCGTAACGTCGAAGGCGGCGGCCGTCAGAGCGATCTGCAGCACACCTCCTATCGCGCCGTGATCGGGATGAAGGGCGACCTTTCGGACGCCTGGTCGTATGACCTGTACTACCAGTACGGTCGCACGATCTACAACCAGATCTACAAGAACGACTTCTCGGTCACCCGGATCACCCGTGCGCTCGACGTTGTCACCAACCCGACCACCGGCGCGCCGGTCTGCCGCTCGGTCCTCGACGGCACCGACCCGAACTGCGTTCCCTGGGATATCTGGGGCACCGGCACGGTCACCCAGGCGGCTCTGAACTATGTTCAGGTTCCGGGTCTGGCCAAGGGCATCAACACCGAACAGATCGTCTCGGGCGCTCTGACCGGTGACCTCGGCGCCTACGGCATCAAGAGCCCGGCCGCCCAGGAAGGCTTCGGCATCGCGATCGGTGCGGAATACCGCAAGGCGACCCTCGACTTCGTCACCGACGTTTCGTTCCAGACCGGCGACCTTGCCGGCCAGGGCGGTGCGACCCCGTCGGTCGCTGGTGACTTCAACGTCAAGGAAGTCTTCGGCGAACTGCGCATGCCGCTGGTTCAGGAAAGCCTGTTCCACGACCTGACCTTCACCGCCGGCTACCGCTACTCGTCGTACAAGGTGAATGGTGGCGGCTCGTTCGACACCGACACCTACAAGATCGAAGGCGAATTCGCCCCGATCCGCGACATCCGCTTCCGCGGCGGTTACAACCGCGCCGTCCGCGCGCCCACCCTGCAGGACTTCTTCGCCCCGCAGCTGGTTGCGCTCGACGGTTCGAACGACCCCTGCGCCGGATTCGCGATCACGGCAGCCAACACCGGCTGTCTTGCCCAGGGTCTGTCGATCGGTCAGATCGTCGCTCCGAACCCGGCCGACCAGTACAACGGTCTAGGCGGCGGTAACCCGTTCCTGCAGCCGGAAATCGCCGACACCTGGACTGCCGGCGTCGTCCTGCAGCCGGGCTTCCTGCCGGGCTTCTCGCTGAGCGTCGACTGGTTCAACATCAAGGTGAAGAACGCCATCCAGGGCATCGGGGCCGACACCATCGTCACCCAGTGCACCAACACGGCTGATCCGTTCTTCTGCAGCCTCGTCCGTCGCGACGCGTCGGGCTCGCTGTGGCGCACCAACAACGGCTACATCATCAATACGCCGCAGAACATCGGTTACGCCCAGACCAAGGGTATCGACGTTTCGGCTGCGTATAGCCGTCAGCTGGGTGGCCTTGGCCGCATGAACGTCAGCTTCGTCGGCACCTGGCTGGACAAGCTGGAATCGTTCGACGGCATCACCATCCCGGTGGACTGCGTGGGTTACCACGGCGCGCTGTGCGGCACGCCGAACCCCAAGTGGCGTCACCAGATGCGTGTCGGCCTCGATACCAAGATGGGTATCGGCGTGTCGGTCCGCTGGCGCTACTTCGACTCGGTTGTTCAGGACCGCTCGAGCTCGAACCCGAACCTCGCGGGTACGACTCAGCCGGCCAACCTGCGCATCCCGGCCGTCAGCTACTTCGACCTGGCGCTGACCGCCGACGTGGGCGACAACTTCAAGTTCCGCCTCGGTGCCAACAACCTGCTCGACAAGACCCCGCCGCTCACCGTCGGCGCGGCTTGCCCGGCCGGTCCGTGCAACGGCAACTCGTGGGCCCAGGTCTACGATTCGCTGGGTCGTTACGTCTACGCCGGTGTGACCCTCGACTTCTAAGTCGAACGGCACATTCGCCAGACAGACAGGTGGCGGGAACCTTCGGGTTCCCGCCACTTTGTTTTTGGCGGCAGGGAACTGCGCGGCTAGGGTCCGGGCATGACCACCCGCGAAGCCGCACTCGCCGCGCTTGCCGCAGCGCCCTCTGCCGATGCAACCGCGCTGCTCCGCGCCGCCAGCGAAGCGCTGAAGCATGGGGCCGCTGCTGAAGCCGAAGCGGCCCTTGCCCCGGCAACGCAGCGCTTCCCGGCCGATCCGCGCATCTGGCAGTTCCTCGGCCTCGCCCGCCGCGATCTGCAGGACAGCGCCGGGGCGCATGACGCTTTCACCCGCGCCGCGGCGCTTGCGCCCAATGACCCCCTTATCGCTCACAGCCAGGCCCGCACCGCGCTGGAGGCCGGCTATCCCGCCCTGCCCCTGTTCAACCGCGCTCGCCTGCTCGCCCCCGGTG
Source organism: Sphingomonadales bacterium (assembly GCA_017302615.1). Taxonomy (GTDB): domain Bacteria; phylum Pseudomonadota; class Alphaproteobacteria; order Sphingomonadales; family Sphingomonadaceae; genus Novosphingobium. Next base: position 230,566 of record JAFLDB010000002.1, read on the forward strand.
ATGGCAGCGTTGCGCTGGGCCGCGCCGCCAGCCAGTTTGCCGAAGGCAAGGGGGAAGACGCCTGCGATCAGCTGGCCGCCATGCTGGCGACCAACCCCGGCTGGATCGACGGCCACCTCGCGCTCGCCCGGTTCCTGGCCCAGGTCCGGCCCGAAGCCTCGCTGGATGAAAGCCTGCGCGCCGCCCTGCGCCAGCATCCCCGGGCCGGAGCGTTGTGGCAGGCGCGGATGCGGGTGCTGATGGAAGCGCGTGACTACGCCGCAACCCTGGCCGCGGTCGACGAGGCACGAGCGGCGCTGGGCCCGGCCGATGAGCTCGACCGGATCGCCGCGCTGTGCCTGACCGAACTGGGCCGCGCGGAAGAGGCGCAGGCGCTGTTTGACCGGCTGCCCTTCCCGGCCGATCCGGAACAGGCGATCTGGCCGATCCGCAATTACATCCGGCTCGGCCGCCACGATCAGGCGCTGATGCTGGCTGAGCATCACTTCGATGGCCAATCCGCAGCACCGCTGTGGCCCTATCGTTCGCTGTTGTGGAGGCTTCTGGCCGATCCCCGCTGGGACTGGCTCGAAGGCGACGCGCGAATGGTCGGCACCTATGATATTGCTGCCGAAGTCGGTCCGATTGACGCGCTCGCCGATGTGCTGCGCGGCCTGCACGCCGCCAAGGGTCAGCCGCTCGACCAGTCGGTCCGGGGTGGCACCCAGACCGACGGCAACCTGCTGGCCCGGGCCGAACCGGAAATCCGCCGGCTGCGTGCCGCTCTGCTGGAAGCGGTGCGCCACTATGTCGAGCAGCTCCCCCCGCCGGACCCAGCGCACCCGATGCTGCTGGACCGGCGCGACGATCTGCGTGTTGCCGGGGCCTGGTCGGTGCGGCTGACCGATCACGGTTTTCACGCCGATCACGTGCACTATCAGGGCTGGATCAGCTCCGCCTTCTATGTCGTGGTGCCGGATGATGATCCACTGGTGCCGGAAAGCGGCTGGCTGGCCTTTGGCCAGTGTCTCGATGTGCTGCCCGATCTGCTCGCGTTCCGGACAGTGAAGCCCCAGCCGGGAAAACTTGCCCTGTTTCCCTCAATCATGTGGCACGGCACGCGCCCCTTTGGTAGCGGCGAACGGATGACCGTTGCTTACGATATCGCCCGCCCGAGGCAGGCATGACCGATCCGCAGATTGCCATCGCCGGTGCCGCCATGGCCCTGCGCGACCGCCGCTTTGCCGAAGCCCTGGCCGCGGCCGAGCAGGGGCTGGCCACCGCGCCGTTCGATCCGGCGCTGCTGGGCCTCGCCGCGCTGGCCCTGCTCCAGCTGGAACGGCGGGAAGAGGCGCTGCCCTATCTGCGCCGGCAGGTCGCCGCCGCCCCGCAAGACATGGCGGCGCGGTTCAACCTCGCCACCGTACTGACCGCGCTCGGCCAGGGCGAGGAAGCCCGCCCGCTGGCCCTTGCCCACCAGGGCCATCCGGGCCTGGCGCGAATTGCGGGCTATTTCCACCAGCAGGACGGCAACCTGGCGGAAGCGGTCGCCGCCTATCGCGCCGGGCTGGACCGCGCCCCGCAGGACTGGGAAAGCTGGAACAACCTTGGCAACTGCCTGGTCCAGCAGGGCGACAACGCTGCGGCGATCGGCGCCTTCGAGAACGCGATCAACCGCTCGCCGTTCCCCAGCCTGCCGGAAATCTTCCTCAACCTCAGCCAGGCGCTGGGCGCGGTGGACCGGCGCGAGCTGCGGCTCGGTAATGCGGAGGAAGCCGCCCGCCGCTTTCCCGATCACCACGGCGTGCTGATCGAGCTGGGCCTGGCCCAGGCCGCTGCCGGGCACCGCGATCTGGCCGAAGTGACCCTGCGCCGCGCCGCCGATCAGGAAGACCATTTCGGTGAAGCCCGGCTGGAACTGGGCCTGCTGCTGGAGAACGACAACCGGCTGGATGAGCTCGATGCCCATATCGTCGCCTGCGAAGCGCTCGCCGCGGGGCCGGAGCTGGCCTTCCTCAAGGCGTGGAGCCTGCGCCGCCGGGACCGCTTCGAGGAAGCCCGGATCGAGGCGGAGCGGATTCCCGCCACGATCAACCCGATCCGCACCGCCCAGGTCCGCGCCGAGATTGCCGACCGGCTGGGCGAAACCGACGAAGCCTTCCGTCAGTTCACCGCGATGAACGAAGCCTCGCGCGCGGCCCATCCGCCGGCTGAGGGGCCAAGCTATCGCGAACTGGTGGAGGCCGAAACCGCCGCGCTCGCCGCGCCCCTGCCCCCTGTTCCGGCCGCGCCCGGTGCGCCGCGTGACCCGGTGTTCATCGTCGGTTCGCCGCGTTCGGGCACGACCCTGCTCGATACCCTGCTGACCGCCCTGCCCGAACTGCAGGTGTTCGAAGAACAGCCGATCCTCGCCACGGTCGAACATGCCTATCCGGGGCTGGCGCGAGAGGCCGATCCGGCCCGGATCGCGGCCGCACGCGCGCTCTATTTCCAGACCGCGGAGCAACTTCAGGGCCGGGCGGACGGTCGCCGCGTGGTCGACAAGATGCCCCTGCACATGGCCAAGCTGCCGGCGATCCAGCGGCTGTTTCCGGCGGCCGATGTCGTGCTGGTCGAGCGCCATCCCTGCGATGCGGTGCTGAGCTGCTTCATGGCCAATTTCTCGCCCAACCACGCGATGCAGAGCTATACCCGGCTGGACGAAGCGGCGCGGACCTATGCCGCCGTGTTCGAGAACTTCAGCCGCGCCCGCGAACTGCTGCCGCTGCGCGTCCATGCCGTCCGCTATGAACGGATGATCGCCGATCTGGAAAGCGAGATGCGCCCGCTGCTGGCCTTCCTGGGCCTCGCATGGCGCGATGAAGTGCTGGACAATCAGGCCAGCGCAGCCCGGCGCGGCGCGGTACGCACGGCCAGCTACGCCCAGATCGGGCAGCCGCTCTACCAGCGCGCGGTCGGCCGGTGGGAGCGTTACCGCGAGCACCTTGCGCCGGTGCTACCGATCCTCGATCCGTGGATCGAGCGGCTCGGCTATCGGGACTAGGGTCAGTCGCTCTTCCAGCGCTGGGTCTGGCTGCGCTCCAGATCCTGGCGGTTGGCGGCGGCTTCGGCATCCCATTCGCCCTTGGTCCGGCAAACCTTCTTGCTGGACAGGCGGGTGCCAATGGCTTCGACCCGGCGGCAGACCACCTTGTTGGTGTCCGCTTCGCTGGCGGTCTTGGCTGCGGGCGCGGCATTGTCACCCGATGAACCGGCCACGGCCGGGGTGCCGAAAGCGATGGCGGCCAGAGCGGCGGCCGAGAGAAGGGTCTTGTGCATTGAACAGGTCCTTGTTGCCACGCCATATTGTGCGGGTGCGAACATGAACCCTGCCTTACCTCTTGCCGCCGCGCCAATCAATTCCTCACGCTTTGCCCCCTTGCAATTGCCTGAAGCGCGGCACATTCCCTGATCATGGACGCCCCCGATCCGGACCTGCACCAGCGCCTTGCCGCGGCCGACCGCGCGCTGGCGGCCCGCAACGTGGCCGAGGCCCGGGCGATTCTGGAGGCTGCCGCCGCCGCCGCACCGGCCTTCCCCGCGTTCTGGCAGCGGTTGGCAACGGTGCGGCAGATGGCCGGGGCACCGGGCCAGGCCATCGCTGCGATCGACAAGGCGCTGGAACTGGCCCCGCTCGATTTCGTCAATCTGCTGATGCGCGCGCGGATGCTCGACCAGGCCGGCCATCCCGAGGCCGGCGAGGCCTATGGCCGGGCCCTGGCCCAGCGCCGCCCCGATCCCCTGCCTGCGCCGCTGGTTCCGGCGATCGAGCGGGCCGAGGCGGCCTGGGCCGAGCATCAGCAGGGGCTGGAGCGGCGGCTGGCCGAGGCATTGGAAGCAAGCGGGACCGATCTGACCCCGGCCGAACGCGGCCGCGCGGCACGACTGGCCAGCAACATCACCCGCCGCACCCGGGCCTATCATTCTGAGGCGACCCATTTCCATTATCCGGGCCTGCGCGAGCTGGAGTTCCACGATCGCGCACTGTTTCCCTGGCTGGAGCGGCTGGAGGGGCTGAGCGATGTCATCGCGGCGGAACTGGACGTCGTGGCCAATGCTCCGGATGCCGATCTGGTGCCCTATGTCCAATACTCGGCCAGCGAGCCGCTGGCCCAGTGGCGGCAGCTCAATCACAACCGCGACTGGACCGCGATCCACCTGATTCAGCGCGGGGCACGGGTGGAGCCCAACGCGGCCCATTGCCCGCAGACCATGGCCTTTCTGGACAGCATGGCCCAGCCGTGGATCGAAGGTTGCGGGGCCAACGCGATGTTTTCGTTGCTGGCACCGCACACGTCGATCCCGCCGCACGTCGGCGTCGCCAATTTCCGCCTGCTCTGCCACCTGCCGCTGATCATTCCCGGCAAATGCTGGTTCCGGGTAGGCGAAGAGGTGCGTGACTGGCAGCGTGGCACCGCCTGGGTGTTCGACGATTCGATCGAGCACGAAGCGATGAACGAGACCGACCAGCTGCGGATCATCATGATTTTCGACATCTGGCACCCTGACCTGTCCCCGGCCGAACGGCAGGCCATTGCCACCACGGTCGGCGCGGCTTCGATGCCGGTCGGCGCGCTCTGACGGCGGAGCGATGCGGCGACTGTTACCCCGCCCCGGCCGCCGCTTGCGCCTTGCCCTTGGTCTGCTGGTGGCCATCGGGCTGAGCCCGGGCACCTGGATCCGCACCGTGCCTCCGCCACCGGACAGCACCGCAGGCCTGACGGTCAGACCGGTGCGGGTGGCGCCGCTGTGCTGCCACACCGGTCCGTTCCATCTGGTCGGAGCCTGGCAGTTGACCAGCATGCATCCGGACTTCGGCGGTTATTCCGCGCTGGTCGAGTCCGCGCCGGGCCGGTTCATGGCATTGAGCGACCGGGGCTACTTCGTTGAGTTCGCCCGGCCGGACGGACCGCCGGGACCGGTCCGGTTCGGCCCGCTGCTCGATGATGCGGTGCGCCTGAAGGATAACCGCGATGTCGAGGCGGCCAGCCGCGATCCCGTGTCCGGACGGCTGTGGCTGGCCCAGGAAGGTCGCAATGCGATCGAGCGCAAGGCCCCGGACATGACCCGCGAGGTATTCCGCGAAATTCCGGAAATGCAGGGCTGGCCGCACAATACCGGGCCGGAATCGATAGTGCGGCTCACGGATGGACGGTTCGTGGTCCTGTGCGAATGTTCCACCACCCGCTGGACCAGTTCCGGCATCCATCAGGCCTTGCTGTTCGAAGGCGATCCGACCGACCGGGGCGCGAAGGCGCGGCCCTTCACCTTCATCGGGGTGAAGGACTACCGCCCCACCGCCCTTGCCGAGCTGCCCGATGGCCGGGTGCTGATCCTGGCGCGGCGGTTGACCTGGCCGATGCCGCCGCGCTTTGCGATGAAGATCCTGATCGCCGATCCGGCGGAAATCACGCCCGGCGGCACCTGGCACGCCCGCGAGCTGGCAGACCTGCAGCCGCCCTGGCCGATCGACAATTACGAAGGACTCACCATCGAGCGGCAGGCCGATGGCCGGCTGGTTGCCTGGATGATCAGCGACGAGAACGGCGCGGCGACCCAGCGGGTCCTGCTGCTGGAAATGGAAATCGACGAAAAGCGGCTGCCGCCAAAGCAAAAGGCGCCCGGATCACCGGACGCCCTTTGATTGGCTGAAACGGCGCTGGCCGGATCAGGCGGCGACGGCAGCCTTCTTCTTCAGCTCGCGCTTCACCTTCAGCGCGCTGGCCGAAAGCTTTTCGTCCGAAGTCTTGAGCAGCCAGTTGTCGAGGCCGCCGACATGCTCGACCGAACGCAGGCCCTGCGTCGAAACGCGGAACTTGAAGCTGCGGTCCAGCCCTTCCGACATCAGCGTGACGTTCTGCAGGTTGGGCAGGAAGACGCGCTTGGTCTTGTTGTTGGCGTGGCTGACGTTGTGGCCGACCTGGCGACCCTTGCCGGTCAGTTCGCAAATACGGGACATGGCTAAACTCGCTTCAAAAACTGGACGCCCATGACGGGAGAAGGCGCGCGCATACCGATTCACCCTTGCCGGGTCAAGGTATTGCGGCCAATTCGGCAGAAATGAGCCGCTGGCCCCTGCCCGAACCGATGAATCTCGCCCTTGAGCAGGCCCGCAAGGGCGAATCTGCCGGCGAAGTGCCGATCGGCGCAGTCGTGGTCAAGGATGGCGAAGTGATCGCGGCGGCCCACAACGCGCCGCGCAGGCATCACGATCCAACCGCCCACGCCGAAGTGCTGGCGATTCGCGCGGCGGCGGAACGGCTCGGCAACGAGCGGCTCGATGGCTGCGAGCTGTGGGTCACGCTGGAACCCTGCGCGATGTGCGCCGGGGCGATCGCCCACGCCCGGATCGCGAGGCTCTATTACGCCGCAGCCGATCCCAAGGGCGGCGCGGTGGAACACGGTGCGCGGGTGTTCGAGCATGAGCAGAGCCTGCACAAGCCCGAGGTCTATTCCGGCATGGGCGAGGAAGCGGCCGGGGCCATGCTCAGGGCGTTCTTTACGGCGCGGCGCTAGAGCCCCCGCCAGATCTTCAGCGGCACGTCGTTCTTCGGGCCGAACTGGCGGGCTTCGCAGCGCCTCGGCATGAAGTCCTTGCCATAGCAGATCTGGATTTCGCGCAGCCAGCCGCCGTTGCTGGCGCGGATACCGACCGATTCGAGCGGGAAATCGGGATTGCGGGCCACGAAGGCGCGGCGCAGGTCGCCCGCGGTCAGGCCCGGCTGGCGCGACAGGCGGTCGGCGTCGGGCAAGCGCAGCGAGTTCCACAGGATGCCGGCAACCTTGAAATAGGCCGCCGGGGTGGTGGCCATGCAGCTGCCGTGCTTGGCCCATTCGTGCTCCAGCAGCCACGGCACCGGGGTCATGCACAGGTTGGCGCGGAAATCGGCCTCGGTCGGGCGCGGGGTCAGGCTGCACCACTGCGGATATTTGCCCTGCCCGCTTTCCGGCCACAGCCCGTGGACGACAAAGCCGAACCGGCCGATCCGCCCGTTGCACTGGTAATTGTCCGGATCTCTCGCCGCCTTGCCGCCGCGGCAGAACTCCGGCGACCAGCTGATCGCCAGGGTATAGCCGGTGACCGGCGAAGTGCGGCGCGGGCCATCGGGCTGCGGCGGGCGCGACAGCTCGATCTGGGCCGGGGCGCGGCACTGATAGGCCTGGGCCAGGGCCGGAGTGGGCAGCAGCAGCGCGATCAGCAGCGCAGGACGGATCATAGCGGGGTGAAATCCAGCCCGATATCGGCGGCCGGCGCGCTTTGCGTCAGGCGGCCAACCGAGACATAGGTCACCCCGGTGGCGGCAATCGCGGCAATGGTATCCAGCCGTACCCCGCCCGAGGCTTCGCTCGGCACCCGGCCCGCGATCAGCGCCACGGCCTCGCGCAGGGTCGGCACGTCCATGTTGTCAAGCAGCAGGTGGCTGGCTCCGGCGGCCAGGGCCGGTTCGATCTGATCGATCCGGTCGACCTCGCAGATGATGTCCTTCACGCCTGCTTCGCGCGCGCGGCGTACCGCTTCGGCGACGCCGCCGGCCACCAGCACGTGGTTGTCCTTGATCATCGCCGCGTCCCACAGGCCCATCCGGTGGTTCTTCGCCCCGCCCATCCGGGTGGCGTACTTTTCGAGGTGGCGCAGGCCCGGAATGGTCTTGCGGGTATCGAGCAGGGTGGCATGCCCGGCCATGGCATCGACATAGGTCCGCGTCATGGTGGCAATGCCGGAAAGGTGCTGAACGGTGTTGAGTGCCGAGCGTTCGGCGGTGAGCATGGCCCGGGCATTGCCGGAAAGCCGCATCAGGTCGGTCCCGCCGGGCACCCTCGCGCCTTCTTCCACCAGTACTTCGATTTCCATTTCCGGATCGAGCGTGCGGAAGAATGCGGCGGCGATCGGCAGGCCGACGACCACGATCGGATCGCGGCTGTCCATCACGCCCGAAAAGCGCGCTTCGGCCGGGATCACGCTTTCGCTGGTCACATCGTGCCCGCCGCCGGGCAGGCCCAGGCCCAGATCCTCATCCAGCGTGGCGCGGACGAATTGGGCGAGGTCGAAGCCGGGAAGGGTAAAGGTCATGGCTGCGGTTTCGCCACATTTTTCGCGCGGCGCAATAGTGTCTGCTGCCAAGCCGGCCTCAATGCACGAAGCGCGCCACCACATCGCGGTATGAGCGGCTCACTTTCACGTCGGCGCCCGATTCCAGCACCAGGAAGCATTCGCCGTTGGTGTGCGGCTTGACCTGGCGGACCTGGTTGAGATTGACGATCCAGCTGCGGTGGACCCGCTGGAACACCCGCGGGTCGAGCCGGCGTTCCAGGTCCTTCATCGTCTCGCGCAGGATCAGGCTGTTGTCGGCGGTGTAGATGCACATGTAATCGCCTGCCGCCTCGATCCGCTCGATCGAATCGACATCGACCCGGAAGATCTGCCCGCGATCCTTGATGTTGATGAGCTTTTCATAGCGTCCGGCGCTTTCCGGCTCGTCCGGCATGGCCTCCATCGCGTCGGGCGCGACTTCAGCCAGCACGGTCTTGAGCTTTTCGGCCTCTTCCGCCGCCTGCTTTTCCGCGATCCGCTGGCGCACGCGTTCCATGGTGTCGGCCAGCTTGTCCTCGTCCACCGGCTTCATCAGGTAATTGACGGCATTGGCCTCGAACGCGCGGACGGCGTGTTCCTGATAGGCGGTGACGAAGACGATCAGCGGCGGCTCGATCTCCATGATCCCCTTGACCACGGAAAACCCGTCGAACCCCGGCATCTGGATGTCGAGGAACACCAGGTCGGGCTTTTCGGTCTTGATCTTGCGGATCGCTTCGCGCCCGTTGGAGCAGGTGTCGATGATCTCGACATCGGGGAACTTTTCGAGGCGCAGTTGCAGCCCCTGGATCGCGAGCTTCTCGTCATCGACGATGATGGTGCGGATGGTCATGAACTAAGCCTTCAGCCGGTCAGTGCCGGGCGCTGCTGGGCGGGGAGGGATGGCGCCGCCTCGCGCCGTTCGAACGGAATCTCGATCAGCACGGCAAAGCCGCCCTCGGCCGGCTCCATCGTTTCGAAACGATGGTCCTCGCCATAAGCCTGAGCCAGCCGGTCGCGGATGTTGGCAAGGCCAACCCCGGTGGAAACCTGTTCGCCGCCGTCGAATGTCACGCCGGTCAACCTGTTGTTCGATGCCCCTGATTGCAACCCCGGCCCGGTGTCGGAGACGGTGATGCGAAGGTTTGGGCCGACGAGTTGCGCCGCGATGGTGATCTCGGCGCCGGCCTCCTGCGGGCTGACGGCGTACTTGATCGCGTTTTCGACCAGCGGCTGGAGCAGCAGCGAGGGCAGCAGCGCGGCTTCCGTCCCCGGTTCCACCTGGAAGCGGGTGCGCAGCCGCTCCTCGAACCGCATCCGCTCGATATCGAGGTAGAGCTTCAGCGTGTCGATCTCCTGCGCCACGGTGACTCTCCCGGTCGGCTCGTTGACCAGGGTATAGCGCAGGAAGCTGGACAGGCGGCTGAGCATGGCATTGGCTGGCTCGGTCTGTTTCAGCAGCACCAGGGTGGAGATCGAATTGAGCGTGTTGAACAGGAAATGCGGGTTGAGCTGATAGCGCAGCATGGCCAGCTGGGCCTGGGTGGCCTGGTTTTCCAGCCGCATCAGCTGATCGTTCTGCTCCTCGATCTGGAGGAAGAAGTTGATCATGTAATAGAGCGCTGACCAGGCCAGCAGCAGCGTGGCGTCGAGATAGAACAGCCCGATGAAGCGCTGGGCGAACCCGGCCCCGCTGTCTCCGGCGTAGAGGCCGTTTACCCAGGCATCGATGAAGGCGTAAAGCGCCACTGCCAGCGGCATGACCAGCGCGGTCACCCCCCAGGTGACCAGCGGGCGGCGGCCCATCAGCTGGCGGTAGATCACCGACAGGATCAGCGTGATCGACAGGCCGGTGATGGTCGAGATCAGGACCAGGACCAGGAACGAAAGCGGCTGGCCATTGGCCAGGCCCGAGGCCGCGCGCAGCAGCAGCGCCCCGCCCCAGCCGGCCGCCTGCAAGCGCCAGAACGCGCGGTTCTTGTTGGCAAAGAACGGGATCGGGCGAAAGGGCAGCACGGCCATGACCGGTCCTTAGCAGCTTTCGCCCGTGCTTGTCAGGGCTTTCACTGATTGCCCGAGCGGGCGGCGGCAATCGCCTTGCCCAGCACGTCGCGGCCAACCGCGCCGGCCAGCAGCTGATCGCCCACTACCCAGCTGGGCGTGCCGTCGATCCCCAACTGGCGGGCCAGATCGATATTGGTCTTGAGCTCGGCCTCGACCCGCGGGTCCTTGATGAACTGGCGGGCCCGGTCCAGGTCCAGCCCGGCGGCGCGGGCCGCGCCCTCGATGCTGGCGGCATCGGTCCGTCCGGCGGCGAACATGGCCTTGTGGAAGGCCGGGAACTTGCCCTGCTCGGCCGCAGCCAGCGCCCAACGCGCGGCATCGGCGCTGGTCGGCGCGATGATCGGCAGTTCGCGCACCACGATCTTGAGATCGGGATTGGCGGCGATCAGCGCCTCCACCTCGGGCACCGAGGCGCGGCAATAGCCGCAGGCAAAATCGGTGAACTCGACCAGCACGACCGAGCCGTTGGGGTTGCCCAGCACCATGCCGGGGAAGGGCTGTTCCAGCTTGCCGCCGGTCGCGGCAAGCTGCTTGCCGGTTTCCCGCTGGCGCAGGTTCTCCATCGCCTCGGGCAGGATTTCCGGATGCTCCAGGATGTAGTTGCGCACCACCTCCTCAACCGCGGCCTTGTCCATTCCGGCGCCCATCCCGCCGCCACCGGTCCGGGCGACGATCCAGCCGGTGGCCGCACCGGCCAGCAGCAGGGCGATGCCGGACAGCACCATGGGCAGGGCGGGACGCGAGGCGGGCTTGGTCATGGGGCCGGGAGCTACCTGCGTTTCTTCTGCTGTTCAATCGCCGAGCGCGATTGCATGGCGATATCGCCGGCCCGGATCCAGTCGGCCGAACCCTTCGGCAGCCCGGCCTGGGCGCTTTCGGCGCTGCGCAGCGCGGCCGGGAAATTGTATTGCAGCACCTGCTGTTCAGCGCTGGCCAGCTGGGCGCGCGGAATATCGCCGCGCATGCCGTAGATCCGGCCGAGCTGGAACCACGCCCAGGGGTTCATCCGGTCGCGCGAGACGGCGGCGCGCAGTACGCGTTCGGCCTCGGCCAACTGGGCCGGATCTTCGGTGGCGATCAGGGCGTGGCCGAAGGTGGTGGCGATCAGCGGGTGAAAGCCCGACAGTTCGGTTGCTCGCCGCAAGGGATCGAGCGCTTCGGCCGGGCGGCCGGATTCGAACAGGACCTGGCCTTTCAGTTCGAGGAAATAGGGATCGTTGGGGGCACGGGCGAGCAGCGCATCGACTTCGGCCAGCGCCTTTTCCGGCTGCGCGTCCTTGTGCCAGGCATAGGTCCGGGCATAGCGTGCAGGCACGTCGGTCATCGTTTCAGGATAGACCTGGAAGGTTCGCTTGGGTTCGGAAATGAACCCGAACAGCTTGGCCTTGGCGCGCTGGAAGCGGGCTTCCAGCACCGGATCGGCCGGAGCGTTCCAGGCCGGGTCCTTCTCGTAGGTATCCTGCAGGGTGGCGATCCGGTCGGCGGTCAGCGGGTGGGTGCGATAGAATTCGGAATCGTAGGTGCGGGTCCAGCCGTGGCGCATTTCCAGGTTCTGCAGCCGCTTGAAGAAGGCAACCGAGCCCCGGCCCGACAGGCCCGCAGCGGACAGGTATTTGGCCCCGGCGGCATCGGCGCTGGCTTCCTGCCCGCGGTTGAAGGCCAGGAACTTGCCCAGTGCGGCCTGCTGCCCGGCCATCAGCACCCCGATCGCGGCATCGCCCGATCCGGCCGCAGCGGCGAGGCCGCCCAGCACCAGTGAAAGGATCGAGATACCGGTCGCCTGCCGCGCGCCGGCATCGTTGATCACGTGGCCACCGGTGATATGGCCCAGTTCGTGAGCAATCACGCCCTGCACTTCCAGGGCGGAGCCGGCCTCGTTGATCAGGCCGGTGTGCAGGTAGATCACCTGACCCCCGGCGACGAAAGCGTTGATCGACGGATCTGCCACCAGCACGATGGTCATGTTGCGGGGATCGAGCCCGGCGGCGCGCACCAGCGGTGCAGCCATGTCGTTCAGCAGGGCCTCGGTCTCGGCATCGCGCAGGATCGATTGGGCCATGGCCGGCTGGACGGTCAGGGCAAAGACCATGACCAGGGCCAGACAGTGGGCGAACAGGCGGCGCAGGGCGGTCATGGTGGTCCTTCTAGCGGCGGGCTGCCTGAACCGGCGCTGAAGCTCCGCCATGCGCGGCCAGGAAGGCCAGCACCGGGTCGATCACCTGCCGGTCGCGGTTGAACGGGGCGGCCAGCTTGATCACCGGATCGCTGTGGTCGAGGCCCGGCAGGATCAGCGCCCGGGTGGGCAGCCCGGCCGCGGTCAGCGCACGGGCCAGGGCGGCGGAATTGCGGGGCTTCACCGTTTCATCGGCATCCCCGGTCAGCAACAGCATCGGCGGGGCATCGCCGCGCGCAAAGCCGATCGGCTGGGTTATTGCCGGATCCGCGACATGGCCAAAGGCATTGCGGGCCGAATCGGACGTGAACGGGAAGAAGTCATAAGGTCCGGACAGGCCGACCACGCCCCTGATGAAGCCTTCCTCCACGCCCGCGCGGCCCAGCCATTGCCGCTCCAGCGCCAGCATCGCCGCGTTGTAGGCCCCGGCGGAATGGCCCATCAGGAACACCCGCGCCGGATCGCCGCCGTGCGCCGCGATATTGTCCTTCACCCAGGCGACCGCCGCCGCACCATCTTCCAGCATCCGGGGATAGACCCCGTCGGGGCCGAGCCGGTAACCGGCCAGCACCACGACATAACCGGCCCGCGCAAACTGGCGGCCGACAAAGCGGTAATCCTCGGGTCGGCCGGCATGCCAGCCGCCGCCGTGGATGAACACCAGCACCGGGTGCTGCCCGGGCGCATTGGGCACAATGACGTCAAGCCGCTGAGCCGGATCGGGGCCGAAAGTGACACCACTGGCGGCCAGCGCCGTGCCCTCGGTCCGGCCCACGGTTTGGTCGGCCCAGTCCAGCAGGGCGACCGAATTGGTGGCATGGGCAAAGCGCCACAGCCCGAACAGGCCCAGCGCCAGTGCGCCCAGGGTGACGGCAATCCAGCCCATGCGGCCCAGCTTTCCCTTTCGCGCAGCCTGTTCCATGCAGGCAGCCTAGCCGCAAAAGCACAGGCGCGCCATGCCCCGATGGGACAGGCGCGCCTGCTTGAACTTGTCGTCGGGCCTTAGCCGAGCAGCTTCTTCGCAGCCTTCTCCAGCAGCGGCACATCGTCTGCCACTTCGCCCAGCAGCACCACTTCGCCGGTGGGGAGACGGCGGGCCACCAGCAGGGTGAATTCCGCGCCTTCGCTTTCGACGCTGTCCAGCGGGGCATGATCGAGCAGACGCAGCTTGCGGGCCAGCGCCTCGCGCGGGGTCAGGCGCGGTTCGTCCTGTTTGCCGCTTTCCTCGCGCTTGAGCCGGCGCTCCTCGGTCACCACGCCCTTGAGACCGCCCGGCGCGGCCGAGAGGTAGCCGGCCAGCGAACCGCGGGCGAGGCCGATGCGCTGGGCATGGCTCAGCGCGGTGGCATACTCGGTCAGGCGGGTCTTGTCGTAATCGGCGCCGAACACCAGCTTGACCACCGGGGTCATCGGCGCGCGGTCCTGCACGGTCAGGCCGGAGTCGGCGACCAGCTCGGCAAATTCCTCCGGTGCATCGGCGGCGGCGAGCGAGAAGTCATAGGCCTTGCCGATCGCGGCATAGAGCGCGTGGCGGGTGCGGTCTTCCGATCCGCGGGCGGCCTCGGCCAGCTCGCGGGCCTTGGCCAGCCAGTCGGCCAGACCGAGATCGTCGGCCGGTTCCTCGTCTGCCTCGTCGAAGGCAGCCAGATCCAGCGCGTCCTCTGCCACCGGCGCGGCACGCGCGGCGGAAAAGCCCAGCGGCGGGGCGGTGTAATCGTCCTCGTCGTCGCTCGCGCTGCCCATCAGGTGGGCAAAGCGCGGCAGCGGCAGGCTGTCGTCCACTTCTTCGACCGCTTCCAGACCGGACAGGTCCAGTGCATCGGCATCGACGCTATCGGCCGGGCCATCGGCCCATTCGGTGATCGGATCGTGGCGGCGGGTCGGAGCGGCAGCTTCCAGCGCCTGGTCGATCTCGCTCAGGAGCTCGTCGGTGGTCGCCTGGTCGGCCAGTTCCTTCCAGTTGATCACGCCATAGATGAAGTCGATCGTCTCGTCGTCGGACGAGAACGGCAGCAGGATCCCGCGATAGAGGATTGTCCGGCCGCGCTGGTTGACGAATTCGGCCTCGAACCCGATCGGCGCCTGGTTGGCCAGGATCTGCATGTAATGATCGGTGATTCGCGACAGCAGCGAGCGGGCCGGAACATCGGACAGCGTCTCGATCCGGTCGTCGGTGCCGCATTCCTCGGCCAGCTTGTCGCCCAGATAGCGGATCGCCGGGTTCTCGATCCCCACGGTGAAGTCCAGCAGCACGCTGTGCGGGCCGAAATCCGGCAAGCTTTCGGGGTCAAGATCTTCAATCGACGGGAAATTCCGGTTGTCGAGCAGGCTGGCCCAGTGGTTGTAGGCGCGCACCTGCATGCGCCGCTCGTCCTGCCCGATCGGGCTGGGGGGCGGTTCGCGCGGGGCCTCTTCCTCGCCAAAGCCGACTTCGGGCCAATCGTCGCCGGGATCGGCGCGATCGATGTAATTCCCGCGATACGTATCCATGTGGTTTCCCCACCAAGTCCCTGTCTCAGCAGGTTTTGGCGCAACATGGTAAATTAAAGGTTAAGTTGCGCGGGAAGTTGGGGCGACTTGGCGTCATGCGATGATGCGGCCTTCGCCGGGGCCGGGCATCGGGGCCAGGCGGTGCAGCAGCGGCACCAGCACCAGCAGCAGGACGGCCGCCACCCGGATCGCATCGGCCACCCCGATCAGGTCGGACAGCAGGCCGATGGCATAGGCCCCCAGCGCCATGCCGCCAAAGGTGACGGCCTGGTAGATTGCCATGCAGCGGCCCAGGATATCCTCGGGCGAGCGCAGCTGCATTGCGACGTTGAGGCTGGCGAGGGTTGCGACCCAGCCACCGCCGGCCACCAGCGCGCCGCCCAGCGCCGGTGGCAGGGTGGTGGCTCCGGCAATCGGCAGCAGGGCCAGCGCGAACAGGGTCTGGGCCACGCCGACCACCCGTCCGCTGCCCCAGCGCCGCCGCGCCGCCGAGATCCACAGCGCGGTAATGATCGATCCCAGCCCGAAGGCTCCCAGCAGCAGCCCGAAATCGACTTCGTCCCCGCCGATCTGCTCGCGCACCAGGATCGGCACCAGCGCCAGATAGCCGACCCCGCAAAAGCCAAAGGCCAGCCCGCGGGCCAGCACCCGGCGCAGCGGGCTCGATCCCGCGCAGAACCGCAGGCCCCGGGCGATCGAGGCCAGCATCGGCTGGCGCTCGCGCGCGGGCATTTCCGGTCGCCAGCGCAGCAGCACCACGATCAGCGCCAGATAGGACAGGGTGTTGAAGGCAAAGGCCGGAGCCGGGCCGGCCAGCGACACCAGCAGCCCGCCCAGCGCCGGGCCGACGCTGCGGGCCAGGTTGAAGGCAATGGTGTTGAGCGAAATCGCCTGCGGCAGATCCTCTCCTCCGACCTGCAGCCGGACCGAGGCCTGCCAGGCCGGTCCGTTGAGCGCGCTGCCCGCGCCGACCAGCATGGTAAGCCCCAGCAGCAGCACCGGGCCGATCAGCCCGGCCCAGGTCAGCCCGGCCAGAGTGGCGGAAGCGGCCAGCATCACGCCCTGCGCGGCCAGCATAACCTTGCGCCGGTCATGGTTGTCGGCAATCGCCCCGGCAAAGACCGCCAGCAGCATGATCGGCAGGGTGGTCGATGCCTGGACCAGCGCGATCAGCTGATGCGATGGGGTCAGTTCGGTCATCAGCCAGGCCGCCCCGACCGACTGGATCATGCTGCCCAGGTTCGACGCGAGATTGGCGATCCAGATCGCGCGAAAGGCGGGATGGCGGAACGGAGCGAGCGGCTTGCCGGGGGCGGTCAGACCGGAAGGGGCGGGTTGCGCATCGCTCACCAGCGAAGGCTAGGCCCGCCGCCGCGATCCCGTCAACCGCTCCAGCCGGACAGCTTCGGATCGATCAGCCCCAGCTGGCGGCGCAGCGCGGCGCGGGCCAGCCGTTCCACTTCCACCTTGCGGCGCGCGGCGGCTAGCGGCACGGTTGCCGCCGGGCGCAGGATTTCCGCGTCATAGCCATCGGCCACGATCAGTCCGCAGCGCTCCGGCAGGAACGGCGGTTCTTCCATGCAGGCGCGGTCAAGGTGCGGGGCCAGCCCCCAATAGAACCGGTCGCAATGATCGAGGTAGTCGGTCCACTTGCCGTCGCCCAAGAGGTCGGCCCGGCTGACCTTGATCTCCACGATCACCAGGTGACCCTTGGCGTCGATTCCCATCAGGTCGGCCCGGCGGTTGGAACGCAGCGGCATTTCCGCCAGGCAGAAAATGTCGTTGCGGGCAAACAGCCGGCAGATCCCCCGGGCCACGGCCTGGGCGGCCTTCAGATCGGCATCATCGGGAATCGGGGCGGCGGGCATCGGCCCTGCCTAGGAACAAACTGGGAACCGCGCAAGCGGGTTCCAGCGGCCCGGCCTCAGGTAAAGCGGCGTGGCGCGTTATCCTCGGGCGGCGGAACCAGGGCCAGCAAGGCCGCGCGGGCGGCGTGGAATTCCTGCCACAGCGCCAGGGCGGCGGCCGCCGGGTTCACGCCGCGGGCGTGGATCGCCAGCAGCGCGGCAATGCCCGGCTGCATCACGGCGGACAGGTCCTCGATCCCCTGCTCCGCCAGTTCACGCCGCCAGCCACCGGCGTCGCGCATTACCGCGGGGAAATTGCGCACTTCGGCGCGCATCGGCTCTGCTGCCATGCCGGCCAGCGTGCCGACCACGCCGATCGCGTCGTGCAGTGCCGACCATTGCATGCTCATGGCGCTGGCCGAAGCCTGACCGAACTCGGCCCGGCCCGAACCGGGCAGCGCGCCGCCGCCAAGCGGGGCGGACGGAGTGAAAGAGGAATGCATGTTCATCCCTGCTCCTTAACCCGGCCGCCGTTGCCAATTCGCTAATGCCCGCCCGGCCCAAGCGAAAAGGCACTGGCGCAAGCGCCACCACGCTGCTAACCGCAGCCCTCACGCACCCGTAGCTCAGCTGGATAGAGCGCTGCCCTCCGAAGGCAGAGGTCAAGTGCGAAACGAATCGATTGAAGGAGTTTTTTGCGAGTGTTTTCAGGATATTGAGGTCAGAGCCAAATCGGCTTCACACCGCAAAATTTTCCGCGTAAGCACCGCGTAAGCAGATGCACCCGTAGCTCAGCTGGATAGAGTGTCGCCCTCCGAAGGCGAAGGCCACTGGTTCGAATCCAGTCGGGTGCGCCAGCTTCCTCAATAGTTTCCCGAAAATCGTCGTGTTTTGAGGGGAAAGATTTCCCCTGAGCCCGAGCTGCTGCGCATCTCGGCCTACCCCTTCGAGCGGGGGCACCCCGCAACGCCCCATGATTCGGAGCGGGGCTGTTGACGCGCTCTGTCCCGCAGGGCCTGCGGCCTTGCTCCTGAGGGCGCCGCGTTTGACGGGCATGCCCCGCGCGCACTCTGAACCGGCGGACAGAACGGCGCGCGCAGGCATGGAAAACCGACATTCCCCGGCTTTCCGCCTGCACGAGCAAGTGCGCAATTGCCGCCTCCCTTCAGGGTGCGATTTCCTGCCTTGGTAACCTCGCTTGCCGCTCGTGCGACATTCAGCATGAGCAGGTTAGAGTGAGAGGGTGGCGGGCTTCGCCGTGACGGGATGAGGGTCGAGAGAGAGGCTCCCGGCCGCCCGTCATGGAGATTCTCCCATGAACATGCAGGTTCTCGATACGCGCCGCAATGCGAGCGGCGGCTACAAGGTGGATGTCACGCGCGGCGAACGCGTCGGGCGAGTGTCGTCGGAGTGGTTTTCGCGGCCCGACGATGAACGGTATCTCTCGCTGGGCGATCTCGCCCGCTCGGTGCGCGGCCGATCAGAGCGTAGCCGGACCCGCGTGGTCGAGACAGCGCTGATCCACGTCGAAGCGAGCCGCAACGATCCCGAGCGCCTGGCGTTGATGCTGCCGGGTGCCGATGCCCCCGTGGCGCCGACCCACTGGAGCTTCGGACAACTGGCAAGCCAGGTGGGCGCTCCCGCCGCCTATCTACGCCAGCTTCCCGCGCCGCTCGCCGCGATCAACCTGCAATACGGCCTGACTTCGAACCGGGCCGAGCAGATCAAGACGCTGGAAACCGACAATGGGAGGGTCGAACTGCGCGCCGTGACCGGCCCCGACTATGGCCGCATCTACGACCACGAACTCGTCGAAGCGGTGCAGAAGATCGCGGGCAACGGCACCGGCGACACCCGTTGGAAGGTGCCGGGCGTGCTCGACTGGTCGACCGGGATCTACAATCCTTGTGTAGATATTTCGAAGGACACGACTACGCTCTACGCCTCCGACCGCGACGTGTTCCTGTTCCTGGTCGATGACCTCAATCCCATCGAAGCGGGCCGACTGCCCGATGGATCACCCGATCTCTACTTCCGCGGTTTCTACTGCTGGAACTCCGAGGTTGGCGCGAAGACGCTCGGCATGGCGAGCTTCTACCTGCGCGCGGTCTGCCAGAACCGCAATCTGTGGGGCGTCGAGGACTTCGAGGAAATCAGCATCCGACATAGCAAGTACGCGGCCAATCGCTTCGCTCACGAAGCCGCGCCGGCGCTGGAAGGCTTTGCCAACTCTTCGCCGCTGCCCTTCGTCAACGGCATCAAGGCGGCACGCGAGCGGATCGTTGCCCGCACCGACGAGGACCGCAGCGACTTCCTCCGGGCGCGTGGCTTTTCGAAGGCCGAGACCGGCAAGATCATCGAGACCGTGCTGGCCGAAGAAGGCCGTCCGCCCGAATCGATCTTCGATTTCGTGCAGGGCATCACCGCGCTGGCTCGCGGCAAGGCTCACCAGGATGCTCGCCTCGACATGGAGGGTAAGGCGAAGAAGCTGCTCGACCGGGTCCATTGATCCGGGTTCTTCCTGTCTGTTCTCCTGAGTGGCGCTGCCTTCTCCAGAGTGAGAGGGCGGCGCTTTGCTTCGTGACGGGTCGAAGCCGAGAGAGAGGCTCTCGGCGGCCCGTCATGGAGAACACCCATGACCAAGTCTCAAACCAAGTCCGAGGCCAAGCCATTGCCCAAGCTCGTGCTCAGTTCCTCGCGCGACATCCCCTTTTCCCAGCTGGTGCTGAGCCAGCAGAACGTCCGGCGCGTGAAGGTCGGCATCTCGATCGAGGATCTGGCCGACGACATCTATCGCCGGACCCTGCTCCAGAGCCTCAACGTCCGCGCCATGCTTGGCGATGATGGACAGGAGACCGGTCAGTTCGAGGTGCCGGCCGGTGGTCGCCGCTTCCGCGCGCTCGAACTGCTGGTGAAGTCGAAGCGGATGGCAAAGGACCAGCCGGTTCCCTGCGTGGTGCGCGAGGGCGGCATCGCCGAGGAAGACTCGCTCGCCGAGAACGTGATGCGCGAAGGGCTCCACCCGCTCGACCAATTCCGCGCCTTCAGCGCGCTGGTCGAGGCGGGGCTTTCCGAAGAGGACATCGCGGCCCGGTTCTTCGTCTCGGTCTCGACCGTGCGGCAGCGTCTGCGCCTCGCTTCGGTCGCGCCCAGTCTGCTCGACATCTACGGAGAGGACGGCATGTCGCTCGAACAGCTCATGGCCTTTTCGGTCACCGACAACCATGCCCGCCAGGAGCAGGTCTGGGAACAGGTGAATGGCAGCCAGTACATCTCTGCACATCAGATCCGTCGGCTGCTGACCGAACAGGCGATTGCCGCCAGCGACCGCCGCGTGCGGTTCATCGGCATCGACGCCTATACCGAGGCCGGCGGCTATGTGATGCGCGATCTGTTCTCGGCTGATGATGATGGCTGGTTGCAGGATCCGGCCTTGGTCGAGCTGCTGGTGAACGAAAAGCTCAACGAAGCAGCGCAGGAAATCGGCGCCGAGGGCTGGAAATGGGTCGAGGCCGCGATTGACCTGCCTTACGGCTGCGAGCGCGGCAAGCGCCGGATCACCGGCACGACGGTTCCGCTGACTGACGACGAACAGGCGCGGCTCTATGCGCTGGTCGAGGAATACGATGCCATCGGTGAGGAATATCGCGATGGCAGCGACCTGCCCGATGAGGTCGATACCCGGCTGACCGAGATCGATGTCGAACTGACGCCACTCACCAGTCGTCGCGTCGTCTATGAGCCCGAAGACATGGCGCGCGCGGGGGTGTTCATCTCGCTGGCGCACGACGGGCGGCTGCGGATCGACCGCGGCTATGTCCGGCCGGAGGATGAACCTGTTGCCGAGGACCAGGGCACATCCGTCAATGCCGAGGCTGCGACGCACGCATCAGGCCCAGCGATCAGCATTGGCGGGCAGGTCCAGGATGAGCACCAGGGTGACGACGAGGACGACACCATCCGACCTTTGCCCGACCGGCTCGTCTCCGAGCTGACGGCCGTGCGCACGGTGGCGCTGCGCAATGCTCTCGCCCAGGATTCGCAGACAGCATTCATTGCCGTTCTCCACGCACTCGCCCTGTCGGTGTTCCGTTCGCACGGCACCCATGGCTGCGTGCAGATCGGTGTCACCCAGGCCTGGCTCGGGAATGTCACCCCGGACCTGCGCGAAACCCCGTGGAGCATGGCGGTCCAGGAACGGCACGAGCAGTGGGCGGCGCGCCTGCCCGACGAGCCGGGTGCGTTGTGGGATACGCTAACTGCGCTCGCCCATGACGAGCAGATGGCACTGCTTGCCCACTGCGTCTCGCTCGGCGTCAATGCGCTCTTCGAGCCGGTCAAGGGCTACGGTGGTCAGGTCTCGGCGCACGGCATCGCCCAGCGGATCGCCGGCGCCGATGCGCTCGCCATGGTGGTCGGACTCGACATGGCTGAAGCGGGCTGGACCCCCACGGTCGACAATTACCTCGGCCGCGTCACCAAGCCCCGGATCATCGAGGCTGTGCGCGAAGCCAAGGGCGACGCGACTGCTGTGCTGATCGAGCACCTGAAGAAGGGCGACATGGCCCGCGAGGCTCAACGCCTGCTTGAAGGCACCGGCTGGCTGCCCGAACCCCTGCGGCTGCCAGTCGCCGAAGCTGCCGAGCATGAAGTGCCTGACACTGACCTGCCCGACTTCCTGGGTGATGAGGATGGCGAGTTCGATCCGATGGCGATCGCCGCCGAATGAACGGGTGCGCGGGGCGGCCCTGGTCGCCCCGCCATCTAGCGATATTCCCAAAAGGAGGAGCCACGATGGCTATCCCCGAATATGCCCGCACCAACTTCCAGACGCTGCTGAGGGCAGCTCGGGAAGACAACCTCGCGCTAATGGAATGCACCGAGCTCAGCAGCGGCGAGACCCGCTATGTCCTTTGTGCAGTCGGTCGTGATGGCGACGCCTATGTGATGACCCCGTTCGGCCATCTCGCCCCCGGCAACCCTTACGAGGCCTACATTCCGCCCGCTTGAGCGCGGCCAGGCATCACCACACCTGCAATCGAAGGATCATGACATGACCAACTCGCCACTGGCGGGTGCCGCCGTGCGCCCGCTTGCCTCCGCTTGTCCAGACCAGACTGCCCGCTTCATCATTGAAGCCGCCCAGGATTTGCTCGGGCATCTTGCCGCCGGTCGCCGGATCGAGGCACCTGCCATTCGCACCGCCATGCAATCGGCCTTTGGTGCAAGCGATGCCAGCGGGGCCTGGGACTGGAAGACCGCCTACGAAGCGGTCGAAATCGCCCAGTTGCTGTTCCTGCGCCGCTATGGCCCCGCAATCCACGCCAAGACCGCCGACCCGTTCGAGCGGCTGAAGCTCATTCAACGTATTGCCCGGCTCGCCCCCACCCACACCCGGCGCAGCGAGGACATGGTACAATACCAGCAGTTCTCGACGCCGCTTGGCCTCGCCTGGGTCGCAGGGATCGCCGCGAATTTACAGCCGGGCGAATTGGTGCTGGAACCGTCGGCGGGCACCGGCTTGCTGGCAATTCACGCCGAACTTGCCGGCGCAGGCCTCGTGCTCAACGAGGTGGCCGACACGCGGCTTGAACTGCTGCGGCATCTGTTCGAGCGCGCAAGCGTGACGGCGCACGATGCGGCGCAGATCCATGACCGCCTTCAACCCGGTCTGGTGCCAAGCTGCATCGTCATGAACCCGCCATTCTCGGCCGCACTCGGCGTCGAGACCCGCGTCGCCGATGCCGCATTCCGGCACATTGCCTCAGCGCTGGCCCGACTTGCCGATGGCGGGCGGCTCGTCGCGATCACGGGGAGCAGCTGTGCGCCCGATCATGCCGCCTGGCGCGGCAGCTTCATCCGGTTGCAGGAAAGCGCTCGGGTCGTGTTCACCGCGCCGATCGCAGGCAGCATCTACACCAGCCATGGTACGACATTCGAGACCCGGTTGACCGTGATCGACAAGCTGCCTGCGGACGATCCCGGCGTCTTTCCGCAGTCGCATGAGATGGCCACCGACCCGCCAAGCCTGCTGCGAATGCTGGTCGATGCACTGCCAGCGCGGGCGCCGGTTGCGGTCTTGCCTGCCATCCCGTCGACGGGAAAGATCGCTAGCGCTAGCCGCCGCGCCGCCGCTCCCAAACCTCGCCTTGTCGCCGTGCCGCCGGTTGAGCCTGCCGGAGCCGTACTCGACTATGAAACCGTCGATTGGGCAGCGACCTGTGGTGGCCGCCTGACCGACGCCCTCTATGAGCCTTATATGCTGCAATCGATCCGGATCGCGGGCGCGCAACCGCACCCTACCCGGCTCGTCCAGTCCGCCGCCATGGCCTCGGTCGCACCGCCCAAGCCCAGCTACCGGCCCCACTTGCCCGAGGGACTGGTCGAACGGAGTCTCCTCTCCGACGCCCAGCTCGAATCCGTGATCTACGCGGGCGAAGCGCATAGCGAACATCTCGCCGGGAGATGGACCGTCGATGCCACCTTCGACAAGATCGAGGCCGCGCCCGACGATTGCGACACCGCTGTCCAGTTCCGCAAGGGCTGGTTCCTCGGCGACGGCACGGGCGCGGGCAAAGGGCGACAGGTGGCAGGGATGCTACTCGACAACTGGCTCAAGGGCCGTCGCCGCGCGGTGTGGATTTCGAAGTCTGACAAGCTGCTCGAAGACGCCCAGCGGGACTGGCGTGCGCTCGGACAGGAGCCTTTGCTGATCCAGCCGCTCGCCCGCTTCCGCCAGGGCACACCCATCCGGCTCGAGCAGGGCATCCTTTTTACGACCTATGCCACGCTACGCTCCGATGCGCGCGAGAACAGGGTTTCGCGGGTCCAGCAGATCGTCGATTGGCTGGGGTTCGACTTTGATGGGGTCATAGTTTTCGACGAGAGCCATGCCATGCAGAATGCCGGTGGCGGCAAGTCCGACCGGGGCGACAGCGCACCCTCGCAGCAGGGCCGCGCAGGGCTGCGCCTGCAGCACGCACTGCCCGATGCTCGCGTGCTCTATGTCTCGGCGACCGGCGCGACCACGGTCGAGAACCTCGCCTATGCCCAACGCCTTGGCCTGTGGGGCGGCGCAGATTTCCCGTTCGACAAACGCACCGATTTCGTCGCGGCCATTGAAGCGGGCGGGGTCGCGGCGATGGAGGTTCTGGCGCGCGACCTCAAGGCGCTTGGACTCTATTCAGCCCGTTCGTTGTCCTATGAAGGCGTCGAGTACGAACTCGTCGAACACAAGCTTACCCCCGACCAGGTCCGCATCTACGACGCCTATGCCGGGGCCTTCCAGGTCATCCATAACAACCTCGATGCGGCACTCGAAGCATCCGGGGTCACGAGCAGCAGCGAGGGCACGCTCAACCGGCAGGCAAAATCGGCTGCCCGTTCTGCATTCGAATCCGCCAAGCAGCGCTTCTTCAACCACCTGATCACCGCGATGAAGACGCCGACCCTGATCCGGGCGATCGAGCAGGGTCTTGCCGATGGCCACGCCGCCGTGGTGCAGATCGTTTCGACCGGGGAAGCTTTGCTATCCCGCCGCCTCGCCGAGATTGACCCGGGTGAATGGAACGACATCCAGTGCGATGTCACCCCTCGTGAATATGTTCTCGACTATTTGGCGCACAGCTTCCCGACCCAGCTTCACGAGACCTATACCGATGGCGATGGCAACCTCGCCTCACGCCCGGCCTATGACGATAGCGGGAACGTGATCGAATGCCGGGAAGCCATCGAACGGCGTGACCGCCTGATCGAGAAGCTGGCGTCGATGGAGCCGGTGCAAGGCGCTCTCGACCAGATCGTCCAGCGGTTCGGCACCGACATGGTCGCCGAAGTGACGGGCCGCTCGCGGCGGATCGTACGCAAGGTCGATGCGGACGGCGAGCGATTCGTCGTCGAGAACCGACCCGCCCATGCCAATCTCGCCGAAGCGCAGGCGTTCATGGAGGACCAGAAGCCAATCCTCGTCTTCTCCGACGCCGGCGGCACGGGCAGGAGTTACCATGCGGATCTTGGGAGCCGGAATCAGCGCCTCCGCCATCATTACCTGCTCGAAGCAGGCTGGAAGGCCGACACCGCGATCCAAGGGCTGGGACGCACCAACCGCACCAATCAGGCGCAGCCACCACTATTCCGTCCGGTCGCCACCGACGTCCAGGCGGAAAAGCGCTTCCTCTCGACCATCGCGCGGCGGCTCGACACATTGGGCGCGATTACCCGCGGTCAGCGCCAAACCGGTGGCCAGGGACTGTTCCGCCCCGAGGACAACCTCGAAAGCCCTTATGCCCACGCGGCCCTCAGGCAATTCTACCTGCTGATCTACGCGGGCAAGGTCGAGCAGTGCTCGCTGGCGACCTTCGAGGCCATGACCGGGCTATCGCTGACCGATGGCACCGGCTGCTTGCGTGAAGAACTGCCGCCAATCACGACGTTTCTCAATCGGCTTCTGGCGCTCACGATTTCGATGCAGAACGTGCTGTTCACGGTGTTCGAGCAATTACTCAGTTCCAAAGTCGAGAGCGCGATCGCCGCAGGCTCCTACGATGTCGGGCTGGAAACGCTGGTGGCGGACAGCTTCAGCGTCACGCGCAGCGAGCCCATATATGTCCATCCCGCCACCGGCGCGGAAACCCGGCTGCTCACCATTGCCATGCGTGAGCGCAATCAGCTGCTGACGCTCGACAAGGCGCTCGACCTGCTCTGCGAGCCGGGAGCGCGGCTTCTGGCCAATTCCCGCTCGAAGCGCGCTGCAGTGCAGCTTCCGGCTCGCAGCGTCATGCTCGACGACGGCGAGGTTGAACGCCGGGTCCGTCTGGTCCGGCCGATGGAGCGGCTGAACTTCGCACTCAGCCATTTGCCCGAAACAGCCTGGGCGGAAGTGGATGAGCGGGACTTCGCGGCGACTTGGCAGGCTGAGGTGGCACAGGTCGAGGAGTTCACGACGAGCGAACTGCACATCGTCACCGGGCTTCTGCTGCCGATCTGGAAGCGGCTGCCTGAGGAATCGACCCGCGTCTACCGGCTCCAGACTGACGATGGCATGAGCATTGTCGGGCGCAGAGTGTCCCCGGCTTGGGCAGCGAGCGCTACGGCCACGACCGACACGCCCGAACTGTCGCCGCCGCAGGCACTGGCCTTGATGCGTGAGGGGCATACGGTCCTTGATCTCGCCGATGGCCTGCGACTGCGCCGGTCGCGGTTGATGCAGGTGAGCCGGATCGAGCTAACCGGGTTTGCTCCGACGGCGGTCGACCGGCTGAAGGCGATGGGGCTTTTCTCGGAGATCATCAGCTGGAAGCTGCGCCTGTTCGTCCCTGACGACACAGTGGCAGGATGCCAGGTGCTCGAACGCCTGTTCGAACGCCATCCGCTCGCGCGCGTCCTTGACCGCAAGGCTGCCTGACATGAGCAGGCTTTCCACACGCGCGGCAGACCTGTCAGAGCGACTCGCCCAGAACGCGCAGGCCGTTTGCCGCCATTACCTCCCGGCCGGACGCCGCGAGGGTCGATACTGGATGGTTGGCGATGTTGCCGGAACGCCCGGGCGCAGCCTCTATGTCCGGCTCTTCGAGACCGAGCGCGGCACAATCGGCAACTGGGTCGATGCCGCGACCGGAGAACATGGCGACCTCATCGACCTCATCAGGCTCAACCAGCGCCACGGGCGGCTTGCCGAAACCATCGACGAGGCTGAGCGCTTCCTGTCGTTGCCGCCTTCGGCTAACAAACAGCAGCAGATGCACTCGTCCGATCCACCGGCACGCGCAGGATCGCCAACGTCTGCGCGGCGACTGTTCGCTGCTTCCAGGCCCATCATCGGCACACTGGCGGCGACCTACTTGCAATCGCGCGGCATCGTACATCTCGCCGACCTGCCAGCATTGCGATTCCACCCCCGCTGCTACTATCGGCCCAATGACGACGATGTGCCCGGGACTCCCGGTGCATTTGCGGCTCTGATTGCGTCGGTGACCGATGACGACGGCACCCAGACCGGCACGCATCGCACCTGGCTCGATCCATCCGGCAGCATGAAAGCCTCTGTCGCATCGCCACGCCGGGCTATGGGTAATATCCTCGGCAACGCGGTCCGGTTCGGGAAAACGCAGGATGTCATGGCCGCGGGCGAGGGCATCGAGACCATGCTGTCCTTGCGCGAAGTCCTGCCGTCCTTGCCACTCGCCGCTGCCACCTCCTCGTCGCACTTGGCCGCCACTCAGCTCCCGCCAACGCTTCGCCGCCTTTACGTCGCCCGAGACCGCGATGCAGCCGGAGGCGCGGCGTTTTCAATACTGACCGACCGGGCACAGGTTGCCGGGATCGAACTGCTCCCGCTTATCCCTGCGCTGGGCGATTTCAACGATGACCTGCGCCAGCACGGCCCATCGATGCTGGGTGAGCGAGTGATCGATCAGTTGCACGAAGCCGACCGGGCTCGCTTTCACCGACGTTGAGCTGTGCCGTGACGGGATCGGGATGTTGGACCCCGGCATGGGCAGGTTTGTGCGAGCTGGCCGTGCCACACGGCCTTCTTTGGGAGCGATCCGAAAGACCGGCTGCGGCGCGGCCGCAATGGCGTTGCAGCGACTATTTTCCGGCGGCGCGCGGAAGCATCGAATCAAGCGATGCGACAGACAAAAACTCGCGCGCCTTTCCATCGCGAAGCAAAATAGCCGCCGTCCCGCCATCCTCCGCTTCGCTTCGGCCTTACAGGTGCGACCGCACCCCAGCCGGTCAGAGGGATCGCCGGAAGGCCGGGCGTGGTGCCCGGCTCAGACGTCCAAGGACCGCATCATGTCCGACCCCTTCGAACCCGATCACGAAATGTCGCCCACTGCCCATCTCCTCGATGAGATCGCCCTCTACGGCTATCGACCCTTCTCCGACGAAGCCGATCCGCGGCCTCTGCCCGAGGAGCGCATAGCCGCCGGCGCTGTCGCCGACATGTTCGACGCGCTGATCGCAACCATGATCGACACCAGGCTCGAACCCGATCTTGAAGACCTGTGCTGGTCGCTCGTCAACCTCTTCCACCGCGCCGAGGGGCGGATCCAGCGTGAGCTTGACGACAACGAAGACGCCCAGAAACGCGGGCAGCGCGAACAGGATGGCTCCGAGGTCAAATCGGTCGAGCTCGAACGGCTGATCAATGAAGGCATCGGCCTCGTCGAACGGCGCAACGCCATGGAGTTCATGCGCGAAGCCGCCGCCGACCAGTTCGAGGCGCATTTCCGCAAGGGCTGGACACCCCGCACTGGCTCACTCGTCAACCATCGTACCATGACTGCCACCATGATCGACAGCCGCGACTTCCTCGCTGCCAAGCGTCGCTCCGAAACCGAACCGCTGCTGCCCGCCGGCACCCGCATCGCATTCACGTCAGGCCCCGCCTACCAGGATCACAACCGCATCTGGGCGGTGCTCGACAAGGTTCTCGCCAAATATCCCGACATGGTCCTGTTCCACGGCGGCAATCCGACCGGCGGGGAGCATATCGCATCACTCTGGGCGCGGAACCGCAAGATCGTCCATGTCCCGTTCCGGCCCGACTGGGAGCGGTTCAAGAAGGCCGCACCGTTCCGTCGCAACGATCAGATGCTCGAGGCGCAGCCCAAGGCCGTGGTCGCCTGTCCTGGCAATGGAATCAATGCCAATCTGGTAGACAAGGCCCGTAAGTTGGGGATTTCAGTGTGGGCGATTGAGTGACCCCTCTCGACAACAAAGTTGACCTTCGAGCGGCTTACAGAGCGGACATCATATTTCTCGCTCGTTTTAGCCCCTATGTCGAAGGCTGCCAGCAGTCGGCTCTCGTATCGAGAAGCCAGTAAGCTGCCGTTCGAAAGATTGAGGACCGCGGCTGATGGTGCGGCTACTGCAACGTGTCAGCGCTTCACGCCACGCGCCACGGCGCGATCGTCGTTGGCACCATGAAGCCGAGTTCGCCCGCACGCCCGCGAATTGCGTGGTTGGTTCGGTCCATGGCAGCAGCGATGATGCCCGCCGTTTGACGATGCCCGATGCGGCGACGCAACTCCTCGTCCTTTTCGGTCGTCCATCGTGACCGGAAGCGCGGACGTGGGGTGCCAGTGTTCATCTGTGCAAGCTCTCCTCGTCCCCGCACGGCTCGGTTTCGGTCTGGATCGTGGCGTGGTGGATCGCGAAGCGGGTTTCGAGCATGCCGGTCAAGGCGCGGCGGATTGCTTCGCCGTCACCGCCGTCGGCAATCGCGACATGCGCGGTCAAGCTGGCGTCGTCTCCCGCCACTGACCACAGGTGCAGGTCGTGAACTCCCGTCACGCCGGAAACCCCGCCCGTTGCGGCACGTATCGCGTTCAAATCGAAGCCACGCGGCACGCCCTGCAAGAGAATGTGGGTGGTGTCGCGAAGCAGGGTCCAGGTGCGCGGCAGCACCCACAAGCCGATGGCGATGGCGACGATGGGGTCGATCCAGTTGAGCTTGGTGAGGTAGATCGCAATGGCAGCGCCGATCACGCCCAAGGAGCCGAGCATGTCGGCCCACACTTCGAGATAGGCGCCCTTGACGTTGAGACTGTCCTCCTTGCCGCCTGCAAGGATGCGCATCGAGATCAGGTTCACGATCAGGCCGATGCTGGCGACCACCAGCATACCGACCGATTCCACCGGCCTCGGGGTGAAGAAGCGGCCGATACCTTCGATCAGCACATAGCCCGCCACCGCGAACAAAAGGATCGCATTGAACGCGGCGGCGAGGATTTCGAAGCGGCGATAGCCGAAGGTGCGTTGATCGTCGGGCGGACGTTTGCCGATTTTGACCGCAGCAAGCGCGATGGCTAGCGCGGCACTGTCGGTGAACATATGCGCCGCATCCGACAGCAGCGCGAGGCTATCGAAAACGAACGCCCCGACCAGCTCGGCAATCAGGAAGGTGGTCGTCAGTCCGAGCGCAATCGCAAGCCGTTTGGTGCTCGCTCCAGCGCCGTGATTATGACCGGCATGGCCACCGCCGTGATCGTGTCCAGCGCCCATGTCAGTGCGCCACCTGCCCAGCGGGTGCTTTCAAAGAGCCTGCCGGGCAGCGATGGAAAACACGCGCGACGCCGCGATAGTTTTTCGTCACGAGCTTGTCGGGCGTCCGCTCCTCGACGGTCAGACGCTTCATTTCGTTAGCCGCCATCATATCGGGGAACGGCATGTGGCTGTGCGTATAGGCGATGGCAATGCCCTCGTCTTTCCACAGGCCGGTCGCGGACGGGCCTTTGTCGGGCAAAGTCACTTCGGCATAATAGCCGTCGGCAAGGAAAACTCCGGCGGGACCGGCCTCGCAATTTTTCGTGTCGCCAAGGCTCCAGACGCCGGGCATGTAGGCCGGTTCCGGTGTTGCCGCCTGCACGGGCAAGGCCAACGCGGCCAAAACGACTATCGGCAATTTTCGCATATTCTCACTCCCATTCATTTCTGCGGCAATTCGCTGCCGAACTGATCGACGTCACCATAGTCGCCCGTCTCATGATGTTTGTGCCGCCCCCGCAGCAGAAGCTGGCTGATCGCGGGCAGCACGAAAAGCGTCAGGATCGTCGAGGTAATGAGGCCGCCGATCACAACAATGGCGAGCGGCTTCTGCACTTCCGCGCCCTTGCCGGTGGCAAGCGCCATAGGCACGAAGCCAAGCGATGCGACGGTAGCGGTCATGATGACGGGGCGCAGCCGTTTCAGCGCGCCTTCCCTTATCGCTTCGGCGACTGGCCTGCCCGCATTTATTATTTCCTTAATTGTAGACATCATCACCAATCCGTTCAGCACCGCGACACCCGATACCGCCATCAGGCCCACTGCCGCCGAAATCGAGAAGTTCTGCCCGGTGATGAAGAGCGCAAGCAACCCACCCGCCAACGCCATCGGAACAGCCGAGAAGATCGCGATTGCTTGCCTGATCCCGCCGAGAGCAAAGGTCAGAATCGCAAAGATCGTGAGCAGGGCCGCGGGGATGATGATTGAGAGTCGCTGGCTGGCGGCTTGCAAATTTTCATACTGCCCACCCCATTCGATTGAACTGCCAGGAGGAAGCTGAACCTGTGCCGCAATCTTCGACTGCGCCTCACTGACGAACGAGCCAAGATCGTTGCCGCGCACATTGGCCTGGACGACAACCCGTCGCTGGCCGTTCTCGCGGCTGATCTGGTTGACCCCTTCGGAGAAGCCGAAGCTCGCGACCGCGCTCAGCGGCACCGAAGCGCCTTCCTGTGGAAGCATCACCGGCAGCGCCCCCACCGCGTCCAGATCGTCGCGCCCCGCATTGGGCAGGCGCACGACGATGTCGAAGCGCCGGTCGCCCTCGAACACGATCCCCGCCTCGCGTCCGCCAAGCGCCGCTGCCACTGTATCGGTCACGTCCTCCAAGGTCAGACCGTAACGCGCGATGGCGTCGCGGTCGAACTTGACGTCGAGCTGCGGGAAGCCCTCGGTCTGCTCGACCTTGACATCCGCCGCGCCGGGAACGGTTTTGAGGATCGAAGCGACCTTGGCTCCTAGCGCGCTCATTTCCTCCAAATCGTCACCATAGAGTTTGATCGCGACGTCGCCCCGCACGCCCGCGATCAGTTCGTTGAACCGCAGCTCGATCGGTTGGCTGATCTCGAAGGCGCTGCCGACCAAAGGCTTGAGCTTGGCTTCGAGCCGCTCGATCACCTGCTCCTTGGTCGTCACGCCCTCGGGCCATTCGCTCTTGGGCTTCAAGATGACGAACGAGTCCGAGATATTGGCGGGCATCGGATCGGTGCCGACCTCTGCCGTCCCGGTCTTCGAATACATGAAGGCAACTTCGGGCAGGCTCGCCACCGCCTTCTCAATCTGCATCTGCAAGGCGAGTGATTGGTTTAGCGAGGTAGAAGGGATTCGAATGCCTTGCAGCGCGACGTCGCCCTCGTCGAGCTGTGGAATGAACTCGCGTCCCAGCATCGTGAAAGCAAGACCTGCCAGCACCAGCGAGGCGGCGCCCGCCCCGATCCATTGCCACGGTCGCGCAATCGCTTTGGCGAGCAGCGGTTCGTATCGCTCCTTGACGAAAGCAACCGCTTTCACTTCTTTCTCCGCAACCTCGCCACGGATGAGCAAGGCGACCATCGCCGGGACGAAAGTAAGAGAAAGAATGAAGGCCCCGGCCAGCGCCAGCATGACCGTGGTTGCCATGGGCGTGAACATCTTGCCTTCGACCCCGGTGAAGGTGAGCAATGGCGCGAAAACAAGGAAAATGATCGCCTGCCCGAAGATCGTCGGGCGCACCATTTCGCGCGACGCCTCGAACACCTCATGCAGCCGCTCGGTAAGGTTCAGAATCCGGCCTTCGTGATGCTGGCGCTCGGCCAGACGTCGCAGACAGTTCTCGATGATGATGATCGAGCCGTCGACAATGAGGCCAAAGTCGAGCGCGCCAAGGCTCATCAGATTGCCCGATGTGCCGGTGGCGTTCATACCCATCGCCATCATCAGGAACGAGAGCGGGATGACCAGCGTCGCGATAATTGCTGCGCGGATGTTGCCCAAAAGCCAGAACAGCACCGCGATGACCAGCAACGCACCTTCGAGCAAATTCTTCTCGACCGTCCAGATCGTCGCATTGACCAGCTTGGAACGGTCAAGCACGGTCTTGATCTTGATCCCCGGCGGCATCGACTTGGCGATTTGATCGAGCCGCTCGGCAACCGCATTGGCGACGATCCGGCTGTTGCCGCCGGCAATCATCAACGCCGTACCGATCACGACTTCGTTGCCATTTTCGGACGCTGCGCCGGTGCGTAGATCGCCGCCGATGCGGACATTTGCGATATCGCGAACCGCCACGGGAACGCCGCCGCGCGTCGCAACCGTTGCCTGGCCCACTTCGTCGAGCGTGCGGATGCGGCCATCGGCCTTGACCAGAAACGCCTCGCCGCCGCGTTCGACGAAGTTCGCGCCGACCGAGATGTTGGCCTTTTCGAGAGCCTCGGCGAGTTCGGAAAAGGAGATGTGATAGCTGGCGAGCTTGGCCGGGTCCGGCTCGACGACGAACTGCTTTTCATAGCCGCCGATGCTGTCGATCCCGGCAACCCCTTCGACCGAGCGAAGCTGCGGCCGGATTACCCAATCCTGCACGGTCCGCAGATAGGCGAGCTTCGACACCTCGTCGGTCAGCAGCTTGCCGTCGGTGGTCAGATAGCTGCCATCGGGCTGAAAGCCGGGCTTGCCCGCGATCTTGGGGTTCGCCTTGGTGCCTGCGGGTTCGTATTCGACGACATACATCAGCACTTCGCCAAGCCCGGTTGTCACCGGCCCCATTTGCGGCTCGACGCCATCGGGCAGGCTTTCCTTGGCCTGCGTCAGCCGCTCGGCGACCTGCTGGCGCGCGAAATAGAGATCGGTGTGTTCCTCGAACACGACCGTCACCTGGCTGAAGCCGTTTCGCGAGATCGAGCGCGAGCTTTCCAACCCCGGAATCCCCGCCATCGCGGTTTCGACCGGGAAGGTGACGAGCCGCTCCATGTCGAGCGGCCCTAAAGCCGGGGCGACGGTGTTTATCTGTACCTGCTTGTTGGTGATGTCAGGAACGGCGTCGATCGGCAGCTTGAACAGCTGGCTCGCACCGAAGGCTGCGACGATGAGCGTGACAACGACCACGCCCCAGCGGAAGCGGATTGCCGCGTCGAGAAGTTTTTCGATCATCTCAATGCTCCGCCTCGCCCTTGCCGAGTTCGGCTTTGAGGAGGAATGCGCCCTTGGTCGCGACAACGGCACCGGGTTTCAGGCCCGCGACGATCTCGACACGGCCTGCGCTGCGCTGTCCAATCGTGACATTGGTTGCCTGAAAACCCTTTGGGGTTTGGACAAACACTACGTCGCGGCCTTCGACCGACTGCACCGCCTCTTCGGGAACGCCGACGCTAGCGCTTGGCGCAGCGTTGCGAGGCGTAATGCGCACGCGCAGCCCTTGCCCTGGGGTGAGCTGGCCGAAGCCATCGGGCACGAGCACGATGGTTGCCGCCTTGCTTTCGGGATCGAGGCTTGGCGTCACCGCCCGCACGGTCGCGTTGATCGTATCGCCGCCCAACAATTCGATGACCGCACGGTCGCCCGGCTGGACGCGCCGGGCATCGGCGGGAAGCACTGAGGCATTGATCTGGATTTTGCGCGGGTCGGCTACACGGAAGAGTTCGGTGCCTGCCGCGACATAGCTGCCAAGCGTTGCGTCGGCTTTGGTGATCCGCCCCGAAATAGGACTAGTCACGGCCAAGAATCGTCCGTCGCCGGTAATCTTGGCTGCACCCGCCGCCGATTGCGTGCGCCGCGCCTCGGCTTCGGCTTCGGCAAGCGTCGCTTGTGCGGCTTCCAAATCCTGCCTCGCCGTAACGCGCGCATCGAACAGCTTTTTCTCGCGGGCATAGGCGGCGCGGGCGGCAATGAGGCGCGCGGAGGCCGCGCTGCGCTCGGCAGCAATCGAACCGGCATCGCGGCTTTCGAGATAGGCGATGGTCTCGCCCGCGCTCACGCTGTCGCCAAGCTGCTTGACGATACGGGTGAGCGCCCCGTCGGCGCGCGCGGTGAGCACTGCCTCGCCATTGGGCGCGGCCGCAACCACGCCTTGCGCGATGATTTCTGCGCCAAGCCCGCCCGCCTGCGTCGCTTCGGTTACGATGCCCGCCGCCTTCGCGCGCGCATCGTCCATCGCGACAAAGCCCTCGGGGCCGTGATTTTCTTCCTCGCCATGCTCGCCCTCTTCGGCAACGGCACTGGCGGTGGTCGCGGGTGCGAAGACGGTGCGGCCCAGCATCACGCCGCCTCCGCCCAGCACGAGCGCGGCAATCGCGGCACCGGCGATCAATTTTTTCCTGTTTGTCTCTTCGGTCATGGTTCAATCACCTGCGCGCGCATTGGCGCGGATCAGCGCGGCGAGCGCGCGAGCGCGGTCGAGGCGAGCCTCGATCAGCGCGAGTTTGGCGGTGGTGAGCGCGGCTTGCGCGTCGAGCAGTTCGATCAGGCTAAACTTGCCTGCGCCGTAGCCGATCCGCGCGATCCGCACGGCCTCTTCGGCCTGCGCCAACGACGGCCCGGACAAGGCCTCTACCCGCGCATCGGCGGCCCCAAGCAACATCCGCGCATCGTGCTGCTCGCGCCCGGCATCAAGACGCGCCTGGGCCAGCGCTGCGTCGCAGGCGACGGCATCGGATTGCGCCGCTTCGATCCCGCCGCGATTGCGGTTACGCACCGGAAGCGGGATCGAAATGCCGGCGATAAAGGTCGTATCGCGTCCATCTGCAATCCGCCGCACGCCGCCACTGGCAGTGATGTCGGGAACCCCTTCGGCCTGTGCAACGCGAATGCGTGCTTGGGCAACGCTACACTCGGCGGCGACAAGTTGCACATCAAGCGACGGCGTTTCTGGCGGCAAGATGCCGGGGGCGGCCTCGTCATAGACCGGGATTGCAGATAGCTCGCGATCACTGCTGCCGATCAGGTCGGCAAGCAGCCGCCTTGCGTTGAGCAGTTCGCCGAACCTGCGGGCTTCCTCAGCTTGCGCTTCGGAAAGCACTGCTTCGGCGCGAAGCTGGCGCAAGGGCGGATCGCGACCAGCTTCGACCAGCACCTTTGCCGTACGCAGGAGTTCGCGTGCCTGCGCCACATTGTCACGGGCAAGCAGGGCCCGATCCTCGGCAGCGCGCAATTCAGCGTGAGCAATGCGAATATCGCGTACGAGGTCAGCCTCGGCGCGCTTCAGCGACAGAAACGCGACATCGCGCTCGGCGGAAGCGACTGCGACCCGCGCACCGCGCTTGCCGCCCAACTCGAAACGCTGACTTACAGCCAAGGTAGTTTCGGTGCTGCCGAAACCTTGAAACATGCCCGTCCCGGCGAAGTTCTCAACCTCAACGCTTAGTTCGGGATTGGGCGGCGCGCCTGCCTGCCGCGCTCTCGCCTCAGCGGCTTGGGCAAGCGCCCTGGCTTGGGCAATACGCGGTGATTGTTCCGCCCCTTGGACGAGCGCCTGCGCCAGATTGATGGATTCGGCCAAAGCCGCTCCGCTGCTGGCAACGAGCGCACCCGCCAGCAAGGCGGCACGCAAAGTTAATTTCATTTGGAAACTCCTGAACGCATGACGGGCGCGCGAGGGAAGTCCCCCCGCGCGGCGGCACGGTTCAGGCTGCGGGCGGCTCCAGCGGCGGAGCCAGGCTGCGAGACAATAGCGGCGAGGTTGCCGACGGACGCACCAACGCGCCCTTGGACAACCCGTTCAGGCTGATGCGCGGCGCATCAAGTGGCAGCGCGACACTGCAATGATGATGGTTGACCGCGTGACAGGGAATATCCTTGTCCGCACCCTGCGAATGCGAATGATCGGCCGCGTCAATTTCGTGAATGTCGAGGATTTCGCCAGCTTCGACGGGGCTGTTGCCGCTGGCATGAGCAATCACCGGCATGACGATCATGCCGAAAAACAGCCCGAACAGAACGAGCAGTGAAGTAAAACGACCCCGCATCGGATGCCGCGTAGCAGCATGGCGCGGAAACGGCAAAGATTTCCTCATTGGTCCCTCCGCACCATCGCGTCGCGAAGATCGTCAGGAATCGCCATCGGTTCAAACGCGCTGACGTTGGAGCGTCCAGTATTGCCTATGGGAATGCGCCCGGTGAGCGACCCGAGTGGTGCAAGCGCAAGGCGGATGGCTTGTCCGATGACCTCGCGCCAATCCCGTTGTTCCACTGCGAAGCCAAGCATCGCCCAATGATTGACAAGGTGCGGCCCCAAATAGGGTTGTGAAATTATGTGCGCGCGTTCAAGGGCGATCCAGGCAGCGCTGATGTCATTGACAGTGCGGGCCGCTGCATACGCTGCCATTTCGACAGCGATCAACCGCTTCGCGTGAACAATTGCCGGGATCGTCATGCCGCCGTTCCAAAACCAACCCAGCGCGGCACCGACGACCGGAACTCGCGGTAAGACTGACCAAAACTCGCTTCGAGGTGCGCCTCCTCGATCTGGACCTGCACCGCGCACGATGCAATGAAAACCGCCAAGGCGGACCAGCTCCACCAGGTTCCGGACACCATTGCCGCCGAAAGCCCGACCAGCATCATACCGACGAAGATCGGATTGCGGCTGTAACGAAACAGTCCGTGCGAAATGAACAGCGGCGCATCGCCTTCGCGCACGCCAACACGCCACGCCCTACCCATCTGCACCTGCGCGACAACGACAATTGCCGCCCCGACAATCGCGATGATCGCTGCCGTTATCGTCCAGCCAGTGTCGCTCACCGGTGCAAGCAAGGCGGCGGCGATCAAGGCCGCCACACTGAATGCGAAGCTGCTCCCCGCGATCCGCTGGACGCCCTTCGCCGAGGCAAATGCCCAGGGCCGGTCGCCCGTCTTGCGCCGGATGGCGATCCCACGAACGAGCGTCGCCGCGACAATCGAAAGCATCGCCAGCAGTGGGATGGAATGAAGCCCGGCGGTCATGCCTGCTTCACCACAATGGGAGCGGACTTCAATTCTGCGATAGCGTGGCGGAACACCTGAAATCCGCCGGTCAGGGCCAACCCCGCCATTATGCTGGCGACGATCAAGTCGGGCCATGCGCTGCCCGTGCCGAACACGCCGAGCGCCGCCAGCATAACCGCGACATTCCCGATCGCGTCATTACGCGAGCAAATCCAGACGGAGCGCATGTTCGCGTCGCCGGTGCGATAGCGATAGAGCATGACAGCGACGCCAGCGTTCGCCGCCAGCGCCAGCGCACCGACCCCGCCCATTGTGGCCGGATCGGGCGAGCTGTTGTTCACGAATGCGAGCACAGCGCTCCCGAACACCCAGCCCGCGAAGCCAAGCATGAACAGCGATTTTATCAGCGCAGCCCGCGCCCGCCACGCCAGCGCAGCGCCGACGACGGCGAGGCTCAGCGCATAGTTGGCCGCGTCGCCCAGGAAGTCGAGCGCGTCGGCCTGGAGCGCGCGGCTGTCCGCCGCCGCGCCCGCGATCATCTCGACCGCGAACATGGCCGCGTTGACGACCAGTGCAACCCAAAGCACCCGCCGCCAGCGCGGGTCAGCCTTGGCCGTTTCGCTTCCGCATGCGCTTTGGCAGCAACTGTCAGCCATCCAAAATCCTTCTCGACAAATTCCGAGTCGGACATCTATCTACACCCTGTAGCAACTACAGGGTCAAGCCCGAGGAGCCAGGTGTGAAAATCGGCGAACTGGCGAGCGCAACCGCAACCAAGGTCGAGACGGTGCGATACTACGAAAAGATCGGCCTTCTGCCGCCGCCTGCGCGCACTTCAGCCAATTACCGCGCCTATGGCAGCGACCATCTCGCCCGCCTCTCCTTCATCCGTCGCGCGCGCGATCTCGGCTTCAGCCTCGAAGCGGTACGCGAACTGCTCACACTCTCGGACGACAAGACGCAATCCTGCGAAGCGGTGGACGGCATCGCCCGCATCCACCTGAACGAAATCGACCGCAAGATCGGCGACCTGACCGCGCTGCGAACCGAACTTGATCGCGTAATCGGCTCCTGCCGTCACGGCACCGTGGCCGACTGCAAGATCATCGAAACGCTTGGACCGCGTCCAAACTGATGGCCGACACGTGCGTTAACGAAGGACTGCTTTGAGGGCAGCCTTTTTTTGGGGTGTGCAAAGTCTCAAATGCCAATGGATGGATCCGTCGCGATCCGATAGTTCGAACGGCAGTTTACCGCCTTTTCGTTACCGATTCCGGAAAGTCCACAAACCCGAACATTCGAGACTTTATCGCGCGATCTGAGCAAGTGACCATCCCACGTTCAAAGGCCAATCCGTTGGCCGACCCCAAGCCTCCTTCAATCAACCCGTGAAGGGTCCGCTACGCGTTCGCGTGCGGCCACTGCGGACTGCTGCCTTCGTGGTGATTGCGGCTTTGCGCCGTCCGTCCGGGGCCTGTCGAGCGGGGATGGTCCCTGCTCCGAGACAGGAGCTCGAACATGTCACTCACCATCGCACAGCGTCACGCCTGGAGCCTCGCCCGCACCCTGATGGTCTGCGTCACTCTGTTCCACGCCGGTAACGGCTACGCCGCCGTCCCAACCTCGGAATTCGATGGCGACCCCAACAGCATCGTTCGCGAGTATGACCCGTTCAACCCCTGAACGCGCCACCCCGCACATCGCGAGCTGGCCGGATGCCCATAGGGTATTCCGGTCTGCGCCCATGTCTGCTACCAATTTCAGGCACATTGCGCTGCGGTGGAGGTGGAGAGCGCGTCCCTTGCCCTTGGCTTCAAGGAGGACGCCATGCTGATCGGCCTTGCCCTGATAATCGTCGCCGTATTCATGATCTGCGCGCTGCTTTTCCGCCTCTCGATCTACGCCTTGCCGCTGTTCGTCGCCTTTCTCGCTGGGTCGGCAACGTATCGCGGCGACAATGGCATTGTCGCCGCACTTTCCGCCGCAGCCATTGCCGCGATCTTGCTGCTCGCTGCAGCTCACTTCGCACTGGCCTTCGCCAAGTCCGACCTGACGCGGGTGGCGATCGGCATTACGTTTGCTGCTCCAGCAGCCGTCGCAGGCTATCATGCTGTCCACGGCATCGCGGCTGCGACCATGCCGCAAGGCGCATGGCAGCTCGTCGTTTCGCTGATCGGTGCTGCTGTCATTGCGACTGCTTCCTGGACGCAATGGAGCCGGGCCCGCCTCTAGCTTCGCCGTCCCGCAAAGCCCCGCCCGGCAGGTGCCGGACAGGGCTGGCACGTTCAAATTGGCCGTGACGGGGCAGGCGACAGGATCAAGCGAGGTCTGCCTTCGTCGTTCCGCGTTGGAGTAAGGCGGGGCGGTTGCCGGGTCGAGCCTGCCACGACCATCCGGCCTTCCAGGATCTTGCTGGTTTCGGGCCGGTATACGGCGTCGCGAATGGACCGCCGAAGGCGCGTTGCAGTCGCAAGGCTCGAGGATGCGGAAAACGATCAGCAGTCACACAGCGAGTGAACATCGCCCTCCTCGTTGCTTAGTCTGGCAAGTCCGGAAAGGGCCAAGAATTCCTGCTCAAGCGTGCCCCGAGCCCACTGCCGCCTCTTCAATGGCTTTGGTTGGCAGGGGACGGCTTCGCCGCTTGATCCCTTTCTGCAACACCGTCTGCGCCAACTTTCTTCCCCTGGGCCTGCGACCCATTCCTCGCGAGACAAGAAAGCCGTCTGGCCGCCATCCTTCACTCCGTTTCGGCCGTTCCGGTGCAGCGGGCACAAGCCCCTGCCTTCAACCAGCCATCGAGGCCGCGATGGGCGCGGGTTCGACCAACTTGAAGGAATGCATCATGGCCAACATCGGAACTTTCACCAAGACCGGCAACGAATACAAGGGCGAGATCGTCACCATGTCGGTGCAGCAGAAGAACGTCCGCATCGTCCCCGAAGCCAGCGACAACGAGAACGCGCCGTCGCACAGGGTCTTCGTCGGGCGCGCGGAAATCGGCGCCGCCTGGACCAAGACCTCGAACGAAGGCCGCGACTACCTCTCGGTCAAGCTCGACGATCCCAGCTTCACCGCCCCCATCTTCGCCAACCTGTTCGACGACGAAGACGGCAAGTCCTACAACCTGATCTGGTCCCGCGCGCGCCGCACCAACGCCGACTGACCGCCAAGCCAGCCCCGCCCGGCACCTGCCGGGCGGGGCTTCGGCTTGTTCATGCCTCGCTGTTGGCGGACGGGACGACCAAGAGTTGGGCCGCTTCGATCCCCAACGCCATCGACAGGCTTTCGAGCATGTCGATCGACGCACTATAACGGCCACGCTCCAAACTGCTGACGTAGGTCCGGTCTATGTCAGCCCGGTGAGCGAGCTCTTCCTGCGACAGACCAGCAGCAAGTCGGAAGCGTTTCAGGTTGGTGGCAAGGACTCCGCGCAATTTCATTGCACGCACAGACCACCGTTGCAGAGTATTTAACCACGGAGTATACTCGTCGAGCGGACTAATCGATCAAGATCAGTTACTTGGCATTGGATTTCAGTTATCCGAATCCGAGCACATCGCTCTCCGTGAAGCTGGATAACCGCGAAAGTCATTATTTTGGAGAACTTCGTGCTATGCGTATCGGCTTTCAAATCGAGTCGAAGCAAAGGCTCGCCCCATGACGACACCGCCATTCGAGGACCGCGCACCTGCCGATGATCGCATCACGGCCTACGACGAACGCCATTTTGTCACGTATTTACGGCTACTTGATGCCGAAGAGGAAGGTGCTGACTGGCGCGAGGTTGCCGAGATCATCTTCGGCCTGGACGCTGGAATCGAACCCGACCATGCGCGCTCCGTCCACGACAGCCACCTTGAACGAGCGCACTGGATAACTGACAGCGGCTATAGCCAACTGCTTGAAAGATCACGTAATCAGTGACTTGCAAACGCAAGTACGGATATACGCCTAGTTGAGCGCTTGTTTTACTGCGGACTCGCGCACAATTACACTCGCACTTGGTTACTTGCTCCTTATCCTTGCTGAACAAAGACTTGAGGCTTGGCCTGTTCGCCTGTGCTTTGCGGGGGTCTTATGTCCGGGGGTATTTCTTGGCGGTCAACAACGGCCGCAGATCAGTATCGAGATCATGACTATGCGGATTTTGCGCAGGAGTTCCTGCAACGCAACCCCGCCTATCGCCAGGATCATGCCGAGACGAAGGACAGGATCGCCCAGGACCCGGCCATTGCTCAAACCGAAGAGGAGGGTCTGGCCGGACGATGGGGGCTGAGCTTTCCCCACCGCGCCGGATGCCGATCCACGCGCCTGTCCGGCGCTGTGGTCGCCCCAGGCCGCACCCGACGTGGTGGTCGTTGAGACCATCGACATCGCCGCGATCCCGCTGCCACCCGGCTTTGAGCCGCTGGCGGACCAAAGCTGCGGCAACGAACACCATCTTGTTGCCGCTAAGGACGCGGCACGGCTTCGCCTGTGCCTGCGTGCTGCACCGCCGCACTGCCCCGACTGCCTCATCATTCTGCGCGATCAATGCGCTGCGGTCCGGCTCGCCGCTGCTGCCCGCTTCGATCGAGTGACGCGCGGGCTCCGGCTCGGACTCAATCACTCGGCCTCGCCTTCCGCTTATCGGCGGTCCCGGCTCGTCCAACTGCTCGCGGTCCACGATGCGCTGGACGCAGGAGCAGGCCCGCGCGACGTCGCCTTCGGCATCGTCTTTCCGCGCCATCGCCCCTTGTTTGGCGTGACCTGGAAAGGCTCGGGCGAGCGGCGGCACACGCTCCGGCTGATCGCCGACGCGCGCCGCCTGGTGACAAGCAGTTACCGCAAACTGCTCCGGCACGACTGAGCCTCCCGCTCCTGGGGGTGACAATCTTCACCCCTGCAATTCCGTCACTCCCTCACGGGCTTCGCCCTTCGCCATTGCTGCCTGCGACCAGCGGCAGCCCGCCGCTGTCGCCGAGCAGCAGCGAAAGGCCACCCATGGAAGCCAGACCCACACCCGTCGTCGCCAGATATTTGCGGACGCCCGATGCCGCCGTGCACGTCGGGCTGTCGGCCCGGACCTTGGAGAAGCACCGCTGCTACGGGACCGGTCCGGTCTACCGCAAGCTCGGCGGACGGATTGTCTATTCGATCGAAGATCTCGACGCCTGGGCCGAGCTGGGCCTGCGTCGTTCTACCAGCGATCCCGGAAAGGGCGTGGTCCATCCGGCAAAGCGGCTCGACGGCTACACGCCGCCAGTGCGCCGCTGAGACCAGCGATGCCGCGCCTGTCTCATTTTCCCGCCGAGACCCGCCAACTCGACCTGTTCGTCAGCGCTGGCCGCGATATCGCCGCGCGCGACGCGCAGGATTTGATGGCCTGGCCCTTCTTCAGTCTGGCCAAGGCCAAGCGGGTGCGACCAATCGATTTCCGGATGGGCGACATCTCGATCCTGGTCGAGGCGACAGCCGAACACGGCATGGCGACCATCTGGGACGCCGACGTCCTCATCTGGGTCGCCAGCCAGATCGTCGAAGCGCGCGACGCGGGTCGCCCGACCTCGCGGCTGATCGCCGCGACACCCCACGAAATCCTCGCCTTCACACGGCGCGGGACCGGCAAGGCGAGCTACGAGCGGCTGAAGGCCGGGCTTGACCGGCTGCAATCGACCACCATCGCCACCTCGATCCGCCAGCGCGATGCACGGCGGCGACACCGCTTCAGTTGGATCAACGAATGGAAAGAGCGGCTCGACCAGTCTGGCCGTGCGCTCGGGATCGAGATGATCGTACCCGACTGGTTCTACGAAAGCGTGATCGACCAAGCGCTCGTACTCACCATCGATCCGGATTATTTCGCGCTGACCGGCGGGCTGGAGCGCTGGCTGTACCGCCTGGTACGCAAGCATGGCGGCAAGCAGCGCGGGGGCTGGAGTTTCGACTTCCAGCACCTCCATCTCAAATCCGGCGCGCTGTCGCCGCCCAAACGCTTCGCGTTCGAGCTGCGCGACATCGTGCGGCGGCAAGCGCTGCCAGGATACACGCTCGCGATCGAACACGCGCTCGGCCGCGAGCGGCTGAACTTTGTCGCCATCCCTGCCGATCCGTTTGACGTCGCCATGCGGCGCGTCGGGCTTCGCCCCAATGACCTTAGCCCTGTGGATATGTCATGATTGAACACGGACTATCAGGAACCGTCAGACTCGGACGATCAGGAACCGGAAGTTCGGACTATCGGGAACCGAAATGGCCTTCAAACCCGCAGAAAACTGCGCCGGATTTCGCCCTTAACTTAGCTAACAAAGAATCCTTCGGATTCTTGCTAACGGAATCGCGCCTGTGGACGGATGGCGTCGCGCCGCCGTCGAGGCCTGCCGAGACGAGGGTCGGTGATGACCCGTCGCTGACGCATGTCACGCTGGTCTGGCGCGAAGGCAAACGCGAAGACTGGCTTAAGTTCGGCAAGCCCGTTGCGGAACGGATCGTCAGCCGCAGCGAGCGGATCGAGAGCTACGCCACGGGCCAGGTTTTCGCCTTGGTGCGCTGGGCCTCCAACGATTATGGCACGATCTGGTCAACGCTCGACATCGTGCGCGCTGTCGGAACGGACGAGTCCTGCACCCAGATCACGCAGGTCGACCCCGGCGGTGAGCTGCTGCTCTCCGTCCGGGGCTGGCCCAAGGTCAACCTGGTCTTTCGCCTGATCGACGCGATCGAGGCTACGGGCATCGACCCTTGCGAGGTCGCGCCCGATCATTGGCGGCACGTCCACAACCGCATGGCAGGCCGCGAAGCCCCGCGCGATTACAGCCCCTCGCGCCACCGCGCCTGGCTCCAGCGCAAGGCGTTGCTGTCATGATCCGGCGGCGTTTCATCCTCGCTGGCATCGTGACTGCCGCCACACTCGCGACGCTTGCGGTGCCGGTCTCCCGCTTCGCCGTAT
This sequence comes from Sphingomonadales bacterium, assembly GCA_017302615.1. GTDB lineage: Bacteria > Pseudomonadota > Alphaproteobacteria > Sphingomonadales > Sphingomonadaceae > Novosphingobium. The sequence continues at coordinate 274,605 of JAFLDB010000002.1, forward strand.
GGAACGCGACTGCCTCGGTGCCGACCGGGCTCTACGCCATTCGCGGCAAGGCCAGCCTGCACGTCGGCGAACGGGTTGCGATCGAACCGCCGCCCGCGCTGCGCCGCCTGCTCGCCGAGCGGAATTACCTTCCGATCGGAGTGCCGCTGCTCAAGCGCGTAGCTGCCGTCAGCGGCCAACGCGTCTGCCGCTTCGCGCACGGCGTAACCATCGACGAAACCTATGTCGGCGCTGCGCGGGCGCGCGACCGTCTCGGCCGTCCGCTGCCCGCCTGGTTCGGCTGCCACGTGCTTCACAGCGGCGAGCTGTTCGTTATGAACCCGGCAGCGCCCGACAGTTTCGACGGGCGCTACTTCGGTGTGCTGCGCATCACGCAAGTCATCGGCCGTGCGACCCCGGTCTGGACCGACGAAGCGGGCGACGGCGACCATGTCTGGTTCGCCGATCTCCGCACCAGCGAGCTTTCCCCCACCACCAACGAAGGAGACTGACCCATGCGTATCGGAACATTTGTTGCCGCCGATGGCGGCTTTGCCGGGCACCTGCACACGCTGACGCTCGACATCGATCTGTGCCTCTTGCCGGCAGAACCGTCCGATAGCGAGAACGCGCCCGACTACCGCGTTATCGCCGGATCGGACGACGAAGCCCGAGAGGTTGGCGCAGGCTGGAAGCAGGTTGGCGACAAGGCTGGCGACTATGTCAGCCTCCAGATCGACGATCCCAGCTTCGTCCAGCCACTCCGCGCCAATCTGTTCAAGGACGAGGGTAACCGCCATGTCCTGGTCTGGTCGCGCCCGTCCCGGCGCGAAAAGGCGGATTGAGCGATGCGCAGACCAAGCTCGCTCCGCTTCGCTTTGGCTGCGATCGCGCTGTTCGGCGTTGCGCCTGCCTTTGGGCAGGATGCTGCCGAACAGGTGCAGTCGCGCTCCGTCGACATCGCTGCGCACGTCGCCGAAGCCTCGCAGCGCTTCGGCATCTCGGAACAATGGATCTACGCCGTAATGCGCACCGAGAGTGCGGGCCGGATCGGCGCGGTCTCGTCAGCTGGGGCGATGGGCCTGATGCAATTGATGCCCGGCACCTGGGCGCGCCAGCGCGCCCGGTTCGGGCTGGGTAGCGATCCGTTCAACCCGCGCGACAACATTTTGGCGGGCACATCCTACCTTCGCGAGATGTACGACAGCTATGGCACCTCCGGTATGCTCGCAGCCTACAACGCGGGTCCGGGCCGTTACGAGGACTGGCGGAACCGCGGTCGCCCATTGCCCGCCGAAACCCGCGCCTATGTCGCCAAGATTGCACCGATACTTCAAGTGAACGGCACGGCGACTGTCGTCGCCAGCGCAGCGCCCGCGCAACCATTACGCATTGCATGGACGCAAAGCGGGCTGTTCGCCGCGCGATCCAATGCGACCGAGGCAGCGCCAAGCGCGGACATCGGAGAAGGTACGGCGGCTGCGCCACCTGCTTCTCCCCGTCCGCTCGGCGGCCTCTTCGCACCCGTTTCGGGGAGCCGGATGCAGTGATTGCCACGTTCGCCCTCTGGCGCGCCATGGCATGGGTTAGCGTTGAATTGTGCGGAGAGTGGGTCGTGAAGGGAGGGAGGTCAGGAGGATGGCAAGATAAAAGCGGAGCCAGCCGCCGGGGTTTGGGGGCGCAGATTCACGTGGTTTTCGGAGCCAGCCGCCTCGTACCCCGGCTGGCTCCTTTCCCAAGAATTCGCGCATTTCCGCCGTGCGCAGAGCCAGCCGCCAATTTGCACCGCAGCCGCGCATGAGCGACGACGACTTCGAGATCAAACCGGGGCGCATCCGCGATCGCGCCGCCGGCCAGCGCAAATCGCGCACTCTCAAGGCGCAGCTTCGCGCCTTATCCAACCGGGCCGGGCACAGTGGTCGATCCGGTCGTTCAGGTTCCAGGCGCGGCACAGGTCGACTTGCACGAGGCCGGATTGCCAACCTGCAGGCAACCTCGCGTACCAGCCATCGCCGTGTCATCGTCAAGGCGCGCGTCGTGCGGCACCGGGGATCGCGCTTCGCCGCAGCGCCGCTTGCCCAGCATCTGACCTATCTCAAACGCGACGGCGTTACCCGGGACGGGAAAGAGGCTGAACTGTTCGGTGCCGATCGGGAAACGGTCGACGGTAAGCTCTTCGCCGAACGTTGCGCTGACGACCGCCATCACTTCCGCTTCATCGTCTCACCTGAAGATGCGGGCGAGCTTGCCGACGTCCGGGCATTCACGCGCGAACTGCTGACCGACATGGAGAAGGATCTCGGCACTGGGCTCGACTGGGTGGCAGTCGATCACTGGAACACCGACAATCCCCACATCCACATCCTGGTCAGAGGCAAGGCCGACGATGGCCGCGACCTGGTGATCGACAAAGACTACATCCGCGAAGGGATGCGCAGTCGCGCGGAAGCGCGCGTTTCGCTTGAGCTCGGACCGCGCAGTGAACGCGAGGTCGAACGAGCCATCATGCGCGAGATTGATGCCGATAGCTGGACCAGCCTCGATCGCCGTCTCCAGCGGATGGCCGACGAACTGGATGGCGTGGTCGACCTTCGCCTCGATCCGCAACGGACTGCAAACCCCGGTAACCAGCATCTCATCGGCCGCGCCACCAAGCTCGAGCGCATGGAACTTGCCGACAGGATCGCGCCCGGGTGTTGGCGGTTCAAGCCGGGGCTCGAACAATCGCTCCGCGAGCTGGCGGTCAGAGGCGACATGATCAAGACGATGCACCGGGCGATGACCGGCCAAGGCCTTGCTGCGGAGACCGGACGGTTCGCCATGCATGATGGAGCTGCGCCGGAGCCGGTGATCGGCCGACTGGTCGAGCGCGGGCTGCACAACGAGTTGACCGGCGAGGCCTATGCCGTGATCGATGGTGCCGACGGTCGCGTCCATCACCATAAGTTCAGTGACATCGACCTGACTGGCGATGCCACGCCCGGTGCGATCGTCGAGCTCCGGACCTGGACCGACCGGCGCGGCCGCGAGCAAACCTCGCTCTGGACCCATTCCGATCTCGATCTTGCCGCACAGCAGACTGCGCGGGGATCGACATGGCTCGACAAGCAGCTCGTCGCCACCGAACCGTCGGCGCTCGGTGCCGGGTTCGGGGCCGAAGTCGACTCAGCCAAGACCCGGCGCCTAGAGTTTCTCGAAGCCGAGGGTCTCGCGAAACGGCAAGGCAACCGCTTCGTGCTTTCCCGCAATTTGCTCGGAACGCTGCGTGATCGCGACCTTGCCGAAGCGGGGGCCGCGCTCTCCCGCGAACACAACCTGCCTTATCGCCCGGGAAGGCCCAGCGGTGAAGTGTCGGGCGTCTATCGCGGGCGCATCCAGCTCGCATCGGGGCGCTTTGCGATGATCGACGACGGCCTCGGCTTTTCCCTCGTTCCCTGGTCGAAGCAGCTCGACCGGCACCTGGGGCAAAATGTCAGCGGCGCATCGCGATCGGGTGGCGGGATCGAGTGGACGCTTGGCCGCTCGCGTGGGATCGAGATCTGAACATCAACCCTGACGGTCGAGCTTGAGCGGCCAGTTGAAGTCGCCGCGTCGGGCGTTGCGTTCGGCCACTTCCCGTTCGAACACGTCGCCAGCGCGCGCCACCCCATAGTCGTCGGCGAACAGTGGCACCTTGCTGGACATGGCTTCGGCGGCATCGGCGTCGCGGAATACATCATAACGCCCGAGCTGGCGCAAGATGCTGACCTCGGCGTCCTTGCTCTGCCCGCGCTTGCCGGTGACCGCGAGCCCCACGGCGATGCAGCGGGCAAGTTCGGTATCGCTGATCCGGACTTTCATGGGTGCTCAAATCAGAAGCAGCTGGTGCGTGGCGTCACCGTTGAGGCAGGCATTGGCCCTAAGCGCGGCATCGACGGCATTGCGATAATGGACCGTTCCGAACCGCTCGGCTTCGTCGAACGGGACCGGCGTCCATTCCTCGCCTGGATAAACGCTCTCGTAGATCGCGCGCGCAGCTTCGCGCAGCGCCACATCGTGCTGCATGATGATCATTCCTGTGCTGAAGCCGAATCGGCAAGGCAGTGACGATATTCGTTCTATTTATGTTCTTCAAGGCACGGCAATCGGCGCGGCGGTCTGCCGGGCGATCCCGCCATCCCTTCCGATCATCCGCCAGCCTTCGATCACTGCCGCTCGGGCCTTGCAAATGCGCGCCTGCCGCACCGACATGCCTTTCCGAAACGGCAAGGAGCAGGGTCATTGTCCGCAGCGAAAATCCTCTGGGGCCAGGTGCTGGCCGTGTTCCTGATTATCCTGATCAGCGTCTGGGCGGCGACCCAGTGGACGGCCTCCGCACTCGGCTTCCAGCCCGAACTGGGTTCGCCCTGGTTCTCGGCGTTCGGTCATCCGGTCTACCGGCCCTATGACTTGTTCTGGTGGTGGTTCTCCTTCGATGCCTATGCGCCGCAGATCTTCGACAAGGGCGGGATGATCGCGACATCGGGCGGCTTCGTCGCAATCGTGGTCGCAATCGCCATGTCGGTCTGGCGCGGCCGCGAGAACCGCAATGCCAATACTTACGGGACCGCGCGCTGGGCAACCCGCGAGGACATCCGCAAGGCCGGTCTGTTTGCCGACAGCGGCGTGGTACTCGGCCAGTTCAACAACAACTATCTGCGGCATGACGGTGCCGAGCATGTCCTGTGCTTCGCGCCAACCCGTTCAGGCAAGGGCGTCGGCCTCGTCATCCCAAGTCTGCTCACCTGGCCGGGCTCGGCCATCGTCCACGACATAAAGGGCGAAAACTGGGACATCACCGCGGGCTTCCGCAACACCTTCAGCCGTACCCTGCGCTTCGATCCGACAAGCCTCGACTCCGCTGCCTACAATCCGCTGCTCGAGGTGCGTCGTGGCATAAATGAGGTGCGCGATGTCCAGAACATCGCCGACATCCTGGTCGATCCGGAAGGCAGCCTCGAAAAACGCAACCATTGGGAGAAGACCAGCCATGCGCTGCTGGTTGGCGCGATCCTCCATGTCCTCTATGCCTGCCCCGACAAGTCGCTCGCCGGTGTTGCCGCTTTCCTCTCCAACCCGGATGAAACGATCGAGAACACGCTCTACGCCATGATGGACACCCCGCATCTGGGCGAGGCTGGCCCCCATCCGGTGGTCGCCAGCGCGGCGCGCGAACTGCTGAACAAATCCGACAATGAGCGCTCCGGCGTGCTCTCGACCGCGATGTCGTTCCTGGGGCTGTACCGCGATCCGGTGATCGCGAAGGTCACAAGCCATTCCGATTGGCGGATCGCCGATCTCGTCGAGGGTCCTCCGGCTTCGCTCTACCTGGTCGTGCCGCCATCCGACATCAGCCGGACCAAGCCGCTCATCCGGCTGATCCTCAACCAGATCGGCCGCCGCCTCACCGAAGAGTTCGATCCCAAGATCAAGCGTCAGCGCGTACTGCTGATGCTCGACGAGTTCCCGGCATTGGGCCGCCTCGACTTCTTCGAAAGCGCGCTCGCATTCATGGCGGGCTATGGCCTCAAGGCCTTCCTAATCGCGCAGTCCCTCAATCAAATCGAGCGCGCCTACGGCCAGAACAACGCCATCCTCGACAACTGCCATGTCCGCGTCGCCTTTGCGACCAACGACGAGCGCACCGCCAAACGCGTGTCGGAATCGCTTGGGACAACGACCGAGCAGCGATCGATGAAGAACTATGCCGGGCACCGTCTTTCGCCCTGGCTCGGTCACCTGATGATCTCGCGCTCGGAAACCGCGCGGGCACTCCTGACTCCAGGCGAGGTTCTGCAACTACCCGAGACCGATGAGGTCGTGTTGATGTCCGGCGTTCCGCCGATCAAGGCGAAGAAGGCGCGCTACTACAGGGATCGCCGGCTTCAGGCCCGTGTGGTCAAGGCACCCGCTAGTTGCGGCCAATCGAATACTCCCCGCGCGCCCGACGACTGGAGTGCGCTTCCCCCGATCGAAGCCGACCCCGACTTGGCCGCAGAACATCGGCGCAAGCTCGATTCCGCCAATGGCGGATTGCGGCGCGAGCCGGAATTGCCCGAGCATGTCGAGGTCATCGCCCGGCCAAAGGTACCGACGGCGGAGTTCGAGTTTTCCGATGCCGACGGTGCTGAAGACGATCCGGCAGCCGCCAATAACGAGCGGATTCGCCGGATCATGGAGCGCAGCGCAAGGCAAGCCTCGCTCGATCTCGGCGACGGGATCGACATGTGAAGCTCAAGCGCACCTTCCGCTTACCTCCCGACGTGATCGACCAGCTAGCAGAGGTCGCATCGCGCAAGCGGGTCGGCCAGCCCGATATCGTCGAGGCTGCGCTTCGCTCGTTCATGTCGCCTGACAATCCAGAACAGCTCGAAGCCGCACTCAGTCGACGCCTTGATCGCATCGACCGGCGTATTGACGCGCTGGATCAGCAGGCCGAAATCACGACCGAGGCCCTGGCACTGTTCGTGCGCTTTTGGCTGACCGCCAATCCGCCGCTCCCGGACAGCGCGCTGGCGGCTGCCCAGGCGCAGGGGAAGGAGCGGTATGACGGTTTTGTCGAGGCACTCGCGCGGCGGCTGGAAGGGCGGTCGCGGTTGGGGGATTTTCGGGGCTGAATTAAGGGTCGTCTGTCGCTGACAAAGCGGTCATCCCGCGTCGTAAGATGTTTCGCTGAAACCTGCCATTCATTGTGAGAAGGTATTATCTCAGATCTATCATCGCCTCTTAAGGTTCACGCGTATTTCGTCTCCCCCGAACCAACCACCTCCCTCGCTCCACGAAGAGATGATATCGCGAGAGTCGAGCCATTGGACCAACTCACGATTGCTATGAGATTTCGGTAATCGTGGTATGTGATATCCCGTCGATATTTCAGAATACGGTTTTGGAAGCACCGCAAGTATTTGGCACGCTTCATCGACTGTCATGGTCGATTGGAGTTTGTTGAACAGGGAAATCTGCGTCTCAATTGGTCTAGAATTCAGGATCAGTAGCCGCGCTATAGCCGCATCAAGGCCGGATACCTTGACATTGGTGCGGTCGAGAAGCGGTCCGATGACGGCAGCCCTTTCCGGTAGATTTGTGAGCGCACCCATATCCATGAGGTCAATGATCGCGCGTTTGTCACCATCGTTTATATCGCTCCTTAGGAGATTCTCGCGGAAGTCGTCATCAAGCTCAAAGGCGTCAGAGCCGCTAAGATAGGATCCGATGTTTTCGGCTACGAAAAGCACCGGCAAATCCGTCTCAACGTCGAGAGAGTCGAGGTTCTCCTTTGAAAATGTAATCTTGCGCTCTTCGATCAGAATGGTGAGCTTCGATGAATCGAGATCATCGGGAAATTTCTTGAATGAGTTGGGCAATGCTCGGACATATTCCTGGTAGCCTAGATCGCTCATTGCATTAGCGCTAACAAGTAATTGGCGCAGCCGCAGTGTCTCTGGGGCGTTTTTCAGAGCGTGCTTCAAGATCGCGGCGCGCACTCCTTCCCGATCAAGATAGGCCACCAAGACTTCTGATGCGAAGCCACTACCTTCCATGAACGCAATGCAATTCTCCCATGTTGGTGCGATAAGTTGCAGCTCAAACACCATGGCGTGCCGTCGATCCGGAACACCGTCCAAGCTTGGCAGGTGTGAGGTCTGCCGCTTGAGAAATTCAAGAAGACTGTCTTCGTCAAGCTCATCGCGGCAGAGGAGATCGATTATGGCCGCAACATCCTCTTCGGTGTTGTCACCAAGACCGAGAAGCACGTCGCGAAGATAAAGATCAAGGTTGCGTTCGACCCTCGTCATTAGGGCGGGATCTGTGATCGAACGTATAGTCGTGTAATTGCGCTTGTGAAACGCCGCCAGATTGGTCTCGCCTAGAACTTCGCTGTAGGCATGGTCCAGATTGGCTATTGTGAGGTCAAAACGTCCCTTAGTCACCATGAATCGCACGATACCCGTGTGTGATCCGATGGCCGGAAGGTCTCGAATCGGGAACCCAATAAGGTCGAGGCGTTCTGGTGCCAAGTCAGGTGCAAGCGCCAAAATTTCTGGTAGGTTCGCCGCGACGAAATCAGGGAGCTCATTCCCATCGTGCGCCAATGTCTCGAGCGCCCTTTCAGGCACGTTCACCAGCAACTGTGTGACATGGGAGAGATTGCGCTTGCTGGCGATGGCCCTTGGAACGAACTGCTTCCATTTGTCAGCTAAACCGGAAAGCAACCCGGAGACGTTGCGTCCCGTTGCATAATAGGTCTCAAAGAAGTCTTCGCAGCCATCAAATTGCGACGCGATGAAATCGAAGAGTCTCTGAGTCTGATCCTGATAGCGGGTCGCCTCGCTCAAGAGGCAGTCAACCAGTTTGACGTTTAGGGCATAATCTTGCCCGAAGTCCTCATCGCGCATCGCAGCGATGACTTCATTCGGGTTGTCGATCTGAAAGCTGGGGTCAGGTGTGATGAAAGCCCGTATTTGGATCAAAAACTTGTTATCATTGGGCGACAGCCGGCCTGCATGGAAGAGCGATGTATATTGATAATAAGTGTCGTCGAGATGTCCTTCGAGAATTAGAAAGCGAGCCAGCTCTCCCTTCTCGCCGAAACCGTCGAAAAGATCGGTTACTCGGCCTGCACTTGACCGAACGAGTTCATTGAATTTAGTTGTTCGTAGTGTTGCGATCTTTGCTCTAAGCTCCTGAATCCGCCGCAGACTCTGGCTCTTGCTGGCCTCCGTCTTCTCTTCAATCTCTGCCTTTCGTTGCAAGTAGGTCTTTTGGCTGTCCACCTCGTTTTGCAAGCTGGCGATGTCAAGCCGCTGGTGTTGCCCATTGATGTTGCGATGGTGAACTTGCCTGGCCTCGATCAAGCTATCCAACACATCGTGGATGACCAATTGCGGGAGGGGAATCCAAGATTGTCCATCGATGCTGACACTTAAGACATTCGCCGGAAGCCGTTCGATAATCGCCATGGCATAGATTTGACGCAACTCCTTCAGGTCAGAAGGTGTCTGCCGTTCGGCGAGGTCAATCTGTTGTTCGAGTTGCGTAATCTCGGCCTTACAAGCGGCTTCCCCGTGCGCGACGAGCTCGTCGTGTCGGCTCAGGATGCCCGCCAGATTGCCTTCACCACGATGGAGTTGTTCGAAATCCCTTGGGTAAACGTTCTTGTAGATCAGGATCGCGAGCAGTTTATTGGCATCGAGAATATTCTCGTCGTCGGTTGCCAGGTTGGCGACGTAGATGGCATACTCATTGAAGATGTTTTGGATAAGTCTCAGGTCATTCAGATATCGAGAGACCTCTCGGAGGAACTGACGATCGAGGCGCCCGTCGAGTTCGAGCCTCTTTCCTTGCTCCAGCACCATATCGATCGAGTTCGAGGTGTTGATGATTGGAATGACGGGTATGATAAATTCGAAGAACTTGGTTCGATCCGTGTTCATGAAGATGTCGTCACGCAGTGCGTAAAGGAACCTTATAGTTCGTTTGACGCCTGCGTTCTCATTCACGAGGCTGTTAATTTCGCGCAACGTTACGAAAATTTCGGCATCATCGAAACGATCAAGATCTTCGATGATCACGAGATCATAATCGGTGGCCTGGAAGAAGTAGATTATTTCATCCAGGTGGCGGTTCAGGATGGACTCTTGATTATCCGAAGCGGGCTTTATTTCAATGTCTTTTAGCGAGATGCTCTTGAGTGACACCCCGAAGCTCGCAACGTAAAAATGATGAAGGGCACCCCATACAAATAGTGATGCAAATGCCATCATTCCAAAAATTGGCCAGTTGCTGAACGCGAGAGGGGTAAAAATTTCGCCGCTTGCAATCTCTCCACGCTTCAAGAAAACGTACCAAACAGTAGCTAATCCCAACATTATATACAGAGATTTGAATATCGAAAATACGCCTGGAGACTGAATTCTCTTGAAGCGTGACAGAGGTAGCTTGTTGGCGTCTGCGCCGTAAAGCATCTGCTGGAGGATGCTTCTCTCAATCTCTTGACGTGTAACATTCCCGCCTGCCGTGCCGGTTTCCGGTACAAACGCCGCGAGAGATATGTGCAGCGTCCGCCGACTCCTGCGGTACCTCTGCAGGAAAGATTGAATAATACTGCTTTTTCCCGACCCATAGGGCCCGGTTAGCGCTATGTTGTATACCCTCGAGTCGGTCGTGGCGAAGAGTAAGGCTTCGGCGTATACACCGTCCTTATCAGCTTGGTCGGTCGGCGCGAGATTTACAAACTTTGATTGCGGGATCGCCGGACGCCCAACACTTTCCAGAAAGCCCACGAATCCTCTTAACTGATCCGCCAACCAATTCGTTAGTGCTGCAATGCGTTCGTTCATGGGAAATCGGACTATCACAGATCCGACTGATAGAAATCACAAATGACGTGAAAAGCGTCCCCTTATCGACCCACGACCGCATTTGGGAGTCCATCCTCGGAACTCAGTCACCGAATGGAGGCGCGCAGTTGACTCGATCAGCAGTCGCCGGGAATGTCCGCTTGCGCCGAGTCCAGTTTCACGACCGAACTAACTGGATCGTCCGACTTACCCGAAGTGCTGAGCTCCACCTCCTCCAGCGCTTCTCCCTTTTCGCCACACTACGCTGACTGCAACAACCTGTTGCCAACCCCCATTCTCATGTCTCTTTGATCTGCCTCGCGAGTGCAGCCGGTGGTCGGTTGCCTCTTCTGAACGGGGCATCCCATGAGCGTCATTCTGATCCGGTCCGAAGCATCGTCGCGGGGCGCGCGCATGTTGAGGACGGCGCTCGGGCCGGAGATCGCCACCTGGCTTGAAGACGCCTCGGTGATCGAGGTGATGCTCAATCCCGACGGGCGGCTGTGGATCGACCGGCTCGGCGCTGGGATCGCCGATACGGGTAGCGGGATGTCCGCCGCCGATGGCGAGCGGATCATCCGGCTGGTGGCGCACCATGTCGGGGCAGAGGTCCATGCCAAGGCGCCGCGGGTGTCGGCAGAGCTTCCCGATACGGGAGAGCGGTTCGAGGGGCTTTTGCCGCCGGTGGTGGCCGCGCCAAGCTTCGCGATCCGCAAGCCGGCCGTCGCAGTGTTCACGCTCGCAGACTATGTCGCGGCGGAGATCATGTCCGGGTGGCAGGCAGAGGCGCTGATCGATGCGGTTGCTGCCCGCAAGAACATCCTGGTCGCCGGTGGCACATCGACCGGCAAAACCACTCTCACCAACGCGCTGCTCGCTGAAGTCGCCAAGACCGACGACCGGGTGGTCCTGATCGAGGACACGCGCGAGCTGCAATGCGCTGCGCCCAACCTCGTGTCGCTGCGCACGAAGGATGGCGTTGCCACGCTTTCTGACTTGGTGCGTTCCGCCCTGCGGCTGCGGCCCGACCGCATTCCCATCGGCGAGGTGCGCGGCGCTGAGGCGCTCGACCTGCTCAAAGCCTGGGGCACCGGCCATCCCGGCGGGGTCGGCACGATCCATGCCGGGTCCGCGCTCGGCACCCTGCGGCGGATGGAGCAGCTGATCCAGGAGAGCGTGGTCACCGTGCCGCGCGCGCTGATTGCCGAGACCATCGACGTGATCGCAGTGCTGGTCCGCGACGGCACCGGACGGCGGCTGGCCGAACTCGCCCAAGTCACCGGGCTCGATGCCCACGGCGACTACCGCATCCTTCCCATCACCCCCCAAGCCAAAGGAAATCTCAAGTGATCCAGACCATTTCGCGCGCCCGTGCTCGCCTGTCCGCCGCCATGCTCGGCGGTTTCATTGCCCTGAGCCTCACCTCGCCCGCCCATGCGGCAGGTTCGTCGATGCCGTGGGAAGCCCCGCTCCAGTCGATCCTCGAATCGATCCAGGGCCCGGTCGCCAAGATCGTCGCGGTGATGATCATCATCGCGACCGGTCTCGCACTCGCCTTCGGCGACACTTCGGGCGGCGCGCGGCGGATGATCCAGATCGTGTTCGGACTGTCGATCGCCTTCGCCGCCTCGTCCTTCTTCCTGTCGTTCTTCTCGTTCGGCGGTGGAGCTTTGGTCTGATGGAAACCGTGCCGCCTGAATCCGTCCCCGGCTTTGTCGTTCCGGTTCACCGCGCGCTGACCGAGCATATCCTGCTCGGCGGTGCGCCGCGCGGCCTCGCGATCGCCAACGCGACGCTGGCCGCCGCGATCGGGCTGGGCCTGCGCCTGTGGATCGCCGGCGTGGTCATCTTCGCACTCGGCCACATGGTTTCGGTCTGGGCGGCGCGGCGCGATCCCCAATTCGTCGATGTCGCGCGGCGGCATCTGCGCTTTCCCACCTATTTGAGGGTTTGAGCCGATGCTCTCGCTTCGCGAATACAGGAACAAGGCCGACCGGCTCGCTGACTTCCTGCCCTGGGCGGCGCTGGTCGCACCGGGCGTAGTGCTCAACAAGGATGGAAGCTTCCAGCGCAGCGCGCGTTTTCGCGGGCCGGACCTCGACAGCGCGACGCCTGCAGAGCTCATTGCGACAACCGCGCGGCTCAATTCTGCGCTGCGGCGGCTGGGTTCGGGCTGGGCGATCTTCGTCGAAGCGGTGCGCCGCCCGGCGCAGGACTATCCTGACAGCGACTTTCCCGATCCGGCCTCGGCGCTAGTCGAGCGCGAACGCGCCGCGCAGTTTGCCGAAGAAGGTGCGCATTTCGAGAGCGGCTACTATCTGACCCTGCTGTGGATGCCACCCGCCGAAGACGCCGCGCGCGCCGAAAGCTGGCTCTACGAGGGCAAGGCCGAGAAGGGCATCAATCCAAAAGAACTGCTCGATCTCTTTATCGACCGCACGGACCGCCTGTTGCGATTGGTCGAAGGCTTCGTGCCCGAGGTCGCCTGGCTCGATGACAGCGAGACGCTGACCTACCTGCACAGCTGCATTTCGACGCAGGTCCATCGCGTTCGGGTTCCCGAAACCCCAATGCATCTCGACGCACTGCTGGCCGACGAGCCGCTCACCGGTGGGCTCGAACCGCGCCTTGGTCGCGCCCATCTGCGCACGCTGACCGTGGTCGGGTTTCCCAGCAGTACCTTCCCGGGCCTGCTCGACGAACTCAACCGGCTCGCCTTCGCCTATCGCTGGTCGACCCGCGCAGTGATGCTCGACAAGACCGATGCGACGAAGCTGACCGCCAAAATCCGACGCCAGTGGTTCGCCAAGCGCAAGTCGGTCGCCGCGATCCTCAAGGAGGTGATGACTAACGAGGCCTCGACGCTGCTCGACAACGATGCCTCGAACAAGGCAGCCGACGCCGATGCCGCGCTGCAGGAACTCGGCGCCGATCATGTGGGCCAGGCCTATGTCACCGCCACAGTTACTGTGTGGGATGAGGATCCTGCCCTGGCGGCGGAAAAGCTGCGCCTCGTCGAGAAGGTCATCCAGGGCCGCGACTTCACCGTAATCGTCGAGGGCATGAACGCGGTCGAAGCCTGGCTCAGCTCGCTGCCCGGCCATGTTTACGCCAATGTCCGGCAACCGCCGATCTCGACCCTCAACCTCGCACATATGATCCCGCTTTCGGCGGTGTGGGCCGGGCCGGAACGGGACGAACATTTGGCCGCCCCTCCGCTCTTCTATGCGCGGACGGAAGGTTCGACCCCGTTCCGGTTTTCACTCCATGTCGGCGATGTCGGCCATACGCTGATCGTCGGGCCGACGGGAGCTGGCAAGTCTGTGCTGCTCGCGCTGATGGCGCTGCAGTTCCGGCGCTATACCCAAGCCCAGGTCTTCGCCTTCGATTTCGGCGGCTCGATCCGAGCGGCGGCGCTGGCCTGCGGCGGCGACTGGCAGGATCTCGGGACCAGTCTTTCCGACGACGGTGCGGGCGCGGTATCGCTCCAACCGCTAGCGCGGATAGACGAGCCCGCCGAGCGCAATTGGGCTGCCGAATGGCTTCAGGCGATCCTGACATCGGAAGGCGTGACGGTCGATCCGGTGACTAAGGAGCATCTGTGGTCGGCGCTTACCTCTCTGGCGACAGCACTGGTCGCCGAACGGACGCTGACCGGGCTCGCGGTATTGCTGCAATTGCAGGCCTTGAAGCAGGCGCTCGCGCCATACTGCATCGGCGGACCGTTCGGGCGGCTGCTCGATGCCGAGGTCGAACATCTGGGCGAAGCCACCTTCCAGGCCTTCGAGACCGAGGGCCTGACAGGCTCCGCTGCGGCGCCCGCCGTACTTTCCTATCTGTTCCACACGATCGAGGGCCGCCTTGACGGCTCGCCGACCATGATCATCATCGATGAGGGCTGGCTGGTGCTCGACAGCCCCGCCTTCGCCGCGCAGCTGCGCGAATGGCTGAAGACTTTGCGCAAGAAGAACGCGAGCGTGGTCTTCGCGACGCAGAGCCTTGCCGACATCGAGGCGTCGGCGATCGCGCCTGCCATCATCGAAAGCTGCCCGACCCGCATCTTCCTGCCGAATGAGCGCGCGGTCGAGCCGCAGATTCTGTCGATCTATCGCCGGTTCGGGCTCAACGACCGCCAGATTGAGATCATCGCCCGGGCGACGCCCAAGCGCGACTACTACTGCCAGTCGGCGCGCGGCAACCGCCTGTTCGAGCTGGGTCTCGGCGAAGTCGCGCTCGCCTTCACCGCAACCTCATCGAAGGCCGACCAACTGACGATCGGCGAGATCACCGAAGCACACGGCACCGCCGACTTCGCTGCCCGCTGGCTGCGCCATCGTGGCCTCGCCTGGGCCGCAGACATGCTGCCCGCGCCGCCATCCGTTCCCCCCGCCCAGATGGGCTAACCCAAGGAGTAGCCGCCATGAAGTCTCGTATCCACCACCTGTTCGCCGCTGGCGCTGCCATGCTGTCGATGACCGCGACCGCGCTGGTGCCTGCGCCCGCCTATGCCCAATTCGGCGGGATCGTCTACGACCCGTCGAACTACGCGCAGAACGTGCTCACCGCCGCTCGGACGCTGGAGCAGATCAACAATCAGATCCGCCAGCTCCAGAACCAGGCCACCTCGCTGATCAACGAGGCGCGCAACCTCGCGAGCCTGCCGACCAGCATCCTCGATCCGCTCCAGCAGCAGATCCGCCAGACCCAGCAGCTCTTGGCCCAGGCCCAGCGCATCTCGTTCGATGTCCAGCAGATCGAGCGCGAGTTCACCCGGCAGTACTCCGGCCAGAGCCTCACCGGCAGCCAGCGCGAGATGGTGCAGGGTGCCGAGGAGCGCTGGAAGAACAGCGTCGCGGCCTTCGAGGATGCGCTCAAGGTTCAGGCCGGTGCGGTGAGCAACATCGAAGGCGCGCGAAGCGCGGTGCAGACGATCGTCACCGCCAGCCAGTCGGCGACCGGCGCGCTGCAGGCCGCCCAGGCCGGAAACCAGCTGCTGGCGCTTCAGGCGCAGCAGCTTGCCGACCTGACCGCAACCGTCGCCAGCCTCGGCCGCGCCCAGTCGCTCGATGCAGCCAACGCAGCAGCAGCCAAGGCGCAGGCGCGCGAACAGCTCCGCCGCTTTTTTGCGCCGGGCCGCGGCTACGTCCCCACCACCGCCCAGATGTTCCGGAACTGAGGCGATGGATACCAAGCTCTTCGCGCGGATCGGAGCCGGGGCGTTCGTCGCCATCGCGCTGACCATGTCTGTGCTTCAGCTGCGCGAAGAGCGACCGGAACCGCTGCCTGAAGTGATCACGGTGTTCGAGCCCGACGGCGATCCGCTTCCAGCCCAGCTACGCGCCTGCGCTGCGATGGGCGAACTCGCGCTGTCCTCGCCCGATTGCCGCGCCGCCTGGGCCGAGAAGCGGCGGCGGTTCCTCGGGCAAGAGGGCGAAGCGAGCGAACCTGCCAGCGAACCCGCCGTCGATTCGAATGCGGCGCCAACTCCGGCTCCCTCTTCCGCACCCCAACCAGCAAAGGGCCTCTGACATGGGTGGCACCGGCGTCGTCGACCGCTTCCTCGACATCTTCTCTCGCTACATCGACAGCGGATTCGGCCTGCTGTCGGGCGAGGTTGCATTCATCGCGACCACCCTGATCGTGATCGATGTGACGCTGGCGGCCTTGTTCTGGTCGTGGGGCGAGGCCGACGATGTGCTGGCGCGGCTCGTCAAGAAGACGCTATTCGTCGGCGTGTTCGCCTACATCATCGGCAACTGGAACAATCTGGCGCGGATCGTCTTCGAGAGTTTCGCGGGGCTCGGCCTCAAGGCCAGCGGCACCGGATTCACCGCTGCCGAACTGCTGCAACCGGGCCGGGTCGCGCAGGTCGGCATGGATGCCGCGCAGCCGATGATCGAGGCGATCTCCGACCTGATGGGGTTCGTCAGCTTCTTCGAGAACTTCCTGCAGATCATCATCCTGCTGCTGGCCTGGGCGATCGTCATCATCGCTTTCTTCATTCTCGCGATCCAGCTGTTCGTGACCCTGATCGAGTTCAAGCTAACGACGCTCTGCGGATTCGTGCTGATCCCATTCGGGCTGTTCGGCAAGACCGCGTTCATGGCCGAACGCGTGCTCGGCAATGTTGTGTCGTCGGGCATCAAGGTGCTGGTCCTCGCGGTGATCGTCGGCATCGGCTCGACCATCTTCACCGAGTTCACCAGCGCGATCGGGCCTGAACCCACCATCGAGGACGCGCTTTCGGTGGTGCTTGCGAGCCTGTCGCTGCTCGGGCTCGGCATCTTTGGCCCCGGCATCGCCAATGGCATCGTCTCGGGCGGACCGCAGTTGGGAGCAGGTGCCGCCGCCGGAACCGCGCTCCTCGCAGGCGGTGCTGCGGCGGGTGCGGTCGCCGGTGCGCGGATGGCGGGCGGCGCGGTCGCATCGGCAGCGTCCAATGTCGCGCACGGCACGTCGCGCGCCGCGGGCGGTGCGACCATGGCCTATGCTCTGGGTTCGGCGGGCAAGTCGGGCGTAACTGCCGTCAGTTCGGGCATGGCCGCTGTCGGCGACGCCGCCGTGGGCGCTGCAACGTCGCCGCTGCGCAAGGCAAGCGATTCAATGCGTCAATCGTTCCGTGAGGGCAGTCGGGCTGCGATCTCCAATACCGGCGGCACGATTACGCCCGGCCCCAGCACACCACCCGCCTCGCCATCCGATCCCGACCAGGGCCAGCCCGCTTGGGCCAAGGCGCTGAAGGACCGGCAGACCATCGCGCACGGCGCGACGATCGCTGCCCACACCCTCAAGTCCGGCGATAGCCATGGCGGCGGGGCTTCCATCGACACTTCCGAAAAGGACTGATCCATGTTCCGACGACCCTCGATCCGCTATGGCAAGACCCCCGAGCCCGAAACGCCCTATCAGCGCGCGAGCCAAGTCTGGGATGACCGGATCGGCTCGGCCCGTGTCCAGGCACGCAGCTGGCGGCTCGCCTTCTTCGGCGCGCTCGGCCTTTCGACCTGTCTTACCGCCGGGATCATCTGGCAGGGCGCGCGTGGCAGCATCATCCCCTGGGTGGTCCAGGTCGACAAGCTTGGCGAGGCGCAGGCCGTCGCACCCGCCGATGGCACCTTCACGCCTTCGGACCCACAGATCGCGTTCCACCTCGCCCGGTTCATTGAGCAGGTCCGCGCAGTTCCCGACGATCCGATAGTGGTGCGGCAGAACTGGCTGCGCGCCTATGACTTCGCCACCGACAAGGGCGCCCTCGCGCTCAACGATTATGCCCGGACCAACGATCCGTTCGCCTTGATCGGCCGCGAACAGGTCGGGGTCGACGTCACCAGCGTAATTCGAGCCTCGCCGACCAGTTTTCGCGTCGCCTGGGTCGAACGCCGCTACCGCGACGGCAGCCTCGCCGAAACAAGCCGCTGGACCGCGATCCTGACGATCGTCGTCCAGACACCGCGCACCCCCGATGCCCTGCGCCAGAACCCGCTCGGCATCTTCGTCAACGCTATCAACTGGTCGAAGGAACTCGGATGATGATCAGCCACACCAAGCGCACATCGCGCATCTTCACCCTCGCGCTGCTGTCCGCCAGCGTCTTTGCTTCCCCCACGCAGGCCAAAGACCAGTCTGCCGCGCCTGCGATCCCCAACGAGGTAGCGCAAGCGCCCCATTCGGAACCAGCGGTCGTGGCGATCCCTGTACCGCTTCCGCTTCCCGGCCAGCTCCAGTCTCTTCCGCGGCGCCTCCCTCCCCACGCCGCGGGCCGCTCCCGCCCGTCCCAGAGTCGCCCCACTCTCCAGGACCGGGTCGGAGCGGCGATGGAGGCAGCGCGCGTACAGCCCGAGCGCACCGGATTCATCAATGCGATTCAGGTCTTCCCCTACACCGAAGGCGCGCTGTACCAGATCTACGCCAAGCCAGGGCAAGTGACCGACATTGCGCTCCAGGAAGGTGAGACGCTGGTCGGCTCCGGTCCGGTTGCAGCGGGCGATACGGTGCGCTGGATGATCGGCGACACCGTGAGCGGCATTGGCCCCGCAGCGAGGGTGCATATCCTAGTCAAGCCCATCCGGCCCGACATCGCGACCAACCTGGTGATCAACACCGACCGACGCACCTATCATCTCGAACTGCGCGCCAATCCCTCGGTCTATATGGCCTCGGTCTCCTGGACCTATCCGCAGGACCAGCTGATCGCGCTGCGCCTGGCGCGAGCAGAGGCCGAACGCGCAGCGCCGGTTGCGGCGGGCATGGACCTGTCGTTGCTCAATTTCCGCTATGCGATCGAGGGTGATCGCCCGGACTGGCGGCCGCTACGCGCGTTCGATGATGGCGTCCGCGTATTCGTCGAGTTCCCTGAAAGCATCGCGCAAGGCGAACTGCCTCCGCTGTTCGTGATCGGCGCGAAGGGCGAAGCCGAACTGGTCAACTACCGCGTATCGGGCCGCTACATGATCGTCGACCGGCTGTTCGCCCGCGCCGAGCTGCGGCTTGGCGCACGCAAGGGTCAGCAGACGGTGCGGATCATCTCCAATCGGCGGGGGCGGGCATGACCGGCGAGGAACAGGAAGGTCGCGTCGAAGAGCCGCCGATCGATCCCGACAGCGCGGTGAAGCTGCGCGGCGAACCGCCGCGCGTGATGCGGCTATCCCGGAAAGCCATCGGCATCGCATCTGCCAGCGGGTTTGCGCTGGTCGGCGGGGCCCTGATCTATGCTCTGCAACCGGCGGGACAGAAGGGCGCAGCCGAACTCTACAACACCGATGGCGTCGCCGTGGCCGACAATCTTGCAGGCGCGCCCAAGGACTACGGGCAGGTGCCCAAGCTCGGTCCGCCTCTGCCCGGCGATCTTGGCAAGCCAATCCTTGATGCGCAGCGGCGCGGTGATGTTGCAGCCCTGCCGCCGAATGGCGCGCAGCCGTCGACCTCCCCGCCGAACGCGGCGGCCAGTGCAGCCGATGCGGCCCGTCAGCACGCCGAACAGGAACGCGAGGCCGCGCGAGGCAGTCGCCTCTTTTTCGGTGGTGCATCGCCGACAAATGCTGGCGCCGGGTTCGCTGGATTACCTGCCGCGGCCGCCGGAACACCCGACACAGCTCATGCTGCAGGAACCCAGGGTGAAGCTGGCCGCAAACAGGCGTTTCTCGAGCGCGCCACCGATCGCCGCACCGTGTCCGCCGAACGGCTGACCGGACTGGCATCGACGCACGTCGTTCAGGCAGGCTCGGTCATTCCGGCGGCGCTGATCACCGGCATCCGCTCGGACCTTCCGGGGTTGGTCACCGCGCAGGTCACCCAGAACGTCTATGACAGCCCGACCGGGCGTATCCTGCTGATCCCGCAAGGTTCGCGGCTGATCGGCGATTACGATGCCGATGTCGCGTTCGGACAGAGTCGAATCCTGCTTGCCTGGAACCGGCTGATCCTTCCCGATGGTAGGTCGCTCGTGCTGGAGCGCCAACCCGCATCCGACCCGCGTGGTTTTGCCGGACTGCAAGACGGCACTGACTACCATTGGGGCGGTGTGCTCAAGGCCGCGCTGGTCTCGACTCTGCTCGGCGCGGGCTCGGAGTTCGGCTCGGGCGACGACGGCAATCTGGCACGCGCGTTTCGCCGTGGGACACAGGACAGCATCAATCGCGCCGGAGAGCAGATCGTGTCGCGCGAGCTGAATGTCCGACCGACGCTGACCATCCGGCCCGGATTTCCGGTGCGCATACTGGTGACCCGCGACCTGGTGCTCGGAGGCAGGCAATGACCCGGCTTAAGCTGGCCGACCTTGCCGACGAAAAGCCCGTGCGACTGACGGTCGAGGTGTCGGCGCGGCTGCACCGTGAACTGGTGTCATATGCCGCAGCATTGAACGGTGGTGATGCCAAGGGGGCGCCAGCACCCGAACGGCTGATCGGGCCGATGATCGAGCGGTTCATTGCGACCGACCGCAGTTTTGCCAAGACGCGGCGGTCGGCTCAGCCGGGGTAACGTTCTTCGATCAGCTTGAAGAAGTGCTTGAGCGCCGGGTTTTCGTTATCCTCGCGCCAGTAGAGGGCATATTCCAGCCGGGCAGGCCCGGACGGGTCGTTGATCTCACGGAAGTGCAGATCTTGCCATGGAACGCCCTGCGAGGCTTCGGTGGCAATGGAGATGAAGCGCTTGGCGGCGATCATGCTCAGCACGCTCTCCTGGCTGGTATCCTGATAGATAACAGCGGGCCTGAAACCCTGCTCAGTCAATCGGGCGGAAATCAGATTGCCCAGGATCGGTCCAAGCCCGTTGCTTGAGACGACGAAAACTTCGCGGCGAAGATCCTGCCAGTAGATCCGCTCCTTCGAAAGCAGGTCGCTGTCGCCAAGGAGGACTGCGAACAGCCGCTCGGACCAGAGCGGCTTTGACAACAGCCCGTCTTCGCCCAGGCCGATTGGGACCACACCCACATCCATGGTTTGCGATTGCAGTCCGTGGACGATCTTTTCGGGCCCGCCTTCAATTCCGTCGAACTGCACTTCGGGGAAGCGCGAAAGATAATCGGAGAACGCCAATTTGAGGTTGCCTGACATGAGTGACGAGCAGTAACCGACCGCCAATCGGCCTTGCAGGCCATAGCTCACATTGCGTGCAGTGATCTGAAGGTTGTCGAGGTCGGTAACGATGCGGCGCGCTTGCTCGATGAACACCTTGCCATTCTCGGTCACCTCGGCCCCGCGTGTAGTGCGCTCGAACAACTTTATGCCAAGCCGGATCTCCATATCCTTCACTTTGCGGCTGAGCGTTGACTGCTTCATCCCGAGCGTAGCCGCTGCGCGGGCAAAGCTCTGACTGTCGGCCGTGAGTACGGCATAACGAAGTTGACGGACCTCTATGCCAATATTATGCAATCAAATGTCCTTAAACTGAAATACAATTTGATAATCGAGCGTAATATAATAAACGTCATTCAATGTGTCGTTGCCGAACCAAGTACTCTCATATGATTTATAGATATCAATGATCACGGTCATATATGCGAAATCACAATCTCTAATTTTGCAGACAAGCGTCTCTATTTATTTTTCACGCTAACTGTTCGAATTCGTTGAGTAGATTTCTCAATCGACCTCTTCTTCCGACCTTGGGGCGCGGCTGGAACGGCGACGCATCAAGAGGTACGCGGCAGGGATGACGAGCATCGACAGGAGCGGCGCCGTTATCATGCCTCCAACCATCGGTGCTGCGATCCGGCTCATCACTTCCGAACCAGTGCCACTTCCGACAAGCACAGGAAAAAGGCCCGCCAGGATGACGGCGACCGTCATGGCTTTGGGTCGCACTCGCAGGAGCGCACCCTCGCGTACCGCAGCAGCGACATCGCCGTCTTCCCGCGCTTCAAGTGCGTGCTTGAGGTAGATCAGCATCACCACGCCGAACTCGGCCGAGACCCCGGCGAGAGCGATAAAGCCAACGGCAGTGGCGACCGACTGGTTGTAACCGAACCAGTAAAGCAGCCAGAGTCCCCCGGCCAGAGCAAAGGGCAGGGTTCCCATGATCAGAAGTGCTTCGTCCCAGCGACGGAAAGTGAGGTAGAGAAGCGCGAAGATGATCGCGAGCGTGACCGGCACCACCAGTTTCATCCGCTCCTTGGCGCGGACCAGAAACTCATACTGGCCAGTGTAGGAAATGCTGACGCCTGGAGGCAGCTTTATCTTGGCGGTGATCGCCCGATTGATGTCTGAGACGAGTGTCTGCATGTCGCTCGAACGACCATCGACATAGATCCATGTGACCGGTCTGCCGTTTTCGCTGCGGAGCATCGGCGGTCCATCGCTGACACGGACGGTTGCGACTGTGCCGAGCGTAATCTGTTGCCCGGAGGGGGTGAATACGGGAAGATTGGCCAGCTTGCCTAAGCTATCGCGCAGTTCTCGCGGATAGCGCACACTGATGGGGTAGCGCGCCAGCCCTTCGACGGTCTGGCTGATGTTCTCGCCGCCGATCGCCGACGCAACCACATCGTGCACATCCGCAACATTCAGCCCAAATCGGGAAGCGGAGGCACGGTCCACCTGAACGTCGATATACCGACCACCGCTGAGCCGTTCAGCCAGTGCGGATGAGACACCCGGAACTGCGCGAACCACACCCTCTATGCTTTTGGCCGTACGGTTTATTTCGGCGAGGTTAGAACCGGCCACTTTGATTCCGATGGGGCTTTTGATCCCGGTTGCCAGCATATCGATCCGGTTTCGGATCGGGGGAATCCAAAAATTGGCGAGGCCGGGCACCTTCACCCGTGCGTCCAGCTCCTCAACCAACTTTGCAGGCGTCATTCCTGGCCGCCACTGGTCGACAGGTTTGAACCGGATGGTCGTTTCGAACATCTCGAGTGGAGCAGGATCCGTCGCGCTATCGGCCCGCCCTGACTTTCCGAACACCGTCTCGACTTCGGGGACTGATTTAATCAGCCTGTTTGTCTGCTGAAGGAGGCGGCCCGCCTCTGCCGCCGACAAGCCAGGCAAAGCCGAAGGCATGTAGAGTAGATCGCCCTCGTTCATCTGGGGCAAGAATTCGCCGCCGATACGCGAAGCGGGCCATAAACTGCTTGCGAACACGAGCGCTGCGATCAGCAGCGTTCGCTTGGGGCGGGCCAGGACCCAGTCAATGGCCGGGCGATACATCCGCGAGAGCCACCGGTTGATCGGGTTGGCCTCTTCGCTCGGGATTTTCCCCTTGATCAGCAATCCCATCAACACCGGGATCAGTGTGATCGACAGGAAAGCGGCCGCTGCCATCGCATAGGTCTTGGTGAACGCCAGCGGAGTGAACAGTCGTCCTTCCTGACCCTGCAACGTAAAGATGGGGATGAAGGAAAACGTGATGATCAGCAGGCTCAGGAACAGTGCTGGCCCCACTTCGGCCGCCGCCTCAGTGACAAGCGCCCACCGCGCCCGCGAATCGAGTTTTTGATCGGGATGTTCGTGTTGCCAGCGTTCGAGATGCTTATGGGCATTCTCGATCATGACCACAGCCGCATCGACCATAGCGCCGATTGCGATGGCGATTCCCCCGAGCGACAGGATGTTCGCGTTGAGCCCCTGCAACCGCATGACGATAAAGGCTATGAGGATGCCAAGAGGCAGCGTGAGGATCGCGACCAGCGCCGATCGTGCATGCCAGAGGAACAGTCCGCAGACCGCGGCGACGATCAGGAACTCTTCGAGCAGTTTGCCGGTCAGGTTTTCAACTGCCCTGTCAATCAGACCCGACCGATCATAGACAGTAACAACCTCGACGCCCGGTGGCAGACTCTTCTTGAGGTCATCGAACTTTTGCCGGACCCCTTCGATGACCGCGCGTGCGTTTTGCCCTTGGCGCATAACGATGACACCCCCGGCAACTTCACCTTCGCCATTGAGTTCGGCAATGCCGCGGCGCATTTCGGGGCCGACTTGAACCGTGGCGATATCGCCAATCGTTATCGGTACCCCGCCGGCAGCGGTGCGGATCGGGACGAGCCCGAAATCGTCGAGCGAACTTAGATAGCCACTGGCCCGGACGGTATACTCGGCACCAGCCATCTCGACAGTTGCCCCGCCTGTTTCCTGGTTGGCCCGGCGAAGAGCGTCAGCAACCTCTTGCGGCGAAATCCCGTAACCAGCGAGCTTCTGCGGATCGACGATCACCTGATATTGTCGGACCATGCCGCCGATAGCAGCGACCTCCGCCACGCCCGGGACCGTCTTGAGTTCGAAGCGCAGGAACCAGTCCTGGATACTCCGTAACTGCGCGAGGTCATGCTTGCCGCTGCGATCGACCAGCGCGTATTCGTAGACCCAGCCTACACCGGTCGCATCGGGACCGAGCGTGGCCTTGGCACCCGTCGGCAACCGGCTCTGCACCTGGCTGAGATATTCCAGAACCCGGCTGCGCGCCCAATAGAGGTCGGTGCCATCTTCGAACAGCACATAGACGTAACTGTCGCCGGTAAACGAGTAGCCGCGCACAATCCTCGCACCCGGTACCGACAACATGGTTGTCGCAACCGGAGTGGTAATCTGATTTTCGATGATTTGTGGAGCCTGGCCCGGCCAGCTGGTCCGGATAATCACCTGGACGTCCGACAGGTCCGGGAGCGCATCGACCGGCGTGGTCCGGGCCGCGGCCAGTCCGAGTGCCGTGAGGACCAATGCCGCTGCAAGAACGAAGCCGCGCGCGCGTACCGAAGCCCTGATGATTGCGGCAATCACCGGTCACCGCCGATCGGGCGCGCGGCAACACCTGCCAGACTTGCTTCGGAATCGAGCAGGAACTGAGCCGATGCCACAACCCGTTCATTTGCGGTGAGACCTGCCAAGACTTCGGTCTTGCCGCCGCCCTCGCGTCCAATCCGGATTTCGGCGGGGCGATATCGTCCCCCCGGTAAAGCGAGCATTACCAAAGTGCGGGTGCCGGTGCGAATGATCGCCTCACTTGGCACCAGCAATCGGGCCAGACCGTCCTGACCGAAATTCACCTTGGCAAACATGCCAGGCCGTAGCTGGCCCCGGCGATTGGCCAGCTCAATGCGCGCAGTCAGCGTCCGGCTATCGGCTTGGGCGGTCGGCAAAATCGCCGTGATCGTGCCGTGGAATGTTTCGCCAGGGAAGGCCGCGAACGTGACGGAGGCACCCAGTCCAACCCTAATCTTCTCAGCTTGGACTTCCGGGACAGCCGCGTTCAGCCAGACTGTTCCGATCCCGCCAACTTGCGCAAGGCTTGCCCCCGCTGGAAGAGTCATCCCGGCTCTCACGTCAAGAGATTGGATTACGCCCGCTTTGGGCGACCGGATCGTGACCACGTCATGGGTTCGACCAGTGCGCTCAACCTCAGCGATAAGCCCGTCCGACATACCCAAGAGCGTCAGGCGTCGGCGCGCTGCGGCGGTCAGGTCCGCCTTGCCCAGCTGTCTGACGGCCAAATATTCAGTCTGCGCACCAGCCCAGTCAGAAATCAGCAGATCCGCAATTGGAGTTCCTGCCGCGATGACGTCTCCTGGTGCGCGCCCGTAAACGCGGCTCACGAATCCACCCGAGCGTGCCTGCACGATAGCTACTTCGCGCAGATTGAAATCCAGGGTCCCGGTAACCGCCAGATCGGAGGGAAGGACTCCCATTTCGGCGACCACGACACGCATTCCCAGATTCTGCTGAGCAGCCGGGTCAATTGTGATGCCCGGGCCCATGTCGGGCGCCTCGTCAGCATATTTGGGAATGGTCTTCATTCCCATCGACGATAACGAATTGGGGTTGTCGTAGCGCTCCTGCGGCACCATCGGATCATACCAATAGAGGACCTTGCGCCCGTCGGCCGCCGATTTGGCCGCGGCGTCGCCGTGGTCGTTGCGTAGGCCAAGCCAATAACCCGCGCCGCCCGCAGCTATGGCTATTGCCAGCAGCAGCGCGCCCCAGCGCGCTGCGCTCTTCCTGTCCAGCGTCATGGCTGCACCCTTCCGTATGTGTAATTGATCCGGATCACGTCGCGTGCGACATCGGCTTCGCGAGCGAGAGCCTCCACTTCGGCCTCAGCCAGGGCGAGCGTCGACAGCAAGGCGCTGCCGAGATCGAGCCTCCCGGCGGCATAGCTCGCCATGTCCAGTTCGGCGCGGCGCTTGGCGAGAGGCACCAGCGTGCTTCGGGCATTCTCCAGTTGCTGAACGTGCATGTCATATTCGGCGAGGTCTGCTTCCAGCTCGGCACGCACCTGACGGATCGTCGCATCCCGAGCGAAAAGTGCCTCAGTTTCTTCACTCGCCCGCGCGGCGATCAAGGGATCTTGGCGCTTTCGTGCGAACAGCGGCAGGTCGACACTAACCCCTACGGAGACCATACCCCCATAGGCTGGATCACGGCGTCCATAGCTCGCGTTGACTCTCCAGTCCGGTCGCTTTTCAGCCCTTGCCAGTGCGCTTTCCGCCTCGGCGCTGCGGACACCTGCATCGTAGAGTCTCACACGAGGCAGCGATTCAATTCCGGCAAAGAGGGCCTGCCGATCGACGGTCAAGGCTGGGGGTTCGCCCGCCAGTTCCGGGTTTGGAACGCCCGTGAAGCGGGCCAATCTGGCCTTGGCCTTCGCGACTTCTGCCGCCAGCGCACTGCGGCGATCGTTGACCTGAGCGCGCAATTGCGAGGGCTCCAATGCCTGCGATGGGCGTGCCGACCCGGATGCCAGCCTTGCGGAAACCGTCGATTGGAGGTCATCCAGACTTTCGATCAGGCGATCGAGCTGTCCAAGGCGCCGCTCGGCATAGTACAGGTCGATCCAGGCGAGCGCAGTTTGGACCTGGACACTTTGCGCTTCCGCAGCTTGGCCCGCCTCCGCCAGGCCAATATCGGCCTGCGCCCGCTGGGCACGAGCGCGTCGTTTGGCGGGGTTTGGGAAAGCTTGCTCCACCCCGATCCGCTCCATGGTCATACCTTCACGCGTAAAGCTGAAAGCCGGCGGCCCGGAGATCGGATAGTTCTCCAAGGCGACGTTGATCGTCGGATCCGGCAGCTGATCTGCGGCGATTGCGGCCGATTGGCTTGCTTGTACCTTGGCTTCGCTGGCACGAACCGAAGGCGCATCCTCTACCGCGCGGGTTACAGCTTCTTCGAAGGTCATTGGCTGTCCGACCGCAAGAGCCGGCACAACCAACAAAGGCAAAGCGAGAAATCGTGTCTTCAAAAAATTGTCCCCTCGTTGGCAGGCTCTGCAGAATCATGATGCGGCCAATCAGAATTAGCCGGACTTGCTCATTGCGCGCGTTCCTGCGGTATCCAGCCAGACATGAGGCCCGTCCGCCGCTTCACAAGCTAATACGCAGCGCAATGATGCAGCCCTCATCAGCCGCGACCAAAAACAGACTGACAGCCGGCAACTTGGAGCGGTCGCACCGCAACACCGGCCGAGCGGGCCGCGGCCCTACGAAAACAGAACACGATTGTGCGGAGCCGATCTCGCAGCAATGCGGACAATACTTACAGCTTCGGCTAGGCCAAAGTCCTCACAGGAGGTGATTTGGCTAAGAGGGAGGCCTCGCGCCCAAAAGCGCCCCAACCTGAGGGAAGGAACAATCCCGCCAATTCATTTCAGCGCGGTAGTCACGCGATACTTGCGCAACTTGGCGTGAGAGGAGCGGATTTGGGAGCGAGGTGTTGCGACATGCCCGAAAGAACTTCGCCTGAAGGTTCGCGATACGAACAAAAGCCAGCCTGTGGTGCCAAGCTTCATCGAGCTGCATTTCTCGCCCAGCTGCCGTTTGCGGCACTGGCAATCATACTTACGATGTTCCCGCCCCCGGCCAAAGCCGTCCCCGCTTATGTCGACCAGACCGGGCTGAATTGCCAAGCCTGCCACGTCGGAGGGTTCGGACCTCAACTGACCCCGATGGGCCGCCAGTTCAAGATCGAAGGCTATACGATGCGCAGCGGCGCAAGCGTTCCGATCTCAGCAGTGGGCGAGGTCTCGTTCACACACACCCGCAAGAATCAGAGCCCGCCGCCTGAAGCAGGCAAGGCCAATAACAACCTGATCCTGGACCGCGGCAGCCTGTTCCTGACGGGCGGCATTGGCCAGAATTTCGGTGGCTTCGTGGAAGTCGCCTACGACGGGGCGGAGAAGGCCTGGATGCTCGACATGCTCGACCTCCGGGCCGTTACCAAGCGTCAGGTCTTCGGACAGGACGCTGTATTAGGACTCTCTCTCAACAATTTTCCAACGGTCCAAGACCCCTGGAACACTACTCCGGCTTGGGGTTTCCCTTATTCCCAAACCACTATTTCAAGGACGCCGGGGGCAACTCCACTCATCAACGGAAAACTGGGCGGCAATACCTTGGGTCTGACTGCCTACGCCTGGATCGGGCAAAAATTCTATCTCGAAGGCGGCGCCTATTCCAGTCCTCGCGCTGGCACGCTCCAGTGGATTGGAATCGATCCGAACGATCCCGGCGACATCAAGGGGTTGGCACCTTACGGCAGGGTGGCTTGGCAAGGACCATTAAGCGGCGGCACGGCTCACGTGGGAGCCTATTTTCTTCAAGCGCGCATTCGTCCGCAGCGCGACCGGACCACCGCTCTCTCGGACCGCTACACCGACTTTGGCGTCGATGCATCCTGGCAAAAGGCGCTGGGGTCGGGAGACGCGCTCTCTGCGCAGCTGCGCTACACTCGCGAAAATGGCGAGCTCCAGGCAAGTTGCATGCTCGGCTTTGTCGGCCCCGGCGGGAGCGCGGATTGTGCCCGCACGCGGCTCAGCGAAGTGCGGGGCGACATCAGCTACAACTGGCGGTCGAAGATCGGCGTCACGGTCGGTGCATTCTCGACCACCGGAACTGCAAACTCGAACTTGTACAGCGGGCCGACCGGCAAGCCGGACAGCAACGGCCTGTTGGCCCAGCTTGACTACACGCCGTGGGCCGCCGGCAATGGCCCGCTTGGACGCCGCGCCAGCATGCGCGTCGGCGTGCAATACACCGCCTACGGTAAATTCGATGGTGCCCGAAACAATTACGACGGCACCGGCGTCAATGCTTCCGACAACAACGCGCTGAGGGTATTCACATGGCTCGCCTTCTGAAAGTTCTGGGATTAGCTGCGGGTTCGCTGGCTCCGGCCCTGGTTTTCTTTGCGGTTCCGGCGCCGGCCGCCGCGCCGGATGCTGGCGAAGCAGTATTCAAGGCCCAGTGTGCGAGTTGCCACAGCGTGACCGCCAGGGGAGGCTCGGCTGTAGGTCCCAGGTTGTCGGGCGTCGTGGGCCGCCGGGCTGGGACCCAGCCAGGCTTTGCTTACTCGCCTGCCATGAAAGGTTCGGGCGTGACCTGGACGCCGGACCAGCTCAAGCGCTTCCTCGCCAGCCCCGCCCAAAGCATGCGGGGAAACAGGATGCCCTATGCGGGCCTTCGCGATCCCAAGAAGCTCGATGCTCTGGTCGACTGGCTGGGGAAGCAAAAGTGATCGGGTAGCGCGATAGCGACTGGATTGAGCCCGAGCCGCGCGGCCCATTCGTTGCTTCAGCCGCAGACACCACTTGACCTAGGACCATGGTATAAGCGGCATTGTGCGACCAGAACTGTGGAATGAAACGGCGCATGTATGAATTTCACTACCAGACTAGCCGCTTGGTGAAAGCTGCTGCGGTCGCGGTGTTCGACGAGCTTGACGATCATGAGAAACTGTCGGCGCACATGATGAACTCCTCGGCGATGATGGCAGGTTCCAAGATGAAGCTTAGGCTGGACGAAGCCCAAGGTCGCGGCGTGGGCGCGAAGATTGCTTTGGAAGGGCGCATGCTGGGTATCGCGCTGCGAGTCGAAGAAGTCATCACAGAATATCGGCCTCCGGCGCAAAAGGTCTGGGAGACGATCGGTGAGCCCCGGCTCCTCGTCATCGGAAGCTACAGGATGGGTTTCACGGTCGAGCCGCAGCCGACCGGCAGCCTCCTGACGGTCTTCATCGACTATGATCGTCCGTCCGGATTGTGGGGCGTTCTCGGTCGGTTGGCGGGACCTTTCTATGCCCGGTGGTGCAGCGTGAACATGGCGAAGGCAGTCGCGCGCCGCTTCGCATGAGCATGGCGTGGGGGGACTCTCCATGGCCAGCGGCATCGCAGAATGCACCAACGGGGGTGATCGGCGCAGTCTGGCCGCTGGCGGGAATGCGCCGCAGCCAGTTCTCACCACTCCGGCCGTGATTGACGAGGGCCAACATCGAGAAAGACAGCCGAGCGATGAAAGACCTTATCGCCTTTGACCTCGACGGCACTCTTGCCGAGAGCAAGGAGCGAATTGATACGCACATGGCGGACCTGCTTGCCGAGTTGCTCGAACATCTGAACGTCGCGATCATTTCGGGTGGCGATTGGCCGCAGTTCGATAGCCAGGTCGTGTCGCAGCTGCCGCCGCGCGCAAAACTTACCCGGCTGTTCATGCTCCCAACCACTGGAACCAAGCTATACCGGTACCGCTCGGGCTGGACGCCGATCTATGCCGATGTGTTTTCGCCCGAAGACCGCGCGCGTATCGTTACTGCCTTCGACAAGGCCCTCAAGCACCTCGGCTTGAGTGAGTTCCAGATCTGGGGCGAGCAGATCGAGGATCGCGGCACCCAGATCACCTTTTCGGGACTTGGCCAGCAAGCCCCGCTCGCGGACAAAGCCAGGTGGGATCCCGATTTCGCAAAACGCAGGGCGCTCCAGCAGGAACTCCGGGCGGCCTTGCCCGACCTCTCGATCAATATCGGCGGCTCGACATCGATCGATGTGACTCGCCAGGGGATCGATAAGGCCTACGGCATGCGCAGGCTTGCCGAACATTCGGGCATTCCCCTTTCAAGGATGCTGTTCTTCGGCGACGCGATCTATCCGGGCGGCAACGACGATCCGGTGCGTAGCGCCGGCATTGATGCGATCGCGGTGCGCGATGTGGCCGAAACCAAGACGGCGCTCGCAGCGCTGCTGGCATGCATGGGGTCGCGCTAGAACCCGCCATCTTTCATAAACGTCAAGTTCACTGCCAGTCCATTGGGCAGCGCCAAGCGTGCTCGAAGATCAACCAAATGTGCGCGTGAGGACATTACTTACAGCGCCGAATGCCGGGCACCTCTATTTCGCGATTCCAACGCTCACTTGTCTCTACTCGGGTTCCGAGTGCCATGATCTCAATAGGTCTTGACCTGGGACCACAGTCCAGAGCCGATAACGGGCGCAGTTGAAACCAGTCCGCGGATGGACCTCCACTCAGCGATGCCCGCACGCACCGCCATAGGGTGAAGTTCCAGTTCCCCGGCAATCGAGAGGTATGGCATGCGCACCTTCGGACACCTGTCGTCGCTGCGACGTATTGCGCTCGTCGGCACATCGGTCCCGCGCCAGTGCGGCATCGCGACTTTCACGGAAGATCTCTTCCAGGCCTTGCGCAAGAACGATCCGGCGCTCGATGTGAGCGTGATTGCGATCAACGACCAACCCGAGGGCTACGCCTATCCGGGCCATGTATCCTTTCAGATACCGCAGGAGGACTCGTCTGCATACCGGGTGGCAGCCGACTTTCTTGACGTTTCGGATGCCGAAGTCGTCTGTTTGCAGCATGAGTTCGGCATCTTTGGCGGACCCGCAGGGAGCCATGTCTTGGAGCTTGTCGAGGATCTCAAGGTGCCCTTGGTGACGACGCTGCACACCGTTCTCGAACACCCCGACCCGGAGCAGTGCAGGGTGATGCGGACGCTCGCGCAGCAATCCGCGCGGTTTGTCGTGATGGCGGACAAAGGGCGCGCGATTCTCGAGGACGTCTATGCGGTGCCGCAGGACAAGATCGCGGTCATTCCTCACGGTGTGCCCGATCGCGCCTTCCTTGACTCTGCGCTAGCGAAGCACCGTCTCGACCTGGCGGATCGCACCGTCTTGATGACGTTCGGGCTGCTGGGGCCCGGTAAGGGCATCGAGACAGCGATTCGGTCGATCCCTGCGCTGATCCGCGATCACCCCAAAGCACTCTACCTCATCGTCGGTGCCACCCACCCGAATCTTGTCCGCCACGAGGGCGAGCGCTACCGGCAGGGTCTTATCGAGCTCACGGCCACCCTTGGCGTGAGCGACCATGTTCAGTTCGTCGATCGCTATTGCTCCACTGCCGAGCTGCTCGACTACCTTGCCGCATGCGACATTTATGTCTCGCCCTATCCCAATGTGGCGCAAATCACCTCGGGAACCCTGGCCTATGCCATGGCGCTAGGAAAGCCGGTGGTTTCGACGCCATTCTGGTACGCCCAAGAGATGCTGGCGGATGAATGCGGCATTCTGGTGGCCGCCGGAGAGTCCGACGCGTTTGCGGCCGCCATCGCGAAATTGATCGATGACGATCGGCTGCGCAGCCGCCTGCGCACCAACGCTTACGAACGCGGGCGAGCGATGACCTGGCCGCAGGTTGGCCGGCTGTATCTTTCGCTGTTCGCGCAGATCAAATCGCAATCCCAGACCCGAGGAGCCGAGATCATCAGTTTTCCGAAACCCGACGCCATGCCGCTGCCCGAGTTCTCCACGGCCCATCTGGCCCATCTGACCGACGATGTCGGTTTAATTCAGCATACCAAATTCAGCGTCGCACACCGCCGCCACGGCTACTGCCTCGACGACAACGCCCGCGCGCTCGTGGTCATGGCGGAATTGGCGAGTCACCGCGAGTGGACTACTGCTGAGGAACGGATGAGCCGGACTTATGCCGCCTTCATCGATGACGCGCTCTGCCCCGATACGGGCAAGGTCCGCAACTTCATGCGCTTTGACCGTTCGTGGCATGATGAGGGCGAGATCGACGATGCCTTGGGCCGCGCGATCTGGGCGCTCGGCAAGGTCGCCGCGATCAACGATCAGCGCGGTTTGAGCAGCTGGGCAGCTTCGCGTCTACTTGAGACGGCACCGTCGCTGCAGAACTCTACCGCTCCCCGGTCATGGGCTTATGGCCTGCTTGGTATCTCAGCTTTCCTTCAGCGGTTCCCGGGCCACCGTCAGTTCCAAGCCCTGCGCACAGATCTCGCCGCTGCGCTGCTCCAGCGCTACCGCGATGCCGCCAAGGCCGATTGGACCTGGTTCGAGGATCGTCTGGCCTACGACAACGCCAGGCTGTGCGAAGCGTTGATCAGGTGCGGGGATGCAACAGGGCGCGAGGACCTGCTGGGGGCGGGCCTCGAGACTCTGCGCTGGTTAATGGAGATCCAGCGCGCACCGGCGGGGCATTTCCGTCCCGTCGGCACGCAAAGCTTTGGCCTCGATCATGCGCTTCCCGGCGCATTCGATCAGCAACCCCTGGAAGTCTGGGCGGCAGTCAATGCGTGCTGCGCAGCGCACGAAATTACGCGCGATGCAAGCTGGCTGCTCGAGGCGCGGCGCGCTTTTGCGTGGTTCTTGGGAGAGAACGATCTCGCGGTCCCCGTGGCCGAACCCGAACGTGGGGCCTGCTTCGACGGATTGCACCCTGATCGCCGCAACGCCAACCAGGGGGCGGAATCGACGCTTGCCTATCTTGGCGCCCTGTCTTCGTTGGCCCGGATCGAAGTGCAGGATCGGCGCGCGCCGGAGGACATTCATGCGGCCGCTGATCGATCGGAACTTCGAAGCAACTTGCCGCGAATGACGGCGGGTTCATGAAACGCCGGACCGCAGGGGCTGGCCCGGGCCCCGGGTGGCGTCGGCTTACTTGCGGGAAGAAGAGAGGTCTATGTCGAGCGCAGCATTTGTAACGCGGCTACCTATATTGTTGCGACCCAATCCGGCGCGAACCGTGATCAGGCCCTATATGCCGTCCACGGATACCTACAAATACGCGCAGAATGATCGCCCTCGCTCGCAGCGGATCGCCGACCGGGTGCTGGCGCTTGACGATCAATCACTGGAGGAAGAGATCGAACGGCTGTTGCGCGACTTTTCGAGCCGACACCGGGATGTATCTGCCCTATTCCTGCGGCGGTTCCATGAGGTCGAAGGCATCGAAATCTGCGACTGCAAGGTCAGCGATGCACAGGCAATCCTGATCGGCGCGCATTTTTGCCACGAATATTCCTATGAAGCCGCTGCACTGTTTAACCCGAGCATCGTCCCGCACCCCGACCAGTCGGGTGTCCCCGAAGGTGCGATCCGTTTCGTCTTGTCATTGCGAGGAGTCGGCGAAGGCCATATCTCGTCGGTTACCTTTCGCACCGGCATGTGCTTTTCGGACGGCACCGTCGCGGTAGCGCCGCAGAGTGCGCGTCCCGCCACGCTCCAAACCGAGGCGCTATCGCCCGACGTGGGCCTCGATGCCGGCGTCCGGCTCCTGTGCGACGGCAGCCATGACCTTTCCGAAATCGTGATCTTCCCTACCACGCCGAGCCAGAAGAGCGGGATCGAGGACCTTCGGCTTGTTCGCTTCACGGCAGACGACGGCACATCGACCAACTTTGGGACTTACACTGCCTTCGACGGAAGGGCGATCCGTCAGGAGCTGCTAACGACCGCCGATTTCCGGCACTTCGAACTGACACCGCTCAGCGGCGATGCGACCGCAAGCAAGGGAATGGCGTTGTTTCCGCGCAGTATCGATGGCAAATTTGCCATGCTGGGGAGAGAGGACAACGAGAATATCTGGCTTCTGACCTCGAACGACATCCACGAATGGAACGGCGGCGTGAAGGCAATCGACCCACGCTGGCCGTGGGAATTCGTCCAGATCGGGAATTGCGGCTCGCCGCTCGAGATCGACGAAGGCTGGCTGGTGATCACGCACGGGGTCGGCGCGGTTCGGAACTACTGCATCGGGGCCTGTCTACTCGACCGCAGGGATCCGTCCAAGCTTCTCGCGCGCACGGCTGAACCCCTGCTTCGCTCGGACATGGACGAGCGCGAAGGCTACGTCCCCAACGTCGCCTACAGCTGCGGAGCGATGCTTCATGGACGCCGCCTGATTCTGCCCTATGCAGTTGGTGACAGCTTCTCGACCTTCGTGACGATGGAGCTCGATGATTTGCTCCGCGCAATGAACTGAGCCGAACCACCCATTTCAGGTCGTGCGCGAACCTTCTGATGAGAACTTCTAGCCCTCGAGGCGAGGGATAGGCGCATGACGTGCGTATCACATCTCGACGACTGAACGTTCGAGAGCCGCTCACCCTATGCAAACTTCCGCACCGTGCTGGACAGGATGTTCGGCATTTCCGGGCGGGCAACGATTCCAAATCGGCTGCGCGGCTGTTTCAACCCGCTGCGGGCGTCCAAACCGGGACGGGCGGGTCTCATGAGCACGCTCAAAAGCCACATGTCCCCTGCGCTGCCTGCCGAAGGAAGCCTGCTGCGCTGTCTGATAGAAGGCCTGACCGGCAATCTTCTCTATACGCTCGACCCGGCTGGGCACATTATCGACATCAACCGTGAGGCCGAGACGATCGCGCGGCTGCCGATAGCCGCGCTGCACGGGCAATCGCACGCGCTGTTCTATCCACCCGATGAATTGGAAGCTGATCTCCCCGCCGCCGATCTGACGGTCGCATCTCAGCAGGGCCATCTCGAGCGCGAAGCCTGGCGGGTCCGGGGCGATGGCACCGAATATCTGGCAAGGCTTACGATCAACCCTCTTATCGACGCTGAAGGCTCTGTGGTGGGCTTCGGCTGCATTGCGCGCGACATAACCGAAGAGGTTTCGGTGCGCAGGTCCTTTGAGGCGCGTGAGCAGCACCTGCAGTCCATCCTGGCAACCGTTCCCGACGCGATGGTCGTCATCGACGAGAATGGCTGCATTACCTCGTTCAGCGCGGCTGCCGAACGCTTGTTCGGATATGACGAACAAGCGCTTCTCGGTGCGAATGTAGCTTGCCTCATGCCCGAACCGGACCGGTCGAGACATGACGAGTATATCGCGCATTATCTGCGCACCGGTGAAAAACGGATCATCGGCATCGGCCGCGTGGTCACCGGACAGCGCAGGGATGGCAGCACTTTCCCGATGGAGTTGTCTGTCGGCGAGGCCGGGGAGGAAGGCGCCCGGATTTTTACCGGCTTTGTTCGCGATCTCTCGGAAAAAGAGCGGGACGAACTTGCGCTGAAGGCGCTTCAGGCCGAGCTCGTCCATGTAGCGCGGGTGAGTGCGATGGGCACAATGGCGTCCACTTTGGCGCACGAGCTCAATCAGCCCCTAACGGCGATCGCAAACTATCTTGAGACCGTGCGCGACGTGATGGACGGCACGGTCGAGGCTCCTGCGGCGCTGGTCCGCGACGCCTTGGCCGAAGCGGCCGAAGAAACCCACCGGGCCGGGCATATTGTGCGCCGGTTACGTGACTTCGTCGCTCGCGGAGAAGTCGAAAAAAGCATCGAATCCATAGCGTCACTGATCGGGGAGGCGAGCAAGCTCGCTCTGATCGACGCGCGCGAACGGGGAATTCGCAGCTTTTTCGAATTCGATCCCGAAGCGTCGCTGGTGCTGGTCGACCGCGTCCAGATTCAGCAAGTCCTCGTAAACCTGATGCGTAATGCGGTCGAAGCCATGGCCGATGTTCCAAAGCGCGACCTGTATGTGACCACCAGCTTGCTCGACGACGGCTATGTTCAGGTCACCGTCCAGGACAGCGGTCCCGGGATCTCGCCCGCGATCCTGCCGCAGCTTTTCGATGCGTTCGTCAGCAGCAAGACCGAAGGCATGGGTCTTGGCCTGTCGATTTGCCGGACCATTGTCGAAGCGCACGGTGGCCGGATCTGGGCCGAACAGCGTCCGGGCGGGGGCGCGACCTTTCATTTCACCTTGATCAATGCGCGCGCGGAAAACGAACATGACTAAGTCCAGAACCATCTATCTCGTCGACGACGACGAAGCCATTCGCAAGTCGGCAGGCTTCATGCTGCGCACTTCGGGGTTTACCGTACATGCCTATGCGTCGGGCAGCGAGTTCCTGAAGACCGCCTCCACACTCGAGACCGGCTGCGTCTTGCTCGATGTCCGGATGCCCGGTCTGGACGGCTTGCAGGTCCAGGCTTCGCTGCGCGCGCGGGGCATCGCGATGCCGGTTGTGGTGCTCACTGGCCATGGCGACGTCGCGATTGCGGTTCAGGCGATGAAAGCCGGTGCGATCGACTTTATCGAAAAGCCGTTTGAAAAGGCTGCGCTGCTTGACGCGATCGCGCGCGGTTTTTGCCGGATAGACGATGCCGACAGCAAAGCGGTCGAAGAATCCGATGCGCAGGTGCGCCTTGCGCTGCTGACGCCCCGCGAGCGCGAAATTCTCGACGGACTCGCACAAGGCTATCCGAACAAGACGATTGCCTATGACCTTGGCATCTCGTCGCGCACTGTCGAGGTTCATCGCGCCAGTTTGATGCAGAAGCTCGCTGCCCATAGCCTCTCCGATGTGCTGCGGATCGCTTTCGCTGCGGGGGTAGGGCGCCAGACGGCTGGGTAGGACGATTACTTACAGACGCGAGGTGGGGGTCTGCGACTATACTGCCCAAACGATCCATCTCGCGAATGACCGGCACCATGTCTGCACCCGACGGAGCTGCGCTCCGCAGTCCCTTTACGATCCTGGTATCCGATGACGATCCTGCCGTGCGTCGTTCGCTGCAGATGATGCTGTGTGCCTACGGCTATACCGTTCAGAGCTACACCAGCGGATGGGCACTCCTCGCTGACCCGTGTGCCACAGCGGCCGATTGCCTGGTGATCGACTACCGCATGCCCGACGTGGATGGCGTTACGGTCTTGCAAGGCCTGCGGGCACGCGGTTGGCGAGGTAAAGCGATCCTCGTTTCAGCATATTGCGATTGCGCGCTCGAAGCGAAAGCGCGCGCTGCAGGCTTCGATGACTTGATTGCCAAGCCGTTCATCGCCCGCGCGGTACGGGAAGCCATCAGTAGCTACAAACGACCTGACAATTGACCCAGCGACCCGGGAAATCGCCGTGCATCTCGGCGACATTGGAGGGCGCGGGTTCCTGGTTGGAAGAGAGGCGTTTTGGATCGCAGCGAACTGCGTTCGAGAGCCGATCGCTTCTAACGGAGCGGAGTGCGGCTCCCAAACAAGTCTGCCGCGCGCTAGGGGCAGGCGCGCGGCAGTTCCATCAGTGATTGCCAAGGGGGGTGGGCTCGGCAATCGCTGCGGGTATGGATTTCGGGGAACCTCGCTTACATATCGTGGTCGGACATCGGCATGTCCGGCTTGTCCATGCTCATCGGCTTCATCTTTTTCTTGCCGCCCATCGGCTTCATTCCGCTCTTGGGTTTCATGCCGCTGGCCTTCCCGGAGCAGCCCATGCCGTTCATTCCGGCACCGCCCTTCATGCCCTTGTGCATGTGACCGCTGCCCTGCATGCAATGGCCGGACGGATCGGACTGGCCAGCTTTAGCAGTTGGGTGGGCCGGCTTGGGTTTGGGCTTCGGGGCGCTCGCGGTCGGCTTCTTGGGCGGCACCATCGTGGTTTCATCGGCATGGACCGGACCCGCCGCAAGACCTGCGAAGCTCAGTGCGGTGAGCAGGGTGGTAAGTTTGCGCATGATATACTCCAGACTAGGTTGGCATTGAAACGCCTCGACCGATCTTCCGGCAGCGAGGCTCGACCTGGTCTGGAAATGCGCATCCCCGCGCCGCGAACCTATACGTGTAGTCCACAAATGCGGTAATTGCGTAGCCTGGTGCCGGGGCATGGCTCAACCTTCAGAGCATCGGCCGGCCCAGGCGCAGATGCCACAACGCGCTTGCCAGTGTGCGACGAATTTTGCTTTGACCTTGGACCATGGTCCATGGGCTAGAGGTTGCTGGCTGAGTCGCAACATCTGTTCGATGCAACGCGAAGACGACGCGGATGAGGGACATACGTCTTTGGTTTCAGAGAGTTGGTTGGCTTCCGGCGGGAAGAGACCGGCCTGCGAAGTCCTCCGTTAGATGTGCACTCTACGTATAGTGAGGTCGAAGTTTGCAGGGGTAAATGGACTCGATTGGACTGAACAGTGCCTCGCTCAAGACGCTCGAAAGTACAGTTCCGGGATTGTCCTTTTGGCGCTCGGCTGAAGTTGGAAATCGTTCACGCACTACGCAGGAGGAACAATCAACCCGCCGCATGGCAATCATGCCAGCGGCCCAAGCCCAAGGGATACCATTGTCATGAAGAAGATTTTCGCACCTCTGCTGATCGGAGCCGCATTGTTGGCAGCCACTCCCGTGGTCGCGCAAGGGATTGGCCATACCTTGTTCATGCGCGGCCATGTCGTCGCGATGGAGCCGGCCGGACTTGTTGTCTGTGTTGGCCGGAGCGACGGCGCTCAGCCCGGACAGGTTCTTGAGGTTTACAGGGTTGAGTACCGACACAACCACAAGTCCAACCCGCCTAGCTACAACCGCATCAAGGTCGGTACCGTGACGATTACCGAGATCATCGACGATCATTTTGCGCGGGCGCAGGTGACCGAAGGAAAGCTCAAGAAGCACGATATCGTCGAACTCCGCAAGGACTGACAGGACGCCGGGGCAGTCCCTGCGGCTGCCCCGTCCGCGCCTATCCAAAACGACCAAAGCTGCATCCTCGCCGCCGCGCCGTGTTGGTGCGAAGGGAAGCCGCGCGCACCCGCAATGGAGAAAGGAGGCAAGACGTGGGAGGGTATACAATTGGTGCGCTCGCCTCTGCATGCGGCGTCCGGCGCGATACCATCCGCTATTACGAGCGCTCTGGCCTCCTGCCCCGCGCCGACCGGACCGCCAGCGGTTACCGCATTTACGGTGCGGGCGATGCCGACCGGGTCAATTTTATCAAAACCGCGCAATCGCTGGGCTTTACGCTCAACGAAATCGGCCTTTTGCTGTCGTTGCGCGGCTCCGACACGGCCTCGGCTGCCGATGTCGTCAAGTTGACCGAGGACAAGATCCGGAGCCTGTCGATCAAATTGAAGCAGCTCAAAGCGATCAAGCAGGCCCTTGAGCAACTGGTCGCCGATTGCCCGATCGATGTCCCCGCGAGCGCTTGTCCGATCCTGATGTACATCTCGCACCCACCCCATCGGCATCGCCACTCGGGCAACGATTACCGCCCGGCGCACGGCGACAATTCCTGATCCGCTTCGGCAGGCGGCGCCATCCCCCCGAACTGCCCCCCCAGCGCCGCCTGCCGGGGAAGTCCAATCACCAGAAAGGAAAGATCATGACCAAGAACAGTTACAGAATGGGGTCCGCCCTGATGGCGCTCGCCGCGACTGCGGCGCTGGGCG
The DNA here is from genome assembly GCA_017302615.1 of Sphingomonadales bacterium. Taxonomy (GTDB): domain Bacteria; phylum Pseudomonadota; class Alphaproteobacteria; order Sphingomonadales; family Sphingomonadaceae; genus Novosphingobium. The sequence continues at coordinate 314,639 of JAFLDB010000002.1, forward strand.
CGTGCAACCAGGCCGACAAGACCGGCGCGAACCCAACAGCAACCGATACAAGTGCTGCGATTCAGACCGTACCGGCGGGCGAAGGCGACGAAGCTAGCGGCAGGGCCGATGATTCTTCCGGCGTCGCGCGCGAAATGCACAACCAGATGAACCGCGATTCGGAGATGCACGATGCGATGAAGGATGGAGCCATGAAGGATGGCAGCATGCCCGATGATCATATGGGACCAATGGGGCCGGGCATGCAGGGGAAAGGCATGGGCAAACCGCCCGCGAGCGATGCCGCCCCCAAGGACAAGGCCGACCCGATGCCCCCGATGACCGACATGTGAGGCATCGTGCAGGGCATCCGTCGAACATGATCGCCGCAAACAAAATGCGCCAGGTCTGCTTTTTGCTTACTGCGGTCTCCGCCTGCGCCGCGCAGATCGCTGCGGCGCAGGCGGTTGACGAACACGCCGCGCACCACCCCGGCACCGACGCGTCTGCGGCTGCAATGCCGCAACCGGCGATGCAACTGCCGTCTCAGTCACCGACTCCCGCCGCCCGTCCGGTGCCGCCGACCCGGTCGGCCGTCATGTCGTCGATGATGAAGGATATGATGGGCGGGGAAAAGAGTGGAGAAATGGAGGGCGGCAAGCAGAAGAGCGCCTACGCAGCCCTGCTCGCCTTGCCCCAACTCGATCAACACCAACGCGACACTCTGGCGGCCGAAGCCAATGCCCGGGTGCATCGCGGACTGAGCCTCGCGAGCGAAGCTACCAACGCGGCTCACGGCCCCGGAGAGCCCGACGGCGCGGTCGTGGCAAGTCAACTCCGCGAAGCCGCCACGCTCATCGAAAGCGGCTCGGCAACCACTGCTGTCCTCGAAGGCCGCAGATCCGGTTCAGCGATCGCCAACGACTGGTTCCGCACAGAAATGGGACTGGCGCCGTTAGATCCGCATGCATCGATGGCGGGCATGCTTTGGGGCCTCACCCCCGGCCACTGGCTGTTCATGGCAGCGACATTGCTCGCCCTAGCGGCCTTGCTGATACTGCAATGGCTACGCCTGCGCCGCGTCCATGCCCTCGTTGCTCTTGGGGCAAGGCCGCCCAAGGGCGTCGCTGAGGCAGACACGGGACCGGCGCCAGCGGGCGCACCGGGACTGAAACGGGTCGCTCAGCCTGTCCCGGTCCTCGCGCCCTCACCAGCAATTGCGGCTCCAGTCCAAGGCCCTGCGCCGCTGACAAAGGCCAACCGCTGGAGCGGTGAGCTGAGGGTCGCACAGATTTTCGACGAGACGCCCACCATCAAGACATTCCGGATGGTTTTTCCCGGAATCGAGCGGCTTCCCTTCGACTTCCTGCCTGGTCAGTTTCTCCAGGTCGAGGTTCCCAAAGACGATGGATCGAAGGCAAAGCGCTCCTATACGATCGCCTCGTCCCCGACACAGCGCGCTTATGTCGAGCTGACGGTCAAACGCGAAGCACAGGGCGCTGTCTCGCGGTATCTGCATGACAATGTCACACCAGGCGATCTGGTGCATATCGCCGGGCCATTCGGCCACTTCACCTTCACCGGCAGCGACGCTGAAAGCATCGTCCTGATCGCTGGCGGTGTAGGCATCACGCCTATGATGTCGGTCCTGCGTTACCTGACCGACACGGCCTGGCCCGGCGACATCTTCTTTGTATATGCGGCGCGCTCGACCGACGAGTTTGTTTTCAGGAGCGAGATCGAGCTGCTCGAGCGCCGCCATCCGAACCTGACCGTCTTTGCCGCAATGGAGCGCTCGCCCGGGACCGTCTGGCACGGCGCCGAAGGCCAGATAACCAAGGCTTTGCTCGAAACCGCCGTGCCCGAGATCGCCAAGCGACGTGTCCACTTGTGCGGACCGCCAGCGATGATGACGGCGATGCGCGACATCCTGACCGAGATCGGTGTGCCCGACGCGCAGATTTTCAGCGAAGCGTTTGGGCCAGCCTCCTTGCCGGTCAGCGAACCTTCGGCCCCGAGCGATGCGGCGCAAGCCGAGCAAGGTGCAGATGTGATCGAAACCCCACCGGCCCAAGCGGCGCAGCCGCCGATTGCGGCAACGACCGTAACCTTTTCGATCGCTGGTGTATCCGCCCCGCTCGATAGCAACGAGACGATCCTCGAAGCCGCGGAAACCGCCGGGGTCGAGATTCCCTATTCCTGCCGCGTTGGAGAATGCGGGGTTTGTGTAACTCGCCTGCTCCAAGGCGAAGTCAGCATGGAAGTCGAGACCGGGCTTGACCCGGCCGACAAGGCGCAAGGCTATGTGCTCGCCTGCCAGGCGCGATGCACCCGCGGCCCGCTGGTGGTCGAAGCCTGATGCGCGAGCGGGGCGACATCTTGATGGGGCTGCTGCTCGCGTTCGTGCTCATCTTTCCGCTCGGGTTCATTGTCCACGCCTCGGCGAGGTTCCCCGGAAGCCTTGCCGGCAGTCTGACCGGCATCGCCGCTGCGCTGCTCATGCTGTTCCCGCTCGTTCATGTCACGGCGCGGCGCATCGGGCCGGTCGGACGGTGGCTCGAGCCGAGGATCAGCAAGCGGACCCTGCTGTCGATCCACATCTACGCCGGCGTGGCAGGTCCGGTCCTGGCGCTCGTCCACGCGGCGCACAAATATCAAAGCCCGCTGGGCATCGCCCTTACAGGAACTGTCATCCTCGTCGTCTGGAGCGGGTTTGTCGGCCGCTATTTCCTGGTCCAGATTTCCAAGGCGATCCGCGCGCGCGAATCCGAGCTGGCGGCGCTCAAGCTCGGTCTCGATGTTAGGACCAAACCAGGCACGGGGACTGCGGCGCAATTGGCGAAACCAAGCCGCTGGCGGTTCCTGTTTGCGCCGAGCGACGAGTTCGACCCGGCGGACCTTACGGACGCAAGGCGTCGTGCCGAGGCGCTGGCCGACACCGAATATGCCGTTCGCGCAGAACGGGCGGTATCCGGCCTCTTCGGGGTCTGGCGGACTATCCATATTGCCACCGGCACGCTCCTCTATGCGCTGCTGTTGCTGCACATCTGGGCCGGATACTATTTCGGATTCCGCTGGCTATGAGCGGTTCGCGCATCCTCTACGTCATCTTCGCGCTGGCACTGGCTTTGCTTGTCGTGGTCGTGCCGCTGAAGACCCACATGTCCGGGAGCAGCGCGATCAAGGGCTGGACCTCGTTGGCTGATCCGGGTCCCTTGTCCCCCGCGCATGCCCAGTTTCAGGCCGATTGCGAGACATGCCACACACCGCACAAGGGGGTTGAGCCGACCAAGTGCATCGCCTGCCACACCGGGACCGATTTCGGAACCAAGGCGTCCACCAGCTTCCATGCGAATGCCACGCAGTGCACAAGCTGTCACATCGAGCATGACGGCGGGGCGAGTCTGGCTCGCATGGAGCACAAGGCACTGCTCGATCCGGCCTTGTGGCGAGGCCCACTGCCCGCTGCCATGGGACCAGTCTCGAGAGCAAAGCCTCTGTCCCTCGATGCGCTCAATTGCGCAAGCTGCCACGCGGCCCGCGACCCGCATCAGAGGTTGTTCGGCAAGGATTGCAAGAGCTGCCACACCCTCACCGACTGGAAGGTGGCAGCGTTCCGGCATCCATCGGTCAATTCGACCCAATGCGCCGAATGTCACAAGGCTCCGCCCAGCCACTTCATGATGCATTTCGAGATGGTGTCACAGCGCGTGGCCAAGAAACACGCGCCGGTGGAGCAGTGCGTCGCCTGCCACACCACCGACAGCTGGAACAACATCCGCAATGTAGGCCTCTATGACCATCATTGAGCCCGCAAGCACCGCCCTTGACGTATTTGTCCGCATTGCGGTCCTGTCGCTCGAATTAGTCGGCACAGTGACGATCCTGACCGGTGCGGGCGCGGCGATCTTTCTGTTCGGTTCGAGGGCGCGCAGCTTGGGGATCCAGGCTGTCTATCAACCCGTGCGCGCGGTTCTGGGGCGCAGTATTTTGCTCGGTCTCGAGTTTTTGGTGGCCGGAGACATCCTGAAGTCGCTCGTCATCAACCCCAGTCTCGACGATCTGATGGTTCTGGCGGGCCTGATCCTTGTCCGGACTTTCCTCAGCGTATCGCTCGGGGTCGAGATCAACGGCCACTGGCCTTGGCAGGAAACAGCCATGGCCGCCCGCAGATCGGGCGTCGTGCAGGCGTCGCAGAATGTCAGCGAAGGGAATGAGCAATGACTTCAAGCGACAATCCCGCAGCAGTCGCCGCCCGCAGCGATTCGGTTGCGCTCAGCTTCTTCGGCGCAACGGGTACGGTCACCGGTTCGCGGTACCTGCTCGAGGGCGCGGGTCCACGCCTCCTCGTCGATTGCGGCCTGTTTCAAGGCGCGCGCGCCCTGCGCGAACGCAATTGGGAAGACCCGCCATTTCGCCTCGCCAATTCAGACGCGGTCCTCCTGACCCACGCGCATCTCGATCATTCGGGCGGTCTTCCGCGTCTCGTTAGCAGGGGCTGGAAGGGCAGGATCATCTGCACCGCGCCAACCTTCGATCTCTGCCGGCTGCTCCTGCCCGACAGCGGCTTCCTGCAGGAGAAGGACGCCGAGTATGCAAATCGGCGCGGGTTTTCCCGCCATATCCCGGCCTTGCCGCTTTACACCAAGGAAGATGCCTACCGCGCCCTTGAGCAGTTCACGGCTGTCACGACCAACCAGGACGTTGAGCTTGCCGCCGATCTGCATGCGCGGTTCTACCCCGCCGGACACATTCTGGGCGCAGCATCGCTTCGCATCGCAACCTCAGACCGGACGATTGTCTTTTCCGGGGACCTCGGGCGTTACGACGATCGCGTGATGCGCGCCCCGCAGTGCCCGGATCAGGCAGATTATGTGGTGATCGAATCTACCTATGGTAACCGCCGACACGAGGCGGTCGATCCGGAAGACGCGCTACTTTCGCTGATCGAGCCTTGTCTGCGCCGCGGCGGTACTGTCATCATCCCCGCATTCGCGGTCGGTCGAGCTCAGGCATTGCTCTATTACCTTTCGCGTCTACGCGCGGCGGGACGGCTCGGACCCGTCCCGGTCTATCTCGACAGTCCGATGGCGGTCGATGCAAGCCACATCTTCTGCGACCACCTCGATCAGCATCGGTTGACCCCGGACGAATGCGGTGCTGCATGCGGCGTGGCGCACTATGTTCAAGACGTTGAAGAGTCCAAGCGGCTGACCCGTGATGCCATGCCCAAGATCATCATCTCGGCAAGCGGCATGGCGACCGGCGGGCGCGTGTTACACCACCTCGCGAGCTATGCCGACGACCCCGCCAACCTCATTCTCTTTTCAGGCTTTCAGGCGGCAGGCACGCGCGGAGCGCAAATGCTCGCAGGCGTCAAGACCATCTCAATCCACGGCAATCACGTTCCCGTGCGGGCTCAAGTCGCCAATCTGCCCATGCTGTCAGCCCACGCCGACAGCGACGAGCTACTGCGATGGCTGAGCGAATTCAAAGCCAAGCCGCGCAAGGTGTTCATCACCCATGGCGAACCCGACGCATCCGCCGCCTTGGCAAGCCGGATCGGGCAGGAACTCGGCTGGGACTGTCACATTCCGGTCCAAGCCGAGAAGGTTCAACTGTGAAGCGGCAACGACCAAACGAACGCGCCGGAGGGGAGTCCGCTGCGCGCTCGCCCCACGCCCTGAAAGCGAGAAGGCTTGGCCTCACCGCAAAGCCGGGCGAGCCGATCGCGGTCATGCCGCAAGACTGCTTCGTTTGCCGATCCGAGGGCTTCACAGCCCGAACGTCGATCATGGTCGAAGCAGGCGGTGCGGAGGTTGCGGCACGGCTTCTGAGATCGACCAATGGACTGGTTGCGGAAGGAGAAATCGGTCTCTCGGACGAGGCTTGGTCGAAGCTTGGGATCAGCGACGGCGATGCGGTCGAGGTCCGGCATCCGCAACCGGTGCCCTCCTTCAGTGTCTTGCGCAAACGGGTCTATGGGAACCGGTTGGAGCGCTCCGACTTCACCGGCATAGTCTCCGATCTTGTCGCGAGGCGATACAGCGACATTCATCTCGCTTCGTTCGTGACCGCCTGCTCGGCATTTCCGCTCGATCTTCAGGAAATGATTGGCCTGACCCACGCGATGGTTGACGCGGGAAAACGGCTGTCCTGGCCGCAACAAGTGACCGTCGACAAGCACAGCGTCGGCGGATTGCCGGGCAACCGCACGACACCAATCGTTGTATCGATCATTGCAGCACTCGGCCTGGTCATGCCGAAGACCTCGTCGCGCGCGATTACATCGCCCTCCGGCACCGCAGACACGATGGAAACGCTCGCGCCGGTCGATCTCGATATCGACCGGATCCGCGAAGTCGTTGCGCGTCAGAATGGGTGCCTGGCTTGGGGCGGCGCGGTTCAGCTCAGCCCTGCCGACGACATCATCATCGGCGTAGAAAAGGTTCTCGATCTCGATTCCACGGGGCAGCTGGTCGCCTCGGTGCTTTCGAAAAAGATTGCTGCAGGTGCCACGCATTTGGTCATCGACATGCCGATCGGCCCGACCGCCAAGATCCGGACGGCGCAAGCTGCTGATGAGCTGAGTTATTGGCTGCAGGCGGTTGCGGCCTCGTTCGGGCTCAAGACGCGTGTGCTGCCGGGACCTGGAACCCAACCGATCGGTCGCGGGATCGGGCCCGCGCTTGAAGCAAGGGATGTGCTGGCAGTGCTAAAGCAACAGGAAGGGCCCGCCGATCTTGCATCGCGCGCTTGCGAGCTAGCCGGTGCTTTGCTCGAACTGGCCGAATTTGTCCCCGACGGGCAAGGGTTGGCCCTCGCGTGGCAAACACTCGAAAGTGGGCGCGCCTGGCAAAAGTTTCAGGGAATATGCGAAGCCCAGGGCGGAATGCGCGACCCGCCGGTTTCCACCCATCGGCAGGTCATCCGCGCCACGCATTCCGGGACGCTACGGTCAATCGACAATCGGCAACTGGCCAAGCTCGCCAAGCTGGCAGGAGCCCCTGCCGCGAAAGCGGCGGGGGTCGAACTGCACTGCCGATTGGGTGAAGCAATCAAGGACAATGCTGCGCTGTGCACGGTCCATGCCGAAAGTGGCGGTGAGCTCGATTACGCGCTGCAATTCTACGCCGATGGCGCCGCTGTGTTCGGGATTGAAGGATGATGAGCCATCCGATTCTTGTCCCCCTACCGGGATACGAGCAACTCGCCGCGAGCATTTCCGGCGCAACAGGCGCGGAAATCGGCGCTTTGGAGCTGCGCGATTTTCCCGATGGTGAGAGCTATTTGCGCTTCGCCTGTGATGTCGCGGGTCGCTCGGTCATCCTGCTGTGTTCGCTGGCACGCCCCAACAATCGCATCCTGCCGCTGCTCTTTGCGGCCGATGCCGCCAGGGACCTCGGTGCAGGCGAAGTAGGGCTGGTGGCGCCCTATCTTGCCTACATGCGCCAGGACCGGCGCTTCAATCCCGGGGAGGCGATCACCTCGCAGAGCTTTGCTCGTCTGCTTTCGGGCGGGTTCGATTGGCTTGTCACCGTCGACCCGCACCTCCACCGCTATCCCTCACTCGATGCCATTTATACGATTCCCGCGCGGGTCGTCCACGCCGCCCCGTCGACCGCGCACTGGATCGAGGCCAATGTCAAAGATCCGGTCATCGTCGGCCCCGATGTCGAAAGCGAACAATGGGTTCGGGAAGTCGCCGAACTGGCCGGTGCCCCGCATTTCGTGCTGAGCAAGACCAGGGCGGGCGACAGGGACGTGGCTGTCGTCCTCCCCGACATCGCGCCCTACGCCGGGCGAAATCCGGTGCTGGTTGACGACATCGGATCGTCTGGCCAGACGCTGGTCGCAGCCGCGCGCTGTCTCGCGCGCGCTGGCCTTGAGCCCCGTTACTGTATCGTTGTTCATGCCCTGTTTGACCGAAGCACCGCCGAGATTTTCGGCGAGCTTCCAATGCGCATTGTCAGCACGGACACCGTCCCACACGCCTCCAACGGGATCGCGCTAACCAGCGCTCTCGCTACTGCGATCGAACAGATGCGCTGGAACATGAGCCCGCGGACCTAGAAGCCTGACCGTTTATCGTCGTGACTCGCGGCCCAAGCGCCATGCTGCGCGGTATAACCATGCCAACACGCCGAAGCCGATAGAAGCGGTCAGCAATCGCTTTTGGAACGCCGCTTGGAATGGGGCCGCTGCAAAAAGGCGAACACGTTGCTGATCACGTACAACACAAGGCCATTTTCGAGGGATACTTGCCGCCGCTGCGTATCAGTTAGCAGCAACGAGGAGAGCCAAGGTGCTCGACATTTGGCAGCCGAAATATCGACGGGAAAAAAGCCGCCGTTTCTGCTCGACGCCCCTTTCGCTGGCCGCGTTCACCAGTTGCCGGGATGGCCCCGAAAGCACGAACGCGCGCGCGGGATGATGGCGCATTGCCCCGTCTCGCTCCATCCCCGAGGCGGGGTTCCGTTTGAGGAGGAGAGAATGCGTTGTAGTGATCGCGGCAAGATGCCGTTTCTCCCCAGAAGAGCTCCACGAGCGGCGGTCTCGCTGAACTGCCGCATCCAGCTCACTGATGCGCGCACGCATGCTCGCGGTCGGCGAAATCTGGAACAGCCAGGCGTCAGTGCGGGAGCAATCGGCTCCGCTGTGGCGTTCCGAGTGCAGTGTGTTCGGTTCCAATCAGCCGAGCGCTCTGTTCGGTGACCTTTACGGGTACCCTTGGATCCGATGGCGAAATCGAGGCGATTGATAAGCTCTCGATCGCCACGATCGGTACTTTGACCTTGGACGCGGGCAGTGACGCCGATTCTCGCCATCCCGGTAGACCGCTGGGGTCGGCCCCTCCTGTCCATACCCTTTGGCGCAATTTCTTGCGGTACGATCCGTTCGTGCCGAACTGGCTCAAAATTGACCGCTTGATGCACGCGGTCGGCCAGGACCACGGCGACACGGCGGTGCTCGGCAGCCGCGAACGGCGCGTCCTGCGTGTCCATCTGAAGCACGGCGGCTACGGCATTTCGGCGCTGCAGGCAGTGGTCAACGCCGCCCTCGTGACACAAAGGAGATTCACATGAAACTTGCAATGATCGGCCTCGGCCGGATGGGTGCGAATATTACCCGGCGCTTGATGCGCGGTGGCCACGAGGTGGTCGTTTTCGACCGCAATGCGAGAGCTGTCGATGCGCTGGTCGAAGAAGGCGCGCGGGCCGCCACTTCGCTCGCTGCGGCGGCTAGCCAACTGCCGACGCCCCGCATCTTCTGGGTGATGCTGCCCGCAGGGGAACCCACCGAGACGACGGTTGACCTGCTCAAAGCAGAAGCGAAAACGGGTGACATCATCATCGACGGGGGCAATAGCTTCTACAAGGACGATGTCCGGCGCGCGCAAGAACTCGCCGAATTGGGTATTGCTTATGTCGATGTCGGCACCTCGGGGGGCGTGTGGGGGCTCGAGCGCGGCTACTGCATGATGATCGGCGGCGACAAGGCCGTGGTCGACCTGCTCGATCCCCTCTTTGATGCGCTGGCGCCTGGAATTGGCACGATCGCCCGCACCCCCAACCGGATGGAACAGGAAGGCGAGGATCCCCGTGCCGAGAAAGGCTATATCCATGCCGGGCCAGCCGGTGCCGGCCATTTCGTGAAGATGGTCCACAACGGTATCGAATATGGGTTGATGCAGGCGTATGCTGAGGGGTTTGACATCTTAAAGGGCAAAAGTTCCGACAAGCTGCCCGAAGGCGAACGCTTCGATCTCAACCTGACCGATATCGCCGAGGTGTGGCGGCGCGGCAGCGTCATTTCCTCCTGGCTGCTCGATCTCACTGCGGCTGCGCTCGCCAAGGATCAGATGCTCTGCGAGTTTTCGGGTCGGGTAGCGGACTCTGGCGAGGGGCATTGGACGATCGAGGCGGCAATGGAAGAGTGCGTTCCAGTACATGTCCTGTCCGCAGCGCTGTTCGCGCGCTATCGCAGCCGGGTTGACCATACCTTTGGCGACCAGGTGCTGTCGGCGATGCGCTTCGGTTTCGGTGGCCATGTCGAGATGCCGCAGTGACAGCTTCCAGGGCCGGATCGACCAGCGCAATTGCCGCAATGTGCTGGTCAGCAGCGATGGCCCGCGCGTCTCGGTCATCGCGCTCGACGACGTGATCGTGGCGGTTGACGGCGACGAGGTTCTGGTCGCGAGCCGCAGCGGCACGCAGCAGGTCGGCAAGCAGCCCGGAGCGGCCAACCAGTGAGCGCTCGGCGGGCCACGCGGATGGTTGCCAAGCCATGGGGCAGAGATCGCCTGCCACCGCCGTTCATTAACCCATCGGGCGCGAGGATCGGCGAAGTGTGGTTCGAGCCCCCTGCCGAACTCGACGGGCTTCTGGTCAAGTATATCTTCACGTCAGAGGCACTCTCGGTCCAGGTCCATCCTTCGGATGCCCAGACGCTGGCTGCCGGGCTCGGCCGCCAAGGCAAGGAAGAATGCTGGCTGGTGATTGATGCCGAGCCCGGGGCGGCTTTGGGGATCGGCTTTACCAAGCCTCTGGAAGCTGACGCGATGCGCGCTGCCGCGCTCGACGGCTCGATCGAGCATCTGCTCGAATGGCATCCGGTCAAGGCGGGGGACTACTTTTATATCCCGGCGAACACAGTCCATGCGATCGGGGCCGGGATCAGCCTGATCGAGGTCCAGCAGGACAGCGACATCACTTATCGGCTTTACGATTACGGGCGTCCGCGCGAACTTCATCTGGACGAAGGGGTAGCCGTCGCATTGGGCGCGGCGCATCCCGCCAAGCTGCGCTTCCATCTCGGCGCGGATGGCCCTTTGCAGCTGGTTGAAGGGCCGCATTTCAGACTGGACCGAATCGACGGGGGATTACCTGCATCCGTTGCCCGGCGCTATGCCGGCGGGCCAGCGCTGGTGATCCCGCTCAGTGGCGATGTGACGATTGCGGGCGAGCCTATTGCCCGAGGTGAATGCGGTCTGGCAACGTCGGTCGCAGCCCTGAAAGTGCCGGATGGGGTAAAGGCCCTGATTGCTGCGACCTGCCGCTCTTAGCCCGGCAAGGTAAGGCACACCTCGATCGGTCCCAGCGCCTTGGCGCAGGGGAACTGGGGGGACCCGAGAGGCCCCCCAGCGATCCCAGTGGCGATAGGGATCAATGCCTCGCGTAGACCGTCTGACCCGATGCTCCAAACATGTAGACGTTGTAACGCTGGGGATTCTGGCCCGGCACTTCCATTCCCGGCGAGCCAAGCGGCATTCCACCGACGGCGAGACCGGTCGCGCCCCTGGGCTTTGTGGCCAGGAAACGCTTCACGTCGGCAATCGGCACATGGCCCTCGAATGCCATGCCATCGATGATGGCGGTGTGGCAGGACCGGAGCGGCGGCGTAATGCCGAGCCGGGTCTGAAGCGCGGCCCGGTTGCTGTCATCGACGGTTTTGATGGTGCGGCCGAGAGCGGCTTTCACCTGGGCCGCCCATTTTTCGCAGCACCCGCAGCCAGGGTCCCGGTGCATCACGGCGGAAGCCGATGCCATGGCGGGTGTAGCGAACAGCGCGAGCGCGCTGGCGAGATGTTTGATCTTCATTTGGTAGCTCCTGATTTGGTCTAAATGGATTGGGAGTGCGGATGGGAACTAGCGCGGCGGCGGAGTGGGCGGCTTGGCAGCGCTCGCGCACGGCGCCGCTGTAACGCGCTCGGCATGTCCCGTGGATCTTCGGGGGGGAAGCGGGAGTGCACACGGCTTTTCGGCCAATGCGCGAATGCAGGCCGAGCAGGTGGGCTGCAAAGGCCCGTGTGGCTGCTTGTCCTCCTCGTTCGATCCGCGCGTCATGTCGTGGCACAAGAATGTCAGCTCTGTCGCAGCGACGGCGGTATCAGCTCTTGCAGGTAGGGTGCCCGGTGCAATCAGCGCGAAGAGCAGAAGAAGGATCGCCCAGACTTTCACGCCGAACGCCTTCGACTGCGCAGCGGCCAGCGCATCACCAGCAGGACCGATCCGGCCAGGCCCAAAGCCACCGCACCGATCGCAAAGGCCAGAAGCCACCAGCTGTTGAAATCTTCGTGGTTCTGCCAGTCCATGATGTGAAGGCCCCAGAAGAAGTCGTAGAGCCGCCAGGTGCTGGTCCGGACTGCAACGATCCGCCCGGTGGAGGCCGAGACGAACACCCTCGTGCGGTCCGCATCCTCGAAGGCGATCCGCCAGGCAGGAAGCGCCTCCTTATACTCGGTGCTCTCGGCTGTGACGAGAACCGCGCCCGATGCTGGCCTGGTTGCGCCCTTCCAGGCCGCTTGCGCTATCCGGGTTGCCGTTGGCGCGTCGATCGGCGCCACTTTCTTGCCGGTGGCATTGAACAGCAGAATGCCGTCTCGGGTCTTCACCTCGGCTACGGGCTGACCATCAAGCACGCGCCAAGTGATGGTTTCGACCGGAGCGCCCGCCTGTGCCAAAAGCCTGTCAGACGATACGGTCACCGTACCGCGAGGGAGCGCAGCGAACGCCGCGCGATCGACGAGCTGCTCGCCGCGCACCTTTTCAATCGGCAAAAAGCTCATCAGCGCGCCGCTGGCGAACCAGATCAGCAGCTGCGCGCCGATCACCAGCGACAGCCATTTGTGAACCTTGCTGGCCCCGACATGGAGGCGACGCGAGCGCTGCACCGCTTGGTCCTCTTAAGCCCGCGTCAGAACCAAAGCCTAACGCCCACGACGAAGTGGGGATCCGATACCTGCCCGCCGTTGGCGCGGGTGAAGCGCGCGGAATCGCCGAACTGCCGGATCCATTCAAAGCCAATATAGGGCGCAAACTCCTTCTTGATCTCGTAGCGCAGGCGCGCGCCCAGTTCGAGGTTCGATAGTCCGGATCCGACGCCCAGTTCAGGAATGGTCTGCGCCGAAAAGTTTGCTTCGAGGCGCGGCTGCAGGATCAGTTTCTGCGTCAGCCGAACATCATGGTAGCCTTCAAGCCGGAACCGGAATTCGCCCTTGTTCGAGAGGAAGGCCGATGCGGTCACTTCGAACCAGTAGGGCGCCAGTCCCTCGACGGCTATGACGGCATAGGTCCGGGACGGATCGGGCTTGGGGTCATAGCGAATGCCGGCCTGCAAGTTCCAATAGGGGTCGATGGCTCTTGAATAGAGCGCCGAAAGCTCGAGGTCGTCGAGAGGGCCGCGAAACTCGCCTTCGCCTTCGTATTTGAACACGAACCGGTTGATGTCGCCGCCGAGCCAGGCCTCACCCTCCCAGCGGTAGCTGTCCTTGTTCTTGTGGACCACATATTCGGCGAGGTCGAAGGACGCGAATGCCACGCTGGTTCCTCCGCTCTCCTTCATCATCTCCTCGCGCGCCCGTGCCATATCCGACGTCGAGTAGACCCGGTCGGCATACCAGTTGGACGGGGGGGGAGGCGCCGGCGCGTTCCCGGGTTGGAGATCGGTCCCGAGAGCATCTTGCGTCTGTTCCGCCGCAGCGGGAGCTGCCGCTTTGGGGGTGCAATGCCCCATCTTTGCGTGCTCGGGCGGACAGTCGGGATCGGAGGGCGACGCCTCTGTAGGCTGTCCTTCCATTACCATCCCTGCCATTCCGTCATCCGCGCCTGCTTCGGCCGGCTTTGCGGGTTCGGCCGGGTCGGCGGCAGGTATACAGTGCCCCATCCTTGCATGCTCGGCCGTGCACTCCGCAGCCGGCCTTACAGGACCGGCTGCGGATTCTGGTTTGTGTTCCGTGCCATGGTCCGACATCTCGCCGGAGGGTTTCGGCGGCTGCTTCGCCGGTTTCTTCGACATCGGCATGCCCGGCATAGAGCCATGGTCCATGGGCTGCATCGACTGCGCATTGGCCGGGAAGCTGACCATCAGTGCCGTGCCGCCGGCGAGCATCAAACGCGAGAGGCTCATGCCGCGTCTCCTCGCGGCCTGACACTTACGACCCGCATCATCCCTGCGTGCATGTGGTAGAGCAGGTGACAGTGGAACGCCCAGTCGCCCACCGCGTCGGCGGTAAAGTCGAAGCTGGCCTTGCCCCCGGGCTGTACCAGCACGGTGTGCTTTCTGGGCGAGAACGCGCCCTTGCCCGTTACCAGCTCGAAAAAGTGGCCATGAAGGTGGATCGGGTGACTCATCATCGAATCGTTGATGAGATTGATCCGCACCCGCTCGCCTTCGAGGAAGGGGATGGGTTGATGATAGTCCGACATCTTGATGCCGTCGAACGACCACATGAACCGCTCCATGTTGCCCGTCAAATGGATATCGAGCGACCGCTCCGGAGCCCTCACGTCGGGATTGCGCTCAAGCGCGACGAGGTCATGATAGGTCAGGACCTTGTGTCCGACATCCTCCAGGCCTTGGCCCGGTTCGTTCATGCGATCGACCGGCATCGGCGAGATCGTCTGAACGCTTGGATCGCGCTTGACCTGCGGCGCGACGCTGAAATCGCGCATGCTGTGGCTCATCGCCCCGGCGCCATGCCCCATTGCCGCATGATTGGCGGCAGTGGCCCCGCCTTCCGCGGGCGTGCAGTGACCCATTTTGGCATGTTCGGGCGGACAGTCGGCTGCCGGCGCCGCAGCGGCCGACATATCCATATCGCCCATGCCTGCCGGATCGCCGCCGCTTGCCGCGCCGGACATGTCCATGTCACCCATGCCCATGTCCTTCATCGTCGCGAGCGGCCGCTCGCGCAGCGGCGGAACCTCTGCGGCCATGCCCGGACGCGGTGCCAATGTCGCGCGCCCAAGCCCGGAGCGATCGTTGGCTTCGGCGACGAGCGTGTATGCCCGGTCGTCGGCCGGGGTGACGATGACATCGTAGGTCTCGGCGACACCCATCTGGAACTCGTCAACCTCGATGGGCCGCACATTGAGCCCGTCGGCCTGAACGATGCTCATGCGCAGGCCAGGAATGCGGACGTTGAATATCGACATGGCGGACGCATTGATGATCCGCAGCCGCACCCGCTCACCCGGGGTAAACAAGGCAGTCCAGTTATCCTTCGGCCCATAGCCGTTCACGAGGAAGGTGTAGGTGGACCCGTTGACGTCGGCGATATCGGTGGGATCCATCCGCATCTTGCCCCAATCGAGCCGTTCCTTGAGCGGTTGATCCTTGCCCGCCAACAACCCGCCGACTGTTTGGCGCTGCATGTTGAAGTGGCCGGGATTGACCTTCAGCTTGCGGAATATTGCCTCGGGTGAAAGCTGGCTGTGATCGGAAAGCACGACGACATGCTCACGGTCATAGGCGATCGGATCCTGTCCTTTGGGATCGATCACGATTGGGCCATAGTGGCCGAGCTGCTCCTGCAGGCCCGAGTGACTGTGATACCAGTAGGTTCCCGACTGCACGACCGGGAATTCATAGACAAAGGTCGAACGGGGCTTGATACCCGGAAAGCTGACGCCCGGCACGCCGTCCATCTGAAACGGCAGTATCAGTCCATGCCAGTGGATCGAGCTGTCCTCGTCGAGATCGTTGGTGACCGAAAGCCGCACGGTCTGGCCTTCACGCAGGCGGATCAAGGGGGCTGGTATCGTTCCATTGACACCGATCGCGCGGCTGACCTTGCCGTCAACCCGCATTGTCTGACGGGCAATTCTCAAGCTGATGTCTTCACCGGAGACGGTGGGAAGCGGAGCCGTGATTCCCGCCGACACTGGCTGCGCCCAGGCCGGAAACCAGCTGGCAAGCGCCGCTGTCGATCCGCCGACTGCAGCTGCGCCTATAAAGTTTCGTCGATTGATAATCATGGTTCGTCCGGATTGGAGGGAGGCGAGTACCGGTCTATACGCACCGCACCGGCGCAGCCCTCATGCGGGGGCCATTTTCCGTCTGACAGGACCGACACGAATAAGCGAAAGAACCATGATCCGGCAATCGCCACCTGGGAGCTTAGTCCGATCTTGCGCAGAACGAAGAATCGAACCCTTTGCTTGCCTGCAAATTGCATTAAACTGGTAGCAAGAAACTGGTAGCAAGATCGGCAGATCAAGCGATTCCAGACTCAAGTGCGCCCTCCATTTTCGCCTTGAGTTGAGTGCGGGCTCGGTATAGTCTTGTTTCAACGGCTTTTTCGCTGATGCCCAGGATCGCGGCAGTCTCAACCTGGCTTAGTTCCTCGATGGTGCGCAGGGTCAGTACTTCCCGCAAGGGGAGCGGCAGGCCAGCGATGGCTCGCTCGACTTCCGCAAGCTCGGCACGTCCTTGCGCTTCGCGTTCGGGGCTCGGGACATCGCTTTCAAAATCTTCGTCGGCGGCGATCGGCCTTGCCAGCGAAAAGAACGAACGTACTGCGCGGCGTCGAGCCCAGTCCCGACATTTGTTCAAGGCGATGCGTGCGATCCAGACTCTGAATGGCCGCTCGGGATCATATTTGCCGATGTTGGTGAACGCGGATACGAAGCATTCCTGCAAGATGTCCAGCGCCTCCTCCGGATCGCCGACATTGCTCCTGATCAGCCGAAAGACGGGCCCCTTGTAACGACCCATGAGTTCACGAAACGCCGACGGGTGGCCCCCGACGGCCAGGCTCGTCAGTTCGCGATCATCGCATTGCGATAGGTCCAGCGTCACCGTGCATCGGCGGTCAACGCTTTGACCACAGTGCTGTCGAACATCTTTGCCTGCTCGGGATCAAGCACCGCTCGCATCTCGAACAGATGCTCAAGCGTTTCCTTCTGAAGTGCTCCCATTGCAACGTGGCTCTGATCAATCGCCGCAGTCACTTTCGGGCCATAACCATGTTCGGCTTCGATTGCCTCGGCGAGACGGGCATTCGCAGCCCGCATATCGAGTTCGAGTGCCTTGCGCCTGACGGCAAATCGGGCTTCGATCGCATCGATCTTGACATGTTGTTGCGGCGTCAGTTTCAGTTCGCCATGCAGCAGGGCATGCAGCTCGGTTTCCTTCGGTCGCGGCCGATCGGCGACGATCTTGCCTACGAACACGCCGCAGATGGCGGACGCGAACGCCACCAGCGCGAGCAGGAGCAGCCAACGCGACCTCGCGGTCATCGCGGATCGAGCAGTGCGGAGGGAGCGAGCGCCGAAACGGGTGCGAATGGCGACAATGAAGGGCCGCGACCCACCGGCTCAGCACTCGCAATACCTGCAATGGCACCGCCGCCAAGCGAAATGAACGCGGACAGCACCATGAAGCGCTGCGCCATGGTCGTCTCTTTTCGGCGTAGTGCGAGCGCGCTGAACACCCTGTCGTCGAGGCCATCGAGCAACCCTGATGGCGGAGCGCGCCTCAATTGTCTCAAATAGTCGTCCATGGTGTCCTCATCCAATTGCCTTCCCTCCGTTCATACGCATCCGCGTTCAAAATCCCTCACGCCGCATCAAAATGAGGGGTGGGGCCGGTTGAGGCGTATCTAGCATCGAACGCAAACTTTTGGAGACATTTTCATGCGTAAATCTGCTGTTGCCGCCATGCTCGCCTCGCTCGCGCTGATCTCGGTCCCTGGTGCTGCCCTTGCTCACACCAGGCTCGTCTCCTCAACTCCTGCGGCGAATGCCACGGTGCCTGCCGCCAATGCCCGGTCGATCAACCTGGTTTTCAACGAAAGGGTGATCGCCTCAACGCTCAAGGTCGACCTGGCCATGACGGGGATGCCCGGAATGAACGACCATCCTCCGATGAAGGTCGCGTTCAGCTCGATGATGGGCAAGGACGGCAAGTCGGTCATGCTGATGCCCAAGCGCGCGCTCGCGGCAGGAACCTACCAGGTGTCCTGGTCGGCGGCGGGCACCGACACCCACCGGATGGGCGGCCAGTTCTCGTTCACGGTCCGCTAGGCTGTGTCACCCGATTGGGCGATGATCGCGATCAGGCTTGGACTGTTTCTGAGCCTGATCCTGCTTGTGGGTCTGGCGGCCTTTCCGCTTTACGCCCTTCGGAAATCCGAGCGGATCGAGGAGACGGTCTTGCCCTTGCGCTCCTCGCTCGGGCTGTTGGCGCTCGGCGGCCTGGTCCTCTCGGCGATCGGATTCCTGGTCTTGCTTGCGAGCATGACGGGCAATCCGCTCGGCGCCCCGGACTGGGCAACGGGCCGTTCGATTTTGCTCGAAACCCCGATCGGCACGGCCTGGCTGGTCCGGATGGCGGCGCTGGCGACTGCATTCTGGGCCGTCTTTTCTGTCCGTTCGACGGACCGTAGGCTCGCTCTGGTAACGCTGGCCGGGGCGGTGGCGCTTGGA
The DNA here is from genome assembly GCA_017302615.1 of Sphingomonadales bacterium. Taxonomy (GTDB): domain Bacteria; phylum Pseudomonadota; class Alphaproteobacteria; order Sphingomonadales; family Sphingomonadaceae; genus Novosphingobium. The sequence goes on from JAFLDB010000002.1 coordinate 332,827, forward strand.
TCACTGGTCTGGACGGGACATGCCGGCGCCAGCGAAGGCGATCTCGGGCTAGTTCACAAGGCGAGCGACTTGCTGCACATGCTGGCAGCGGCGGTCTGGCTCGGCGGCATTGCCGCCTTTCTGCTGTTGCTGCGGTTAGCGTCGGGCCGAGATGAGGAAACCCGCATGATGGTCGGCCACAGAGCGCTTGGCGAATTTTCGCGTGTCGGCAGCGTCTGCGTCTTGATTATTACGGGAACCGGGTTGGTCAACGCCCAGATCCTGGTCGGCTATGAGAATCTGACACAGGCGCTCGGTTCCGATTATGGACGACTGTTGGCCGTGAAGCTGGCGTTGGTCGGCGCAATGCTGCTGCTGGCCGCCAAGAACCGGTGGCGTCTCACGCCGGCACTTGGAACTGCGATCGAAGAGGGCGAGACCGGTTCAGCCACTGCGGCGCTGCGAACAAGCTTGCTGCTTGAAGCTGGGGCGGCGGTGACCATTCTGGCGCTGGTCGCCTGGCTTGGCACACTCGAGCCGACGGCCAGCATGGCGATGTCTTGAGCGGGAAATCCGCTTCCTGGTCGGGAACGATGCTCCTTGGCATCGGTTGGGCGCTGCTCGATGCCCGCGTTGGCGACAATCGGCCCCACCGTCATATCGCCCATCAGATCTGCCTTGCGCTTGACGACCCGTGCGAGATCGGCGGTGCCGCCCGAACGCATTTGGCTGCGGGCGAAGCGGCACTCATTCCTGCGGGCATAAGCCACTGTCTGGCCCCTGCCGGCACAGTTCTCAGGACCATCTATGTGGATCCGCTATTTCGGGGGATGCGCAGCGCGGTGCAATCACTGGAAATTTCGCGGTTGCGCGCGGGCCAAGCGACCGCCTTGAAAGCGGTTAAGTGCGGCCACTCGGCGAGACAGTGGATCGAGGACTATCTCGGCACCGAGGCGGCGCGCGCTATCGACCGGCGTCTCCAGGTCGGCCTTGTCGGCTTGGAGCCGGGCATCGGCCCGGCTGCGCTGGCCCAACGATTGGGCTTATCGCCCGCGCGCCTGCGAGAGGTTGCTGTGCGCGATTTTGGGGTGCCAACTGCGAAGCTGCTCCAGTGGCTTCAACTGCAACAAGCGATCGAAGCGCTCCAGCAGTCGCAAAACCTGGCCGACGCGGCTGCGGCGGGCGGCTTTGCGGATCAGGCGCATTTCACGCGAAGGCTGGTCGAATGGTTTGGCGTCACACCCGCGCAAGGTTTGGCCCGCCTCGAAATTTCTGTAATTCGCTGATCGGACCAGCGAATCGTTCAAGACCGGAACGCCACGGGTGCGCATGAACACCTCAGATTTTCCCGGAGTGCGCCCATGGTCCTCTTTCGTATTGCCTACGCCCCTGCCTATTTCCTGTTATTCGTCGGCGGAGCGGCCATGCTTGTTTCAAGCGGCGCTGCGCCAATCTGGTTGGTAATCCTGCTGCTTGCGGCGATCGCGATATCGTTAGTGGCCGAACGGGTTGCCCCTTTTGAACGCCATTGGAACCAGAACCACGGCGACACCCCGCGAGACATAGCCCATGCCTTGGTCAATGAAGGATCGATCCTGATCCTGGTCCTGCTCCTGCCGTTATTCGCCAGCCTGGTTCCCTGGCCTTCGATGTGGCCGGCTGCGCTACCCTTCTGGGCTCAGTTGCTTCTTGCGATCCTCCTCCTCGATGCTGGCATAAGTCTCGCCCATTTCGCCAGTCACCGCATCCCGCTTTTGTGGCGCTTCCATGCGGTGCACCATTCGGTGCGCCGCATGTACGGCTTCAACGGTTTGCTGAAGCATCCCGTTCATCAACTGATCGAGATCTCGGTTGGGACGCTTCCCTGGCTCGTGATGGGCATACCGCAGGACATCGCACTGGTCGGCTCCTTCGCCGTCGCAATTCAACTCCAACTGCAGCATTCGAATGTCGACATGCGGTTGGGGCCGCTGACATATCTATGGGCAGTCGCACCGGTGCATCGCCACCACCATCTCGCTTCGGAGACCGACGGCGATGTCAATTTCGGACTGTTCCTGACGGTCTGGGACATGATCCTGGGCACCGCCCGGTTCAGCTCGAGCAGCCATATCCGCGCCGGAAAGCTAGGCATTGCGGGCCGTCCGGACTATCCGGATACCTATCTCGCGCAGCTTGGCGAACCCTTCAAACAATGGCCGCCGCAATCCGATACGGTGCAAGGTCGGCACGAGAGACTTGTCTAATGCCCGAAACGCAGCCCTACACGCCTCCCGCCGGGCATCATTTTCTTACACCGCTTTATGATGTGGGTGTGCGCCTCTCAACCCGGGAAAAGCTCTGGCGCACGGCGTTGGTCGACCTCATCGCACCTCGAGACAGCGACTTACTCCTCGATATCGGAGCAGGCACCGGCAGTCTTGCAACCTTACTCGCACGCAAGAACCCCGCGACCCGCTATCTTGGGGTCGATCCTGACGCCTCGGCGATCGCCATCGCGCGCAGGAAGGCGTGCGCCGCCCACATTTTCGCTGAATTCGTTCAGGCGCATTTCTCGGCAGAAGCTGCGGCGACCTGGCCGGCGCCGAGCGTGGCGACCCTGTGCCTTGTCCTGCATCAGGTCCCGCTCAGCGAGAAGCTTCGCTTGCTCGAGGAGATCCATATGGTGCTCCAACCAGCCGGGCGTCTGTACATCGCCGATTATAGTGAGCAGAGGTCATGGTTGATGCGCAAGCTGTTCCGGGCGACCATCCAGAAGCTCGATGGTTACACCGATACCCAGCCCAATGCCGATGGCGTGCTCACGCCGCTGATGCTTCAAGCGGGGTTCACGGATATTTGCGAGCTCGCGCAATTCAATACGATCACGGGATCTATCTCGATCCTGAGCGGCACGAAACGCAGCGCAAGCGATGAGATCGGCAACTCCGGCAGCAAATAGTTGAACCCGGGACGAGGGATCGAAGGCAGCCGTGCGTATAGTCTGATGAAAATATCGTTCCTCTTGCATGCCCTGCCCGTCGGGTCGCCCCGCCTGCGGGCTGGAGGCGGGAGGAGAACCATGGAGAAAACACATGGCCTCCCGCCTCCATACCTTGCCAGTCACATTGTCGTTCGAGCTTTTTCTGGCTGGGATGCGCTCAATTGAAGGTGCTAATTTAGAGAACCTTGGCGTTGGAGAAACAGATGTCCGAGCGCGCTGACCAGGACGAGCTCGCTGTAACCGATCCGGTATGCGGCATGACAGTCAAGCCGGGCCCGGCAACCCGGCACGCCGAGCATGCGGGCCGGACTTACTATTTCTGCAGCGCCGGCTGCCATAGGAAATTCACGGCCAACCCTGACAGCTTCCTGCATGACAAGCCCCAGGTCGCGACGACTGCGGCTGAAGCTCCGGACGGTGCGATCTGGACCTGTCCGATGCATCCCGAAATCGTGCGGGATAGCCCGGGCAGCTGTCCGATCTGTGGCATGGCGCTTGAGCCTGCCATGCCAAGCGCGGAGACCGGGCCGAGCGCCGAATATCGTGACATGCTCCGCCGGTTCCGGATCGGGCTGATACTTGCATTGCCGGTGCTCGCACTCGAGATGGGCGGCCATCTGACCGGGCTCCATCAATTGCTTGCCCGTCAGACGAGCAATTGGGTCCAGATGTTGCTCGCGACGCCTGTGGTGCTGTGGGCCGGATGGCCATTCTTCGAACGGGCGTGGCTGTCGCTCAAGACCCGAAGTCTCAACATGTTCACGCTGATCGCCATGGGAACCGGCGTTGCCTGGGCCTACAGCATGGTCGCGGTGCTGGCCCCGTCGATCTTTCCGGCCGCCTTCCGCGCGGCCGACGGTTCGGTTGCGGTCTATTTCGAAGCGGCGGCTGTCATCACGGTGCTCGTGCTGCTTGGTCAGGTTCTCGAGCTGCGTGCTCGCGAGACGACGAGCGGCGCGATCCGCGCGCTGCTCGACCTGTCACCGAAACGCGCGCGGCGGGTCAGGCCCGATGGCGAAGACGAAGAAGTTGCGCTCGAGGATATCTTGGTCGGCGACACCCTGCGGATTCGGCCCGGCGAGAAGGTTCCGGTCGACGGCACGATCCTCGAAGGCCAGGGCAGCGTCGACGAAGCGATGATCACCGGGGAGTCGATGCCGGTCTCCAAGGCGATGGGTGCCGCGCTGATCGGCGGAACGATCAACCAGACCGGTGCGTTCGTTATGCGCGCGGAGCGGATCGGACGGGACACGATGCTCGCCCGGATCGTCCAGATGGTCGCCGATGCCCAGCGCAGCCGGGCGCCTATCCAGCGGCTGGCCGACGCGGTCTCTGGCTGGTTCGTCCCTGCGGTCATCCTGGTGGCTTTGGCGGCATTCCTGAGCTGGTCACTGGTCGGCCCGTCCCCGGCGATGGGCTATGGCCTGATTGCCGCCGTCGCAGTCCTGATTATCGCCTGCCCCTGCGCACTCGGTCTTGCAACGCCGATGTCGATCATGGTTGGCGTCGGCCGCGGGGCGCAGGCCGGAATCCTGATCAAAAATGCCGAAGCGCTCGAGCGAATGGAAAAGGTCGACACGCTTGTCGTCGACAAGACGGGCACGCTCACCGAAGGAAAGCCTGCGGTGGTTGGGGTCGAAGTAGCCTCGGGTCACTCGGCCGACGAGGTGCTGCGGATCGCCGCCAGCCTCGAACGGATGAGCGAGCATCCGCTTGCTGCTGCGGTAGTCAAAGCCGCAGAGGACAAGGGCCTTGCGCTCGGCAATCCCACAAATGTCGATCAACCCGTCGGCAAGGGCATCACCGGAACTGTCGATGGTCACGCCATCGTCGTCGGCAAGGCAGGCTTCTTCGACGAGTTGGGTCTGTCGGTTGGCGCGCTTTCAGCGCGGGCCGACGAATGGCGCGCGGACGGTGCGACGGCGATTTTCCTCGGGATCGACGGAAACGTAGCCGGCGTGATCGCGATCGCAGACCCGATCAAGCCATCGACACCCATGGCATTGAAGGAGTTGGCAGCCGCCGGCGTTCGGGTCATCATGCTCACCGGAGATAATCGCATCACCGCAGAAGCGATCGCGCGCCGTCTCGGCATCGCCGACATCGAAGCCGACGTCATGCCCGACCAGAAAAGCGCGGTTGTCAAGCGCCTGCGCAGCGAAGGGCGTGTTGTCGCCATGGCTGGAGACGGTGTCAACGACGCACCCGCGCTTGCCGCTGCCGACGTGGGGATCGCGATGGGCTCCGGTACCGATGTCGCGATCGAGAGCGCTGGGGTGACGCTGCTCAAGGGCGATCTCACCGGGATCGTGCGCGCACGGCATCTCAGCCGCGCGACGATGCGCAACATCCGCCAGAACCTATTGTTTGCCTTTGGCTATAATGTCGCCGGAATTCCGATCGCGGCCGGAGCGCTTTATCCGCTGTTCGGCATTCTGCTCTCGCCGATCATAGCTGCTGCGGCAATGGCACTGTCATCGGTCAGCGTCATCGGCAATGCAATCAGGCTCAAGAGGGTGGAGATCTAGCAATGCGCCTCAATCGCGGGTTCATCTTCGCTCTTGCGTCGCTCGGGGTGATAGCAGCCTTCTTCGTGTTGCGAGAACACTGGGCGCACGCGTTCGGCTTCCTGCCCTATGCCATCTTGCTCATTTGCCCGCTCATGCACCTGTTTCACGGCTCGCATGGACACGGCCATTCGGGGGATAAGCCCTGACCATTATCGCCATACCAGACTTCAGGGGGATTAGTTCATGCGCTTACCGTCGTTCGCGACTCCACTAATGGCCGCCGCCATCCTGCTCTCGCTATCGACCGCGTCAGCCGCCCGGAATGCAGACCGCGAAGGGGCCGCCGCAGTGCTGGCCTCCTACAAATTGGCGCTCGAGCGGCGGGATCTTTCCGGTGTCGACGCGCTCTTCGCGCGCGATGCGGTTGTCATCGAATCGGGAAAGGTCGAAGGAACCTATGAGGCATACCGCGACCATCATCTTGGGCCGGAACTCGCCGAATTCAAATCCTTCACATTCGAAAACTACCAAGCGCAGATCCGGCTCGAAGGGCCGATCGCGGTCGCAACCGAAACCTACAGTTACCGCATTGTCACCAAGTCGGACGAGGTCGTTGACCGGCTCGGCGTCGCCAGCAGCGTTCTGAAGTGGAATGGTCAAGCGTGGCAGATCGTCTCGATGCACAGCTCCTCCCGCAAACCGAAAGCCCCCACCAAGTGATAGAGGGGGCCGAGCGTTCCGCACGAGTCCGCAAGCTGATCGAAACCTGGCGTGACGATCCTGGAGCAACTTACCAAAGCTGGTTTTTGTGGGACGAGCGAATCAAGAACTTCCGCTCGATCAGGCGCGGTATTCAGCAGGTTGTCGCCGAAATCGAGGCTGGCACCTTCGGTGTCGCCTATCGCGGCTCCTCGCTCGAGACGGTGGTTCATTCGATCGCCGAGCAGCGCCAGATCTTCAAGGGGGCGGATCATGCGTTCCTTTGGAAACCCAAGCTGCGCATTCCTGACATCTACGAAAACCCCGTGAACCAGCGCGCCTTCGGCAGACTGCTGCATAACTGTGTCTGCTGTGACACCGCCGAGGATGTAATCAGCCATATCCGGGAAATCGACAGCCTCACGATCAAGGGCCTCGGGCCCGCGGTCGCCAACATGCTCTATTTCCTGCATCCCACGCTCATTCCTCCGTTCAATACCGCCATCGTCAACGGCTACAACGCGCTAACCTCCTCGAAGCTGAAGCTGGGGAGTTGGGATCAGTTCCTTGCCATGCGCGGCGGCATTCTGGATTTGAATGACGAGTTCCGCGACCTCCTGTCGAACGATCTTGGCGCAGTTGGTGGGCTGTTGTTCGACATCGGCTCCGGGCGATATCCGGCTCCGCCGCCAGCGGACGATGCCGGCGCCGATTGGTCGGCCCGGCTCGACGCCGTGCGCGAGGAAGCCCGCCAACTAACCAACGCCCAGATGGTCCGGAACGAGGAGGACCGAAGCCACAGCGAAATTCAGGCCTGGCTGCGCGATCTCGGAATCGCTTTGGGGTTTCGCATTTGGATTGCGGCCAACGATCGGGGGCGTTTCCACGAAGGCGCTCCGCTCAGCCGGGGCTGCCTTGAACACCTGCCGGAAAAACTGGCGACAGCGCCCGGCGCAGATGCCGTCCGATTGATTGACGTCTTGTGGATCGACCCGGAGGAGCCCCGTGTCTGCGCGGCGTTTGAGGTCGAACATTCAACCTCGATCTACTCGGGCATCGTGCGAATGCTCGACCTGGCGCTCAGCGGCGGTGATCTCGATGGCGTGGCGGACATGTTCCTCGTCGCTCCCGATGGCCGCGAGAAGGATGTGCGGGCGCAAATGGCACGCCCCGCATTCAGCCGGATCGCCGACCTCAACATCGCCTACCTGCCTTACAGCGAACTGACGTCCCATCGCGAGCAGATTGCCCGCTTTGGCACCGGGATGAAGGCCATCAGGTCGATTGCCAGAAGTCTCTAGCGCTCGGCGTATGTTGGGCGGAGGCGAGAAAGGTGTGAAGCGTGAGCATACTTGCCGCAGTCAGTCTGGACAGACATCGCCCCTGTTGGTCGATGCACGCTCCCCAGACCCGGCGAGCCCGTAGGCCTTTCATAGGTGGCATCGGCCGCCAGTGAAGATGCAAATGGACCAGCGCTGGTTTCGGTCCGTTCGGCATAGGAGGAAAGTCCAGTGACGTATGAACCAACGGTCAAGAAGAGGCTGATTGCCCGAGTGCGGCGGATGTCAGGTCAAGTATCAGCAATCGAGCGTGCCATAACCGAAGGCGCAGGATGCACGGCACTACTTCATCAGGCTGCGGCGGTCAGGGGTTCAGTCGCAAGGCTCATCGACCAGCTGGTCGAGGCACATTTGCGTGAGAAGGTTGCCCACCCTGATTTGCGAGACGTCGAACGCGCCGAGGGAGCTGATGAGCTCATCGAAGCAATGCGTCGATATGTGAGGTAATTTCCAATCACGAACTAACCCCAGTGCAGCCTCGCACTGACGAAGCAAAAAGGGGGCGAACCTTGCGCATCATGCAGCCTCGACCCCGTGCGCCTCAAAGGCCACCCCCAAGCCGCTTGCGGACAGCACCGAAAATGGCCGCAAGGTTATCCATGCTAGGATTGCCCTTCTCCGAGAGCATGCGGTGAAGACTTTTGCTTGGGCGCCTGGTTTCGACGGCAAGGCCCTCGAAGCCAACCGATGCATTAACTAGATCGCGCAGAATCAGCCGGGCAACATGTGGCTCGCCATTGAGCAATGCATTCGCGGCTTCGTCGAGCATAGCTTTGGCGAAGGCCGGATCGTGCGCAAGGCGTTCCTTCACCGTCTCCTTGAAATCGCGTGTCAGCACCATTTTGCCTAACTCCTTGCCTACTTCGCCTTGGCCTTCCGGCTCTTGTATTCATTGAGCAATGCGCCAGCCTGCTTGATATCCGAATGTTGCCGCTTCTTGGTTCCGCCCACGAAGAGGATGATCAGTTGGTTGCCATCCCGGGAAAGATAGAGTCGGTATCCCGGTCCCCAGTCGATCCGGTATTCCCCAAGCCCGCCACCGATCCATTTGACGTTTGACAGGTTGCCAAGTTCCATACGGACGATGGCGGTCGCCACCTTGGCCGCAGCCTGGACATCAAGATCGTCGAACCAGCTCCGGAACGGGCAGGTACCATCCTCGCGGACATACTCCTCAACAGTCACGGTACATCGGCGTAAGTAACATATACGTTACCACTTGTCTAGCGCGTTCACTTCGCTGCGAGCGGCATCCAGGGCTGGCTACGCCGCCCGGTCAACCGTCTCGACATCATCGGGGTCGTGTTGCTGTTCCAGGAAGCGATGCGCGGCCTTGCGACGAGAGCTGCGATCAAAGGCGTAAATCGTCCGCTTGAATTCAACGCCGTTGAGCAGGGCCTCGATATAGCTGGAGATCGTGTCGGCGGCCATGATCAGCGCGGTATCCATGGTGTGGATGTACTTGCTCGTCATCGTCCCTTTTGAATGGCCGAGCAGCGCAGCGATGGTCACCTCGGTAAAGCCGAGGTCATTGGCGATGCTGGCGAAGCTGTGTCGCAGCACGTGTGCCGTCACGCCTTCGAGCGCGGTGCCTTTGAGGAGCTTGTTCCACTGTTTGGGAAAGCTCCCAAAGGGACGGCCCTTTTGCCGCTCCCCGGGGAAGACGTAGATCCCCGGTTCTTCGGGGCGAACTGACTCGAGGAAATCCACCACCGGCAGCCCGATCGGCCGGATCGATTCGCCGGTCTTGGTGTCGGTAAACCGAAAGGCGCTTCCCTCGGTATCGGCCTCGGCCCATTTGAGGCCGATGATCTCACCGCGGCGGCAACCGGTTAGTGCGATCTGGCGAATGATCCTGGTGGCCGTCAGGAGGGCTGTGTCCAGTTCGGCCTCGGCCTTGACTTCGGCATTTTGCAGCAGTTGTCCGAGCGCGCGATACTCGTTCTCGGAGAGGCGCCGGCGGCAGGCATGGTCTTTGGGCCGCTTGATGCCATGCGCAGGGTTCTTCTCGATGATCCCCAGATTGACAGCGTAGGTCAGGATGCCGCTGAGCAGCCCGATGGTTCGCGCGGCTGTGCCGACCCCGCCGGTAACAATTGAGCGTCCGCGCAAGTTCGCAGTCTTGACATTGACCCGGGTCCGGCCGGCCATGATGTCCATCATGATCTTGATGATCTCGGGCTGGGTGAGATCCTTCACCCGGCGGGTGCCGACCAGTGGAATGATATGGCGATTGATTCGGCCCGTGTCGGTAATCTTTGTCGATGGCCGCTTGGGTCGGTTGCCCTTGCCTAGGATCAGGCCGTTGCCGAGGTCTTCGAGGTAGCGCTGGCACAACTGCTTCATCGTGATGGCCCTGTGATCCAGCTCGCGTTCTTCGGCTGGATTTTCGCCCTTCGCCACGCGGCCAAGCTGGATCAGCGCCTCCTTGCGGGCGGTCTCAGGCGTCCAGACGCCGTGCAGTCCGATCGTATAGCGCCGCGACCGGCCCAGGGCCCGATATTGCAGCACATAGCTGCGCTTGCCCGTCGTGAAGATGCGCAGTCCGAACCCGCGCAAATCGTCGTCCCAGATCACATAGTCCTTGTCTTTCGGTTCGGCAGCATCCACCACGCGCTTGCTGAGTTTTGGCACTACAATTCTCCGGCTCGTCACCCCGATTCGCGTAAGCACTACGTAAGCAGTTGGGAGCGAAACGGGGCGAAGTTTGGGTTAAGCCAGCGAAACTGATGCCGCAATTTAGATGATCGTAATCAGTAGGTTAGAGTAGAGTAAGCAGCGTTAGCGCACCCTGGCGTAGAGGGGTCCTTACCGGCTCCGAAGGCAGAGGTCACAGGTTCGAATCCTGTCGGGTGCGCCAAGGGGGCATTCCTCGCCAGAGGAGTGCCCCCTTGGCGTATCATGACGGTTCGCACCCTCCGGAGTCGGAGCGCAGCGGAGACGGCCGAGCGCAGCGAGGTCAATCCTGTCGGGTGCGCCAAACTCGAAATTGCTGGCACACCACGCAAGTTGGGCGGACCTGCCGAAACAGGCCCGCCCTGCCCCCGGCGGCGCGGCGCAGGGAGGCATGCGCCGCCTGGGCCGGATTCTGGCACGCCAGCGGCCTGCGAACTTGCATGGAATCGCCAGATTCGGTTGGCGGGGACCGGCGGATCAGACCGCCATGTTGTCGATCAGCCGGGTTCCGCCGATCCGTGCGGCGACGAACAGGCGCGCCGGGGCATCGGTCAGCGCCGCGACCGGGGCGAGCGAATCGGCATCGCGGACTTCGGCATAGTCGATCGCCGCAAAGCCGCCTGCCAGCAGCGCGGCGGTCAGCGCGGCGCAGGCCTCGGCCACCGGGGTTCCGCCGCGGATCGCCGCAATCGCCGTGTGCATCGCGGCCGGCAGGGTGGCGGCGCGGTGGCGGTCTTCGGCCGAGAGGTAGGCATTGCGCGAGGACATGGCGAGGCCGTCCGCCTCGCGCACGGTCGGCACGCCCAGAATTGCATCGGCATGGGGCAGGGTGAGGTCAAGATCGCGGGCCATCCGGCGGATCACGGCGAGCTGCTGCCAGTCCTTCTCTCCGAACAGGGCCAGGTCCGGGCGAACCTGGTTGAACAGCTTGCACACCACCGTCGCCACACCGTCGAAGTGGCCGGGCCGGGCCGCGCCGCACAGCCCGTCGCTGACCCCGGCGACCGAGATGTTGGTGGCATAGCCGGCCGGATACATTGCCGTCGGATCGGGTGCCCACAGCAGGCTGACTCCTTCGGCGCGGAGCAGGGCCGAATCGGCTTCCAGCTGGCGGGGATACTTGTCGAGATCCTCGTTCGCGCCGAACTGGCGCGGGTTGACGAAGATCGAGACGGCGACGTGGGCGGCGCGCCGCTTTGCCTCGCGCACGAGGGTCAGGTGGCCTTCGTGCAGCGCGCCCATGGTCGGCACCAGCGCCAGCGGGCCATCGGCCTTCAGCGCGGCGACGCAATCGCGCAGTGGATCAAGCTGGCTAACGGTTTGCACGTGGGCAGGCCCTTGCGATAGGAACGGTCCGGCAGCCCTAGCGCCGCTGCATGGTAAACCGCAACAGCCAGAGAAAGTTCCCCCACCCGTGTCCCTGCCCGCCGCCCCGCACAAGATCGTCTACGCCAACGAAAAGGGCGGCACAGGCAAGTCGACCACGGCTGTCCACACCGCGATCGCACTGGCCTATCAGGGCGCGAAAGTGGCCGCGCTCGATCTTGATCCGCGCCAGCGCACCCTGCACCGCTATCTGGAGAACCGCACCGAGACGGAACGGCGGCGCGGGATCACCCTGCCCAATGCCCGCTTCGGAGTGTTCACCGGGACCACGGTGGAAGAACTGGACGCCCAGGCTGCGGAGCTGGCCGAAGGGGCCGATTTCCTGATCTTCGACACCCCGGGCCGCGACGATCCCTTCGCCCGCCATGTCGCGACCGAGGCCGATACCCTGGTCACGCCGCTCAATGACAGTTTCGTCGATTTCGATCTGATCGGGCAGGTCGATGCGGAAACCTTCAAGGTCCGCCGCCTGTCGTTTTATGCCGAACTCATCTGGGAAGCGCGCAAGAAGCGGGCAATGACCACGATCACCGAAAAGCGCCGAGAGATGGACTGGGTGGTGGTGCGCAACCGCACCCAGCATACCGAGGCGCGCAACATGAAGCGGCTCGATCAGGCTCTGACCGAACTGTCCAAGCGGGTCGGCTTCCGCATTGCCAGCGGCCTGAGCGAGCGCGTGATCTATCGCGAACTGTTCCCCTCGGGCCTGACCCTGCTGGACAAGGGCCACCTCGGCGAGCTTGGCACCAGCCACCTCGTCGCCCGGCAGGAACTGCGCTCGCTGATCGCCGCCCTGGCCCTGCCCCTGCCTGGCAGCCGCGAACCCGAACTGGCGCTGGCTGCCTCGGCCTGATAAGGGGCGCGGCGATGGCCCGCCTGCTGATCTTCGTGATTCTCGCCTGCGTGGTCGTGCGGATGGCCACTGGCAAATGGCCGTGGCAGCTGTGGCAGGCCTCGCAGCGCAGCCAGGACGAGGCTTCGGCCCGCGCGTTGCTCGGCCTCGGTTATTCCGCCAGCCGTGACGAAATCCTTCAAGCCCATCGCCGCCTGCTGATGCAGGTGCACCCCGACCGCGGCGGCAGTGCCGAGGCAACCCGCCGGGCCAATGCCGCCCGAGACACCTTGCTGGCGCGGCTGGCCCGCACCGAAACGGAGAAGTCATGAGCCACCAGTTCCACCCGACCGTGCTGCGCGAATACGACATCCGCGGGATCATCGGCGAAACCCTGGGCGAGGCCGATGCCTATGCCATCGGCCGCGGCTTTGCGACCCTGCTGGGCCGCGCCGGGGGACAGCGGATCGCGGTCGGTTATGACGGGCGCACCTCCTCGCCGATGCTGGAAGCGGCGCTGGTCAAGGGGATCAACGATGCCGGGCTGGATGCCGTGCGGGTCGGCATGGGGCCCACCCCGATGCTCTATTACGCCGAAGCGTCAGCCGAAGATGTGCAGGGCGGCATTCAGATAACTGGCAGCCACAATCCCGCCAATTACAATGGCTTCAAGATGGTATTTCTTGGTCGGCCGTTCTTTGGCGAGGATATCCAGCAACTCGGCCGGATGGCTGCTGCCGGGGACTGGGCCGAGGGTGCCGGGACCAGCGAGCAGCGTGAAGTGCTCCACGCCTACATCGCCCGGATGCTCGAAGGGCTGGCCGGGATCGATCCCGCCGCCCTCTCCGCCCTGCGGATTGGCTGGGATGCGGGCAACGGCGCCGCCGGCCCCGCCCTTGAACTCCTGACGCAACAGCTTCCTGGCGAACACCATCTGCTCTTCACCCAAGTGGATGGGACGTTCCCGAACCATCATCCGGACCCCACCGAGGAGAAGAACCTGGCCGACCTGAAAGCGCTGGTCGCGGCCAAGTCGCTCGATTTCGGAATAGCCTTTGACGGCGATGGCGACCGGATCGGCGCGATCGACGGCGAAGGGCGGGTGATCTGGGGTGACCAGCTGCTCATGATCTACGCCGAAGACCTCCTGAAAATGGAGCCGGGGGCCGCGATTATCGCGGATGTGAAGGCCAGCCGTGCTCTATTCGACCATGTCTCTCGGCTTGGTGGACGGCCGACTATGTGGAAAACCGGACACAGCCTGATTAAATCCAAAATGAAGGAGATTGGCGCGCCGCTGGCCGGCGAGATGAGCGGCCACGTGTTCTTCGCGCACCAGTATTACGGGTTCGACGATGCGCTCTACGCCGCGATCCGCCTGATTGCCGCCTCGGCCCGGCTGGGCAAATCGGTGACCGAGCTGCGCGGGGCCATGCCGGCGCTGGTCAATACTCCGGAAATGCGGTTCCAGGTTGATGAAAGCCGCAAGTTTGCCGTGGTGGACGAAGTGAAAGAGCGCCTTTCCGCCGCCGGAGCCGATGTCGATGCCACGGACGGCGTGCGGGTTTCGACCGAGGACGGCTGGTGGCTGCTGCGCGCCTCGAACACCCAGGACGTGCTGGTCGCCCGCGCCGAAAGCGATGACGAGGCCGGGCTGGAGCGGCTGATGGCGCAGATCGACGGACAACTGGCCGCCAGCGGGCTGAAGCGCGGGCCGCAGGCGGGGCACTAGAGGACGGCCAGCGCGCCCCCGCCCAGCGCAATCAGGCTCACCAGCATCGCCACGGCCCCCGGCCAGCTCTGCCGCCAGCCGGCAATCGAAATCAGCGTCGCGGTCTTGAACAGGGTGTTGAGCACCACCGGCACGCCCAGCACCAGCGCGGCGGTGCGGGCGGTCAGGGTGCCGGGGGGCAGACTGCCCATGGTGATGATCGCCGAATCGACATCGACCGTGCCGGAAATGGCCAGCACCGTGGCAAGCCCGGCATCACCATAGCGATCGAGCACCCAGTGCGCCGCCAGGGTCAGCACCATGGTCAGCCCGGCGAGCAGTAGCGCGGGCAGCAGGTCGAACGGGTTGCGCAGCGTCATCGCGCTGTCGGGCAGGGTCGCGCCATCGCCCCGGCGCTGCAGGATCAACCAGCAGGCGATCAGGCTGACCAGCATGCCAGGGGCGGCCAGCAGCGCGAACTGGGGCAGGGCGAACAGGGCGAGCGCGCCGGTCAGCAGCATGACCCGCAGGAACATGGTTGCGCTGGCCAGCGCCACGCCGCTGTTCAGCAGCATCCGGTCGCCCGCGCCATCGCGCAGCTTGCCGGCCAGCGAGGCGGTGACGGCGGTGGAGGAGACCATCGATCCGGCCGCTGCCGTCGCCAGTACGCCCCGGGCCGGGCCGAGCAGCTTGACCGCCGCATAACCGGCAAAGGAAAAGCCCGATACCAGCACCACCACCAGCCACAGCGTGCGCGGCCGCCAGGCATCGTAAGGGCCCATTGGCGCATCGGGCAGCAGCGGCAGGATCACCAGCGCGATCAGCGCAAAGCGGGCGATGGCCAGCATCTCGGCCTCGTCGATATGGTGCAGCCAGTGGTGCCAGCGGCTGCGCTGGGCCAGGACCAGCACGGTGGTTCCGGCCATGGCGCTGGCCAGGGCATAGTCGCCGCTTCCGGCCAGAAAGCCGCAGGTCAGCGTGATCAGCCCGGTCAGGCTGGCCGTGCCGCTGATCGAGGCGTGCCCGCGCGTGCTGCGCCAGTATCCCAGCACCACCAGTGCCGCCGTGGCGGCCAGCAGCACGGTGGCAAGGCCCTGGGCGCGCTCGTGCAGGGCCCCGGCGATGCCGCCGGCCAGGCCGAACAGCGCGTGGGTGCGGATCCCGGCAA
>JAFLDB010000020.1 GCA_017302615.1 Sphingomonadales bacterium
GCGCCGGGCCGCGCGGCGAAGCGATTGCCGCTGCCCGCGCCGGGGCGGCCGAAGCCGAGGCCCGGCTGCGCGATGCCGAGCAGGCGCTGGACCGGGCCGCGACCCTGGCCGAGCGTGGCTTTGTCTCGCGCCGTGAACTGGAAGCCCGAACCGCCGGGCGCGATGCCGCTGCCGCCGCGCGCGACCGCGCCCGGGCCGATCTCGCCGCGCTGGAAAACGGTTCCCGCCCGCAGGAGCGCGCTTCGGCCAGTGCCGCCGCCAAGGCCCGCCAGGGCGAGGCCGAAGCGGCTCGCGCCGCCCATGACCAGTGCCTGGTGCGCAGCCCGATCGACGGCGAAGTGCTGCAGGTGCTGCGCCGTGAGGGCGAGTTTTCCGGCGCCAGCCAGGGCACGCCGCTGCTGGTGGTGGGTGATCTCAGCAAGCGGATCGTCCGCGCCGAAGTGGGCGAGCGCGATGCCGCCATGCTGCGGATCGGCGCGCCGGTGGAAGTGTGGGTCGATGGCCAGCCGCAGCGCTGGCGGGGCCGCGTGGTGGAACTGGCCGCGGTGATGGGCCGCCGCAGCGCCCGCTCGCTCGATCCGACCGACCGGTTTGACCGCGACGTGCGCGAAACGATCATCGCCTTCGACGGTCCCGGCGTGCCGGCCGTGGTCGGCCTGCGCGTGACTGTGGGGTTCATGCGATGAGCGCCCAGCCCCTGATCCTTGATCGCCTGTCCCGCTCGGTGCTCGATTCGGGAGAGGAGAAGCGCACCCTTGCCCCGCTGACCTGCACGTTTGCGCCGGGCAAGCTCCACGTGGTCAGCGGGCCCTCGGGCGCGGGCAAGACCACGCTGCTGTCGCTGCTGGCGCTGGCGGTTCCGGCCAGCGGCGGGCTGCTGCACTGGGGGCGCGACAACCTCACCGCGCTCAAGCCCTCGGTCGCCACGACCTGGCGGCGGGCCAACCTGGGGATGATCTTCCAGACCAGCCGGCTCGTTTCGGTGATGACCGCGCTGGAGAACGCCTGCTTCGGCGGATCGATCCGCGGGATGGACGTGCGGGACGAGGCGCTGCGCCTGCTTGATGGCTTTGGCCTCGCCGCGCGCAAGGACCAGTTGCCGTCGCAGCTGTCCGGCGGAGAGAAGCAGCGCGTGGCGATTGCCCAGGCGCTGGCCTGCCGCCCGCCGCTGCTGCTGGCCGACGAACCAACCGCCAGCCTCGATGCCGCCAATGCCGCCTTCGTCGCCGAAACCCTGCGCGCCTACGCCCGCGCCAATGCCGCCACTGTCATCTGCGTCAGCCACGACCGCGTGGTGATCGACGCGGCCGACGATCTTGTCACGCTTCAAAGACCCTGAAGGGTACCCTGCTCATGCACGACCAACGCTTTTTCGACCAGATCCTGAACCAGATCGAGGCAGGTGCCCACGAACTGGCCCTGCCGCTGCTGGCTGGCCAGATGTTCGCCACCAGCCTTGACCCGGTCCGCTGGCCCGGCCTGCGCGAAACCTATCGCGCCCATCCGCTGCACCGGACCATGCTGGAGGATCCCTATGTCGCCCGCTGCTTTGAAAAGCCGCGCGGCTATGCCGGGGACGCGGCGCTGATCGACCTGGTCTACGATCGCCAGCCACCGGACGG
Organism: Sphingomonadales bacterium; assembly: GCA_017302615.1. Taxonomy (GTDB): domain Bacteria; phylum Pseudomonadota; class Alphaproteobacteria; order Sphingomonadales; family Sphingomonadaceae; genus Novosphingobium. The sequence goes on from JAFLDB010000020.1 coordinate 1,623, forward strand.
CACCACCGCACGCGGCCAGAGCCTGTTCCAGGTAACGATCGGCTTTCCCACCGCCGAAGCCGTGCGGTTGCGCCGGGACTTTGCCGAAGACCTGATCGGCAAGGCCCATGCCGCCGGTCAGCGCGTGCTGTCGCTGGCCTGCGGCCATTTTCGCGAAGGCGACATGCTGAAGGGCAGGAGCCTCGACGGGATCGTGTTGGTGGATCAGGATCCGCTGTCACTGGCCCGGGTCCGCAACTTTCACGACGGCGCGGTGACTTGCCACGAAGCCAATGTGTTCAGCTATCTGCGCGGCGCGGTATCGCGGGGCGAGCAGTTCGATCTGGTCTACACTCTCGGGCTGACCGACTATCTCGATGACCGGGCGATGGCCCTGCTGCACAAGATGGTCCACGCGGTGCTGGCCCCGGGCGGGCGTTTCATCCTGGCCAACTTCGTGCCGCACCACCTGGCGACCGGGTGGATGGACGCGGTGATGGACTGGCACCTGATCTACCGCGAACCGGCGGAACTGGCCGGTTTTGCCGCCGCTGCCGGCTTCTCCGCGCGGACCTGGCTCGATCCGACCGGCTCGATCGCCTGGTGCGAAATGGTGAAGGCCGCCTAGAACGCCCGCGTCAGGGTATAGAACACCGCGCCCACCGCCGCGCTGGCGGGGATTGTGATGAACCACGCCGTTACCACCCGGCCCGCCACGCCCCAGCGCACGGCGCTGGCCTTGCGGGCGGCGCCGGTGCCGATCACCGATCCGGTGATGGCATGGGTGGTGGAGATCGGAATGCCCATCGCGCTGGCCCCGAACACCACGCAGCTGCCCGCCGTGCTGGCGCAGAACCCGGTGTGGTGGTTGAGCTTGGTCAGCTTGGTTCCCATCGTCTTGATGATCTTCCACCCACCGGAAAGCGTGCCCGCCGCGATTGCCGCGTAGCAGGAAATCACCACCCATTCCGGCACGTGGAATTCACCCTTGAGCTGCCCGGTGGAGTAGAGCAGCACGGTGATGATCCCCATGGTTTTTTGCGCATCGTTACCGCCGTGGCTGATCGAATAGGCGGCCGAGCTCATCAGGTGCAGCCCCTTGAACACCCCTTCGGCGCGGCGCGGCTGGAACCCCTTGAACAGCCACGAAGTCAGCAGCACCATGAACATGGCGATGGCAAAGCCGATCATCGGCGAAAGGAAGATCGCCACAACCGTCTTGGTCGTGCCCGAGCTTTCGACCACGCCGAACCCGCCGTGGGCGATCCCTGCGCCCAGCAGGCCGCCGATCAGCGCATGGCTGGAGCTGGAAGGAATGCCCTTCAGCCAGGTGACTATGTTCCAGAACATCGCCCCGATCAGCGCTCCGAACACCACCGCCGGCGTGACCGTGTCCTTGTCGACAATGCCCTTGCCGACCGTTTCGGCCACGTGCAGCCCGACCAGCCAATAGGCCGCGAAATTGCCGAAAGCGGCAAAGACCACGGCCCAGACCGGGGAAAGCAGCCGGGTGGAAACCACGGTCGCGATCGAGTTGGCGGCATCGTGCAGGCCGTTCAGGAAATCGAATGCCAGGGCCAGGATGATCAGGCCGACCAGCAGCGGAAAGGCAAGCTCGTGCATTGCCGTACTCCCTTGTCAGGTTGCGGCCTCAGCCGTGGTCGATGACCAGGCTGTCGATCTCGTTGGCGACATCCTCGAAGGCATCGGCCACGCGCTCGAGGTGCTTGTAGATCTCGCGCTTGACGATGAAGGCCAGCGGATCGGGCGCGGTCTTCTGGGCCTGGAAGGCATTCTTCATGCCGGTGTCGTGCAGCACGTCCACTTCGCCTTCCAGCTTGACCAGCTTGGCGGTCAGCTCGTGCAGGCGGCGGCCGTTGCGTTCCACGTCGCGCAGCAGCGGCATGGCTTCGGAAATCAGGCGGCAGGCATCCTGCACCAGCACCCCGATCTGCTTCATCTGCGGATCGAACACTTCCACTTCCAGCAGTTCGATCACGCTGGCCGAGCGGTTCATCTCGTCGATGGTATCGTCCATCGCCCCGATCAGTGCGGTGATTGCGCCGCGATCGAACGGAGTGAGGAAGGTCTGGCGGACCTCGTGCAGGGTTTCGCGGATCACTTCGTCCGCGTCATGCTCACGGTCGCGGATCGTGCGCAGGTGCGCGGCGCGATCGCCTTCTCCGGCGGTCAGCTGGGCCAGGGCATCCCCCGCCCCGATCATCGCTGCCGCGTGCCGTTCAAATAAAACGAAGAAATCGCCCGAATGCGGCAACAGCCGCTGGAACCAACCGAACATTGCCTGCCCCCCTCTAGGACTGTGACCGCCCTATGACAGCGCAATGACAACTTCGCTACAGCAACCTGCCCGTGTCCACAGGATTGCGGATTACAGCCAGCCGATCCGCCGGAACCGCAGCCACAGCCCGCCGCAGATCGTGATGATCACGCCCCACACCGCGAAATAGCCCCACTTCTGGCGCAGTTCGGGCATGTAATCGAAATTCATCCCATAGATCCCGGCAATCGCGGTCGGCACGGCCAGGATCGCGGCCCAGGCGGCCAGCTGCCGGGTCATCGTGCCCTGGCGGTGCTGTTCCAGCAGGCTGGCGGTTTCGACGATGCTGGCCAGGGTCTCGCGCAGGCCCCGCATCCGCGCCATGGTGCGGCGCACATGATCGAGCACGTCGCGGAACCACACCCGCGCGCCCGCATCGATCAGCGGCAGCTCGGTCTGGGCGAGCCGCTCGCACATTTCCTCCATCGGCCCGACGATCCGGTCGAACCGCCGCATCTGCCGGCGCAGGCGGAAGATGCGGCGGATCGTGGAGGGTTCGGGAAAGCTGTCGATCGCGCGCTCTTCCATCGCCTGGACGCTGTCCTCGTACTTTTCCAGCAGCGGCTGATAGCCATCGACCAGGAAATCGAGGATCGCGTGGGCCACATAATCCGGCCCTTCGGCCAGCCGCTCGGCATCGGCTTCCAGCCGGTCGCGCAGCGCGGTGTGGGCGCGGGTCGAACCCAGCCGCACGGTGATCAGGAAGTCGCGCCCCAGGAACAGGCTGGTCTGGCCAAAGGCGATATTGTCGCCCTCTTCCACCATCGCGGTGCGGGCCACGATGAACAGGTGCGCGCCATAGCTTTCGACCTTGGGCATCTGCACCGGATTGAGCGCGTCCTCCACCGCCAGCGGGTGCAGGCCGAACTGCTGGCGCACCGGCTCCAGCTCTTCGGGCGTCGGGTTGGCGAGGCCGACCCAGTCGAAGCTGCCTTCGGGCAGCACGCCGCGCGCGGCCCCGTCGACCGGCAAGGACTTCGCTGATGGTTGGCCGCCCTGATAACGGCGCGAGGCGATGATCGGCATGGGCGCGGTGTGGCAAACTCGCTTGACGCTGGCAATCCCGCGTCCATGATGTTAGGCGTCCGGTTAAATATTGACACGAATGTCAGTGACCACGGGAGACAGTCAGGTATGAACGCGCACAGCCCGATCGGGGACGTCCTCGACATGATCATCGTCGGTGCGGGCATTTCCGGGATCGGCATGGCCGTGCACATGACCCGCGATTGCCCCGACAAGCGTTTCGTCATGCTCGACCGGCGCGATCAGGTCGGCGGGACCTGGGATCTGTTCCGCTATCCCGGCATCCGCTCTGACAGCGACATGCACACGCTCGGCTTTTCCTTCGCCCCGTGGAAGCACGAAAAGTCGATCGCCGATGGCCCGGCGATCCTCGAATACCTCAACGACATCACCGACCAGTACGGCCTGCGCGACAAGATGCGTTTCGGCCAGAAGGTGATCTCGGCCGACTGGGACAGCAAGACCGCGCTGTGGACCGTGACGACCCAGGCCGCCGACGGCAGCCACCAGCGCCTGCAGGGCCGGTTCCTGTTCCTGGGCTCGGGCTATTACGATTACGACGATCCCTACGACGCCGGGTTCAAGGGGCGGGACAAGTTCAAGGGCACGATCATCCATCCCCAGTTCTGGCCGAAGGATTTCGATTACACCGGCAAGAACGTGGTGGTGATTGGATCGGGCGCGACGGCGGTGACGATCGTTCCGGCCATGGCCCATGGCGGCGCGGCCCATGTCACCCAGTTGCAGCGCACGCCGACCTACATGGTCAGCCGTCCGGCGCGTGACAAGATCGCCAACACCCTGCGCAAGATCCTGCCGGAACGGCTGGCCTATGCCCTGACCCGGCTCAAGAACATCACCCTGCAGGACCTGATGTTCAAGCGGGTGCGCAACAACCCGGAACGCGCCAAGGAATTCCTGCTGGGCGAAACCGCCAAGCTGCTGGGGCCGAAGTTCAACGAAACCGATTTCGTCCCGCCCTACAACCCGTGGGAACAGCGCCTGTGCCTGGTCCCGGATGCCGATTTCTTCACCGCGATCAACGAAGGCAAGGCCAGCGTGGTGACCGACCATATCGACAGCTTCGATGCGACGGGGATCAAGCTCAAGTCGGGCAGGCACCTGGATGCCGACGTGATCGTCACCGCCACCGGGCTCAGCCTGGCCTTTGCCGGCAAGATCGCCGTGACGGTGGACGGCAAGCCGGTCGATTTCGGCAAGACCTTCTATTACCGCAACTGCATGTTCTCCGACATTCCCAACATGGCGGGCGTGTTCGGCTACATCAACGCCAGCTGGACGCTGCGGGTGGACATCGTCGGGGAATATATCACCCGCCTGCTCAAGCAGATGGACGCCTATGGCGCGGTTGCGGCCACGCCGGTGCTGCCGGAAGAGGGGCTCACCCCGGACGACGTGTTCTCCGATTTCTCCTCCGGCTATCTGGAGCGCGGCAAGGACAAGATGCCCAAGAACGCGCCCAGCCTGCCGTGGCGGCTCAATCAGGATTACCGCCGCGACAAGCAGGACATGCGCCAGGCCCCGATCGACGATGGCGTGCTGGCCTTTACCCGGGCGCGGGAACTGGTCGAGGGCTAGGTTTTCCCCTAGCGTCCGCCCATGACCGATTCACCCCGCATCTGGAAAGCCGCCCTGCTCGTCATCGGCGACGAGATCCTCTCTGGCCGCACGCAGGACAAGAACGTCGCGCAGGTCGCGGCCTGGCTCAACGTCCAGGGCATCCGCCTGGCCGAAGTGCGGGTGGTGGCCGATGACATGGCCGCGATCATCGAGGCGGTGAACGCGCTGCGGGCACGCAACGATTACCTGTTCACCACCGGCGGGATCGGCCCGACGCATGATGACATCACTGTCGATGCCGTGGCCGAGGCGTTCGGCGTCGGCGTGGTGATCCACCCCGACGCCCGCGCCATCCTGGAGCGGTATTACGAGCCCCGCGGCGGCCTTAACGAAGCGCGGCTGCGCATGGCCCGGGTGCCTGACGGGGCGAACCTGATTCCCAACCGGATGAGCGGCGCCCCGGGGATCCGGATCGGCAACGTGTTCCTGATGGCCGGGGTCCCCTCGATCACCGCGGGCATGCTCGACGCGCTGACCGGCACGCTGGAAGGCGGGCTGCCGGTGCTGTCCGAAACGATCGGATCGTGGGTCCAGGAAAGCGAAGTGGCCGACCTGCTGCGCCAGACCGAGCAGGACCATGAAGGCTGCGCGATCGGCAGCTATCCGTTCTTCCGCGAAGGCCGGGTCGGGGCGAACTTCGTGATCCGCTCCACCGATGCCGCCGTGCTGGAGGCGGTTTGCGAGGCCTTGAGCACCGGCCTGCGCGCGCTGGGGCGCGAAGCGGTGCCGGGCGGGGTTTGAAGGGCAGGACTTGATCTTGCACTGCACAAAAGCCGCACTGGCCATCGGCGCGATTGGCGGCTAATGCGGGCCGGTAACCGGCCGCCCGGGCGGCCAAGCGCTTTTGCCGGACTTGTCTTGATGACCATCGCCGCCGCATCGCTGTCCATGACAGGATGCGCCCATCCCCAGCCCGATGCGGACCTGGCCGCTTTCGAAGCCAACCTGGCCGCCCATGCCAGCGCCACCGAGGCGCTGCGCCAGTGGTGCCAGCAGCGCGGGATCGCCGATCCGGCCGAGATCCTCGCGGTGCAGGTCAGCGGCGCGGACGAGGCGCCGCCTGCCGATATCCGCGCGCTGCTGGGCGTTTCGGCCGATGAACCGCTGGGCTATCGCCACGTTCGCCTGACTTGCGGCAGCCGCGTCCTGTCCGATGCGCACAACTGGTACGTGCCGGCGCGGCTGACGCCGGAAATGAACCGCCAGCTGGCAGAAACCCAGGTGCCGTTCGGCCGCGTCGCCGCTTCGTTGCAGTTCACGCGCGAGCCGCTGGGTTCGGCCCGGCGCGGCGATCCGGCCTGCCCGGCCGGAGCCATTTCCACCCACCGCGCGCTGCTGCGCCTGCCGGATGGGCAGCCGCTGGCCATGGTGGTGGAATGCTATACCGAGGCAAACCTGACGCGTTAGGCCTTCGGCTTCGGCCTTGGTGCGGCAACCGGCTGGCGCGGCTGGGCGCCCTTGTCGACCACCAGAGTCACCACTGCCCGCGCCGGATCGGCCCCGGCATTGACCCCGTTGTGCGGCACGCCGCGCGGCATGGTGAAGCTGTCGCCGGGTTCCAGCACCGTGACCTTGCCCTCGACATGCAATTCCAGCCGCCCACTGGCGATATAGGCCACTTCGGTGCCGGGATGGACGTGCCATCCGCTTTCGCTGCCGGGCGCGAAATCGCGGCTCTGCACGATCACCTGCTGCGGCTTTGCGCGCGGCACGTCGAGCTGGGCGTGGGTCTGCGGCCCGGCCGAAGGGGCGGCGCTGGCGGCGGCGAGGAGCAACAACGGAACGGCAAACAGCCTGGCGCGGATCATGGCACGACTCCTTCCAGGGGCAGGCACTTGCGAACCGGGCCGTCGGCGATGGCGCGGGCCTGCTCGTTCTGCCCCGGCCCGGGCCGGACCTGGGCGACGACACATTCCTGCTTGAGGTCGATCACGGCGAGCAGCGCGGTTGGCCGGTCGGGCCGTTCCGGGTTCTGCACGGTGCTGTTGCGCACGATCAGCGCGGTCGGGGCAAAGGCCGTGCCCGCGCCGCTGCCGCGCCACTCGACCGTGTCGCCCAGCGTGTTGAACCCGCCCCCGGCCAGATAGGGCAAGCCCAGCGCCACCGGCTGGCGCTGCGGGTACTGCAGTTCCAAGTCGTCGCGGGCATCGCCGTAATTGATCACCACGGTAAAGCCGCCCAGCCCCTCGCAGCGCGAGACCGACCAGTCCTCGCCCCCGCCATCGTCGACCACCTTACAGTCCTTGAGCGAGGTATAGCGCGAAGTGCGGCCCGCGGCGCCGGCCGCGTCGGCGCTGTCGCTGGTGGCCGCGGCAGCGTCCTCGCTCGCCGCCGGGCTGGCCCCGCCGGTTGCGGCGGGTGCCTCGGGATCCTTGTCGCCACCGGAACAGGCCGCCAGCAGCAGGAGCGGGAGCAGGACGATTCGCTTCATCACCCGGCAATCCTGCCACATGCGAAAAGGGCCGGGAAGCGCGCTCGCTTCCCGGCCCTTTTCATGTGCCTTGCGGCAGCGCAGTCGCTTACGCGCCCTGCACTTCGGTCAGGTCGATCTTCAGGCCCGGGCCCATCGACGAGCTGAGGCCGATCTTGCGGACGTACTTGCCCTTGGCGCCGGCCGGCTTGGCCTTGACCACGGCATCGACGAACGCGTCGAAGTTGGCCTTCAGCGCTTCGTTCGAGAACGACAGCTTGCCGATCCCGCCGTGGATGATCCCGGCCTTTTCGACGCGGAATTCGATCTGGCCGCCCTTGGCAGCCTTGACCGCTTCGGCGACGTTCGGGGTGACGGTGCCCAGCTTCGGGTTCGGCATCAGGCCCTTGGGCCCCAGCACCTTGCCGAGACGGCCGACCAGACCCATCATGTCCGGCGTGGCGATCACGCGGCCATAATCGAGGTTGCCGGCCTGCATGTCTTCCAGCAGGTCTTCGGCACCGACCTTGTCGGCCCCGGCAGCCAGGGCCGCTTCGGCCTTGTCGCCGCGGGCGAAGACCGCAACCTTGACGTCCTTGCCGGTGCCCGAGGGCAGCACGACCATGCCGCGGACCATCTGGTCGGCGTGGCGCGGATCGACGCCGAGGTTCAGCGACACTTCCAGGCTCTCGTCGAACTTGGTGGTCTTGAGGTCCTTGAGCAGCTGGATCGCGGCTTCAACGCCGTGGAGCTGCTGGTTGTCGCCCAGCTTTTCGGCCAGCGACTTCTGCTTCTTGGTCTGCTTTGCCATGTCCTTAGCCCTCCACAACCTGCAGGCCCATCGAACGGGCAGAGCCTTCGATGATCTTGGTGGCCTGTTCGATGTCGTTCGCGTTCAGGTCCTTGAACTTGGCCTGCGCGATTTCAGCCAGCTGCGAACGCTTGATCGTTCCGGCCGAAACCTTGCCCGGCTCCTTCGAGCCCGACTTGAGGTTGGCGGCCTTCTTGATCAGGAACGAAGCCGGGGGCGTCTTGGTGACAAAGGTGAAGCTGCGATCCGCATAGACCGTGATGATGGTCGGGATCGGCATGCCCTTTTCCATCTCCTGCGTGGCGGCATTGAACGCCTTGCAGAATTCCATGATGTTCACGCCGCGCTGACCCAGCGCAGGGCCGATCGGCGGCGAGGGCGTGGCAGAGCCCGCGGGCACCTGCAGCTTGATATAGCCTTCAATTTTCTTGGCCACGAGGGGCCTCCTTTCTTCCTGTTGGACCGGCAAGCCGGGCCGCAGAGTGAGCGGTCAGACAAAGGGCCGGGGCCCTTCTCCCGCACGGAATCGCCCGAGTTGCCCCAAGCGAAGGCGCGCGCCTAGGCGAAGGCGCGCGCAATTGCAAGCTTTGGCTGTGCTTACTTGACCAGCTCGACCTGTTCGAAGTCCAGCTCCACCGGGGTGGCGCGGCCGAAGATCGAGACCGAGACCTTGACCCGGTTCTTGTCGAAATCGAGTTCTTCCACCACGCCGGTGAAGGAGTTGAACGGACCGTCCAGCACCTTGACCGAATCGCCGATCTCGTAATCGACCGAGACGTGCTTCTTCGGTTCGGCAGCGGCGGCATCGCGCGCGCCGAAATAGCGGGCGGCCTCACGGTCGGAAATCGGCTGCGGCTTGCCGCCGTTGCCGAGGAAGCCGGTGACCTTGGCGGTGTTCTTGACCAGGTGATAGACGTCGTCGTTCATGGTCAGCTTGGCCAGCACGTAGCCGGGCATGGTCTTGCGTTCGACTTGGACCTTCTTGCCGCGCTTCACTTCGGTGACGGTTTCGTGCGGCACTTCGACCGCTTCGACCAGCGCGTCGAGGCCCAGCCGCTCCGCTTCGGCAAGGATCGCATCCTTCACCTTGTTCTCGAAACCCGAATAGGCGTGGATGATGTACCAGCGAGCCATGGACTATCTCTGTCTTTGTCTGTGTCGCGCCGGGCCGATCAGGCCAGCGAGAGGAGGAACTGCACGGTCTTGCCGAAGACCGTATCGATGCCGAGGAAGAACACCGCGAGGATCACCATCATGATGCCCACGAAGATCGCGGTCGTCACGGTTTCCTGACGGCTGGGCCAAACCACCTTGCGGGCTTCGGCTTGCACCTGGCGCATGAATTCGCCGGGATTGAACTTGGCCATCGTGTTCTCACTCGCCTTGTCGGACCGGGGTCCTGAATTGCTTTCTGCGTCTTCCGCCTAGGGCTCATCGCCGCCCCGGCCAGTCTGGCCGGGAGGGGCTGCGATGATCACCGATGTCGGATGACGAAGGTGCATTTAGCCATGGACGGACCCGATTGCAAGGGAGCGCGGCGCAGGCTCAATCGTCCTTGGCAACCGGCCCGGTCCGGCGCGCCAGGAACCAGGTCCGACCGCTCTTTTCGATCTTGTAACCGGCCGGCATCTTGCTGGGCCAGGTCTGGCCGACGTACCACAGGTAATCGGTGTGCTTGGCCGGGTTGTAGTCCGAAATATCGATCTTGCGGCCCGCGCGGTGGTTGAGCCGGTGGAACGGATCGCGGAAGAACGGCCCCCCTTCCTTGATCGTCATCATGTGGATGCCGGGCAGGGCGAAATTGCAGTTGGTCAGCGCATCGAGCCGGACCACGGCATAGCCGCAGATGTGCTCATCCCCGTTGAAGCCCCATTCGCGCCGTTCGGTGACGACATAGCTGGCCACCTTGGCACCCTTGGGCAGGCCCTCCAGCGCGGTCAGCGCCTGTTCGGTCTCGCGCGAATCGCGCTCCCAGTCGATCGTGGTATAGGCCAGCCGCGGCAGGAACAGCGCGAGCGATGCCAGCACGATCCAGCGGGGGGCGCGCCAGGCCAGGCACAGGCAGCCGACCATCAGCCCGGCCGAGATCATCCGCGCATCGACCAGGTCCCCGCCGAAGATGTGGCGCGGCAGGACCAGCGAGGAGACCAGCATCATCAGCGCCGCCCAGCCCAGCTTGCCGTCCCACTTCTTGAACGCCAGCGAGCCCAGCAGCAGCACGCAGACGCCGATCGCCATGGCATAGTCGACCCACTGCACCGTGCCGCGCATCGCCTGTTTCCAGATCGCCCACTTGTAGAGCTGCGGGGCCGGGCCATAGCTGGGCGGCTTGCCGGGGTTGTCGTTGAGGATCAGCGACAGGAACGGCAGGAACAGCGGCCAGGGGGCCACGAAAGCGCGCCACGACTTGTCCTTCGACCATTCATAGCCGAACACCAGGATGCCCAGGATCCCCCAGCCGGACACATGGCCCAGCCAGACGAATACCCCGATCGGCACGAACAGCGGCGCGCGCCACCACTTGCCGTCGAGCAGCACCCACAGCGCGAAAGCGAACAGGGCGGCGGCCTGGGCCAGCCCGAAATTGAGGAAGCCGAGGATCGCCGAAGGCGACCAGACGAACGCCAGCGCCAGCATCGAGGCCATGCCGATCCGCCGCCGCACCGCCCATTCCGCCGCCAGCAGCGACCAGGCGGTCAGCGGCGGGATGATCGCGGAAATGATCCGGCCGGATGTTTCGAGACTGAAGAACCAGCTGAGCGGCACGATCAGGATATCGGCACCGAGATTGCCCATCCAGCGCCATTCAAAGCCGTAATACTGCTGCAGGAACGGGCTGGAATCCCGCGTCAGCATGATGTGCATCCGCGCCAGGTGGGCGGGATAGTCGACCATCTGCGGATAGGTGGCGACCAGCACCGGCAGGGCTGAAAGCAGCCCCAGCACGATCCCCAGCCACAGGAACTCGGTCGGACCCGGCTCGCCCGCCAGCCAGCGGCGCCATTCCAAGCGCTGCGGGTGTGGCGGCTCAGGAAGGGCTTCGTGCGGCATCAGCCTTGTCGATTGTCCGGAAAGGCGCTGGCAGGAGTGGCAGGATTCGAACCCGCGGCCCTCGGTTTTGGAGACCGATGCTCTACCAACTGAGCTACACTCCTGCAGGCGGAAGCGCCTCTAGAGGCTAGACTGCCTCATGACAAGCGTGTCGCAAAGGTGCATTGAAAGAATCGCCGTGCACGGATCCACCCCGCCCGAACCGATCGACCCCGAAATGCTGCTGCTGGCCTATCGCAGCGGGGTGTTCCCGATGGCCGACGACCGCGCCGATCCCGAGGTTTTCTGGGTCGAACCGCGCCGCCGGGCGATCCTGCCGCTGGACGCGTTCCACTGTTCGCGCTCGCTGGCCAAGGTGCTGCGGCGCGGCACCTTTGCCGTCACCTGCAATGCCGATTTTCCCGCCGTGATCCAAGAATGCGCCGGGCCAAGGGCCGATGCGCAGGGCACCTGGATCAGCGGGCGAATCGAGGCGAGCTATGTGGAACTGCATCGCCGGGGCCTGGCCCACTCGATCGAATGCTGGCGCGATGGCGCGCTTGTCGGCGGGCTTTACGGCGTGGGGTTCGACCGGGTGTTCTGCGGCGAATCGATGTTCAGCCGGGTGCCGGACGCGTCCAAGGTGGCCCTGGCCTGGCTGGTTGCGGCGCTGCGCCGGGCGGGCTGCGTGCTGCTCGACTGCCAGTTCATGACCGAACACCTCGCCAGCATGGGCGCGGTGGAAATCAGCCAGGCGGAATACCTGAAGCGGCTGCGCGCGGCTCAGATGCCGATGCTGGGCGAAGCGGCGGCCTTGGGCGCAGCCTTGGGCGCGGGCGACGGTGCGGCCTTGGGCGCGTCCGACGGAGACGGCGAAGGCGAAGCGCTGGCACTGCCCGCCGGATTCGGCGCGCTGCTGGCCGATGCGGCCGGAGCCGGGCTGTCTTCCTCGCCCGGGAACTTCATCGCGCAGTCCTTGACCCAGACGTCATAGACCGGGTGCTCAACCACGTTGAGGCTGGGCGAGTTCTTGAACAGCCAGCCGGAAAAGACCTTGCGCCATTGCAGCGGCTGATCGGCGGCGGCGCGTTCCTCGACGAAGACCTGCACGAATGCGCCGGTTTCCGGCGGGCTTTCCCACGGCAGGCTGCGCTCGCAAGTGGCGAGCTTGATCGTGACATTGCCGATCCGCTTGGCCTCGCCGGTTTTCAGCACCACGTCCTGCGTAGCGTTGGTACGCTTGTTGAGCAGGCCCAGGGTGGCGACGCGGTCCTTCACCGGGGTGCCGTATTCGCTTTCCACCACGGCCCCGGCCACGGCCTTGCCGGCGGCTTCCTTGGGCACTTCGGTGGCTTCGGCATCGGCTCCGCCCTGACCCTGGCAAGCGGCCAGCAGCAGCGGAAGGGAAAGCAGGATGGCGCGGGTGCGCATCAGGCGTCCGGAGACCAGGCCTCGTATGCGCCGTCCTTCAGGCCCTTATGAGGGCGGTGCGCATTGGGGGTGCCGGTGGGGTTGGGCGTATAGTCCGCTTCCCAGATCCGCGGCGGCGGCAGGTTCGATTCGGGCACGCCATCGAACGACCCGTGCAGCCAGCCGTGCCATTCGGCCGGCACGCGGCTGGCATCGTTGGCCCCGTTGTAGATCACCCAGCGGCGTTCCCGCCCGGCAAAGGGATGACCCTTGGGATAGGGCTTCTTCGCCCGGTAATAGGTGTTGCCCTGGGCATCCGTGCCGACCTTCTCACCGGTCATCGCGGAATTGAGCAGCGTGGTCACGGTCGCCCCGTTCCACCAGGTGAAGATCTTGCCGAAGAATCCCATGGGCGTCCGTTAGCCTTTCTTGCCCCCCGCGCGCAAGGCATGACACGCGTTGAGCTACGGACCAAGCGCCGCCGGGCATTCCGCCCGCGACAGGCCGCCCGGGTTATGACATCATCGCATCCGATCTCTGTCACGGAGCCGCCGCCATGCCCCAGCTTCAGCACTTGCCGCCCGATGCCGATGCCGCCCGCATTGTCGAGGTTCTTGGGGCCGACGGCGCCCTGATCATCGACGACGCCATGCGCCCCGGCCTGCTGGAGCAGCTGCGCGCCGAGATCATGCCCTATGTGCTGGCCACGCCGGTCGGCATGGACGATTTCACCGGACGGCGCACCACCCGGACCGGGGCACTGGTCGCCCGCTCCGCCGCCTGCCGCGAACTGGTCACCGATGCCCGGCTGATGGAGGCCTGCAAGGCCTTCCTGCTGCCCTTTGCCGACCGATTCCAGCTGCACCTGACCCAGCTGATCCGGATCATGGACGGGCAGGACAAGCAGCCCCTGCACCGCGACCGGCTGGCCTGGGGCGGATTCCTGCGCCCGGATATCGAGCCGCAGCTCAACACGATCTGGGCTGTGACCGACTTCTTCGAAGCCAACGGCGCCACCCAGGTTGTGCCCGGATCGCACCGGTGGGATCCAGCCCGCCGGGCCGAACCGCACGAGATCGCCTATGCCGAAATGCGGGCCGGATCGGTGCTGGTCTATTCCGGCACGGTCATCCACGCTGGCGGCGCCAACCGCTCCGGCGCCGACCGGATGGGCCTCAACCTGACCTATTGCCTGGGCTGGCTGCGGCAGGAAGAGAACCAGTATCTGTCCTGCCCGCCCGAACTGGCCCGCGACTTCTCGCCCGAACTTCGCGCCCTGCTGGGCTATGCCATGGGCAGCTATGCCCTGGGCTATTTCACGCCGCCCCTGCCACCCGGCGAAGGTCCGGAAGTTGTCCCGCCGGAATGGCTGTTTGGCGAAGGCGTCGCCGGATGGGGTGATTCGCTTTACGAAAGCGTCTCGGAACGGGCCGGCGAAGGCGCGATCTGAAGCCTCACCATTCCACCCGGTCGCCCGCCACAATCCCCAGCTCGGCCGCGCGGCCGCCGTTGAGTTCCAGCACGGCCTTGGCCGTGCCGTGCGAGGTCAGCGGGGTTTCATCATAGGGGATGGCATTGGCCGCGATGTTGAGCACGCGGCCATCGGTGCCGACGAACACCAGATCAAGCGGGATCACCGTGTTGCGCATCCAGAAGCTGGCCCCGCGCGGCGGATCGAACGGGAACAGCATGCCTTCATCCGGACCCATCTGCGTGCGGAACATCAGCCCCTTGGCCTGTTCCTGCGCCGTGCGGGCCAGTTCCACCCGGAAGGTCAGCACCCGGTCTCCGCGATAGATTTTCAGCGGCACCACCGGCAGGCCCGAAACCGGATGGACCGCGGGCGCGGACTGGCTCGATTGCGGGGCGGCATCGCCGCTGCTGGGGGAACAGGCCGCCAGCAGGCCAAGGCACAGGGCGGGAATAAGCGCGGCGCGAGTCATCTTGCTTCGTCGTCCTCCACCTGGCCGGCCCAGTCATGCGCGGCCGCGATGCTGGGGGCATTGACCAATTCGCGGGCGCTGTCCAGCCGGTGACCGGCCCGCAGCAGGGCGGCAATCTGCTTTTCGCGGACCGGACGATCGGGCATTTCGCGTCCGAACGGACCGAACCCGCGCTTGATTGCCATGGCCAGCGCGGCGCGGCGCTGCGCGCCCTCGCCGGGGCGCACCTCCTCGCGCACGTCCTCGGCAATCCCGGCCGCGTGGAGCGCCTGGCCGATCCGCCGCTGACCATAACCGCGCCGCAGCAGGCTGCCCGACCGGGCCCGGGCAAAGGCGGCATCGTCGACATAGCCGGCCGCCACGAACCGGGCGACCAGCGCCGCCACCGGGGGCTCCCCCTCCCCGTCCCAGCCGCGTTCGCGCAGCTTGCGCCGCAGATAGCCCTCCAGCTTGGCCGCGCTGGTTGCAAAGCGGGCGACATAGGCCAGCGCCAGCTCTTCCAGCCGGGCGGGATCGAGCGGCCTGGGCATACGTTTGGGGCGGTCGGACGGGGCCATCGGCCTTATTCGTGCCACACTGTGCCGCAATTGGGAAAGCCTGTGGGTGCGGGCATCAGGGAGCCCGTGTGGAGACTATGCGCAGGTGACGCCGAATGAACGGCGCATCGTGCTGATAATGAACGGGTTTTCGCCAATGACCGATGCTGCCGCAATGGAGCAGACTGCCGCCGCCGGCCTGGTGCCGACGCCGAACGAGGACGATCATCCCCGCCGCTTTTCCGATTTCGCCACGTTCAACGAGGCGCTGGACTATGCCGCGCAGGGCAAGCGCGGCCTCAATTTCCATGATCCGCGCGGGACGCTGAAGCGGGTCTATCCCTACAGCGAGCTGCGCCAGGACGCGCTGGCCATGGCCCGCCGCCTGATCGCCCACGGGGTCCGCAAGGATGACCGGATCGCCCTGATCGCCGAGACCGGGCCGGAATTCGCTGCGCTGTTCTGCGGCTGCGTCTATGCCGGGGCCTGGCCGGTGCCGCTGCCGCTGCCGACCAGCTTCGGCGGCAAGGAGGCCTATATCGACCAACTGGCGGTGCAGCTGGCCTCCAGCGACCCCAAGATCCTGTTCTACCCGGCCGAAATCGAAGCGATGACCAAGGCCGCGGCCGACCGGCAGGGCTGCGAAGGCATGGCCTGGGAAGACTTTGCCCGGCACGAACAGAGCGACGCCGACCTGCCCGAAGCCAAGCCCGACGACATCTGCTATCTGCAGTATTCCAGCGGATCGACCCGCTTCCCCCACGGCGTGGCGGTGACCCATGCCAGCCTGCTCAACAACCTGGCCGGCCACAGCGAGGGGATGAAGATCCAGCAGTCCGACCGCTGCATTTCCTGGCTGCCGTGGTATCACGACATGGGGCTGGTCGGCTGCTTCCTGTCGCTGATCGCCAACCAGATCTCGGCCGATTACATCAAGACCGAGGATTTCGCCCGCCGTCCGCTGGCCTGGCTCGACATGATCAGCCGCAATCCCGGCACCTCGTGCTCCTATTCGCCGACCTTCGGCTATGACATCTGCGCCCGGCGCATTTCCAGCCAGAGCAACGTGGCCGAACGGTTCGACCTGTCGCGCTGGCGGATCGCCGGCAACGGCGCCGACATGATCCGCCCGGACGTGATGCAGGGCTTCGTCAATGCCTTTGCCCCGGCCGGGTTCAAGGCCAGTGCCTTCCTGCCCTCCTATGGCCTCGCCGAAGCGACGCTGGCGGTCACGCTGATGCCGCCGGGCGAAGGGATCCGGGTCGAGCTGGTCGAGGAAGAGCGCCTGTCCGGTGCCCAGCGCGACCTGTCGCGCCCGGCGCGCTATCGCGCAATTGTCAACTGCGGCAAGGCGGTGAAAGACATGGCGCTGGAAATCCGGGGCGCCAAGGGCGAAGTGCTGGGCGATCACCAGATCGGCAAGGTGTGGTGCAAGGGTCCGTCGGTGATGGTCGGATATTTCCGCGATCCGGAAGCGACCGAGGCCTGCCTGGTCGACGGCTGGCTGGATACCGGCGACATGGGCTACATGGTCGATGGCTACCTGTTCATCGTCGGCCGAGCCAAGGACATGATCATCATCAACGGCAAGAACCACTGGCCGCAGGATATTGAATGGGCGGTGGAACAGCTGCCCGGCTTCAACCACGGCGACATTGCCGCCTTCTCCGTCGAGAGCGAGAGCGGCGAGGAGCAGGTAGCCGTGCTGGTCCACTGCCGCGTGTCCGATCCTGACGAGCGGCAGAAGCTGCACGACACGATCCGCGACAAGGTCCGCTCGATTCTGGGCCATCCGGCAATCGTCGAACTGGTCCCGCCGCGCACCCTGCCGCGCACATCGTCGGGCAAGCTCAGCCGGGCCAAGGCGAAGAAGCAGTACCTGTCGGGCGAGATCGAGCCGATCCGGCTGGCGGCCTAATCGGCGTAGAACCAACCGGCCACCGCGACCCGCGGGCGCGCAGCCAGCGCGTTGACCCAGGTCACCGAATGGTCCTGCGGCACCAGGAACAGGTTGGCGGTGTTGAAACGCGGGATCCAGGCGGTCGCGCGCTCCCCGTCGGCATCGTGGAACAGCATCAGCCCGCCCCAGTCGATGTGCCAGTGCGACAGGTTGAGCACCATCGCCGCCACCCGCTTGCCATGCTTGCGGCCGTCATTGTGGGTGGTGAGGAAGTGCCCCGGGCGGTAGCGCGTGGCATCGCCGTTGTAATACCGCACCGCCTCGCCGGTCAGCTCGCTCATCACGGCAAGTGTTTCCGGCGCGTTGAGCGCATCGACATAACGATCGAGCAGCATGCCCCGCGCGGCGCGGCCTTCGGCCTTGGGGCTGACGCGGATGGTATCGTGCATGAAACGGAAGGTATGCTCGTCCCCGGCCCGGGCGAAAGCTTCAAGCGCGGTCAGCTGCGCCGGACTGAGCCGGGCCAGCGTGGCGGCATCGGCTTCGCGTTCGGCCGGGCCTTGCCGCCATGACAAGGCCCATTCGTTCGAAGCCTCCAGTTCGGCCCGCAGCGCTTCGGCCGCGCCCTCTTCCAGCACCGGATCGAGCCGCAGCCGCCCTGCGCCCAGCAATTCATCGCGCATGGGGCCCAGCAAAGCCGGATCGATCCGCAAGGTGAAATCGAGAACACTGCCGGTAAGCGCCATGAGAACCGCCGCTGCTGACACATCGGTCAGTAACGCACCGTTTCGCCGGCTTGTCGAGTCCCTTTCAGGCGAAATTTCGTGCTATTGTCCCATTTTGGCCAGCACTTCGGCCCAGGATACCAGCTTGAAGTTCTGCGCGGCGGGTTCGTTCATCCCGTCCTGGGCGACGAACAGCCCGGCCGGATAATCCGGGCCGAAACTGCCCAGCTTCAGTTCGATCCCGTCGGTTTCCTCGACACTGCCGAACTGGCCCGCCGCAATGCGGAAGCGGCCGGCATAGGCAAGGTCCGGAAGACGGAAGAGGACATAGGCATTGTCACCCTGGCTGGAAGCGACCAGCCAGCCGCCCTTTCGCCCTTGCGGGGCCAGCGCCAGCCCTTCGACATCGGCCACCAGCCGCGTGCCATCGACCCTGACCGCCAGCTTGCCCAGCACCGGCCCGCGGGCGCGGGCATCGAAAGTCCAGATCCCGACGTTTTCCTCACCCACGTACAGCGTCTCGCTGCGCGGATCGACCACGCAGCCCTCGGTCTGGGTCGGCACTTTCAGATAGCGCACGATCGTGCCCTTTGGCACTTTGCCCAGCCGCACCTGGACTTGCGCGACCAGCCCGTCCTTCAGCACCGAAAAGGCGTCGAAGCCGCTGCCGCGCCGGACCAGGCACAGACCGTAGGACTCACCCGCGCCGCCATCGAACACGGCCAGCGGCACCAGCTGCGCCGTGACCGGATCCAACCGGTAGAGCCGCAGTCTGGCGGCGGCCTCGTCATTGCGATCGCTCGCCACGACCATGATCCCGGCCCGGCCCATGTCGACCAGATCGACATTGTTGAGCCGCCCGTCGGCCACGAAGTGCCGGACCTTGCCGTCCAGACCATAGACGTAAAGCCCGGCCTTCTTGTCGGTCGCCACGATCAGGCTGGCGGCGGGATCGCGCCGGTTGCGCCAGATCGCCGGATCGTCCGCGGCATCGTCCGCCGTGGTGCCGACCGGCACGGTCTCGGCTTTCGCCTTGACCTCGACCGTCACGACCTGCGCCTGCCCTTGCGAGAAAGGGGCCGCGGCAACCAGTGCCGCGGCCAGCAGGGAGGAACGCTTGATCATCAGAAGGTCACACGCACGCCGCCGGTGTAGCGCCGGCCGAACCGTTCGTATTCGATCGTGTAGATGTTCGTATCGGGCACATTGACCCCGGTCGCGCGCAGCAGGTTGCCCGGATCGGAGAAGCGGCGGCCCGGCTTGTTCAGGAGGTTCGAGGCATCGAAGTAGATTTCGAAGTTCTTGCTGAAGGCATAGCGGGCCGAGAAGTCCAGCCCGTCATCGGCATCCCAATAGGTATCGCCGGCATCGGTCAGATCGTCGGCAATCCCGTCCATCCACTTCGACCGGCGCTGATGCTGCAAGCGCAGGGTCAGGCCGTACTTCTCGTAATAGACCCCGGCGTTGTAGACCACGTCCGAAGTGCCCGGCAGGCGGACCTTGCGGTCCGGCACCGCGCCGATCGCCGGTTTGGTCACTTCGCTGTCGTTCAGCGTCAGGTTGGCGCTGACCCCGAAGCCGCCCATCCAGGCGGGCAGGCCCAGGCTTTCGGTCCAGGGTTCCAGCTGCAGCTGGGCGGCGGCCTCAAAGCCGAACACCCGGCCATCGCCGCCGTTGGTGATCCCGCTGAAAGTATAACCCGACCGGTCCACGCCACCGCTGTTCAGCGCGTCGGAGCCGAAAGTGCGGCTCTGCGAATAGAGCACGTCTTCCACCTTCTTGTAGAAGAACCCGACCATCAGGTAGCCCTGCGGACGGACATACCATTCGAAGTAGGCATCGACGCCATAGGCCCGCTCGGGCTTCACCGCCGGGTTGCCGCCGCTGATCGTCAGGGCGGTATCGTTGACCACCACGTTGGGGCGCAGCTGATCGTAATCGGCCCGCGCCGCGCCGCTGTTGAACGACAGGCGCAGCTTCTTGCTGTCATCCAGGTTGTAATTGAAGTGCAGGCTGGGGAAGACCAGCGTCTGGCTCGATTCCGCAGTCACCAGCCCGGTGGTCGCCCCGACGGTGGCCACGGCGATCCCGCGGTTCTTGACTTGCTCGATCCGCACCCCGCCCAGCAGCGAGCCCCAGTCCCACCGCACCGTGCCCATCAGGAAGCCGGCATAGACCTGCTCGCGCACGTCGTAATTGTTGCCGGTGTTGGGGGTGAAGGTGAAGTTCTGCCGCGCCGCATCCGAATACTGCTGCATCTGCGCGGTATCGAAATAGCGGAAGGTGTAACCCATCGGGATCGCGCCCTGGAACGGCAGGTTGATCGAGAACGGGGTGTAAGTGGTCGGCATGCCGATCGAACCGGCCTGGGCATTGGTCAGCTGGACCTGGCTTTCATCGGCCACCTTGGTCCGCTGGTCGAACTGGAACCCGGCCTTGAATTCGGCTTCGCCACCCATGAAGGTGGTTTCCTTGGCGATCACCAGCTTGGCGGTATAGGCCTTGGTCGTATCGACCGCGTCCAGCACCCGCAGCGACGACAGCGGCTTGGTGAAAGTGTCGATATCGGTCACCGCCGTTCCGGCCTGATAACGGGTCGGGCTGGTCAGCTGCAGCGTGGTGTACAGCATCGGCGTATTGCGGAACGGATCGGTGAAATTGTAGGCCACGGTCGGACGCAGGGTGCGGGTCGAGGGGCTGTCCCAGCGCGCTTCGCCCACCACCGAACGGTCATCCTTGGATTCGGTGTAGTTGCCCAGCCAGTTCACCGACCAGCCGCCACCGAAGCGGTGCTCACCGGCCAGGGTGTTGGTGAAGATCGACTGGCGGAAGGCGCGCAGCGTGGAACGCTGGTTGATGTCGACGCCGTAGACCGTGCCGATCAGCGGGGTGTTGCCGATGCAGACATCGGCATAGCCGGTGGTGGTCGGGGTCGGGTTGACCGCGGTCGAACAGGCCGCCGTGTTGGCCACCAGATCGCCCTGGCGGTCATCCATGTCGAAGATATAGTTGTCGCGCGCTTCGTCGTCGGTGAAGATGGTGTAGACCGACCGGACCGACAGGGTGTTGTCGGCATCCGGCTTCCAGTCGATCCGGCCGGACACCGACCAGTTCTTGCGCTTCAGGCGGTAGAGCTTGTTTTCGGTCTCGCGCGCCCAGAACCGGGTGGCGCTGTCCGGGCGCTGGTCCTGGTTGACCCGTTCCCAGTCGATCTCGAAATTGTCGGTCACCATGTTGCGTTCGTAGTAGCTGCCCGACAGCAGCACGCCGACTTCGCCATCGCCGGCGGCGAAGCGGTTGGAGACGACCAGCGAGGCTTCATACTCGTCGCGGTCGCCCAGTTCGGCGTAACCGTAGCCGGCCTTCCCGGCGAGATGCAGGCCCTTGTAATCGAAGGCCGAGCGGGTGATCACGTTGACATTGCCCGAAACCGTCTCGCCCGGCATTTCCGGGGTCACGGCCTTGGACACCACGATCTTGCCGGCAATCGCCGAGGGGATCGAATCGAACCGCGCATCGCGGCCTTCGGGGCTGACCACGTTGATCCCGTCGAACGACAGGGTGGTCCAGTAATTGGGCGCGCCGCGCAGGCTGATGTAGCGGGCCTGGCCCTGGTCGCGCTCTACCGCGACGCCGGGCAGGCGGCCGGTGGCCTGGGCGATGTTCTGGTCCGGCAGGCGGCCGACCGAGTCCGCTGCGGCAACCGTCACCAGCGAATCCGACTTGCGCTGGGTTTCCAGCGCGGCGGCTTCGGATTCGGCGATCGGGCGCTGGCCGGTGACAACGATGGTCTGGCTGTCGTCAGCTTCGGCGGCAGCCTCTTCGGCCAGGGCGGGCAGGCCCCAGATCAGGCTGGTTCCAGCCAGCAGGGCGGCGGAAATGCGCGGGGCACGGGCTTGGCGGGCGGAGCGAATCGCGGTCATGGAATGGTCTCGCAACGGTTGAAGTTGCGCCGCCGATAGGCTCGCTGTTTGACGGCTGCGCGACGATCCCGGGACAGTTCGGTTGCGATTTGGCGACAGCACGGTGACAACGCTCGTCGAGCGCGCTCTGTCTTACATCGACAATACAGCTTGCAACGCTGCGGGCATGGCCCCACATTGGCCGCATCCCTTTTGCAAGGACACGGAAAACACTGCCATGGCCACCACGCCGACCGCAACCGAAGCCCCGACGCTGACCCTGACCCCGCCCGATCCGGTGCCGGTGGTCCCCGCCGAAAAGGCCGTGGGACTGGTCCCCGTGGCGGACGAGGCCAAGACCAAGCTGGACCAGAAGGTCGAAGCCTTCATCGCCGACCTGATCGCATCCGATGCCAACTCGCCCGAATTCGGCAAGAAGGTCGATGCCATCACCAACATGGGCCGCAAGGAAATCATGGCCGCGGCGGGGATGAGCAACCGCTTCCTCGACCGGCCGATCCGGGCGATGGACAAGGAAGCCGGGGTCGGCGCCAACCTGGCCGAGCTGCGCAAGACGGTCGAAACGCTCGATCCGGGCAAGCAGGGCAAGCTGTCCAAGGGCCGCAAGTTCCTGGGCATCATCCCCTTCGGCAATTCGATGAAGCGCTATTTCCAGTCCTATGAAAGCGCGCAGGGCCATATCCAGGCGATCCTCGGCCACCTCTCCAGCGGCAAGGACGAGCTGCTGATGGACAATGCCGCGATCGACGTGGAGCGGCAGAAGCTGTGGGAAGCCATGGGCAACCTGGAGCAGATGATCCACATCAGCCGCACCCTGGACGAGCGGCTGGAGGAAAAGGCCGCCGACCTTGACGCGACCGACCCGGCCAAGGCCAAGGCGATCCGCGAAACCGCGCTGTTCTATGTCCGCCAGCGCACGCAGGACCTGCTGACGCAGATGGCGGTATCGGTGCAGGGCTATCTGGCGCTCGATCTGGTCAAGAAGAACAACGTCGAACTGGTCAAGGGCGTGGACCGCGCCAGCACCACCACGGTTGCCGCGCTGCGCACTGCCGTGACCGTCGCCCAGGCCATGGCCAACCAGCGGCTGGTGCTGGAACAGGTCACCGCGCTCAACGCCACCACGGCGGGGATCATCGATTCCACCGGCACCTTGCTGCGCGAACAGACCGGACGGATCCACGAACAGGCCGCCAGCAGCACGATCCCGCTGGAAACGCTGCAGCGCGCTTTCCAGAACATCTACGACACGATGGACAACATCGACACGTTCAAGCTGAAAGCGCTCGATTCGATGAAGCAGACCGTCACCACCCTCTCGGCCGAGGTGGAAAAGTCCAAGGGCTACATCGCCCGGGCCGAAGGGGCCAATCAGGCCCAGGTCGCCGGCGAAGCGCCCAGCCTGCTGACCCTGGAGGGCTGACTTGGCGGGAGAAGCGCACCAGTCGGACGCGATCCTGCGCAGCGCGCGCCAGTCGCTCGCCCAGCAGCGCGCGGGCGGGCGGCGCACGGTTTCGATCGGGCGCCGCTCGGCCGCGCTGAAACGCCAGCACGCGCTGAAGAAGGCGCGCGGCTTTGCCGTCACGGTGCTGGGCATCGTGGCGGCAGTGGTCGCCGCCGGGCTGGTGCTGGACGGGATCGGCTTTGCCGGAGTGATGCTGGCCTTTGCCGCCGTGGTGGCCGCCGTGCTGTTCTTTGCTTTCGTGCCCAAGCTGGAAATGCCCAGCCGCGAGGTGCTGCGCGGCAGCGATGTCAAATCGCTGGTCGGGCGGACCGAGCTGTGGCTGGAACAGCAGCGCCCGGCCCTGCCCGCCCCGGCGGTGCAGCTGGTCGATACCATTGGCCTGCAACTCGATGCGCTCGCCACCCAGCTTGACGGGCTGGACGAGCGCACCCCGGCGGCGCGCGAAGTGCGCAAGCTGGTGGGCGAGCATCTGCCGGAGCTGGTCTCGACCTACACCTCGATCCCGCGCCACCTGCGCGGCGAGGAACAGGCCGGCCGCAGCCCGGACCAGCACCTGCTCGACAGCCTCGGCAAAATCAGCACCGAGATCGACAGCGTGACCCGCCAGCTTGCCAGCGGCGCGATCGACAATCTGGCGATCAAGACCCGCTATCTCGATTACAAGTACGGCGACGCAATCGACGAGGCCGGAGGCAAGGCCTGATGCGCCTCGCCGTTCCCCATACCCTCGGCCGCGATGAAGTGCGCCGCCGCATGCACGCCCGCAGTGACGAGCTGGCCGGCCTGTTCCCCGGCGGCGCGCAGGTGGACATCACCTGGCCGCTGGAAGACCGCATGGCCCTGGCCGTCAAGGCCATGGGCCAGAGCGTGTCCGGCACGATCGACGTGACCGAGACCGAACTGGTGTTCGACTTCGCCCTGCCCGGCGCGCTGGCCTTCCTGGAGCCGATGGTCCGCGGCGTGGTGGAGCAAAAGGCCCAGAAGCTGCTGGCCTAAAGCTCCAGATAGATCCGCGGGATGCGGAGCTGCTGGGCGGCAACCTGGGTTTCGCGCAGGAACAGCACCAGCGCCCACATCAGCAGGCCCACCGCCAGCAGGAACAGCGCGGCGGCGACGCGTTGCAGGCTGAAGCCGATCAGTTCTTCCAGGAACAGCACCGCCACGGTCGCGCCGATCACCAGGCCGCAGGTCACCATCACACGGATCGCGCGGGTGATCAGCTTGATCCGCTGGTCGATCATGCGGATTTCGGCGACCACTTCGTCATGGTCCGGCCCTTCGGTGGCCGTGTGGCGTTCCTGCAGGTGCCGCGCCCGGTCAACCACCCGGCCCAGCCGCGATGACAGCAGGTTGAGGATGTTGCCGATCGCCACCAGGACGAAGACGGGGGCAAGGGCAAGCTGGATGGTCTGGGCGATCATGCCCCCTGTCTAAACGGGCAGGCGCCCTGTGCAAAGCGCCGCGCAATCCTATGTTCAGCAGGAAACGCCCACAGGACGCGCCATGAACCGCAAGCTTGCCCTCCCCGCCCTGATCCTTGCCGCACTTGCCCTGCCGGGTTGCGCCACGGTCTTTTCCAAGCACCCGGTCGGCAACCGCGCTGTGCCGGAACCGGCCAAAAGCGTGGAACTGAGCCGCTACCTTGGCCGCTGGTACGAACTGGCCCGCTATGAGCAAGGCTTCCAGAAGGACTGTGAAGGGGTCACGGCCGACTATGCCCTGCGGGGTGACGGCAAGATCTCGGTCCTCAACCGCTGCCGCAAGCCCGATGGCAAGGTGAGTGACGCCGCAGGCAAGGCCAAGATCGTCGACACGCAGACCAACGCCAAGCTGAAGGTCAGCTTCTTCGGCCCGTTCTATGGCGATTACTGGGTGCTGGACCGGGCCGACGACTATTCCTGGGCGATCGTCGGCGAGCCTTCGGGCCGCTACCTGTGGATCCTCAGCCGCGAGGCCGCGCCGGGCAAGGCCCGGGTCGACGCCCTAATCGCCCGCGCCGGGGCGCTGGGCTATGACACCAGCATGATCCGGGTGACGCAGCAGCCTTAGGGTGCGCCCTCAGAAAAAGAACTTCTGCTGCCAGTAGAACGTGGACGTCACCGGATCGCCCGCCGCGTTGGTGGCGGGTTTGAAACGCAGGCGCTCCATCGCCAGCACGCAGGCCGTCGCGTCGGTTTCGGGAAAGCCGCTGGACTTGTAGATCCGGCACCCGGTGGCCCGGCCGCTGGGGGCGACGGTCAGCGCCAGGATCACCGACTTGCCGATCCGCGCCTCGCGCCCGCCGGGAGGGATCGGGAAGTCCTTGGCGTTGTTGATCTGGCCGGAAATGTGCACCGCCTTGGTCGCCGCGCCGCCGCCCTGGCCCGATCCGCTGCCACCCGCGCCGGGGCCGCTGCCCTGTCCGCCCGCGCCGGTGCCGCTGCCCGCGCTGGTCGCACCGGAGGTATCGGCGCTGCCGCTGGAGCTTGCCTTGGGCGCAGGGGTCTTGGCAATCGGGATCTTCGGTTCGGGCGCGGCGGCAGCCTTGGGCACGGCCTGCTTGCCGGCCGCGCCTTCGTTGCCGGCCTCCCTGGGCTGCTCGGCCGGGGGTGGCGGCTGCGGCGGGGCGGTTATGGTGACGGTGAAGGTTGAGAGGACCTTCTCGGTCACCTGCGCGGTGAAATCCGGGGCGAAGGCGCGGATCAGGCCGAGCACCACCACCACGTGCAGCAATGCGACCAGCACGATCACGCCCGCCTTGGTCCGCGGCGGCGGATCGGGATCGTAATCGCCCGGATCGTTCAGTTCCATTGCCCAATCATGGCAAACACTTGGGTCTACGGCAATCACGCGCTTCCCTTGGCGCATCGGCTTGATTAACAGGCGTCATGGCTCGGGGGCTGGACATCACGCGGCGCACGGCGCTGGGCGGCTTGGCGCTGGCCGGGCTGGGCGCGCCCCTGCTGTCCGCCTGCCTTGGCGAAGGGCAGGAACTGTCGCTGGCGATCTGGCGCGATTACCTGGGCGAAACCACGCTCAACGATTTTTACCGCGCCACCGGGATCAAGGTGACCGCCACCACCTTTGCCAGCAATGAAGAGCTCCATGCGAAGCTGAAAGCCGGGGGCCACGGCTTCGATCTGGTCGTCCCCTCCAGCCACTGGGTGGAGCGGATGGTGCGCGAGGAGCTGCTCGCCCCGATCAGCCACCGCCGCCTGCCCAACCTGGCCAATCTGGAAGCACCCTTCGCCAACCTGCCCTATGATCCCGGCAATGCCCATTCGGTGCCCTATACCTGGCTGGCCATGGGAATCGGCTATCGCAAATCGAAAGTGCCGCGCCCGCCAGCAGGCTGGAAGGACCTGCTGGGCGCGCCGGAACGGTTCGGGCGGGTTGCCCTGCCGGCCGATCCGGCGGTGCTGTTTCGCCTGGCGGCCAAGGCGCTGGGCCATTCCGCCAACCTGTTCGATCCGGCCCGGCTGAAACAGGCCGAGGCACTGCTCGCCGCCGCCCTGCCGCGCACCGCCAGACTGCACAACGATGGCGGGCAGGACCTGCTCCTGCGCGGCGAGGCCGATCTGGCCGTGCTGTGGAACGGCGATCTGGTGCAAGTGGCGCTGGAAGATCCCGACATCGCCTTTGCCGTGCCGGTGGAAGGCGCGCTGCTGTCGTGCGATTGCCTGTGCATTCCCAAAGGCGCCGACCGCCCCGGCAA
Source organism: Sphingomonadales bacterium (assembly GCA_017302615.1). GTDB lineage: Bacteria > Pseudomonadota > Alphaproteobacteria > Sphingomonadales > Sphingomonadaceae > Novosphingobium. The sequence continues at coordinate 28,454 of JAFLDB010000020.1, forward strand.
TGCCCACATGCTGATCGATTACCTGCTGGATGCCAGCGCCGGGGCAGCGATTGCCGGGCACATCTGGTTTCCCACTCCGAACGAGGCGGCGCGGCGGCTGCTCCCGCCCGACTATCGCGGCAACCCGGTGCTCTACCCGCCCAAGACCAAGGGCGTGAGCGAGTTCATCGGCGACAATCCCGGGCTGGACGCCCAGTTTGCCGCGGCGATGAAGCGGCTTCAGGTGCCGCAATAGGTGACGTGGGCAGGCGCGCCATCGGGTGCGCCGTGTTCGTAGCGCTCCATCCCGGCGCGGCGGGTAAAGGGCTGGCGCACCAGTGCCAGCAGTTCCTCGAACGGGGCCATGTTGCCCGCTTCCGCCTCGGCCAGAGCAGCGTCGGTCAGGTGGTTGCGGGCGATGTAGAGCGGGTTGACCGCGTTCATCCGCGCGGCGCGCTCGTCCGGATCCAGCGGTTCGCTCGCCAGCCGCGCCTGCCACTGATCCCACCAGTGCTGCAAGGCGGCGGGATCGGTCACTTCCGCCGCAACGGCTCCGTATCCCTCGCTCAGCGAAGCCGCCAGCGCGCGGAACAGCCGGGTGAAATCCGCCCCCTGCCCTTCCAGCGCCTGGAACAGCGCCTGGGCCAGCGCCACGTCGCCGTCATCGGTGCGGGTCAGGCCCAGCTTGCGCCGCATCGCCGCGATCCAGTGCCCTTCGAACCGCGTGCCGAAGCCATCCAGCAATTGCCGTGCCGCCTCGTTGTCGCCCTCATCCACCGCGACGATCGCCTCGATCAGCGCCGAGGCGAGCTGGTAGAGGTTCCAGCGGCACACCACCGGCTGATTGCCATAGGCATAGCGCCCGCCGCGATCGATCGAACTGAACACCTGATCGTGGGCATAGGCATCGAGGAAGGCGCAGGGGCCATAGTCGATCGTCTCGCCCGAAATGGTCACGTTGTCGGTGTTCATCACCCCGTGGACGAAACCGATCGACAGCCACTGCGCGACCAGCGCGGCCTGCGCCTCGGTCACAGCTTCGAGCAGCGCCAGCGGCCGGTTGCGCGCTTCCATCCGGTCCGGGAAATGGCGGGCCAGAGCATAGTCGGCCAACCGCTCCACCGCTTGACGGCCCTTGTGCGCGGCGGCCCATTCGAAGCTGCCGACGCGCAAGTGGCTGGCGGCGACGCGGGTCAGCACGCCGGCGGGGTGCGGGGTATCGCGCCACACGCCTTCGCCGGTGGCCACCACGGCCAGGCTGCGGGTGGTCGGCACGCCCAGTGCGGCCATGGCTTCGGACATCAGGTATTCGCGCAGCGCCGGGCCGAGCGCGCTCTTGCCGTCACCCTGGCGCGAGAACGGCGTGGGGCCGGAGCCCTTGAACTGCAGATCGAACCGCGCGCCGCCCGGCGCGATCACTTCGCCCAGCAGCAGCGCCCGGCCATCGCCCAGCTGCGGGTTGAAATGGCCGAACTGGTGGCCCGCATAGGTGAGCGCGATCGGCTGCGATCCCGGCACTTCCTCCGCGCCGGACAGCCACGCCGCCCATTGCGTCTCGTCCGCCTGCGGCAGGCCAAGCGCTTCGGCCAGCGGCGCATTCCAGGCCACCATGCGCGGCACGCGCGGCTTCGCGGCCTGAACGGGCACGTAGAACCCCTCCAGCTCCCGCGCGAGGCTGTGATCGAACTGGAACATCAGGCCGGAATCTTCTCCAGCGAAAGCGCGTTGATGCAATAGCGCAGCCCCGTCGGCGGCGGGCCATCGGGAAAGACGTGGCCCAGGTGCGCATCGCAGACGTTGCAGGTCACTTCGACCCGGATCATCCCGTGGCTCTGGTCCATGTGATAGCCGACCACGCCGTCGGTCACCGGCGCGCCAAAGCTGGGCCAGCCGGTGCCGCTTTCGAACTTGGTCGTGCTGTCGAACAGTTCGGTCCCGCAGCAGGCGCAGGCATAGAGCCCGGGCTGGAACAGGCTGCACATGCCGCTGGAGAACGGCCGCTCGGTCCCGGCCAGGCGGGTTACCTGGTACTGGTCCGGCGTCAGCTGCGCGCGCCATTCCTCTTCGGTTTTTTCCACGCGGCGGGGCGGCGGATTGTCCGCGCCCCGGGCCAGCGCCATCACGTCGTGCCAGTCCATCGGCATCTCCTGACCCCTCTCCCCGCTGGCCGCTATATCACACCGCGCGCGGCAAGGTCAGCCAGTTCCTGCGCGCCCAGCCCCAGAATTTCGCCATAGACCTCGGCGTTGTGCTCGCCGGGGTGGAGCGGGGCGCGGCGGCGGATCGCGGAGGGTGTATCCGACAGGCGCGGCATCGGTGCCTGCATTTTCAGTTCGCCGTGGACCGGGTGCGGAACCGTTGCGATGGCCTGCCGCGCCGCAAAGTGCGGATCGGCCAGCATTTCCCGCCCGGTATAGACCCGCCCGGCCGGGACCGAATGTTCGATCATCAGCGCCTCGACCTCGTCGATGGTCTTTGTGGAGGTCCACAGGTTGATCAGGTCGTCCAGTTCCGCCTGCCGCTGGCCGCGCGCGACGTGGGTGGCAAAGCGCGGGTCGCTGGCCAGTTCCGGCTGGCCCATCGCGGTGCAGAGCCGGGCGAAGATCGTGTCGCCGTTGCCGCCGATCATGTATTCGCCGTCCTTACAGGCATAGACGTTGCTGGGGGCAATGCCGGGCAGGATCGATCCGGAGCGCTGCCGCACCAGCCCCATCAGGGCATATTCCGGCACCACGCTTTCCATCACCTGCAGCACCGCTTCATAGAGCGCGGAATCGACCACCTGGCCCTTGCCGCTGCGTTCCCGCGCCTGCAACGCGGCCAGCGCACCCATGCAGCCATAGGTCGCCGCCAGGGTATCGCCGATCGACACGCCCATCCGCGCCGGGGGCCGGTCCGGATCGCCGACAATCGCGCGCCAGCCGCCCATTGCCTCGCCGATCCCGCCATATCCGGCGCGGGTTGCATAGGGCCCGGTCTGGCCATAGCCGCTCATCCTGACCACGATCAGCCGGGGGTTGATGGCGTGGAGATCGTCCGGCCCCAGCCCCCACTTCTCGATCGTGCCGGGCTTGAAATTCTCGATCATGATGTCGGCCCCGGCCAGCAGGCGGCGGGCGAGGTCCTGCCCTTCGGCGACGCGCAGGTTGGCGGTGACCGAACGCTTGTTGCGCCCGATCACGTCCCACCACACCTTGTGCTCCCCATTGCCCCAGGTCCGCATCGGATCGCCCGCGCCGGGGGGTTCGATCTTGATCACGTCGGCGCCCATGTCGCCCAGCAGTTGGCCGCAGAACGGCCCGGCGATCAGCTGGCCCAGTTCGACCACCCGGATCCCTTCCAGCGCCCCGCTCATGGCGCGCCCACCTTTGCCAGCATCGACGGCATCTCCTTGCCCATTGCCCCGCCCAGCCAGCGCGCGGTATCGACCAGCCGGGCCAGATCCAGCCCGGTCGCCACGCCCGAGCGCTCCAGCATCCAGGCCACATCCTCGCTCGCCACGTTGCCGGCCGCGCCGGGGGCGAAGGGACAGCCGCCCAGCCCGCCGATCGATCCATCGACCACCCCCGCCCCGGCCTCCACCGCGGCCCAGACGTTGGCGATGCCGGTGCCGCGGGTGTTGTGAAAGTGGACCCGCACCGGCAGCGGAGCCACCGCTTGCCGCACCGCGCCGACCAGAGCCGAAACCTCGGCCGGAACCGCCACGCCGATGGTGTCGGCCAGCGCGATCTCGACCGGGCCGGCGGCGGCCAGTTCGCGCGCCATGGCGACCACCCGGGCCGGATCGACCGCGCCGGTGAAGGGGCAGCCGAAGGCCGTGGCAATGGTCACCTGCGCCGTGATCCCCGCCGCCTGCGCCATGGCGATAATCCGAGCCGCGACCGCCACCGATTCCGCCGAAGTCTGCCCCTGGTTGCGCGCGCCGAACTCGTCCGAGGCGACCGCCACCGCGCCCAGCTGATCGAGGCCCGTCGCCAGCGCCCGCTCCGCCCCGCGCTCGTTCAGCACCAGCCCGATCCGGGTCACCCCGTCCACCCGGCCCAGCTGCTCCACCACCGCTTCGGCATCGGCCATCTGCGGCACTTTCTTCGGATTGACGAAACTCGCCACCTCGATCCGCCGCGCGCCCGCCGCAATCGCGCGGCGGATCAGCGCGACCTTGTCAGCGGTTCCCACGATGACCGCCTCGTTCTGCAACCCGTCGCGCGGGCCGACTTCGACGAATTCGATGCTGCGGCTCATCCCTGCCCCGCGATCCAGTCGCGCACCGTTTCGGCGGCCTGCTGGGCTTGGGCAGGCTGGCCGAAGTAATAGTGATTGGCCCCGTCGATCACGTGATGATCGATCTGGCAGCGCGTCGCCGCCGCCATCAGCCGGGCGGCGTGGCTGGGGGTGCAGGCATCGTCGGCGCCGTTCTCGATCACCAGCATCGGGGTGGAAATCCGCGCGGCGCATTTCAGGCCGTCGGCGTTGCTGTCATCGTAGGACCACTGCGACAGCCAAGACCGCAGCGTGGTGAACCGGGCGAGGCCCACCGGCCCGTCGTTGACCACGAAGGGATCGCCCAGCATGCACCAGTTCGGCTTGCGCTGATTGGGATCGACCGCGGGATCGACCCAGCGCGGATCGGCCATGGTCCCCTGCACGGTGAAGCAGCGTTCGTGGTTGTCCAGCCCCTGCGCCTTGAGGTCCGCCAGCTGGTCCTTCACCCAGGCGGTGATGCGGCGGTTGCGGGCGATCTGGCGGGCGCGGTATTCGGCCACGAAATCGGCCGAGAACGGCGGCTTCGGGCCATCGGGGGCAAAGATGTTCCACTGCGGATTGCGCTCGAACGGGCGGCATTCATCCTCGATCGAGGCATCCATCCATTCGGTCAGCGTCAGGTTGCGGGAGAGGTGCGCCGCCAGCAGCAGCACGCCGTCCGCCGGAATGAATTTTGCAGCGACCAGATCGTATGGATCGCCCGCCGGGGTGTGCGTCACGCGCGGGTCCTGCGCTTCGGCCTGATAGAACAGGCTTTGCGCGCCCCCGCCCGACCAGCCGCCCAGGTAGACCTTGCGATAGCCCAGCCGTTCCTTCGCATCGCGGATCACCGCGGCGAAATCCATCGTCGCGCGCTCCATGATCAGCGCCGTATCGTTGCCGCGATAGCGGGTGTTGGCATAGATCGTGTGGACGCCCATCCGCGCCAGCATCGACACCAGCGGCAGCCACGCCCCGCCGCCGATCGGGTGGGAAAACACCACCACCGTGTCCGAAGGGACCTCCGGCTTCAGGTGCATCGCCTCTACCGCAACCTTGCCGATCGCCCCGCCATAGGTGTCCTTGAAGGCGCTGACCTCGTCAAACACCACCATATAGGGAATGCGTTCGAACTTCATCCGCACCGGCGCTCTCCAAGGGTTTCTGTCCTGAAATCCGGGGTAGCAGCTTGGCGGCGAGCGGCAAGGGGCTGTCAGGGCAGGCCCGCCGCCTTCCCGTCAAACCGCCCCAGCCCGCCATCGGTGCCGCACAGCCGGTCCCACAGGCGGAAGTAGAGCCCATAATTGGTGCGGTAGCGATCGTGGTGCAGCTGGTGGTGCGATGCAGTGATCAGCCAGCGCCCGGCGGGGCCGTGGACCAGCCAGCGCGGAAACAGTTCCCAGCCCATGTGGTTGGTCACCCCCATCAAGGTCATCACCGCCAGCAGCAGGCCGACCACGCCGATGTGCAGCGGCAACACCATGACCAGCACCGGCACCACCACCGCCCCGGTGATCGCTTCCAGCGGGTGAAAGCTCATCGCCGCCCAGGCCGTGGGCGGGCGGCTGTCATGGTGGACCGCGTGCATCGCCCGGAACCAGGCCGGGCGGTGCATCAGCCGGTGGGTCCAGTAGAACCAGGTATCGTGCAGCAGCAGGCACAGGAAAAACGACAGCGGCAGCCACCACAGCGGATAGTCGGCCACATCGCTGTAGATCCGGGTCCAGCCGCGTTCCTTCCAGCCCCAGGCCAGCACCCCCGCCGGCACGCCATAGATGGCCGAGGAGGCCAGCGACCACCCGATCTCCCGCCGCACCTGCGGCGAAAGCCGCCGATGCAGCCCCGGCATCCGCCGCTCGGTCAGCCAGGCAAACAGCCCGCTGGTGAGGACATAACGCACCGCGACAATCAAGGTCATCGCCAGCGCCGCGCCGACGGCGGCAAGGATCAGGGATGTGCCGGTGTGGTCCATGCAGCGGGTTCTAGGGGAGATGCGGCGGGATGGGAACGGGGGGTGTCTGGTTGAAGGACGATTGGCCCGAACAGCCCGGAATCGCCATTTTCAGGGCCGTTTCAGTCAGATATTTTTCTTATCTTTCAGCGTTTTGTAAAATAGTTGAAAAAAATCCGGACCTAGAACGACCCTAAAGCCTGTGGGTTTTCCACTCTTGAAGGAAGGAAAACCATGACCAGAAAAATCTACTGCCCGGTGGCCCGAAAGGGCGGGCAATGCGTAACCGCCATGAAGACCTGCCGCTATTGCGGGGTGGTCAGCTGTGACCATGTCGGCTGCCCGGTCCGCTACTTTCACAAGCCGTTCAACAGATGTAGGCTTTGCGGCCGGAAATGGGCCGGACAGTCCGTCAACGCGCCGGGCCGTATCCTCGCCTTGAATCCGTTCATTCGATCCAACAGGAGGGAAGTCATGCAAGACCATGCCGCCACGCAGTTCCGTCTGGCAATCGAAGACGCCAGCGGATTTCTCTCGACCTGCGATGGCGGCGATCCGGGTTCAGTCATGGCCCCGTCGGTCTGGCTGCTCGGGATCGAACCGGGCTGGAGCTTTGCCGATCAGCAGGCCGATGCAGCGGCAGATCCGGAAGCTACTGAACAGCTTGAAACCTATGCGATCGAGCGGCAACTGACATGGGCCTTCAATCGCAATGCCTTCAAACTGCTGGCCCCGATCGAGGGCCATCCGGCGCGGGACTATCGCGATTTCGCGATGCGCAAGCAGCCCTTTGCGCTTGGCTCAAAAGGGTATCTCAAGGGCAACCTGTTCCCGGTGCCGTTCAACAGCGTTGCTGCATGGGATGAACACGCAAGCCGGACCACCGGGTTCGGGACCAAGGAAGAATACAAGTCCTGGGTCCGTGCGGTGCGCTTCCCGATCCTCAAGGCATGGATCGAACGGTGCCGTCCGCGCCTGGTGATCGGCAGCGGGATCACCCATCTCGATGATTTTCAGGAGATCGTTGGAGCAGGCGAACCGGCGAAGGAGTTCCAGTTCGCGGTCAACGGACACACCAAGCGGGTTCTCATCAACACCAGCGGAACCGTACCGATCGCCATCATTCCGCACCTGAGTGGCGGGAGCCATAGCCTGAACAGCTATGAATCGATCGAACGGACCGCTGCGATCATTCGCTCGGAAATCTAGGTTCTGGGTTGGGCATCCCCGGTGTGAGCCGGGGATGCCAGCCTCTGGGCCTCCACGCCGTCAGTGGGAAGGGGACACGGTATTCCGTGTACCCTTTCGACGGGGCGGAAACGGTGCGGACAATCGCAGCCAGCAATTGCCATGTGGCCGGATCAGGCAAGTTTAGGGGTTAAGCAAACTATCACTGCAATTCGTCACCGTAATTCGAATTTCGGGGACATGAATTCCATCTACCAAGATCTGAATTCCGAATAACAAACTGATTTCGTTTGCCGAGCAGTCTTCACCATATCCAATATTGATTTGTCATGCTGCCATTCAGATTCATCGAACCATAAAACTCGTTCAATTTTATCGATGACATACTTATCTTCCACCAGGGCAGATATGGATTCCTCAGAGTCTGATTCAAAATTATCCATTGTGATTTCATAGCCTTGCGATGCGGCGTGCGAAGAGCTGGATCGAGGCTATGAACAGCCATGCCGTTGCCGATGCGATGGTCTGCTCGAAGTCCTTGGCGAG
>JAFLDB010000021.1 GCA_017302615.1 Sphingomonadales bacterium
GTTGACCGGCGGCTGCGCCTCGCCCCGTGCCGCGCGCCGCTGGCGCTCGGCTGGTACGGCCCGCGCCGCGATACGGTGGAAGTGTCCTGCCCGGTGGCGGGCGGCTGGCGGCTCTATGTGCCGCTGGCGGGCGTGGCCCAATCCGCCGCCGCACCATTGGTGGCGCGCGGCGATGCGGTGACGATCACGGTCAGCGGCGAGGGCTTTGCCGTGTCCCAGCCCGGCGAAGCGCTGGAAGCGGGCGGAGAAGGCGAGTGGATCAAGGTCCGCGGCGTGAACCCCAAGGCCCCGGTGCTGCGCGCGCGGGTGCTGCGACCCGGCCTTGTCGGCATCGATCTGCCGTGATCCGGCACGGGTTTGCCGCCGCCCCTTAAATCCGGGCGGCGGGTGCCGTTCTGGGTGATGAAGTCCAACCCGGGAGAGGCACCATGCCTTCCATCGAATTCGGCCCCAAGGGCCTGCAACCCACACGCGCCGCCCAGGCGGTCGATCCCCGCAAGGGCAATTCGGCCCAGCCGGGCAGCGATCGCGCCGCCGCCGTGGCCGATGCCCATTCCGCCGTGGTCCGCAGCCGCGAGCTCGATCCCGGCCAGCCGCCGGTCGATGCCGACCGGGTGGCCGAGATCCGCAAGGCGATCGAACAGGGCACCTATCCGATCGTCCCCGCCAAGGTCGCCGACGCGATCATTGCGGCCGGACTGCTGCTGAGGACCGGTAAATGAGCGACAGCCCCCAGATGCGTGACAACCTGCGGCAGATGATTGCCGTCCTGCAGGCCGAGCGGCAGGCGCTTGCCGGGCTGGATCTGGATGCGATCATGGGCTGCGCGAACGAGAAGATCGCGCTGTGCGGCACGCTCGATGCCTGCGGGCCATTTGCCGACGGCTTTGCGCTCGACGAGGAATGCCGCGGCCTGCTCGACGCGGCACGGCGCCTGAACGAGGTAAACCGCCAGGTTCGCAACCTGATCGCCGCCAATGTCTCGGCCCGGCTGGATGCCCTGACCGGGGCTGCGGCGGTCTATCGCCCGGCCGCCGCACCTTATGGCCACCTGGGGGTGCGCGCCTGATCCGGCACGCGCCTCGCCGAAATTGGCACGCCCCTTGCTGAACCGCTCCCGACTGCCAACCGCAGCGGGAGCCAGGCTTGAGCGATCCAGTACCCATCTCTGCCACCACGCCCCCCGGCCGCCAGGATGTGCGCGGAGCGATTGCCCGCGCATCGCAGGCGACGGGGATCGACTTTGCCTATCTGCTGGGGCAGGCGCGGGTCGAATCCGGCCTCAATCCGCAGGCCCGCGCCGGCACGTCCAGTGCGGCGGGGCTGTACCAGTTCACCAATGCCACCTGGCTGAACACGCTTGACCGGCACGGCGCGGCCCATGGCTATGGCTGGGCCGCCGATGCGATCGAGAACGGCCGGGTCCGCGATCCGGCGATGCGCCAGACGATCCTGGCGATGCGGTTCGATCCGCAGCTTGCCGCGCTGATGGCGGGCGAGCTGGCCGGGGACAACCGCGACGCGCTGGTCGGCGTGCTGGGGCGCGAGCCTGACGCCGCCGAACTCTACCTTGCCCATTTCCTCGGCGCAGGCGGGGCCGGGCGGTTCCTGACCGCGCTGGCCGCCGATCCGGGGCAAAGCGCCGCCGCGCTGTTTCCCGATGCGGCAGCGGCCAACAAGGCGATCTTCTATGGCCCCGGCGGCGCGCCGCGCTCGCTGGGCGAAGTGATGGGCCTGCTGCGCGGCAAGATGGCGCGGGCGATGGGCGATGCGGCCGATCCGCTTGCCCCCCGGGCGGATTTTGATGCCGGGTTCGGCTTCGGCACCTTTGGCGGCGCGGCTCCAGCGTCTTCTCCCGCAGCCGCTCCGGCCACAGCGCCGCCGCGCCCGTCGATGGCTGAAACGCTGGCCGCCACCTTCGGCGCCAACCAGCCAGGCACCCCGGCCCATGTCCGCCAGGCCTATGGCAAGCTCAAGGCGTTCGGGCTGTGATGGCGCTGCTGAAACGGGCCAATCCGGCGGCCTTTGCCCTGCCGGCCGGGATCCTGACCCTGATCGGGCTGATGGTGGTACCGACCCCGGCGCTGCTGCTCGACGTGTTCTTCGTGCTCAACATCGCGCTGTCGGTGGCGATCCTGATGGCGGCGATGAATGCGCAAAAGCCGCTGGATTTCAGTTCGTTCCCCAGCGTGCTGCTGTTCGCGACGCTGCTGCGTCTCGCGCTCAACGTTGCTTCGACCCGCGTCGTGCTGGTCAACGGGCACGAGGGCGGAGCGGCCGCGGGCCACGTGATCGAGGCGTTCGGCGCGTTCCTTGTCGGCGGCAATTTCGCGGTCGGGCTGTTCGTGTTCATGATCCTGATGATCATCAACATGGTGGTCATCACCAAGGGCGCGGGCCGTGTCTCCGAAGTTTCGGCGCGCTTCACCCTTGATGCCCTGCCCGGCAAGCAGATGGCGATCGATGCCGATCTTGCCGCCGGCCTGCTCACTGCCGATGAAGCCAAGGCCCGCCGCCGCGAAGTGGCGACCGAAGCCGATTTCTATGGCTCGATGGACGGCGCCAGCAAGTTCGTCAAAGGCGATGCCATTGCCGCGCTGCTGATCCTGGCGGTCAACATCATCGCCGGCTTTGTGCTCGGCATGGTCAGCCACGGGCTCTCGGCGGGGGAATCGGCCGAAGTCTATATCACCCTGGCGGTCGGCGACGCGCTGGTCGCGCAGGTCCCCGCGCTGCTGCTGTCGATTGCCGCTGCGGTCATCGTCACCCGCGTGGCCGACGATCGCGACGGCACCGGGCAGGACCTGGCCGGGCAGATCGGCGGCCAGCTGGCCAGTCCCGGCACCTGGCTGCCGGTGGCGGTGATCCTCGGCGCGATCGGCATGATCCCGGCCATGCCGCAGTCGATCTTCCTGCCCGCCGCCGCACTGGCCGGGTGGTTGTGGCATGCCCTGGGCAAGCGCGCCGCGCGGCCCGCGCCCGCGCCGCAAGCCGCCCCGCCACCCGATCCCGGCCGGATCGTGCTGGAAGACGTTTCCGATCACACCCTGGTCACGGTCGAGCTCGGCTATGGCCTGGTCCACCTGGTCGATGACCGGCGTGGTTCGCCGCTGGTTGCGCGGCTGACCGGCGTGCGCAAGCAGCTCTCCCAGGCCTTCGGCTTCATTGTGCCGCAACTCAGGGTGCGCGACAGCCTGGACCTGGCCCCCAACGATTACCGGATCCTGCTCGGCGGGGTGCCGATCGGCGGGGGCAACCTGCGCGCCGACAAGGTGCTGGCGATCGATGCCGGGGATGTGCGCGAGGGCGCGCGGCTGGCCGGCGAGCAGACGCTCGATCCCAGCTTCGGCTGTCCGGCGCTGTGGGTCGATCCGGCCCAGCGCGATCTGGCCATCGCCGAAGGCTACCTGACAGTCGATGCCAGCACCGTGGTGGCAACCCAGCTCAACCAGTTGCTGGCCGAGCGCCCCCAGGCGCTGTTCGGCCCGGACGAGATGAAAGCGATCCTCGATGCGGTGAAGGATCATTCGGCGGGCCTGGTCGAAACGCTCTATCCGCAGCCGCTTGGCCTGGCCGCGCTGACCCGGCTGTTCCGCACCCTGCTGGAGGACGGCCTGCCGATCGGCCATCCACTGCCGATCCTTTCGGCCCTCGCGCTCGCCGTGCAGCAGAGCCACGAGCACGAACGGCTGATCGAGCTGGTCCGGGCGGAACTGGGCGGCCTGATCGTCGGACGGATCTGCGCGCCGCATGAACGGCTGCCGGTGCTCACCCTCGATGCCCAGTTGGAAAGTGCCATCGTTCAGGGCCTGACCGATCCCCTGACCGGCCAGCCCGTGATCGAGCCGGACCTGGCCCGCAGCATCGGCGAACACATTGCGGCGCTGGTGGCTGAACGCGGGGTTGGCGCATCGCCGCTGGCCCTGGTCGTCCAGCCGCGTGCGCGCCGGGCGCTGGCCGCGCTGCTGCGACTGCGGGCGCCCTCGGTGCTGGTCATCTCGATTGCCGAACTGCCCGCCGCCCAGCCGATCGAGGTCGTCTCGGTGATCGGCGCGTCCGTGCCCCCGCCGCCCACCCAAATCAGCGATCAAACCGAAAGAGCCGTTGCATGATCCACGATCACAGGAGCCTGAAGCAAGCCTATCGCGGTGACCACGCCGAGCGGATCCGCCGCTTCGTGCCGATGGTCCGGCGGCTGGCCTGGCATGTCCACGGCAGCGGCCGGCAGGGGATCGAACTGGAAGACCTGATGCAGGCCGGGATGGTCGCCCTGACCGAAGCGGCCCAGCGCCACGCCGGGCCGGGCGAGGACGGCTTTGCCGCCTATGCCAAGCTCAGGGTGCGCGGGGCGATGGTCGATCTGGTCCGCCGCGCCGTGCCGGGATCGCGCGGCGGGGCCGAGCGACGCCGCCTGCTGGGCGATGCGGAGCTGCGGCTGCGCAGCGAGCTGGGGCGGGAGCCCAGCCAGGCAGAACTGGCCGCCGCATTGGGGCAGAGTGAGGCCGATCTGGCCGCTGTGCGTGAAGCCGCGCGGCCGCTCAGCTTCGAGTCGCTGGATGAAACCTACTCCGACAACGACTCGGCTTTTGCCGATCAGGGCCCGGATGCCTTTGCCATGCTGGCCGATGCCGAACTGCGCGAGGCTCTGCTCGTCGCAATTTCAGACCTGCCCGAACGGCTGCAGCTGGTGGTCCAGCTTTACTTCGTGGAGGAACTCAACCTGTCGGAAATAGCTGAAACACTTCAGGTTTCCGTCCCGCGAGTGCATCAGCTCAAGGCCCAGGCGCTAGACCGGCTGCGCAGCGGCCTGGCGGGGATAGCAGACATTCTGTGACTTGAACTTTCGTTACTTGGGGCGCAAGGTTGCCCCATGTCCGCCTGCGAAACCTGCGTAGTACGCAACCGAGCGATCTGCTCGTCGCTTGACGACGAGGAGTTGAAAGCCCTCAACACCATCGGGCGAAGGCGCACACTTGAACCTGGCGAGTCGCTGATGTGGGAAGGGGAGGACTCGGTCCTCGTCGCCAATGTGATCGATGGCGTGCTCAAACTGTCCACCGGGACCGAGGACGGGCGCGAACAGATCGTCGGGGTGGTTTATCCCAGCGATTTCATCGGCCGTCCGTTCGGATCGACCTCCGGCCATGGGGTTACCGCACTGACCGAATCGCGGGTCTGCATCTTCTCGCGCCGGGATTTCGATGCCTTTGCCCGCGAACATCCGGCGCTGGAGCACAAGCTGTTGCAGCGCACGCTGGCAGAGCTGGATCGCACGCGGCGCTGGATGCTGCTGCTGGGGCGCAAGTCGGCCGGGGAGAAGCTCGCCTCGTTCCTGCTCGAAATGTCGGAACGGCTGGTTCAGCCGGGCTGCGTCGGTGCGCCCGACACGCCGCTCAAGCGCTTTGCCCTGCCGTTTTCCCGCCAGCAGGTGGCCGATGTGCTGGGCCTGACGATCGAGACGGTCAGCCGCCAGTTCACCCGGCTCAAGGCCGAAGGGATCATCGATCTGCCCTCGCGCCGCGAAGTGACGATCGTCAACCGCCAGGCACTGGAAGCGGAAGCGGGCTAGACCCTAAAAGCAATCGGAAAAAGAAAGGGAGAGCCCGCGTCCGCCTGCGAAGCTGGAAGCGAACCCTCCCCGGGATCCCGCCATGTCGCGCGGGAAGGAATGGGGCGGCCACCTGTGCGGCAGCCGCCCGATCCGGTCAGAAGCGGAAGTAGACCCCGCCAGAAACCACCCACGGGTCCAGCTTGTGCTTGGTTTCGAGCACGTTGGTCGACCCGGCGTAGAACTTGGCGGTGGTGCCCACCCAGTACTTCTTGGCATCGAGCGAGAGGCCCATGCCCGGGCTCACGGCGATATCGACACCGCCCTGCACGGCCACGCCGACGTTGCTCGACAGATCCACATCGGTCGCGCCCAGGGCAGCGGCAGTGGTGTCGGGCTTGGCATCGAGCATGATGAACCAGGTCGGACCGACGCCGACATAGGGCTTAATCGGGCCGAGCGGCAGGTGATACTTGAGGGTGACCGTGGCCGGAACGATCAGCACGTCCTTGACCAGCGGAGCGCCGGCGACCGAACCGGTGCCAGTGACCTTGTGCTTGGTCACGCAGCAGATGGTTTCGATCGAGAAGTTCGGGGCGGCATAGTATTCCACCGCGATGGTCGGCACGACGTTGTCGTTGGCGACAGTGCCCGGAGTCGCGCCCAGAGCGGCGGCGACCGACGGAGCCGCGCTCACGATCTGGTCGATCTTGCCGTCGGGCAGCACGCCGGTGGCCAGCACCTTGATCTGGATCTTGCCTTCATCGTTGGCCAGAGCGGGCGAGGCCAGCATGGTGGCGGCCGCAAGCGCCGCAGCGATCGTCAGCTTCTTCATTTTCATTCCCTCATTTTGCGTCACAGCGGCCGCCCTCTGCGGCCCAGGGTTTTTGCGACGTCGGGCTGCCAATGCACCCATGTTGCGACTGCAAACATTGATCCGGCGCAAAAACGCCCAGTTTTCCGGGAATCCGCAAACGGCCTCAACAATTTGATCCGGGTCAATGCCGCATTGCGACGAAGGGTTGAAACAGGAGAAGGACGAGTATATTAGCAAGTCCTTATCTAACCCGTTCGATTGAGGGGAAGGGGCAAATGGAATCTCTAGTAGCCCGCGCTGGCTGGTGGCTGGCAGCGCTTCTCGTCGCCGTGTTCATGTTTGCAAATGCGCAGGACGCGCCTTTTGCCGTGCACATGGCGGTGTTCGCCTTGGCGGCGCTTGCGGGGCTGGTACTCAGCCTGCGCAACACCGACTACAAACTTGCCGCAGCCGGAAAGAAGCCGGCGGCGGATCAGGGCCGTTATGATGACGATCTGATCCGGGCCGGCGTGATCCTGACCACCTTCTGGGGTTGTGTCGGGTTCCTGGTGGGGCTGTACATCGCCCTCCAGCTGGCTTTCCCGGCGCTCAACCTGGGCTTTGAATACACGACCTTCGGACGGCTCCGGCCGCTCCACACCTCGGCCGTGATCTTTGCCTTCGGCGGCACCGCGCTGATTGCGACCAGCTTCTACATCGTCCAGCGCACCTGCCGCGCGCGCCTGGCCCTGCCGGGTGTCGCGAAGTTCGTGTTCTGGGGCTACCAGCTGTTCATCGTGCTGGCCGCGACCGGCTATGTCCTCGGCGTCAGCCAGGGCAAGGAATATGCCGAGCCGGAATGGTACGTCGATCTGTGGCTGACCATCGTCTGGGTCGCCTATCTGGCGGTCTTCGTCGGCACGATCATGAAGCGCAAGGAACCCCACATCTATGTGGCCAACTGGTTCTTCCTCAGCTTCATCCTAACCGTGGCGATGCTGCACTTGGTCAACAACGTGAACCTGCCGGTTTCGCTGTTCGGATCGCTCAGCTATCCGCTGTGGGCCGGGGTCCAGGGCGCGCTGGTGCAATGGTGGTACGGCCACAACGCGGTGGGCTTCTTCCTGACCGCCGGCTTCCTCGCCATGATGTACTACTTCGTGCCGAAGCAGGCTGAACGGCCGATCTTCTCCTACCGGCTGTCGATCGTGCACTTCTGGGCGCTGATCTTCCTCTACATCTGGGCCGGTCCGCACCACCTGCACTACACGGCGCTGCCGGACTGGGCGCAGACCCTGGGCATGGTCTTCTCGATCATGCTGTGGATGCCCAGCTGGGGCGGGATGATCAACGGCCTGATGACGCTAAACGGCGCCTGGGACAAGGTCCGCACCGATCCGATCATCCGGATGATGGTGATGTCGATCGCCTTCTACGGCATGTCGACCTTCGAAGGGCCGATGATGTCGATCAAGTCGGTCAACAGCCTGTCGCACTATACCGACTGGACGATCGGCCACGTGCACTCCGGTGCTCTGGGGTGGAACGGGATGATCACATTCTCGGCGATCTACTTCCTGGTGCCGCGCCTGTGGGGCCGCGAACGGATGTACTCTCAGCGGATGATCAACTGGCACTTCTGGCTGGCGACCATCGGCATCGTCTTCTACGCCGCCTCGATGTGGGTGGCGGGGATCACCCAGGGCCTGATGTGGCGCGAATATGGCGCTGACAACTACCTGGTGAACTCCTTCGCCGAAACCGTGGCCGCGCTGCACCCGATGTACCTGGCTCGTGCCTTCGGGGGGATCCTGTACCTCTCCGGTGCGCTGATCATGGCCTACAACGTGTGGATGACGGTGGCTGGCAAGCTGCGCCAGGAACTGCCCATGCGCCAGGCCGAGTACAACCCCGATGCCGACCGTCCGCTGGTCGCAACGCCTGCCGAATAAGGGGGACCGGAAAATGACGACTGAAACCAAAGAACCCTGGGGCCGGCACAAGAAGATCGAGCGCAACGTGGCCCTGCTGGGTGTGCTCGCCTTCGGTGTGGTGACCATCGGCGGGATCGTGGAAATCGCTCCGCTGTTCTGGATCGACAACACGATCGAGAAGGTGGAGGGGATGCGTCCCTACACCCCGCTGGAGCAGGCCGGGCGCGACATCTATATCCGCGAGGGCTGCTATGTCTGCCACAGCCAGATGATCCGCCCCTTCCGGGACGAGGTCGAACGCTATGGCCACTACAGCCTGGCGGCGGAGTCGATGTACGACCATCCGTTCCAGTGGGGCTCCAAGCGCACCGGGCCGGACCTGGCCCGCGTGGGCCTGAAGTACTCGGACGAATGGCACGTCCAGCACCTCAAGAACCCGCAGAGCGTGGTGCCTGAATCGGTCATGCCGCAATACGCCTTCCTGGCCGAAAAGGACCTGAAGGTGGGCAATCCCGGCGCGCGGCTGACCGCGCTCTACCGGGTCGGCGTGCCCTACACGGCAACCGACATCAAGATGGCCGAAGCGGACCTCAAGTCCCAGGCCGATCCGATGGCGGACAATGCCGATCTGCAGAAGCGCTATCCCAAGTCGCAAGTGCGTGACTTTGACGGACAGCCCGATCGCCTGACCGAGATGGACGCGCTGGTCGCCTATCTCCAGGTGCTGGGGACCATGGTCGACGTCAACGCGCCGGCGGCCCAGGAAGCCCTGAAGCAGGAGCGCGGCCGGTGAACGGACACTCCACCTATGAAACGCTGCGGCACTTTGCCGACAGTTGGGGACTGGCGGCCTTGGTCGTCACCTTCCTCGCCCTGTCGGCATGGCCTTTCCGGCCCGGCGCCAGGAAGGCCAACGAAGAAGCCGCGAACATGATCTTCGCCGAAGACAGCCTTGGGGGTGACGACAATGGCGAATAAGCGAATCGACGAGCCCACCGGCATCGAAACTGTCGGTCACGAATGGGACGGCATTGAAGAACTGAACAACCCGCTGCCGCGCTGGTGGGTGTGGACGACCTACATGACGATCATCTTCTCGATCGGCTACATGATCGTCTATCCCGCCCTCCCGATGCTCAAGAGCGGGACCGAAGGCCTGTGGGGCTGGTCCAGCCGCGGCCAGCTGGCCGAGGAAATGAAGGCCGGTGCCGCCCTGCGCAAGGAAGCCAGCGACGCGATCGCGGCGACCCCGCTGGAAGCCCTGATCAAGGACGAAAAGCTGATGCCGCTGGCGATTGCCGGCGGGGCGGCGGCCTTCAAGCAGAACTGCGTGCAGTGCCACGGTTCTGGCGCGGCCGGCAGCGAAGGCTATCCCAACCTCAAGGACGAGGACTGGCTGTGGGGCGGGACGATCACCGACATCCACACCACGCTGGAACACGGGATCCGCGCGTCTGATTATCCGCAGACCCGCACCAGCCTGATGCCGAGCTTCGGCAAGGACGGGATCCTGACCCCGGCCCAGGTCAGTGACACGACCGCCTATGTCCTGTCGCTGTCGGGCAAGCATCCGAACGATGCGGCAGCCCAGCGCGGCGCGGCCAGCTTTGCCGCCAACTGCGTGGCCTGCCACGGGGCCGACGGGAAGGGCCTGCGCCAGTTCGGCGCGCCGAATCTGACCGATGCGGTCTGGCTCTATGGCGGTACGCCGGACAAGGTCTCGGCCTCGATCCACAAGGCTCATGCCGGGGTCATGCCGGGCTGGTCCAAGAAACTGGATGCCGTGACAATCAAGATGCTGGCAGCCTATGTCTACTCGCTGGGGGGCGGTGAAGAGAGTGCAGCTGCGCCAACCACACCTGCGAGTGGAACCGGAAATGCTAAGCCCTGATCCAGTTAAGTCGAATACGTCCCTTTATGCCAAGCGGGAGCCCGTCTATCCGAAAGCGGTAGACGGGCCCTACCGTCGCTTCAAATGGGCGGTGATGATCCTGACCCTCGGGATCTACTATATCACGCCGTGGCTCCGCTGGGACCGCGGCCCGCATGCCCCGGACCAGGCCGTCCTGATCGATCTGGCGCACCGCCGGTTCTTCATGTTCGGGATCGAGATCTGGCCGCACGAATTCTATTTCGTCGCCGGGCTGCTGATCATGGCCGGGATCGGCCTGTTCCTGATTACCAGTGCGGTCGGCCGGGCCTGGTGCGGCTATGCCTGCCCGCAAACGGTCTGGACGGACCTGTTCCAGCACGTCGACCGGTTTGTCGACGGTGATCGCAACGCCCAGATGCGGCTCGATGCCGCGCCGTGGAGCGCCAACAAGGTGTTCAAGCGCGGCCTGAAGTGGTCGATCTATCTGGCGATCAGTTTCTGGACCGGCGGCGCATGGATCATGTACTTCGCCGATGCGCCCACCCTGACGGTCGATTTCTGGACCGGCCAGGCCGCACCCGTGGCCTATGCCACGGTCGGCGTGCTGACGCTCACGACCTTCGTGCTGGGCGGCTTCATGCGCGAACAGGTCTGTGTCTACATGTGCCCCTGGCCGCGCATCCAGACCGCGATGCTCGATGAAAAGAGCCTGATCGTCACCTACAAGGACTGGCGCGGGGAACCGCGCGGTTCGATCAAGAAGGCGGAAAAGAACCCCGGCGCGGTCGGCGATTGCATCGACTGCAATGGCTGCGTCAACGTCTGCCCGACCGGCTACGACATCCGCAACGGTCCCGACATCAAATGCATCACCTGCGCGCTGTGCATCGATGAATGCGACAAGGTGATGAAGGCGATCGGCCGTCCGCGCGGCCTGATCGACTATGCCACGCTGGAAGACTGCGAGGCCGAGCGCAAGGGCGAGGCTCCGCGCCCGATCACCAAGGCGCTGTTCCACACCCGGACGCTGGTTTACACCGGGATCTGGGCGGCGATCGGCTTTGCCCTGCTGTTTGCGCTGGGCACCCGCGAGCGGATCGACATCAAGGTCCAGAAGGACCGCAATCCGCCCTATACCGTCCAGTCGAGCGGGGAAATCCGCAACGACTACACCGTCAAGCTGCTCAACATGCAGGCCCGCCCGCGCGACATGCAGGTGCGGCTGGAAGGGCTGCCGGGCGGCAAGTTCTGGACCAACGACATCCCCCGCACGCAAGCTGCGCGCGAGCTCACCGTAAAGGTCCCGGCTGACCGGGTCGAGCCGCTGCGGGTCTATGTCGTGGCACCGGACGGCACGGCCGCGCAGGGCTTTTTGTTCCAGCTCAAGGCGCTGGACGAGGAAGGCGGCGAAGCCAAGGCCGAAGTCAAGTTCGATTCGCCCGTCGAAGCAGAGGAGCAGACACAGTGAAGGCGTTCACCACCGGACCGTTCACCGGCAAGCATTTTGCCGCGATCATCGTCACTTTCTTTGCCGTGGTGGTCTCGGTCAACGTCTACATGGCCCGGGCCGCCAGCTCCACCTTCGGCGGGGTGGTGGTCGAAAACTCCTATGTCGCCAGCCAGAACTTCAACACCTGGCTGGCCGAGGCGGAGAAGGAAAAGGCCCTGGGCTGGACGGCCACGGTTACCCGGCTGGGCGATAACCGGCTGGCAGTGGCGCTGGGCGGGGCACCGGCCGAAGGGGTCGAGCTGGTGGTCACCGCCCGGCACCCGCTGGGCCGCGCGCCGGACCGGGAACTGCGCTTCGCCCGTCAGGCCGATGGCAGCTTCGTTTCGGACAAGCCGCTGGATGCCGGTCGCTGGCGGCTGCGTTTCGATGCCCGCGCGGGTGAGCAGCGCTGGCGCCAGGAACAGGACATCCGTTGAACGCGCTTTCGCCTGAACCGGCCGTTCCGGCCAGCGAAACGACCGTACTGGTCGTGCCCGGGATGCATTGCGCCGGGTGCATGGCCAAGGTCGAGCGCGCGCTGGCAGCGGTGCCGGGGGTCAGCGCGGCCCGCGTTAACCTGACCGCCAAGCAGGCCCGGGCCGAGCACGGGCCGGAGGTCGAGGCCGCGCAGCTGATCGCCGCGCTCGAAACGGTCGGCTTTGCCAGCCAGCCGCGCAGCGAGGACCTGACCCGCGCTCCCTCGGCGGTAAAGCCGCTGCTGGCCCCGCTGGGGGTGGCAGCCTTCGCCTGCATGAACGTGATGCTGCTGTCGGTCTCGGTCTGGTCCGGGGCCGATGGTTCCACCCGCAGCCTGTTCCACTGGATCTCGGCGCTGATCGGGATTCCGGCGATCGCCTATTCCGGCACGCCGTTCTTCAAGTCGGCCTGGGCGGTGCTCAAGCACGCGCGGACCAACATGGACGTGCCGATCTCGATCGGGATCGTGCTGGCCACCGGGCTCAGCTTTTACGAAACGCTGACCAATGGCCACGACGCCTATTTCGACGGCGTGCTGATGCTGATCCTGTTCCTGCTGGCCGGGCGCACGCTGGACGCGATGATGCGCGACAAGGCGCGGGCCGGGGTCGATGCCCTGCTCAACCAGGCCGCGCCAGGGGCCAGCGTGATTTCGGCCGATGGCACGCCGCAATGGGTTGCTGCGGCAGACCTGCTGCCCGGCATGGTCATGCGCGTTGCCGCCGGGGAACGGCTGGCCGCGGACGGCGAGATCATCGGCGGGACTTCGGCTTTCGATCAGTCGCTGCTGACCGGGGAAAGCGCTCCGGTGCCGGCCGGGGAAGGGACCCTGGTCCATGCCGGGACGCTCAACCTCGATGCGCCGGTCGATGTGCGGGTCACCGCCGCCGGGGCCGATACCTCGCTGGCCGAGATTGCCCGGCTGATGGATGCCGCGGACCAGCCGCGCTCGGTCTATGTCCGTATCGCCGACCGTGCCAGCCGGCTCTATGCGCCGGCGGTGCACATGCTGGCCGCGCTCAGCTTTCTCGGCTGGATGCTGGCCGGGGCGGGAACCTATCATTCGCTGGTCATCGCCATCGCCGTCCTGATCATCACCTGCCCCTGCGCGCTCGGCCTGGCCGTGCCGGTGGCCCAGGTGGTCGCGTCGGGCGCGCTGATGAGGGAAGGGATCATGGTCAAGGACGGCAGCGCGATCGAGCGGCTGGCCACGGTTGACCGGGTTCTGCTCGACAAGACCGGTTCGCTCACTCTGGGCAAGCCCGAACCCGATGCTGCCGTGATTGCCGGGCTGGATGGCGATGCCGCCAGCGTGGCGCTGGGCCTGGCCTCGCACAGCCGCCATCCCCATTCGCGCGCGATCGAGGCAGCGCTGCTGGCGCGCGGCCACCGCGCGGTTCCGGTCAGCGGCGTGGCGGAGACGGCCGGGATCGGCCTGTCCGGCCAATGGAACGGGCGGGCTGTTTCGCTGGGTCGCAACGATGCCGCCGATGTCGTTTCGACCACGCTGAAGATCGAGGGCCGCGAACCGGTGCTGATCCCCTTCACCGACCGGCTGCGGCCCGATGCGCACGAGGCGCTGGCCCGGCTGAAGGCGCTGGGTCTCGAAGTCTCGCTGCTGTCGGGCGACAATGTCAGGGCCGTGGCCGAAGTGGCCCGCGATGTCGGCCTGTTCGGACAGGCCGCGGCCGATCCGGCGGCCAAGCGCGATGCCATTTCCGGCCTCCAGGCCCAGGGCCACAAGGTGCTGATGGTGGGCGACGGGCTGAACGATGGCCCGGCGCTGGCCGCCGCCGATGCCTCGATCGCACCGGGCAGCGCCAGCGATGTCGGGCGGCAGGCAGCCGACCTGGTGTTCCTCGGCGATTCGCTCAACGCCCTGCCGCGTGCGGTGCTGGCCGCGCGGCGGACCATGAAGGTGGTGCGGCAGAATTTCGCGCTGGCGATCGGTTACAACGTGCTGGCCGTGCCGCTGGCGATTGCCGGTTATGTCAATCCGATGATCGCGGCAGCGGCCATGTCGGGCAGTTCGCTGGTGGTGGTTGCCAACTCCCTGCGTCTGGCAAGAGCGACGAAAGGGGGGGCTACGAAATGAACGGACTGTTGTTCCTGCTGCCGATCGCGCTCGGGCTGGGCCTGGCGGGCCTGATCGCCTTCTTCTGGGCGCTCAAGCGCGGCCAGTTCGAAGATCTCGACGGGGCGGCCAACCGCATCCTCTATGACGACGAGGAAGGACCGCACGGATGATCGGCGCGCGCTTCGGCATTGTCGCGCTGATCCCGGCGATGCTCAACCTGACCATTGCCAGCAGCGGCGGCACGATGACGGTGCAGATCTGCACCGGCGATGGCCGGGTTCACACGGTCGAGGTGCCGCTGGGCGATGGGTCCGGCGGCAGCGACCAAGGCCTGTGCTGTGCCAAGGGCTGCCACAGCGGCAACAATCGCAAGCGGGCCGCGCTCAAGAATTGAGATTGCGCAATGATGCCCGTCGCGGGGCGTGGCAAGGACAGCGCAATGTGGACTTACTACCCCGATCTGCTTGAAACGCCGGTGCCGCGCTACACCAGCTTTCCCACTGCGGCCGAATTCGGACCCGGGGTGGGGGCGGACGATTGCGCGGCCGCGCTGGCGGCGACGACCGGGGACATCTCGCTTTATCTCCACATCCCGTTCTGCGAGCAAATCTGCTGGTACTGCGGTTGCAACACCGGCAAGTCCAACAAGGTCCAGCGCCTGTCGAGCTATCTTGACGCGCTGCATCGCGAGATCGCGATCACCGGGGTGCGGCTGGGCCAGGGCAGCGCGGTGCGGCGGATCGCCTTTGGCGGGGGCAGTCCCAATGCCATTTCGCCGACCGACTTCGTCCGGCTGGTCGATGCCCTGACCCTGCACATGCCGCTGGAAGACCCCAGCTGGTCGATCGAGCTCGATCCCCGCACCCTGGCCCCCGGCTGGGGGCAGGCGATGCAGTGGGTCGGCGTGACCTATGCCAGCCTCGGGGTACAGACCTTCGATCCCGCGCTTCAGGCCGCGATCGGGCGGGTCCAGCCCGATGCCGATATTGCCCGCGCGGTCGATTTGCTGCGCGCCAGCGGGATAGCCTCGCTCAACTTCGACCTGATGTACGGCCTGCCGGGCCAGACGCTCGCCATGCTGGAAGCGAGCCTGCAACGGACGGTGGAACTGGGCGCGGACCGGGTGGCGCTGTTCGGCTATGCCCACGTGCCGCATATGCTGCCGCGCCAGCGCCGGATCGATGACAGCGCCCTGCCGGGCCAGGCTGAGCGCTTTGCCATGGCCGAGTTCGGCTATCGCTTCTTCGTCGACGCGGGCTATGTCCCGGTCGGTTTCGATCACTTTGCCAAGCCCGGCGATCCGATGGCGCGGGCGGTGCGCGATGGCACGCTGAAGCGCAATTTCCAGGGCTTTACCGACGATCCGGCCCGCACCCTGGTGGGGCTGGGCGCATCTGCGATCGGCTGCTTCCCGGATCTGCTGGTGCAGAACGAGAAGAACGCCGGACGATACCGGATGCTCCTGTCGCAAGACCGGCTGCCCGCGGCCCACGGCATCCGCCGCAGTGCCGACGATCAGCGCCGCGGCGCCGTGATCGAAGCGCTGCTGTGCCACGGAAAAGCCAGCCTCGATGCCGAACTTGCCGCCGAAGCGGCAGCGCGGCTGGCCCCCTTTGCCGAGCGGGGCCTGGCCCGGCTGGACGGCAAGGTCCTGACCATAGAGGCAGGCGGCCTGCCCTATGCACGGACCATCGCGGCGCTGTTCGACCCCTATCGGCAGGACTCGGTCCGCCGCTTCAGTTCGGCGGTCTAAGACCACTCTCCAGAAACCAAAAAAAGAGGAGCGACCGTCAGATGAGGGCCGCTCCAGGTGGGGAGAACTGTCAATGTCGTGGCGGGCGGCATTTGCTGCCCTGTCCTTGCAAGCGACCATTCCCCCGCGCCGGTCCGATTGCCTTGACGGATGTCAAAGTCGGCGAAGATTCCGTTGCTGATTGCAACATTTCCTCAGGCCGGATTGCCCCTTGCACGTTTTAAACGCCCGGTTAAACGAGTCGGCAAAGGGAGAGCTTGCATGGACATTTCGCTGAATGGGCGGATCGCGCTGATCACCGGGGCCTCGTCCGGCTTTGGCGCGCATTTTGCCCGCCTGCTGGTGCGCGAAGGGGCGCGCGTGGTGATTGGCGCGCGGCGGGTGGACCGGATCGCCGCGCTGGCCGAAGAACTGGGCGATGCCGCGCTGGCCGTGGCGATGGACGTGAACGACGAAGCCTCGATCATCGCCGCCTATGACGCGGCCGAAGCGAAATTCGGCACGGTCGATACGGTGATCGCCAATGCCGGCATCGCCGCGGCGGGCCGCTCGACCGATCTGCCGGCCAGCGAGATTGCCGCCGTGGTCGGCACCAATTTCACCGGCCTTTACCTGACCGCGCGCGAAGGGGCGAAGCGGATGATTGCCGCCGGGTTCAAGGACAGCGAACGCGGCCGGATCGTGCTGATCGGCTCGATCACCGCGGAACTGACCGGGCAGGGCGAAACCGCCTATGCCGCAATCAAGGCCGGGGTGGCGCACCTGGGCCGCCAGTTCGCCCGCGAATGGGTCCGCCAGGGGATCAACGTCAACACGATCCAGCCCGGCTATGTCCAGACCGAGATCCAGGGCGACTGGTTCGATACCCCCGGCGGGCAGGCCCACCTCAAATCGTTCCACCGGCGGCGGCTGACCCCGATCGAGGCGCTGGATGCGCCGCTGCTGTTCCTGTGCAGCGATGCCTCGCGCCACGTGACCGGCGCGACCATCACGGTTGATGACGGACAGGTGCTCTAATGGATCAGAACACTCCGGTTATCATTGGCGTCGGCCAGTATTCCGAACGTGTCGGCGAACCCGGCTATGCCGAGATGAGCCATATGGATCTGGGCGGTGCGGCGCTGAAGGCGGCTTTTGCCGATGCCCAGGCCAAGCGCAAGCTGGGTCCGGCGCTGGATACCATCGCCGCGATCCGCCAGTTCGAGATTTCGGCGACGCGCTACAGCGCGCCCTTCGGCCATTCCAACAACACGCCGCGATCCATCGCCCGGCGCGCCGGGGCCAATCCGGCCCGCGCGATCCTCGAAGTGGTCGGCGGGCAGGGACCGCAGCGACTGGTTGGCGAACTGGCAGCAGAGATTGCCGCCGGCCGTTCGAAAATGGCGGCGATTGTCGGGTCGGAAGCGATTTCGACAATGCGCGCGCTGATGGGCCGGGGCGAGACCCGCAACTGGAAGGAAACCCGGCGCGGCACCCTTGAAGATCGCGGACCGGGCTATGAAGGCGTGGTCGACATAACTTCGCTGAAGCACGGCGTTGGCGCGCCGATTGCCGGATATGCCATTGCCGAGAACGTCCGACGCGAACGGCTTGGCCTGTCGCTTGATGCCTACCGGCTGGAAATCGGCAAGCTGTTCGCGCCCTTCACCAAGGTTGCCGCTGCCAATCCGCACAGCGCCGCACCGACCGAGCGCACGGCGCAGGAACTGGCCGAACTGACCGAGCGCAACCGCCTGGTGGCCGAGCCCTATGGCCGGCTGGTGGTGGCTCGGGATCAGGTCAATCAGGGCGGGGCCATCGTCATTGCCAGCGTGGCCGAAGCCCGGCGGCTGGGCGTGCCGGAAGAGCGCTGGGTCCACATCCACGGCGTGGCCGACTGCGCCGAACCGTCGATGCTGACCCGCGAGAGTCTGGAGAAGAGTCCGGCGGCGGTTGCGGCAATCTCAACCGCACTTGAGCTTGCTGGAAAGGATTGGAAAAACCTTTCCGCGATCGACCTTTATTCGTGCTTTGCAATCCCCGTTTTCAACTTGCTCGACGCCTTCGGGCTGGACCGTGACGATCCGCGCGGCTGGACCCTGACCGGCGGGCTGCCGTTCTTCGGCGGGGCCGGCAACAACTATTCGGCCCATGGAATCGCCGAAGCGGTCCAGCGCTGCCGCACCGCGCCGGGCAGCTTTGCCCTGGTCGGGGCGAACGGCGGGATCATGAGCAAGTACGCCGCCGGGGTCTATTCGACCGAGCCGGCCAGCTGGGCCAAGAGCCGCTGGAAGAGCCTCGACAAGATCAAGGGCAAGTTCGACGTGCTGAATGCCCACGATGGCGAGGCCGAGGCGGAAAGCTTCACGATCCAGCCCGGAAAGGGCGGCGAAACCGCCACGCTGGTCGCGCGGGTCGGCCAGGCCCGGGTGCTGGCCAACAGCACCGATCCGGCCATCTGCGCTGAACTGCGCGGCGGCAAGGTCAGCGGCCGCAAGGTCCGGATCGAGGCGGGCGAGAACGGGGTGAACCGGTTCTGGTTTATTTGACCAGGTCGGTCAGCGTGCCAATGGTCAGCACCTGCGGCAGGATCTGCGGCTCGCCGCCGGCGGCGGGATACCACACGTAAAGCGGCACGCCCGCCGCGCCGTGCCTGGTGAGGTAGCGGGTGATCGCCGGATCGCGCCGGGTCCAGTCGCCGCGCAGCACCACCACGCCGCCCGCCTCGAAAGCCGCGCGGGTTTCCTCGCGCTCGATCGCGGCGGCTTCGTTGACCTTGCAGGTCAGGCACCAGTCAGCCGTGAAATAGGCGAAGACCGGCTTGCCCTCGGCCCGCGCCCTGGCCAGCGCGTCCTCGCTGAACGGCTGGCTGGGCAGGACCAGATCGACAGCACCGCTGCCTTCGCGGACCATGCCGGGCAGGCCCGCCGCGCCAAAGGCCAGCACCACGGCCAGCATCGCCCACCAGCGCCCGCCCGCCGCGCGGCCGAAGCGCTGCCGCCGCCCTAGCAATACCAGCAGGGCCACCACGATCAGCGCGATCAGCACGGCGGCAAAGGCGAAGCCATTGCCGGCCAACCGCCCGCTGAGCCAGACCAGCGCCAGTGCGGTCAGCCCCATCGGCACGGCCATAGCCTTCTTGAAGGTCACCATCCATGCGCCCGGTTTGGGCAGTATGGCCCGCAGCCGCGGGACATAGGCGATGGCCAGGAACGGCAGGGCCAGCCCCAGCCCGAGCATGGCGAACAGCGCCAGCGCCTCCGGCACCGGCAGCAGCAGCGCCGCGCCCATCGCCGCGGCCATGAACGGCCCGGTGCAGGGCGTGGCGGCAAAGGCGGCGAGCAGCCCGGTGGCAAAGGCCCCCTGCGGTGAACCCTCGCTGGCAAAACCGGGGACGGCGAATTCATAGATGCCCAGCAGGTTGGCGGTGATCGCCACGGCCAGCAGCAGCAGCGCGGCCACCACCAGCGGTTCCTGCAACTGGAAGGCCCAGCCCACCTCCTGCCCGGCGGCGCGCAGCGCCAGCAGCAGCACGCCCAGGGCCAGACAGGCCAGCACCACCCCGGCGGTATAGGCCAGCCCTTCGGACCGGGCCTGCCCTTCGCTTTCCCCGGCGCGGGCGAGGGAGAGCGCCTTGAGGCTGAGGATCGGGAACACACAGGGCATGACGTTGAGCAGCAGGCCGCCGGCCAGCGCGGAGATCAGCAGCAGCCACAGCGCCGGGCTCTGGGCGCCGCCCACCGGGGTTCCGCCTTGCGGCACCGCGCCGGGCTCAGCCTTCAGCGTCACGCCATTGGCGGCGCCATCCAGCCGCAGCACGCCTTCGATCGTGGACGGACTTTGCGGGTCGAACTTGGCGCGCGGCAGATCGACCAGCAGCAGATCGCCCTCGCGGGAGAAGGCCTGCGGCGCGGCATAGTCGACCGTGCGCTCGGTGGCGATGAACAGGTGCGGGGCCTCAAGCCTGACCGAGGCAGGCAGGGGAATCGCAATCCGCACCCGGCCGCCTTCGATGGCAAAGCGGGCCGGACTGCCGAGCGGTGCGGGCAGGGCCATGCGCCACTTGTCGAACCGGGCATCGGGAGCGCCCGGCTGGCCGACAGTGACCTCAGCGGACAGTTCCGCCTCTTCCGGCACACAGACCTGATCGGTGCAGGCCAGCCAGCCCAGCTTGACCCGGATCGGCAGGCGCGTGCCGGGGCGGGCATCGGCCGGCAGGGTCAGCGGTAGCAGGACCGCATATTCGGACTTGTAAACGTGGTTCATCAGACCGGAAATCAGCAGCGTTCCCGGCACCGGATATTGCAGGGTGCCAGCGCTGGCACCGGCCGGAAGGGTCCATTCGGTGGTCATGCCAAGGCCGGCATCGCCCGGATTCTGCCAGTATCCGTGCCAGCTCGGCTGCGGGGTCATCAGGAAAGCCAGAGTCACCGTGCCGCCGGGCGCGGCGGGGCCTTCGACCAGCAACTGCGGTTTGATATTGGTCGGCTTGCCCTGCGCCAGCGCCGGCATGGCCAGCAGCAGCGCGAACAGCTGCAACAGCACGGTCACAAGGCGGCGATAGCGATTGATCACGACAGGCCGGTTCCTTCCAAGCGCCCCTTGCACTTGGGCAGCGCTGGGGGCAACAGGGCCATGCTGTCAATATGTCCCTTGTTAAAGGAAGAGCGATGCGCCGCCTTACTGCCCCGATTGTTCTTGCCCTCTCGCTGGCGCTGGCCGCCTGTTCCGCCGCTCCGGCCAGGGAAGTGCAGACCGTCAGCGCGCAAGCCGCCCCGCAAGGGCCGCCGCGGCTGATCGTGGCGGTGTCAATCGACCAGTTCTCGGCCGATACCTATGCCCAGTACCGCGCCCGCTACAGCGGCGGTCTGGCGCGGTTCAACCAGGGCGTGGTGTTCCCTTCGGGCTATCAGTCGCATTCCGCGACCGAGACCTGCCCCGGGCATTCCACCCTGCTGACCGGGGTTCATCCGGCCCGCAACGGGATCATCGCCAACAGCTGGTTCGAACCGGACGGCCCGCGCGGCGATCAGCCGATCTACTGCGCCGAGGACGTGACCGATCCGGCCAGTTCGGCCAGGAACCCGGTCGTTTCGGCCCGCCATCTCAAGGTGCCGACGCTGGGCGAGCTGATGAAGAGCGCCGATCCCGATACCCGCAACGTCGCCGTTTCGGCCAAGGACCGCGCGGTGATGATGATGGGCGGGCACAGAATCGATGCGGCCTGGTGGTGGAAGGGCGGGGCCTTTGTCAGCCACAAGGGCGTAGCGCCAACTCCGGCGGTCCAGGCAGTCAATGCCAAGGCCGCCGCGACGATCAAGAGCGGCGCCCCGGCCCTGCCGATCCCGGCCTGGTGCGCTCCGGCGGATGAGGCCGTGCCGGTTGGCAAGACCACGCTCGGCACCGGCCGCTTCGTGCTGGAACCCGGCAAGGAAAGCGCCTTCCGCATCTCGCCGCGGATGGACACGGCGACGGTCGACCTGGCGATTGCCCTGGTTGACGAAATGGGGCTGGGCCAGGGCAAGGCGCCGGACGTGCTGTCCGTCTCGCTTTCGGCGACCGACTATGTCGGCCATGCCACCGGGGTTGCAGGCGCGGAAATGTGCATCCTGCAAAACCAGCTCGATCAGGATCTGGGGCGGCTGTTCGCGCACCTTGATGCCAAGGGGATCGATTACATGGTGGTGCTGAGCGCCGACCATGGCGGACTCGACATGCCGGAACGGATGGACCGGCAGGCCTATCCGGGTGCAGAACGGGTCGACATGGCGCTGGCCCCGGACAACCTGTCCAAGGCGGTGGCCAAGGCAACCGGGCTCAGCGTCGAAGGCCCGTTGGTGTTCGGCGATGCACCGATGGGCGACCTCTACATCAGCCGCAAGCTGGCTCCGAAGGACCGTGAAAAGGCCGTGGCGGCGCTGCTGACCATCCTGCGCGCCCACCCGCACGTGGCGGCGGCTTACAGCGCGGCGGAACTGGCGGCAACGCCGCTGCCGACCGGCAACCCCCAGGACTGGAGCCTCAGGGACCGCGCCCGTGCCTCGTTCCACCCCGGCCGCTCGGGCGATGTGGTGCTGCAGCTTGACCGGGCGATCACTCCGATCCCGGAACCCTATCCCGGGGCCTATGTCGCCACCCATGGCAGCGCGTTCGATTATGACCGGCGTGTGCCGATCCTGTTCTGGCGTCGCGGGATTCGTCCGTTCGAACAGCCGCAGCCGGTCGACACGGTCGATATCGCGCCGACCCTGGCCGCGATCCTGGGCCTGAAGGTGCGGGACGGCACTTTCGACGGGCGCTGCCTCGACCTGGATGGCGGGGCGGGGAACACCTGCGGCAATTGACCGCAGATTCCCGCTTGGTCACGCTTGTTTCAGGCCCGCTGCAGGCCTAATGCGGGCGGCATGACAGACAAGCGCGATCTCGTGATCCTGGGTGGCGGGCTGGTCGGAATGACCCTCGCCCTCGCGGCGGCCCGGCAGGGCATTACCAGCCACGTGATCGACAAGGCCTTGCCCGAGGAACTGACCGCCGAAGGCGTCGATGGCCGCGCCTCGGCGATTTCCACCGCCAGCTGGAACCTGTTCTGCAACATCGGGTTGGAAGAGCGGCTGGCCCCGCTTGGCTGCCCGATCGAGGCGATTGCCGTAACCGACGCGATGCGGCCCGGCCGGATCGACTTCAAGCCCGAACCGGGCGACGGCACGCTGGGCCGGATGTACGCCAACCGCGACATCCGCATCGCCCTGTTCGAAGCCGCGCGGGCGGAACCGGCGATCAGCTGGTCAAGCGGGGTGGAGCCGGTGGAACGCCAGCGCGGCGAGCATGGCGTTGCGGTGACGCTGAGCGACGGGCGGACGGTCCATGGCTCGGTGCTGATCGGCGCGGAAGGGCGGCAGAGCCCGACCCGCAAGGAAGCCGGGCTGTCCTCGGCCCGCTGGGACTACAGCCACCGCGCCTTCGTGACCGCGATCACCCACGAAAAACCGCATCACGGCGTGGCCTGGGAGATCTTCTATCCGGCCGGCCCGCTGGCGCTGCTGCCACTGCTCGATCTGCCCGATGGGCGGCACCGCAGCGCGGTGGTCTGGACTTTCGATGAAAAGGACGCCGCCGGCGTTTCCGCGCTGAGCGATGCGGTGTTTCTGGGCGAAATGGCCAGCCGGCTGGACGGGATCTTCGGCAGGATCGAACTGGCCGCCCCGCGGATGAGCTACCCGCTCAACTTCCACCATGCCCCGCACATTGTCGAGCACCGGCTGGCGCTGGTCGGCGATGCGGCGCACGGGATGCACCCGATTGCCGGGCAGGGCCTCAACCTGGGCCTGCGCGATGTTGGCGCATTGGTAGAGGTGCTGGCGGAAGGGATGCGGCTCGGGCTCGATCCCGGAGATGCGCAAGTGCTTGCCCGCTATGAACGCTGGCGCGCGCTGGACAATACCACGGTCATGGCCACCACCGACGCGATCGTCCGCCTGTTCGGCGTGCCCGGCCGCTTGCCCAGCCTGGTCCGGCGGATCGGCATGGCCGGAGTCCAGCGTTCCGGCTGGCTCAAGCGCTTTTTCATGGACGAAGCGCGCGGCATGTCGGGCGATCTGCCCAGCCTGCTGCGCGCCTAGGGTCCAACCCTAAAACGTCGCTTCGCGCGCTGCCGTCGTCGCGGTGGGGGCAGGGGTGGGGGCTGGCGTTGCACCTGGCGCGGGCAGCACGCCGGGGCCGGGTTGGCGCACCTCTTCCCCGGTTCCGGCTTTCAGCCGCTGCGGTTCGGCCAGTGCGGCCTGCTCGATCTGATCGAGCGCGCTTTGCGTCTCGACATAGCGCTGGGCCCGTTCGAGCCAGCCGGTAGCGGCCTTGCTGCCGGGCAGGCGGGCCACTTCGGCGCGGGCGGCATCGACCTGCCCGGTGCGCAGCAGCAACCGGGCCCGGTCCAGCCGCGCGGCCGGGGCGGAAGTGCCGGGAGCATCGCTGTGGACCACGAACAGCCCGCTCAGCTGGCGGCGGAACTTGGCCCAGGCGGTTTCTTCGGTGTCTTCGCCGGTCAGCTGCGGGGCCAGCGCGTCAAGCTCTGCCGCCAGCCGGTCCAGCGTGATCGGATCGCGCGCGGCGGCAATCACGGTGTTGACCGCGGCCGGACGGGCCGCGCCAAAGCGCAGCCGCAGCTGATCTTCCAGATAGCCCAGCGGGATCCCGCGATCGATCGCGCGGCGCGCGGCCAGTGCCACCAGCAGGGCTTCGGCCCGGGCCGTATTGCCCTCGGCCGCCGCAGCCTGCAGGTCGATCCGGGCCAGCCGCTGTTCCAGCGCGGCCACCTGCTGCTCCAGCAGCGCGCCGCTTACCGGTGCGGCCGTGGCACTGGGTGAAGGACTGGGCTGGGCAAAGTTTCCGGCGGTCAGCTGCGGATCGGGCTTGCCGGGCAGGGTTACCCGCCCGTCCCAGATCAGCCAGCCGACCAGCGCGGCCCCGGCCAGAAAGGCCAGCAGCGCGGTGCCAAGCACGGCCTTCAGGATCCCTCCCGATCGCGGCCGGGCAGCTGAACTATAGTATTCTTCGGTCATCCGGAGCCCTGGCAGTGGCGTTCAAGGCCACGGGTCTTGGCACATCTGGCGGGCCAATGCCAGCAAGGCCTTGTCTTCCGGGAAGGGCACAGAGGCAACTTCGCCCCAGCCATCGCCTGCTGCCGTCGCGATCCGTGGGCCCAGCGCCGCCAGCCGCAAGGGCGCGCGGCGGATCCCGTGGCGGACACATTCGGCGGCAAGGTGCCGCGCCGCCTCGGCCGAATGGAGCGCCACGATCGCCGGTGAGCGCAGCAGCGTGACCAGCTCGGGCGGCATGGCGCGCGGCACGCTGGCATAGACGACGCGCTCTTCCATGGTGACGCCTTCCGGCACAGTCAGGGCAATACGCTCTTCCCCGGCAAGGCGCAGCAGCCGGAGATGCTCAGGGGCAAGGCTGTCCAACATGGCCTGAAGCCCGCCTGCGCCGGTCCGTGCCACGGCAAAGCCGGCCGCGCGGGCTTCGGCGGCGGTCGTCTCGCCCACGGCATAGACCGGCAGCCCGGTCAGGCCGCGCAGACCCCGGCCGCCATGACGAAAGACCATGGCGCTGCCGACCAGCAGGGCATCGAACCGATCAGGCGCCGGCGCTTCCCACGACCGGGCGACCACTTCGAACAGCGGGAAGCCGTGCACTTCCAGCCCCGGCATGGCCCGCGCCGCGCTCAGGCTGGCGGAACAGCCGGGTTCGGGGCGGACGATCACCAGCGGCACGGCCATGTCTGCTATCCCTGCGGTGGATCGAAATGTTCGCGGATGGCGGGACCGGCCTTGGCCAGCAGCTGTGCGGCCAGCCGGTGCGGGCCGTCCGCATCGCCGGGAACAAAGGACAGTTCGCCCTCCACCCGCTCGGCTCCGTCAGGGCTGAGCAGGGCGGCGCGCATTGTCATGCTGTCACCATGCGGCCGGGTCAGGACGGAAATCGGGCTGTGGCAATTGCCGCCCAATGCCGCGAGCAGCGCGCGCTCGGCCTCCACGGCATGGCGGCTTGGCAGATCGTCGATCCGCGCCAGCAAGGCGCGGGTCGCGGCATCCCCACTGCGGCATTCGATCGCAATCGCGCCCTGGCCGGGGGCGGGGAGCCACTCTTCGGGATCGAGCGGGGTGCCGTAATGCGCCATGCCCAGCCGGTTGAGGCCTGCGAGGGCCAGCAGGGTCACATCGGCTTCCCCGGCCTGCAGCTTGGCAAGGCGGGTCTGGACGTTGCCGCGAATCCCCACCACCTGGCAATCGGGCCGGGCATGCAGCGCCTGAGCGGCGCGGCGCGGGGCGCTGGTGCCGATCCGGGTGCCGGGGGGCAGATCGGCGAAAGAGGCCGCACCCACCAGCACGTCGCGCACGTCCTCGCGCGGCAGGATCGCGCCGATGGCAATCTCGGCCGGGCGGATCGTTTCCACGTCTTTCAGCGAGTGAACCGCGATGTCGATTTCGCCGCTCAGCAGCCAGGCATCCAGTTCCTTGGTCCACAGGGCCTTGCCGCCGATCTCGGCCAGCGGCCGGTCCAGCACCTTGTCGCCGCTGGCGGTGACGGGAACGATCTCCACCACCAGGTCGGGGTGGGCGGCGCACAGCCGGTCACGCGCTTCATGCGCCTGGGCCATGGCGAGGGGAGAGGCACGGGTGCCGAGTTTCAATGGGGGACGGTCAGCCATCGCGCCTTGTCCTATTGCGCAATCCGACTAAGGGAAAGTGGGCATGGGGATTGTCCTCGGAATTGAATCGTCGTGTGACGAAACCGCGGCCGCGCTGGTGGACAGCGATCGCCGCATCCTGGCGCAGCGGATCGCTTCGCAGGACGATGCACATCGCCCCTATGGCGGGGTCGTTCCGGAAATCGCCGCCCGTGCCCATGCCGAGCGGCTGGGCCCGCTGATCGCCGCCACGCTGGGCGATGCCGGAATGGGCCTGGGCGATGTCGACGCGATTGCCGCCACGGCCGGGCCGGGGCTGATCGGCGGGGTGATGGTCGGGCTGGTCACGGCCAAGGCGCTGGCCATGGCCGGTGACAAGCCGCTGATCGCGATCAACCACCTGGAAGGTCACGCACTCAGCCCGCGGCTGGCCGATGCGGCGCTGCAATTTCCCTATCTGCTGCTGCTGGTTTCGGGCGGGCACTGCCAGTTGTTGATGGTCGAGGGGGTGGGCCGTTATCGCCGGCTCGCCACAACCATCGATGATGCGCTGGGCGAGGCTTTCGACAAGACCGCCAAGATCCTGGGCCTGGGCTTTCCCGGCGGCCCGGCGGTGGAGCGGCTGGCGCGCGAAGGCGATGCCGGCAAGGTGCCGCTGCCGCGCCCGCTGCTGGGCAGCGCGGAGCCGCATTTCAGCTTTGCCGGCCTGAAAAGCGCGGTGCTGCGCGCCAGGGATGCCGGGACCTATCAGGCCGCCGATATTGCCGCCTCGTTCCAGCAGGCCGCGATCGACTGCATCATCGACCGCACCCGCCGGGCGCTGGCCGCCGCGGAGGGGGCAACCGCGCTGGTCGTGGCGGGCGGAGTGGCGGCCAACCAGTCGGTCCGCGCCGCGCTGGTCGATCTGGCCGCGCAGCACGGCCTGCCCTTTGTCGCGCCGCCACTGCCGCTGTGTACCGATAACGCCGCGATGATCGCCTGGGCCGGGGTGGAGCGGATGGCCGATCCGGCCTTTGCCGCCGATCCGCTCGATTTCGCCGCCCGGCCGCGCTGGCCGCTCGATCCGGATGCCGCGCCGGTGCGCGGTGCGGGGGTGAAGGCCTGATGGCGGCAATCGGCGTGATCGGAGCCGGGGCCTGGGGCACCGCGCTGGCCCAGGTCATGGCCAGCGACGGCAGCGAAGTGCTGCTGTGGGCGCGCGAGCCGGAACTGGTGGCAGAGATCAACGCGGCGCATACCAACAGCCTGTTCCTGCCGTCCGCGCGCCTTTCCGAAGCGATCCGCGCCACGGGCGACCTGGCCGATCTGGCCGCGGTGCCGGTGCTGCTGGTGGTCACTCCGGCGCAGCATCTGGCCCGGGTGCTGTCCGGCCTGCCCGATGCCCCGCGCGATCTGGTGCTGTGTTCCAAGGGGATCGAGGCCGGCACCGGGCGGCTGATGGCCGACGTTGCCGCAGAGGCCGCCCGGGCGGCGCAGATTGCCGTCCTGTCCGGCCCGACTTTCGCGCACGAGGTCGCCGCCGGCCTGCCCACCGCCGTGACCCTGGCCTGCGGCGGGGGCGATGCGCAGTGGGAACGGCTGGCCCCGGC
Source organism: Sphingomonadales bacterium (assembly GCA_017302615.1). GTDB lineage: Bacteria > Pseudomonadota > Alphaproteobacteria > Sphingomonadales > Sphingomonadaceae > Novosphingobium. The sequence goes on from JAFLDB010000021.1 coordinate 27,699, forward strand.
GCTGTCGCGGCCGTCGCTGCGGCCCTATTATTCCGACGACGTGACCGGTGCGGAAATCGGCGGGGCGGTCAAGAACGTCCTCGCGATTGCCTGCGGCGTGGTCGAGGGGCTGGGGCTGGGCCAGAACGCCCGCGCCGCTCTGATCGCGCGCGGCTATGCCGAGATGGTCCGGTTCGGCCTGGCGCTGGGCGCGCGGGCCGAGACGATGGCCGGCCTGTCCGGCATGGGCGATCTGGTGCTGACCTGCTCGTCCACTTCCAGCCGCAATTTCTCGCTCGGCAAGGCGCTGGGCGAAGGGCGCAGCGCGGCCGAGGCGCTGGACGGCAAGGCCAGCGTGGCCGAAGGCGCGCACACCGCCCCGGTGCTGGCGGACCTGGCCCGGCGCCACGGTGTGGCCATGCCGATTGTCGAGGCGGTCGAACGGCTGCTCAGCGGCTCGGCTCCGGCCAAGGCGGTGGTGGCCGAATTGCTGGCCCGGCCGCTGAAAGCCGAAGGGGAGGGCGCATGAGCGAGCCTTCCGCCGCCCACCAGAAGGACATTCAGGCGCTGGCCAAGGGCGGGCAGACCAATGTCATGGGCTTTGTCCTGCGCCTGATGGCGCGCATTCCGTTCCTGATCATCGCCAGCCGGTTCTATGGCGCGGAATCGCTCGGGCGGTTCGCCTCGGCGCTGGTCATGGTCGAACTGGCCGCCCAGCTTTGCACCCTGGGGCAGAAGCGCGGCCTCGCCCAGCGTCTGTCGGAAGACAGGGAGCATCCGGCCAGCGCGGTCGCCGATGCCATGTTGCTGACCTCGCTCCTGGCCATACCGGCGACCATCGCGCTCTACCTGTTCCCGCAGGCGATGTACCCCACCGGCAACTTCACCGAGGCGGACCGGCTGCTGGTGATCGCGATCCTGCCGCTGGCCCTGACCGACATCGCGCTGGCCGCGCTGGCCTATCGCTATGACGTGGCCACCACGGTCCGATCGCGCGCGGTGGTGGAGCCGTGGACCCTGTCGATCGCGGCGGGGGTGCTGTTCCTGGTCATTCCGGAAAGCGGGCTGCAACTGGCCTTCGTCGCCTCGATCGTGGCGGCGGCGCTGGTCGCGTTCTGGCCGCTTTTCCGTTCCTACGGCCTGCCGCAGGACTGGCATCCCAACCCGCTGCGGCTGGGTCAGCTGGCGCTGGCCAACCTGCCGCTGGCCGGGGCCGACGCCGTGGAATGGGGCACCCGCAAGCTCGATATCTTCATCCTGCGCTTCTTCGTCGGCGATGCGGCGCTGGGGATCTATTACTTCGCCCAGCAGGTCGCGACCCTGCCGCAAAAGCTGAAGACCAGCTTCGAGCCGATCCTCGGTCCGGTCATCACCCGCAACCTCAAGGAAGGGAACCTTGCCGGCATCGCCGCGCAGGTGCGGCAGGTCGGCTACTGGATCATCGCCGCCCAGGCCGGGATTGCCCTGGCGCTGGCGATCCCCGGCACCGGGATCATGGGGCTGGGCGGCCCGGCCTTCGTCGGCGGCACCGGCGCGCTGGCCTTCCTGCTGGCCGCCGAAGTGGCCGCCGCCACCGCCGTGGTGAGCGAGGCGGCGCTGGTCTATGTCGCGCGGATGCAGAACCTGCTGGTCTCGCTGCTGACCATCACCCTGCAGGGGCTGCTGACGCTGGCCGGGATCGAGCTGGTCACCGACATGGGCCTCGATGACAATTTCCGCATCGCGGCGGCGGCGGCGGCGCTGATGCTGTCGCTGGGCTTCGCCTCGCTGCTCAAGGCCTGGCTGCTCAAGCGCCAGCTGGGGGCCAGCGTCAACAACTGGCGCTGGACGCTGGTCTGGGCGACGGCCCCGGCGGTGCTGGTCGGCTGGCTGGCGATGACCCTGCTGCCGGAATGGGCCGCGCTGGTGCTGGGCGTGCCGGCGATCCTCTTGGCCTATGGCTATGTGATCTGGCACAAGGGCTTCGGCCCGGAAGACCGGGTGCTGTTCCGCCGCGGCGGCACCAGTTAGGAGCGCAAGAATGCTGCAGACGATCGACACGAACACGCTGGTGATTGGCGCGGCGGTGCTGGCCGTGCTGCTGATCGGCTTCATCCTGCTGCGCCGGGGCAGCACGGGCGCGAAGCGGCGCGATTACAAGCCCGACGTGCTGGACGAAGGCGCTGCCTCGGTACAGCGCAACCAGGCGCTGATCGACGCCGCACCGGCCGCCCAGATCATCACCGCCCCGCCGGCCAGCGTCGGCCTGGCGGGTGTGGGCGAGGCGGTGGCCGTCGGCGCGCAGGACGTGGTGGAAGAGGCTGCGGCCGAAGCTGAAGCACCCGCCGCGCCGGAACCCGCGCCCGCCCCGGAATCCCCCGCCGGCACCGCCGATGACCTGTCCCGCATCAAGGGCCTCGGCCCCAAGCTGCAGGCGCTGCTGCCCACGCTTGGCATCACCAGCTACGCCCAGATCGCCGCGCTGACCGAGGCGGACCTGGCGGAGCTGGATACCAAGCTGGGCGCCTTCGCCGGCCGCCCGGCCAAGGACAACTGGGTGGAACAGGCCAGGTTCCTCGCTGCCGGGGATACGGCCGGGTTCGAGGCGAAGTTCGGCAAGGTCTAGGGCCGCGCCCTAACGCCCCCACTTCTGCTGCTTCTTGCCGAACCGGGTCTTGCGAGTGCCCGGCTTGCCCTCGTTGCTGCGGCCGACGATCGGCGCTTTGCGCTCGCCTTCCGGCAGGCCCAGCTCGGTCGCTTCCAGCCGGCGGATCTCGTCGCGCAGCCTTCCGGCTTCCTCGAATTCCAGGTCGGCGGCGGCGGCGCGCATCCGGCCTTCCAGTTCCTCGATATAGGCGCGCAGGTTGTGGCCGACGAGGTTGTTCCGCTCGTCGTCCTCGATCTCCACCAGCACCCCGTCGCGCGCGGCGGTATCGGCGACGATATCGTGGATGTTGCGCTTGATCGTCTCGGGCGTGATGCCGTGCGCCTCGTTATAGGCGCGCTGCTTTTCGCGGCGGCGGTCGGTCTCGGCAATGGCACGTTCCATGCTGCCGGTCATCCGGTCGGCATAGAGGATCACCCGCCCGTCCACGTTGCGCGCGGCGCGGCCGATGGTCTGGATCAGGCTGGTTTCGCTGCGCAGGAACCCTTCCTTGTCGGCATCGAGGATACAGACCAGCCCGCATTCGGGAATGTCGAGGCCTTCGCGCAGCAGATTGATCCCCACCAGAACGTCATAGACGCCCAGCCGCAGGTCGCGGATCAGCTCGATGCGCTCCAGCGTTTCGACGTCGGAATGCATGTAGCGCACGCGCAGGCCCGCCTCGTGCATGAACTCGGTCAGGTCCTCGGCCATCCGCTTGGTGAGCGTAGTGACGAGCGTGCGGTATCCCTTCGCCGCGGTTTCGCGGCATTCGTTGATGCAGTCCTGCACCTGGTCTTCCACCGGGCGGATCAACACCGGCGGGTCGATCAGGCCGGTCGGGCGGATCACCTGCTCGGCAAAGACCCCGCCCGACTGCTCCATTTCCCACGGCCCCGGCGTGGCGGAAACGGCCACGGTCTGCGGCCGCATCGCGTCCCACTCGTTGAAGCGCAGCGGGCGGTTGTCGATGCAGCTCGGCAGGCGAAAGCCATATTCGGCCAGGGTAATCTTGCGCCGGTGGTCGCCCTTGGACATCGCCCCGATCTGCGGCACCGTCTGGTGGCTTTCATCGACGAACAGCAGCGCGTTTTCGGGCAGGTATTCAAACAGCGTCGGCGGCGGCTCGCCCGGCAGGCGGCCGGTCAGGAAGCGGGAATAGTTCTCGATCCCGGCGCAGCTGCCGGTCGCCGCGATCATTTCCAGGTCAAAGTTCGTGCGCTGCTCCAGCCGCTGCGCTTCCAGCAGCTTGCCTTCCGCGTTCAGCTCCTTCAGCCGCTCGGCCAGCTCGAACCGGATCGCCTCGGCCGCCTGCTTCATGGTGGGGCCGGGGGTGACATAGTGCGAATTGGCATAGACCCGCACGGAGTTCAGGCTCGCCCCCTTCTTGCCGGTCAGCGGATCGAATTCGGCAATCTCCTCGATCTCGTCGCCGAAGAACGAGATGCGCCAGGCCATGTCCTCATAGTGGCTGGGGAAGATCTCCAGATTGTCGCCCCGCACGCGGAAGGTGCCGCGCTGGAACGCCGCATCGTTGCGCTTGTATTGCAGCGCCACCAGCTTGCGGATGATCTCGCGCTGGTCCTGCGTGTCGCCGCGCTTCAGGTCAAAGATCATCGCCGAATAGGTCTCGACCGAGCCGATGCCATAGAGGCACGAGACCGAGGCGACGATGATCACGTCATCGCGTTCCAGCAGCGCCCGGGTGGCCGCATGGCGCATCCGGTCAATCGCCTCGTTTACGCTCGATTCCTTCTCGATATAGGTATCGCTGCGCGGCACATAGGCCTCGGGCTGGTAATAGTCGTAGTAGGAGACGAAGTACTCCACCGCGTTTTCGGGGAAGAAGCTCTTCATCTCGCCATAAAGCTGCGCGGCCAGGATCTTGTTGGGCGCCAGGATCAGCGCAGGCCGCTGCGTCGCCTCAATCACCTTGGCCATGGTAAAGGTCTTGCCGCTGCCGGTAACCCCCAGCAGCACCTGCGTCGCCTCGCCGCTGGAAATCCCTTCGACCAGCTCGGCAATCGCCGTCGGCTGGTCACCCGCAGGCTGGTATTCGGACACGATCCGGAACGGCCGTTGTTCGGCGGCCTTCTCCGGCCGCGCCGGCTTGTGCGGCACGAAGGCACCGGACGTGTCGGGTTCTTCGAGGCCCCGGCGGATGATGAGCTCTGCCATGGGGGGAGTTTATGGGGGTTTGCGGTTTGTTCCGCAATGGGGGCAATTGCGTTCGCCAGCTTTGGCATGAGGCATATCCTCCGCACATGGTTGATAAAGCAACCAATTAAGGCGAAGCGCGGCGAGGCGCTGTTGACACGGGAGTCGCAGATGGGCCTCGACTCTGGCCTCAGCAAGCGCACTCCTGCGCAAATTCACGCTGCAATTCGCAAGGCACGTGGCGTGGCTTAAATAGACCGTCGCGGCCGATGCCGACCGGTTCGACATCTTTGGATACAGCTCTACGGTCCACGGCGAGGCAGCGAGCGTTGCCTATTGTTGCTGAATCGATGCCAAAAATTCTTTCAATGCGTTTCCAACGTCTTCTTCAAAGCATTTTGATCTCAAATGCGCAACGACCTGCGGAACGTCGTCTGATGTCCGTGCTACGAATTGATATTTGTTATCAGGTGTCTTTGCAATCTGAGATGCAGCAGATGTACTGCCTGTCTCAGCAAGTAATGGATTCGGGCTTCTTGAAGGATCTAGTGATGAATCCGCAGCTCTTATCTTTTTCTGCCATTCTCCGAATTTCCCTTGCTCCCGCAAAGCATTGAATTGGCTAGGGTCCAGACTCGTTCAGAGCCAGAATGCGACGGCGGCAGCGAGGCTTACGGCTGACAGGAAGTTTCTGGCGAGCTTGTCGTAGCGGGTAGCGATGCGGCGGAAGTCCTTGAGGCGGCAGAAC
>JAFLDB010000022.1 GCA_017302615.1 Sphingomonadales bacterium
GGTGCTGGCGGCCTCGCTGGCCGAAGCGACGGAGGGCCCGCGCACCGGGGCTGGCGCAGGCGCGGGGCGGGGCCGGGCCGGCACGGTGCCGGTCGGAACCTGCGCGCCCAGATCGACGGCGGCAAGCTGGCGCGCGCGGGTGGCGTCGGCCTGGGCCTGGAGGTCGGCGGCCAGGGCCACCGCCTGCTGGCGCTGGGCCATCGGGATATGCTGATCCATTTGCGCCAGCGCCGATGCCGCCTGCGGCAGGTTCTGCTGGTGGGCAAGGCTGACCAGCGCATAGGCGCGGACCCAGTCCTTGGGCACCAGATCGCCATTGAAGTGGGCAATGCCCAGGAAATACTGCGCGCGCGGATCGCCGCGATCGGCGGCGGCGCGGATGAAGGGCAGGGCGCGCTGGCGCTCTCCGCGCTGGAACAGCAGCACTCCATAGGTGTCGCTGGCTTGCAGATGGCCCATCGCCGCCGCGCGGCCGAAATACTCCTCGGCCTTGGCCAGATCGCGCGGCACGCCCTTGCCCACCCGATAGGCCTCGCCCAGGTTGTAGAGCGCGTCGGAATCACCCCTGGCCGCTGCCGCCTGCCATTCGCGCACCGCCCCGGCAAAATCGCCGCGGGTCCAGGCATCGACCCCGTCCTTGGTATCGGCCAGCGCCCCGGCGGGCGAGAGAATCGCTCCGCTCGCGGCAAGAATCAGGGCAATCAAAGATTTGCGACCCATCGATAAAAAGTCCCGTCACAGTGCGGCCAGGCTTAACCTGCAGGCCGGTCCGTCGTACCGTTACCATGCCAATCGTCTGGCATCGTCTGGTTAACTGCCATGGTAAACAGGGTGTTAGCAAAGCAATTCTGCACCCCCTGGCGCGTCGGGCATGGTCTGTGCAGCGCGGCGCGTTAACTCAAAATTAGGAACGATCTGCGATCCCCCACGGCAACTCGAAATGGGTTTGCTGCATATTTTCCAAGGGGGAACGGCTTTGCGAGTACTGGCTTTGGCATCGCAGAAGGGCGGATCGGGCAAGACGACCCTGTCCGGGCACCTTGCCGTGCAAGCCCAGCGCGCAGGCGCTGGACCGGTGGTCCTGATCGATATCGACCCGCAAGGTTCGCTCGCCGACTGGTGGAACGAGCGCGAGGACGAGTTCCCCGCTTTCGCCCAGACCACGGTGGCCCGCCTTGCGCAGGATCTGGCCGTGCTGCGCCAGCAGGGCTTCCGCCTGGCGGTGATCGATACTCCGCCGGCGATCACCATGGCGATCCAGTCGGTCATCTCTGTGGCCGAACTGATTGTCGTGCCGACCCGGCCCAGCCCGCACGATCTGCGCGCCGTCGGCGCCACGGTCGATCTGTGCGAACGCGCCGGCAAGCCGCTGATCTTCGTGGTCAATGCAGCCACTCCCAAGGCCAAGATCACCTCGGAAGCTGCCGTCGCGCTGTCGCAGCACGGCACCGTTGCTCCGATCACCCTGCATCACCGCACCGATTTTGCCGCCTCGATGATCGATGGCCGCACGGTGATGGAAGTCGATCCCAATGGTCGCAGCGCCGCGGAAGTGACCGCGCTGTGGAACTACATTTCGGACCGGCTTGAAAAGAACTTCCGCCGTACGGTGTTTGCCGCGCCGGCCAGTGTCTCCACCATCCAGGGCGTGCAGCGCCCGGCCGGCGGCTTCGGCCGCCGCGTCGCCGGATCGTAAGGGAGCGGCTGGGGGCCATGTCCGATCCCAAACCCGTTGCCTCGCTCAACCCGCGCCTGCTGGCCCGCAAGGGCGGCGCGCGGCCCGCGATGCGCCCGGCGATGGGCGCGCTGGCGGTGCAGCAGGCCACTGTCGATCATGACGATCTGGGCTGGAACGACATGGGCGGCGAAGTGCTGTCGCTGCATGGCGAAGACCAGCTGCCCAAGGTGGTGCGCCAGCAGCGCGACCTGGCCCGCCAGGTTGCCGCCGAGCGCCGTTCCGCGCTGGCCGATGGCCGCCGTGCCGCCTTTACCCTGCGGGTCGATGCCGACCGCCACCTCAAGCTTCGCCTTGCCTGCGCGATCAAGGGCCGCAGCGCCCAGTCGCTGGTGACCGAAGCGCTCGATCGGCTTCTGGCCGAAGTTCCCGATGTTGCCGAACTCGCCGCTCAGGTGGCGAAGAAGCGCAAGTGATTGCTCTGGAAGGGAGACGTCCCATGAAGTCCGACCGTATTCGCCGCAATATCCTGCCGCTGGGCCTGGCCGGGGTGATGGCTGTTGCCATCATGGCTGGAACCGGCTTTTCGGCCAGCTCGGTCGTGGCCAAGCCCGCGCCTGACCGGGTCGCTGCCGATGTGCAGAAGGCGATCTCGCGCGGGGATACCGAAAAGGCGATCTCGATGGCCGAAGCCCTCGTTGCGGCCAATCCGCGCGAGGCACGCTATCGCGCTCTGCTGGGCCAGGCTTACCTGCGCGCCGGCCGGTTTGAATCGGCGGCTCAGGCGCTCGACGATGCCATGAAGCTGGGGGACAACTCCTCGCGCACCGCGCTCAGCCTGGCGCTGGCCCACATCGGTGCGGGCAACAACCGCCAGGCCGTGGCGATCCTCGATGACTGGCGCGATGCCATTCCGGCCGCGGACCTGGGTCTGGCCTATGCGCTGGCCGGTGAAACCAACCGCGGCGTGGCGATCCTTTCGGACCGGCTGCGCGGCGGGGAAAACACCCCCAAGCTGCGCCAGAACCTGGCCTATGCCTTCGCGCTGGACGGGCGCTGGCGCGAAGCCCGGATGATGGCCGCGCAGGACGTTCCGGCCGATCAGCTGGACGGGCGGATCAGCAACTGGGCGACCCAGACCCGGCCCGAAGACGGCCGTCTGCGGGTTGCCGGGATGATCGGTGTGCCGGTGCGCAGCGATAGCGGCATGCCGGCCCGGCTGGCGCTCAACGCCAGCGCTGACCAGCAGCAACTGGCTGCTGAAACCGCCGCTCCGGCCGAAGCCGCTCCGGCGCTTGCCGGCAACGGCGAACTGCCGCCGGCCGCTGCCAATCCGGCCGAACTGGCCCAGTATCAGCCGGTCAGCGCGCCGCCGGCCGCACCGCAGGCCCCGGTCGCCGAAGGTTCGTTTGCCGCCAGCTTTGGCGATGCCCCGGCGCCCGCGTCGGCTCAGGCCTCGCTGCCCGATCCGGTTCCGGCCCGCGTCGCCGCGCCCAAGGCGCCGGTCAAGGTGGCCGAAGCAGCCCCGGCTGCGCACCGTCCGGGTCTGCGCCCGCGCCGTGAACCGGCTCCGGTGGCCGGCAAGGGCTCCAGCCACGCGGTCCAGCTTGGCTCGTTCTCCAGCGAGCAGGGCGCCCGCCGCGCCTGGGGCTACTATGCCAAGCGGAACCCGGAACTGCGCAACTTCAAGATGACGATCACTCCCGCCACCGTGCGCGGCAAGAAGTTCTGGCGCGTGGCCGCCACCGGCCTCGACGGGCGCGGTGCGGGCGGGCTGTGCTCCAAGGTCAAGTCGCGCGGCGGGGTGTGCTTCGCCTATTCGACGATCGGCCGTCCGGCCAATGCCCCGGCCTATGCCGCCAAGGCCCGCTCCAAGGCGCCGGCCCAGGTTGCCGGACCGGCCGCGGCCCGCAAGAAGTAAGTTTCGCCAATCAACCGGGGTTCAAAAGAGCCCTGTCGCCAGCCCCCTTCCGCCCCGTGCGGGAGGGGGTTTGCCGTTGCAGGGTCAGTTGCAGGCTCAGCCGACTTCGCTGCCGCCCTTGAACAGCTTCAGCACCCGCCCCTGGACGCCCTGCTTGTCAAACGGGGTGTTGCCGGCGGCTGCGGCCATCTTGTCGGAATCGACGATCCACGGCTTGTCGGGATCGATCACGGCAAGGTCTGCCGCCGCGCCGGGTTCCAGCCGTCCGGCATGGACGCCCAGCAACTGCGCCGGATTGGCAGCCAGCAGGGCAAAGGCACGGGCCGTGTCGATCACGCCGTCACGGACCAGCCCCAGCGTCAGCGCCAGCAGCGTTTCGGCCCCGGCCATGCCCGGTTCGGCATCGGCGAAGGGCAGGCGCTTGTCCTCCGGCCCGCGCGGATCGTGGCCGGATGAAATCACGGTGATCGTTCCGTCGGCCAGCGCGGCCAGCACGGCCTGCCGGTCCGCTTCGCTGCGCAGCGGCGGAGACAGGCGGGTAAAGGTGCGGAAATCGCCGATCGCCACGTCCGACAGCATGAAATGCGCGGGCGTCACCCCGGCGCTGACCGCCACGCCGCGCGCCCGGGCCGCGCGCACCAGATCGAGTGCGCCGCGGGTGGTGACCTGCCGGAAATGGAGCCGCGCGCCAGTCATTTCCGCCAGCGCGATGTCGCGCGCCACGGCCAGGGCTTCGGCCTCTGCCGGGGCGGAGGGCAAGCCCAGACGCGTCGCCATTTCCCCTGCGGTGGCGACTGCCGATCCTGTCAGCCCGGCGTCCTCGGCATGGGTCACGACGACGAGGTCCAGCATCGCGCAGTAAGACAGCAGGCGGTGCATGGTGCCGCTGTCGGCAATCCAGCGCCGCCCGGTGGCAACCGCGCGGGCTCCGGCTTCGCGCATCAGGGCCAGTTCGGCAATGTCGCCGCCTTCCAGATCCCGCGTCGCGGCGGCGAGCGGGTGGACCCACAGGTCGGGCTTGCCCGACTGCGCGGCAAAGCGCACCGCGGCCGGCTTGTCGAGCACCAGGCCCTGATCCGGCATCAGCGCGGCGCGGGTGATCCCGCCGAAGTGGAAGGCCGGCTTGTCGATCGCGAAGACGCCAAGGTCGACCAGCCCCGGTGCCACCAGCGCGCTGCGCGCATCGATCGTGCGGTCACCCGGCTGGGCGGCAACATCGCTGCCCAGCGCGGCAATCGCATCACCTTCGCAGCGGATCGCCCCGGCCTGCGGTTCGCCCGAAGGCAGCACCAGCCGGGCGTTGACGATGGTCAGCGGGGAGAGGTCCTTCATGCCCAGCCCTCCACGCCGCGTGCCTTGCGGGTCAGCACGTCAAGGCAGGCCATGCGGATCGCCACGCCCATCTCGACCTGGGTGGTGATCGCGCTGCGGCCGGCCAGGTCGGCCACGTTGCTGTCGATCTCCACCCCCCTGTTCATGGGGCCGGGGTGCATCACAAGTGCATCCGGTCTGGCCTTTGCGAGCCTGTCGAGTGACAGCCCGTAGAGGTGCCGGTACTCGCGCGGGGAGGGGATGAACTGGCCGCTCATCCGTTCCTGCTGAAGGCGCAGCATCATCACCACATCGGCCCCTTTCAGGGCAGCGTCGAAATCATGAAAAGGCTTTACTTTCAGCGCCTCGATCTCGGCCGGCATCAGCGCGGGCGGGGCGCAGACCCGCACTTCCGCGCCCAGCGTGGTCAGGCAGTGGATGTTCGACCGCGCGACCCGGCTGTGGAGGATGTCGCCGCAGATCGTCACCCTCAACCCGGCAAATTCCGGCCCCTTGGCATGCCGGATGGTCAAGGCATCGAGCAGGCCCTGGGTGGGGTGTTCATGCTGTCCGTCCCCGGCGTTGAGCACGGGGCAATCGACCTTGTCCGCGATCAGCCGCACCGCGCCGCTGCTCTGGTGGCGGATCACGATTGCATCGGCGTGCATGGCGTTCAGCGTCATCGCCGTGTCGATCAGCGTCTCGCCCTTCTTCACGCTCGATTGCGCGGCATGCATGTTGACCACGTCCGCCCCCAGCCGCTTGCCGGCGATTTCGAACGACAGCAGCGTGCGGGTGGAGTTTTCGAAGAAGGCGTTGATGATGGTCAGCCCGGCCAGCCGATCGACCCGCTTGTGAGGCTGGCGGTTGAGTTCAACCCATTGTTCCGCTTCATCGAGCAGGAACAGGATCTCCCACGGGGCAAGGCCGGCCAGCCCCGTCAGATCGCGGTGCGGGAAGGCGGCGCAGCCGGCTGGATAGCGGCCCGCAGCGGATGGTTCTGGCGATGTCATTGAAGCCAGTGCCTTAGCGAGGTGCGCGGGCATCGGCAAGGGCCAGGGGCAAAGCGCAGGCGGGATTGTCACCCGCCGATTGTCCTTGCCCCTTGGTCGAGCGCGGACTCGCCTTCCGCGCGCGTGGTTCCTAATTGCGGTCGAGATCTTTGGATAGGGAACCGGCATGATTTTCGCGCGCAAGGTCTGGCATTTTCTGGTCGGCATCAAGGACGGCCTGGTGCTGCTGTTCATGCTGCTGTTTTTCATGGCACTCTATGCCGTGCTGACCATGCGGCCCAGCGCCGGCACCATGCGCGACGGCGCGCTGCTGCTGCGGCTCAACGGGACGGTGGTGGAAGAACCGGCGGAACGCGATCCGTTCGATGCGCTGATGTCCGGCGGCAACCAGCCCAAGGAATTCCGCACCCGCGATCTGGTTCGCGCGCTGAACCTTGCGGTGGAGGATGACCGGATCAAGGCGGTGGTGCTCGATCTGTCGCAGTTCAGCGGCGGCGGGCTGGTCTCGATGCAGGAACTGGGCGCGGCGATGGACAAGGTCCGCGCCGCCAAGAAGCCGGTGCTGGTCTATTCGATGTCCTACACCGATGATGGCCTGATGCTGGCCGCCCATGCCAGCGAGGTCTGGCTGCACCCGCTGGGCGGGGCCTTTGCCATGGGGCCGGGCGGTGACCGGCTGTACTATGGCCAGCTGCTGCAGCGCTACAAGGTCAACGTCCACGTCTACAAGGTCGGCACCTACAAGGATTTCGTCGAACCCTATCTCTATGACAAGGCGTCCGAACCGTCGAAGGAAGCGCGCCGCGCGGTCTATGCCGCGATCTGGGAAGAATGGCAGGCCGATGTCGCCAAGGCGCGACCCAAGGCCAATCTCAAGCTGGTGACCACCGATCCGGCCGGCTGGATGGCTGCGGCCAAGGGCGATGCGGCGCAGGCCGCACTCTCTGCCGGGCTGGTCGACAAGCTGGGCGACGAGGTGGCCTTTGGCGAGCGTGTGAAAGCGATCGCCGGGGAAGACGAACTGGACGATGCCCCCGGTGCCTTTGCGCACAACAAGGCCGAAACCCTGCTGGCAGCCCATCCGGCGAAAACGCCGGGTGAGGCGATTGCCGTGGTCACGGTCGCCGGCAGCATTGTCGATGGCAAGGCCGGGCCGGGCACGGCGGGCGGCGAGCGGATTGCCCGCCTGATCGACAAGGCCAATGCCGATGATGCCAAGGCGCTGGTGCTGCGGGTCGATTCGCCGGGTGGCTCGGTTTTCGCCTCGGAACAGATTCGCCTCGCGCTGGAGCGGTTCAAGGCCAAGGGCAATCGCCCGGTGGTCGTCTCGATGGTCAATGTCGCGGCCAGCGGCGGGTACTGGGTGTCGACCCCGGCCAACCGGATCTTTGCCCAGCCGGGCACGATCACCGGCTCGATCGGGATTTTCGCGCTGATCCCCAGCTTTGAAAAGACCCTGGCCGATTACGGTGTGAAGTCCGATGGCGTGCGGACCACGCCGCTGTCGGGCCAGCCCGATGTGCTGTCCGGCTTCACGCCAGAGACCGAATCGATGATCCAGTCCAATATCGAGAACAATTATGGCCGGTTCCTGGGCGTGGTCGGCAAGGCGCGCGGCAAGACCCCGGAACAGGTCGATGCCATTGCGCAAGGGCGCGTCTGGGACGGCGGCACCGCGCGGCAGAACGGGCTGGTCGACCAGTTCGGCGGGCTCGACGATGCCCTGGCCTGGGCGGCCAAGGCGGCCAAGCTGGAAGAATGGCACCCCCAGTTCTACGGCAAGGATGCCGACCCCTATGCCTCGCTGCTCGAATCCCTGACCGGCCAGGACGAACAGGCCGCCGCGCCGACCGATCTGGTGGGGCTGGTGGCGCTGCGCCAGGAAGCCCGGCTGGCGGGTGCTCTGGCCGAACTCGCCTGGCTGGGGCAGGTTCGCGGGGCCCAGGCCTATTGCCTCGATTGCCCCGTTTCGCTGCGGGCTCCGGCCGTGCAGACGCCGGGCGGATGGCTGGCGCGGGCGGGGGCTGTTCTCGGCTTGCGCTGAACTGTTGCGCCCACGCGGCGCTAACGCTTGCCCTTTGCGCGCGCGGCCACTAAGGGCCACCGCTTGATTCAACACTTCGTCGGGTCCTGCGGGCGTGGCGGAACTGGTAGACGCGCTGGATTTAGGTTCCAGTATCGCAAGATGTGGGGGTTCGAGTCCCTTCGCCCGCACCAGTTTCCAGCCCCGGTCCGTCCGGCGAAGCGCAGCGAGTAACCGGAAGGCATCCCAAGTCATGCAGATTGTCGAAACCAGCAACGAAGGTTTGAAGCGCGCCTACACGGTGACGATCAAGGCGACGGATATCGCCGCCAAGATCGACGGCGAAGTGAGCAAGATCGCGCCGCAGGTGCGCATGCCCGGCTTCCGCCCCGGCAAGGTTCCGGCCAATCTGGTCAAGAAGATGCACGGCCCGGCGCTCCACCAGGAAGCGCTCAACACCTCGGTCCGCGAAGCGCTGGACAAGGTGATCGCCGACAACGCCCTGCGCCCGGCCATGCAGCCGCAGATCGCGCTGGGCGAAGGCTATGAGGAAGGCAAGGACGCCGAACTGACCGTCAGCCTGGAAGTGCTGCCGACCATCGCCGCCCCGGCGGTTGACGGGATCAAGCTGGAAAAGCTGGTCGTGCCGGTGTCGGATGCCGAAGTGGACGAACAGGTTGCCCGTCTGGCCGAAGGCTCAAAGAGCTTTGTCGATGCCAAGAAGGGCAAGAAGGCCGAAAACGGCGATCAGCTGATCATCGATTTCGTCGGCAAGCTGGACGGTGTGGAATTCGAAGGCGGCAGCGCCACCGATGCCGCGCTGGAACTGGGCGCCGGCCGCTTCATCCCCGGCTTCGAAGAGCAGTTGGTGGGCGTGAAGGACGGTGAGGAAAAGACCATCACCGTGACTTTCCCGGCTGACTATCCGGCCGAAAACCTGAAGGGCAAGGACGCCACGTTCGACATCACCGTCAAGGCGGTGAAGGTGCCGGGCGAAACCAAGATCGACGACGAGTTCGCCAAGAACCTTGGTCTGGAAAGCCTGGAGCAGCTCAAGGGCTTGCTGCGCGGCCAGCTGGAGCAGGAAAGCGCCGGTCTGACCCGCACCCAGATGAAGCGCGCGCTGCTTGATCTGCTTGCCGCCGATCACGATTTCGACGTGCCGCCGAGCATGGTCGAAGCCGAATTCCAGCAGATCTGGGCCCAGCTGCAGCAGGAAGCCCAGAACGAGGCCGATCCGGCCGCTGCGCTGAAGGAAATCGAGGACGAGAAGGAAGACTATCGCACCATCGCCGTGCGCCGCGTCCGTCTCGGCCTGCTGCTGTCGGAAATCGGCCAGGCCAACGGCGTGGAAGTGACCCAGCAGGAAATGCAGATGCTGGTCACCCAGGCCGCTCAGCAGTACCGCGTGGAAGACCGCCAGCGCTTCGTGGAATTCATCCAACAGGATCCGCTTGCTGCCGCCCAGCTGCGCGCGCCGCTTTATGAAGACAAGGTCGTCGACTTCCTGTTCGACAAGGCCGAAGTCACCGAGCGTGAAGTGACCCGCGAGGAACTGCAGGCCGCGATCGAGGCTGACGAAGCCGCTCCGGCTCCGGCCAAGGCCAAGAAGGCCCCGGCCAAGAAGGCCGCGAAGAAGGACGAGGCCGCGGCTGAGGAAAAGCCGGCCAAGAAGGAAGCCAAGCCCAAGGCCGAGAAGGCTGAAAAGGCCGATGCTCCGGCCAAGAAGGCCCCGGCCAAGAAGGCGGCTGCCAAGAAGTAAGCCGACTTTCCGGAAACGGAATCAAACAAGGCCCGGAGCAGGTATCCCCTGCTCCGGGCCTTTGCCTTTGCCGGCCTTGCGACCCAGTGGCCGGCGGCTACACCCGCACGGCGCTCAGCGCGTCTTGCAGGTGTTGATGCCGAAAATCGCGTAGGGCGGGCACCAGCCGATCAGGCCGGTCAGCAGCGGCACGACGCCCAGCCAGGTCCACGGCGTGTACTGGCCCATTGCGGCAAGGCCCAGCAGGCCCAGCCCTGCCACGATGCGGATCACGCGTTCGGTCTGTCCGACATTCTTGTTCATGGTCTTAACCCCTTCCTTGATGACAGGACGGGGTATGGCAGACGCCTGTCCGCCGATCTGTGACATTGTCACCAAGCGGCGAAAAAGATCTCAGGCGGCCGAATGGGCCAGCGCTTCAAGGCCCGGCCGGTCGATCAGGTCGATGTGGCCGCGGCTGGCCGCGATCAGCCCGGCCCGGGCGAACAGGCCGAGCTGGCGGCTGACCACTTCGCGGGCCGATCCGATCTCGGTCGCCAGCGCCTCGTGCGTGGCGTCCAGCCGGTCCCCCGGTCCCGCCAGCCTGAGCAGGGCGCGGGCCAGCCGTTCTTCGATGCTGGACAAGGCAACGTCCTCGACCAGCCGTTCCAGATCGGCAAAGCGCGCGGCCACCGCGCTGAACAGTTGCTGGCGAAAAGCGAGGTCGCTTTCGATCCGGCGCTGGAATTCGCCCGCCGGAATCACCTCGATCTCGATATCGCTTTCGGCCACGCCTTCGGCGGAATAGGGATTGCCTTTGACCAGGCAGCCGAAGGTCTGCAGGCAGACCTCACCCGGACGGACCCGGTAAAGCACGATCTCGCGCCCGTTTTCCGCCGTCAGCGAGACCTTGATCGAACCGCTGCGCACCACGACAAAGCCCTGGCAGGCCTGTTCCGGACGGAACAGCACCGTCCCGCGCGGGATGGCCATGGGGGCGGACTGGCCGCTCATTCGCCCCAACGCTCGAACCGGGGCTTGGGCAGAACGGCGGTGCGGGCCCGTTCATAGGCCGCGCCCAGTTGCAGCACGCGGGCATCGTCCCACTTGCCGCCGATGAAGCTGAGGCCGACCGGCAGACCCTCCACCGCCCCCATCGGCACGGTCAGGTGCGGGTATCCGGCAATCGCCGGCAGGCTGCCCGCGCCGATCGGGGTGAAGTTGTCACCGTTGACCAGGTCGATCGCCCAGGCCGGGCCGCGGGTCGGCGCGATCAGCACCACCACGTTGTTTTCCCGCAGCAGGCGGTCGACCCCCTCGGGCCCGGCCAGCCGCAGCGAATTGGCCCGCGCCTTGAGATAGGCATCCCGGTCGGTCAGCTTGTCGGCCAGTTCAAACGTGTCCTGCCCGAACCAGCGCAGTTCCCGGTCGCGGTTGGCCTTGTTGAAGGCGATCACGTCGGTCAGGGTTCGTACTTTCGGAGTGCCGGGCAGGCTGGCGAGATAGGCGTTAAGGCCTTCCTTCAGCTCGAAGCGCAGCACCAGTCCTTCGTCGCGGTACATCTCGCCCGGCGGATCGTAGTCAATCGGCACCAGAATCGCGCCCGCGGCGGTCAGATCGGCGAGGGCCTGGTCCCAGACCGCATTGACCGCGGCATTGCTGCCGGTCTGCTTGCGCAGCACCCCGATCCGCACGCCTTTCAGGCTGGCCTTGTCCAGCCCCCTGGTGAAGTCCACCTTGCGCTTGTCGGCCTCGGCCGTGGCGGGATCGAGCGGATCGGTTCCGGCCATCGCGGTCAGCAGCAGCGCGGCATCGTAGACCGTCATGGTCATCGGTCCGGCGGTGTCCTGGCTGGCGCTGATCGGAATGATGTGGGTGCGGCTGACCAGCCCGACCGTGGGCTTGAACCCGACCACGCCGTTGACGCTGGCCGGGCAGGTGATCGAACCGTCCGTTTCCGTCCCGATTGCGGCCCAGGCCATGCCCGCCGCCACCGCCGCGCCGCTGCCGGAGGAGGAGCCGCACGGCGTGCGGTCGATCGCGTGGGGGTTGCGGGTCTGCCCGCCGACCCCGCTCCAGCCAGAGGAAGAGCGGCTGCCGCGGATGTTGGCCCATTCCGACAGGTTGGTCTTGCCCAGGATCACGCCGCCTTGCGCGCGGACCCGCGCCACCACCGGAGCATCGCGGCCCGCCATGCTGCCCTCCAGCGCCAGGCTGCCCGCCGTGGTGGGGAAGTCCTTCGTCTCGATGTTGTCCTTGACCAGCACGGTTCGCCCACCGAGCAGCCCGGTATTGGCCTTGGCCGCGGCCTCTTCGGCGGCGTTCGGGTTGTAGACGATTACCGCATTGAGCATCGGCCCTTCGGGATCGTCGTCCAGCACCTTGATCGCATTGATCTGCCGCTCGGCGTCACCGCCCGCCGCTGCTGCCGCGCCGGCCGCTTCGGCCGCGCGCTCCTCGGCAGACCTCTTGCCCGGCGCGGCGAGAGCCGGCTGGGCCAGACTCAGGGCGGCAAGGCCGATCAGCAACCGATAGTTCATGGCGTGCTCCGTGCTCACGATGATGGCCGCGCTTGCGCATCGGCCTTGCCGATTGCTAACATCCCGGCAGGCGCGCGCAACCGCTGTCCGAAAAGGAGCTTGCCGATGTTCCCGAAAATGCCGGTCGCCGCGCTGGCCGCGGCCGCTATGCTCGTTGCCGCGCCTGCCCACGCCGATCAGGTGCGCAGCTTGCTCGACCAGGGCAGCTACTGGCTGCAACTGTCGCAGTCTTCGATCGAACTTTCCGGCAAGGTTTCGGCCCGCAAGGAAAAGTGCCAGTGGGCGCGCCAGGGACGGGGCGAACTGGTCAAGGCGATCGACTATTACGACGCGGCTGAACGCAGTGCGCAGGGCAATCCCAACTGGTCCGCCGCTGACCGGGCCAAGCTGGGCGAGATGGTCCAGAGCGTGCACGGCCTTCTGCCCCGGACCGATGCGCTGATCCAGCAGATTTGCTGATCGTTCCGGCAACGAATCTTGCCGGGGCGCACCGTTCGGCTATCTTTGTCTGGTCTTCTTTGTCCGGAGGGTGACTTGCGCCTTGTTGCCTTGCCAGTTCTGGCCTCGTTTGGTCTCGCCTTTGCGGCGCTGGCCGGTACCCCCAATTTCCCGCTGCCCGCCCCCTGGACGCCGCATGGCGCCGAGAAGGAGGCACAGTGCGGCATCCAGACCGACAACTACCGGGTGATGGAATGGGGCATCCGGGGCGGCAAGGACGTCTTCGGCCAGGGCTATGCGACGAGCCACATCGGCTTCATGTTCGCGGCCCCCCGCTGGCCCAGGATCGGGGGCGAGATCCGGGATGACAGCCCGAGAGTGCGGATCACCATGACCCAGGTCGAAGGGATGCCGGCCACGGCCAAGGTCCCGGCCGAAGGGCGGCTGGTGCAGGTGAACGACACGGTCTATTTCGTGGCCCTGACCGGGCGGAACGCGCTCGACTACATGAAGCTATTGATGCAGGCCGGGCAGATCACCGTAACCCTGCCCAGCGGGTTCCGTGGGTTTCAGCCCGTCACCTTCCAGACCAATGCCAGGCAGGGTGCGCAGGCCTATCGCTGGTATCGCAAGTACTGCGACAACTGGAACGTCCGCTAGGCCTGCCCTCAGAGGAAACGGGCGATCAATCGAGTTAACGCCCTTGAACATCGCCGCGCCAGTCGCGACATAGGGAAACCAAGTTCAAGAGGATTCCCATGATCGACCTGTTCAACACCCCCGGCGCCCAAGGCAAGTTCACGCAAGACCCCATCACCGGCGCGTTGATTCCGGTGGTGGTCGAACAGTCGAGCCGGGGTGAGCGCAGCTTCGACATCTATTCGCGCCTGCTGCGCGAGCGGATCATCTTCGTCACCGGCGAGGTCGAGGATCACATGGCCTCGGTCATCGTCGCCCAGCTGCTGTTCCTGGAAAGCGAGAATCCGTCGAAGGATATCTCGATGTACATCAACTCGCCCGGCGGGGTGGTGACGGCCGGTCTCGCGATCCATGACACCATGCAGTACATCAAGCCGCGCGTTTCCACCGTCTGCATCGGCCAGGCCTGTTCGATGGGTTCGTTCCTGCTGGCCGCCGGTGAGCCGGGGATGCGCATCGCGCTGCCCAACGCCCGGATCATGATCCACCAGCCGTCCGGCGGCGCGCGCGGCATGGCCAGCGATATCGAGATCCAGGCCCGCGAGATCCTGCGCCTGCGCCAGCGGATGAACCAGCACTATGCCAATTACACCGGCAAGAAGCTGGAAGAGATCGAGAAGGCGGTTGACCGCGATACCTGGCTCGATGCTGGCGAAGCGAAGGAATTCGGCCTGGTCGACAAGGTGTTCCAGAGCCGCCCCGACAGCGAGCACGATGCCAGCGGCACCGGCGGCGCACCGGAGTAAGCGGTAAGGGATTCGCTAACCCTGCCGCTTCAGGCGCGGGCAATCTGGCCGTGCTAGAGGGGGCAGGATTGAATATTGTGACTGCCGGGTTACACTCCCGGCGAATCCCCGCACCTTGCGGGGCATGGACAAAAGAATGACCAAACTGAGCGGATCCGACGCCAAGAGCACCCTCTACTGCAGCTTCTGCGGCAAATCGCAGCATGAGGTGCGCAAGCTGATTGCCGGGCCGACCGTGTTCATCTGCGATGAATGCGTCGAGCTGTGCAACGACATCATCCGCGAGGAAACCAAGGCCGGGATCGCCGGCAAGAAGGATGGCGGGGTCCCGACCCCGAAGGACATCTTCGAAACGCTGAACGATTACGTGATCGGCCAGGACCGCGCCAAGCGAGTCCTCTCGGTCGCGGTGCACAACCACTACAAGCGCCTGAAGCACAGCTCCAAGGGCGGCGACGTCGAACTGTCGAAGTCGAACATCCTGCTGGTCGGCCCGACCGGCTGCGGCAAGACCCTGCTGGCCCAGACCCTCGCCAAGACGTTCGACGTGCCCTTCACCATGGCCGATGCCACCACGCTGACCGAAGCCGGTTACGTGGGCGAGGACGTGGAGAACATCATCCTCAAGCTGCTGCAGGCCAGCGACTACAACGTCGAGAAAGCCCAGCACGGGATCGTCTACATCGACGAGATCGACAAGATCAGCCGCAAGGCCGAGAACCCCAGCATCACCCGCGACGTTTCGGGTGAAGGGGTGCAGCAGGCGCTGCTCAAGCTGATGGAAGGCACCACCGCCAGCGTGCCGCCGCAGGGCGGGCGCAAGCATCCGCAGCAGGAATTCCTGCAGGTGGACACCACCAACATCCTGTTCATCTGCGGCGGGGCCTTTGCCGGCCTTGAAAAGATCATTGCCGATCGCCTGCAGAAGCGCTCGATCGGCTTTGGCGCGCACGTGGCCGATCCGGAGAAGCGCAAGGTCGGCGAACTGCTGCAGAAGGCAGAGCCGGAAGACCTCCTCAAGTTCGGCTTGATCCCCGAATTCGTCGGCCGCCTGCCGGTGATCGCGACGCTGGAAGACCTCGACATCGAGGCGCTGGTCAAGATCCTGAAGGAACCGAAGAACGCGCTGGTCAAGCAGTACGCCAAGCTGTTCGAACTGGAAGAGGTCGCCCTGACCTTCACCGACGACGCGCTGGAAGCGATTGCCAAGAAGGCGATCGAACGCAAGACCGGCGCGCGCGGCCTGCGCTCGATCGTGGAAGGGCTGCTGCTCGACACCATGTTCGACATTCCGACCGAACAGGGCATTGCCGAAGTGGTGGTGGACAAGGACGTGGTCGAAGGCCGCAAGGAACCGGTCCGCGTGCTGAAGGGCAAGGAAGAGGCGGCTTAAGCGCCGCCCCGCCGCGAACCCTCGGCTAACCCATCTTCCTGCACCGCTTGTAATCTGCTGCGGAAGCGTCGGCCTTGCCTCGGGCAATTTCGAACTGTGCATCGCGGCCGGCGGTTTGATCGAGATCGTATCGGCTGATCCGCACCACTTTGCCATCGCCGTCGCGAACGGTGAACACCAGCGCGCGGGCCGAAGGGGGAATGGTGATCATACCCCAGCGGGTTGTGCTGAGCGGCCAGTCCGAAAAGCGCTCGTCGGCACCCCATGTCACCGGACGGGGCGGCATACCGTCGATCGCCACGTCAACCTTCAGCTTGGCCAGTTCGGCACGTCGATATTCCGGGCTCTTGTTTCTAGCTGGCCCCGGTGATGCGACGATTTGCACCGTCAGTGCCGTATACTTCATCGCACCGATGCGGTTCGCGGGAGTCAGCGAATAGGTTAGCTGAAGGTCAAGCGAGATGTCCGTGCGCGGATAGGCCGGGCCGACTAAGCGAGACTTTGGAAACCATAGCACGACAGCATCGTACTGCTTTCCATCCCGGTGGAACGACCGCATCACAGCGACCTGGTTGCCGCCGGGTTCCATGCTGAACCCCTCGCAATGAAAGGTAAGCAGATTGGCTGCCGCAGGCTGGGCGCCTAGCGTGGCGACAAGGAGCGCGAGGACGGCAGATGCGCGCATTTAGCGGGTCCTCTTATTCAGGCGGGCGCCATCGATCGCGAACCTTTTTCCATCGCCTCAGGCATTTGGCAAGTGCCGGCGGCAGCTTCGGCGGTCTTGCCTAGTCCGCCTCCAGCGTCCGCTCGCAAGTATCCGGAGTTAGCGCTGCCGTTTCCGCCGCCTGCCAGGCGGTGGCGAACAGGCGGTCGCGCGACGCAGGGTCCGAAAGGTCGAAGCGGGCGGTCGCGACCGGCTGCTTGCCGTTCCGCAACAGCCGGATCGAGACTGTCCGGGTATTGGCAGGGAGCTGCGGGGGCGTGGCTTCACGCGAGGCAAGCATCGGCAGGTCCGTCAGCAGCGGATTGCTGGTCAGCGGCAGGACCTGCGGCGGCGCGTCATCGACTGTCAGATCGAGGCTGAGTCCGGCAAACTGCCGTTCGGGATCGCTGCGCCCGCGCTTGTCCGGCGGGACGAAGGCGCTGGCATAGATCGACGGACTGCCCGCCTGGCCCAACCCGTCCGGCCCGGCATCGTGGTACATCATGGCAAAGGCCAGGTCCGGCACATCGGCCCTGGCTGGCATCGGCTGGTCAATCCGGGGCGGATCCCAGCTGGCGTAGCTGGCCACCCGTTCGCCCTTCGGGGTAAGGTGTATCCACACCCTGACCACCTCGCTGCCGGCCCCGGCAGCATGGCCGAGGCAGACCAGCTGCGGCTCACTGGCCTGCGCGGGGGCGGCCAGCACAGCCGCCAGAGCCCCCGCCAGGATCGCGCCGCGCATCAGTTGGCCTGACGGAACACCACTTCGCCGTTGCGGGCGACGCTCATTTCCTTCTGCACGCTCTTCTGCATCAGCCACACGCCGCCGCGCTGGACCCAGGTGTCGGCCGAGACGACGGTGATTTCCAGCGTCATCTGCTCGCCGTTCTCATCCGGGCGCTGCATCTTGATCTGCATCTGGCTGTCCACCGCAGCGGTGGTGCCGTTGAGCTTGACCTTGAGCACCGAGGTCTGCGGCTTGAAATCGGCTCCACCCGGCATCTGGCCCATCCGGTCCAGTACTTCGCCGCGGCTGTAGGTATCGCCGCGGATGTCGGTCGATTCGTATTCCGGCGCCATCAGCTTTTCCGCACCGGCACGGTCCTTGCCGAGCAGGGCGGTGGTCAGTTCGGCATAGCGGCCTTCGAACACCGCCTTGGGATCTTCCTGGGCCTGGGCCGCGCCGGCCACGGCCACGATCATCGTACCGGCCGCCAGCCAGTGGCGCGTCGTCGAAAAGCTCATCGGGTCAACTCCTTGATGGGTGTGCGAGCGCCTTATCGGCAATGCGGGCAACCGGGGATGAACGGATCGATCAAGGGCCGTGCCGGTTCGGCAGACTGCACGCTGCCCGGTCCCGCTCGATCTGGATCGTCGCGTGGTGGATCCCGAAACGGGTCTCCAGTTCGGCCGCGGCGGTGCGCAGGAAGTCATCGCCAGGGTATCCCGATGGCATCACCAGATGGGCGGTCAGTGCGCTTTCGGTGGTGCTCATCCCCCAGATGTGCAGGTCGTGAACCGCTTCCACCCCGTCCAGTGCGGACAGGAAGCTTCGCACCGCCCCCTCGTCGATATGGCGCGGCACCGCCAGCAGCCCCATCCGCACCGAATCCCGCAGCAGGTCCCAGCTTGCCCAGGCCAGCCCCAGGGTGATGATCAGGCTGGTGACCGGATCGATCCAGTAAAGCCCGGTCAGGGTGATCGCCAGGCCCGCCAGCACGACGCTGGCCGAGACCACCGCATCGGCCATCAGGTGCATGAAGGCGGCCCGCAGGTTGAGATCGCCCTTGCTCCCCCGCACGAACAGCAGCGCCGAGAACAGGTTCACGCCGATCCCCACCGCGGCCACCACCATGACCATAGGACCATCGACCTTTCCCGGATCGAACAGCCGCTGCAAGGTTTCGACCAGCACCGCACCCAGCGCCACCCACAGCAGCGCGGCATTGGCAATCGCGGCCAGGATGGACGAACTCTTGAGGCCATAGGTGAACCCCGGGCCGGCCGGACGGGCGGCCAGCACGCTGGCGCCCCAGGCCAGCAGCAAGGCCAGCACATCGCCCAGGTTGTGACCGGCATCGGCCAGCAGCGCCGTCGATCCACTGATGATCCCGACGGCCACTTCGGCCACCACGAAGGCGGCATTGAGGCCCACTGCCACGGCAAAGGCGGTGCCATGGCTGCCGGGGGCGGGATGGTGATGATGGTGTTGGTGATGCCCGTGACCATGATGCGCATGATCATGGTGGTGGCCATGACTGTGCCGGTGCGAATCGGTGCTGATATCGTGCAATCCGGCCTCCCTGCCGACATGCGTTGCACAAATGCCGCACCGCAGCAAGAATCGTCGGGCGAAGGGACGGCCCACGCAGTCCCGGATTAGCGGAAGTAACCGCCATTCGTTCGATCATTACGTATACGAAACGGGTTTTGTTAGGAGATTGCGATGGCTGCGATCTGCTCCGGCAGGGGGGCTTGAAAGTCACAGCCTTGTCACAATCGGCTGTTTAGCGTTCGCCCGCGCTTGGATAAGAGCGCTTTCATCGGCCCAAATCACGCGATTCGCTCGTGTGGCGGGGCCACGCCGAACAGAATTCCAACCCGTTTGAACAACAGGGAATTTTCACGCCATGCGCTTCAACTCCGCACTCAGCACCGCGGCCAGCACCATCGCCATCGGCGTTGCTGCCATTGCCACCCCGGCTTTCGCCCAGTCGACCGGTACCCAGGACTTCGAAAAGGAAATCGTCGTCACCGGGACCCGCACCGGCGTGCAGCAGGTCGAAGGCGTTTCCGCGCCCGACACCTCCAAGGCTAAGGCCGTGCTGACCAGCGAAGCGATCCAGCGCGCCGCGCCGGGCCAGACGATCCTCGACACGATCAACCAGATCCCGGGTGTCAGCTTCCAGAACAACGATGCTTACGGTTCGGCCGGCGGCACCCTGAACATCCGCGGCTTCGATTCGACCCGTATCAGCCTGACCTTCGACGGCGTTCCGCTGAACGATTCGGGCAACTACGCGATCTATTCGAACCAGCAGATCGACCCGGAACTGATCGAGCAGGTCAACGTCAACCTCGGCACCACCGATGTCGACAGCCCGACCGCTTCGGCCGTCGGCGGCACCGTCAACCTGCGCACCAAGACCCCGAGCAAGGACTTCGGGATCATGGCTTCGGGCTCGATCGGTGAGTTCGATTTCTGGCGCGTCTTCGGCATGGTCGAAACCGGCGAGCTGACCAGCAGCGGCACCCGCGCCTGGTTCTCGGCCTCGACCGCCAAGAACCGCGTGCCGTTCAACGGCTACGGCAAAATCGACAAGCAGCAGTACAACTTCCGGATCCACCAGCCGCTGGGCGCCAGCGACTTCATCTCGATCTCGGGCCACTACAACCAGAACCGCAACAACTTCTTCGGTTCGCTGCCGCTGCGCGTCGACACCACCTCGACCCCGACCAGCACCACCCCGCGCACCGTGGGTTCGCTGGCCGGCAACCGCTATCCGATCACCAATGAAGAGCGGTTCTACAACATCAACTATCCGTGCTCGCTCGACGTCGCCCAGGCCGGCGTCGCCGACTCGCCGAACACCTGCGGCACCGAGTTCGACCGTCGCTACAACCCGTCTAACACCGGCAACATCCGCATCAACTCGAAGTTCACGCTGTCCGACAGCGTCGTGCTGACGATCGACCCGTCGTACCAGTACGTTAAGGCCAACGGCGGCGGCACGGTCGGTGCCTTTGAAGGCCTGCGAGATATCAATCCGGCCGGCGGCACTGCCAACACCACGGTTTGCGCCACCACCCCGATCAGCGCCACCAACGAGTGCGTTTCGGGCTACTTCGGCGGCTCGCCCTATGTCGGCAAGGACCTCAACGGCGACGGCGATCTGCTTGACCGCGTCACCATGCTGGCCCCCAGCAACACCCAGACCCACCGCATCGGCGTGATCGCCAGCCTGCGCTGGAACCTGGATGACAACAACACCGTTCGCGTCGCCTACACCTATGACCGCGCCCGTCACCGCCAGACCGGCGAAGTCGGCTTCGTCAACCCGGCCGATGGCGAGCCGCTGGACGTGTTCACCCAGAACAGCCCGCTGGCCGCGACCAGCGGTTCGATCCTGCAGAAGCGCGACCGCCTGTCGTTCGCGATCCTGCAGCAGGTCGCCGGTGAATATCAGGGCAAGTTCTTCGACGGCGCCCTGACCGTGAACCTGGGCCTGCGCGCACCGTTCTTCCGCCGCAACCTGACCAACTACTGCTTCACCTCTTCGGCGGGCGGGTTTGTCGAGTGCACCGGCCAGAACGCCACGCTGGACGGCCGCGCTGTCACGCTGAACCCCTACAGCTTCAACAGCACCACCAATGCCGTGACCGGCTGGGCCGTGCCGCAGAACCGGGTGTTCGATTACAACCGCGTCCTGCCGAACGTCGGTTTCGTCTATCGCTTCGGTGATAACGTCTCGCTGTTCGCCAGCTACTCGAAGGGTCTCTCGGTGCCGGGCACCGACAGCCTCTACAACGCGTTCTACTATCCGGTCGGCACGGCTCAGGCCAAGCCGAACCCGGAAACCACCGACAACTTCGACGTCGGTCTGCGTTACCGTTCGGGCAAGCTGCAGGGTTCGATCTCGGCCTTCTACAACAAGTTCGAAAACCGTCTCGCCACCGCCTATGATCCGGAACTGGACCAGAACGTCTACCGGAACCTGGGCAAGGTGAAGAAGTACGGTCTGGACGGCTACCTCTCGTACCGCCCGATCGAGCAGTTCAGCGTCTACGCTTCGGCCAGCTGGCTGAAGTCGGAGATCCAGAACGACGTTCTCGTTGCCGAGAACGCCGATGGCACGCCGATCTACGCGCCGACTGCCGGCAAGGCTGAATCCGGTTCGCCGACCTACACCATCAACATCGGCGCCCGTGGCTATGTCGGTCCGTTCACGCTGGGCATCACTGCCAAGCGCACCGGTCCGCGCTACATCTACGATACCAACCTGCCGACCTACACCGGGTTCTACGTCCCGGGTGGGGCCAAGACCAGCGCTGGTGCCGGTCCGATCCTGAGCGCGACCGACCTGGCCAACACCCGCCAGATCTACGGCGCCCAGGCTCCGGCTTACTGGCTGGTCAACCTCGATGCCCGCCTCAACCTGGACTTCACCGGCCTGCCGGAGGGGACCTACCTGCAGCTCAACGTCTACAACCTGTTCGACCAGTTCTTCGTCGGCGGGTTCGGCGGTGGCCTGACCCAGGCGAACACCTTCAACCGCACCACCGGGATCGCCTCTTACGGCAACCCCAACTTCGTCCAGATCGGCGCGCCGCGCACGGTCAGCGGGACGCTGGTGGTGAAGTTCTGATCGGGACTTCCCGCACAGGAACAACGGAAAGGGGCGCTTCGGCGCCCCTTTCTTTTTTGCCCGGATGGCTTGTCCCGCATCTGTCCTACACGGCGCCGATCTGTCACTGTCGGCAGTGATGACTTGCCGCCCGTCCATGTCTGACAGGCCCAGTATCGGGCACAGTCCAGGTCGGCCGGTCGATCCGGTTTTTCTGTTTCCAGGACCCTGTGCAAGTTGTGAACTTCGCTCAGCTTGGCGGCGCTTTTCCTGAACGATGTTCTTGTGCCGAACCCTTAGCGGTAGACGCAGGCGTCAAGGGCCTCGTTCTTCACCACGCCGCTCCGCGCGGCGATGACGTTGCCGTGGCGGCGGGTGAAGCCGCCCGGGGCCACCACTTCGCGGCGCTTGGGCGCGGGCAGGGCGGCGGCGATACGGGCCGCCTCGATCCGCGAAAGGCGCGCGGCGGAATGCTTGAAATAGCGCTGGGCGCCCGCCTCGACCCCATAGGTGCCGATCCCGGTCTCGGCGACGTTGAGGTAGACTTCCATGATCCGGCGCTTGTCCCAGATGTTCTCGATCAGCACGGTGAACCACACTTCCAGGCCCTTGCGGACATAGCGGGTCCAGCCGCTGCCCTGCCACAGGAACACGTTCTTGGCGGTCTGCTGGCTGATCGTGGACCCCCCGCGCAGCCGGTTCGAGCGGGCGTTGCGCTCCATCGCCTTTTCGATCGCTTCGGCATCGAAGCCGCGATGCGAGCAGAACTTGGCATCCTCACCCGCGATGGCTGCGGCAACCATGTTGCGGTCGATCCGGCTCAGCGGGGTCCAGTCCTTCTCGAACCCGTTGGGGTCCATGATCATGGTCAGGGTGACCGGCACCGGCACCCATTTGTAGAGTACGGTGAGCCCGACGCTGAGCGCCACGAACCAGCCGATCGCCTTGACGATCCAGATGGCGAGGCGGGCCGGGATGCTGCGCGGCGGGCGGGAGCGGGTGGATGCGAACAGGCGGGCCATCGCGGCGAATGTAACGCGACCTGCTCTGCCTGCAACAGCCCCGCTGCGATTTGCAGACAGGGATCGACAGACAAAGAGAAAGGGGGCCGGATCGCTCCGGCCCCCTCCTCGGTGATACGAATGTATCCTTGGCTTACATGCCCGAGCCCGGACCGTAGGTGATTTCCACCCGGCGGTTCTGGAGTTCGCGCACGCCGTCCGCGGTGGGGACGCGCGGGTTGTTTTCACCGAAGCCCTGGCTGGTGATGGCGCCCGAGGGCACACCGCGCGAGGTCAGGTAAGCGGTGACCGAAGCGTTGCGGCGCTCCGACAGGCCCTGGTTATACTTGG
>JAFLDB010000023.1 GCA_017302615.1 Sphingomonadales bacterium
CCCAGCACCACCAGTGCCGCCGTGGCGGCCAGCAGCACGGTGGCAAGGCCCTGGGCGCGCTCGTGCAGGGCCCCGGCGATGCCGCCGGCCAGGCCGAACAGCGCGTGGGTGCGGATCCCGGCAAAGCGCTGCCCCGGCGCGCGGTCGCGGCTCGCCCAGCCGCGCTGCACCCCGATCAGTAGACCCAGCGCCAGGGCCAGGCCGATCGCGGTCAGTTCGGTATAATCGAGCGGATGCATCGCCAGTGTGATGGCAGGCGGACCGGGTGAGGGGAAGCGCGATTTTCCTACATCGGCGGACCCTGCTATCCTTGCCGGGCGCGTTTCCGTCTCCGGCCGGCCAGCGCCGGAAAAAGGGACGCCTGCGTATGACTATCCTCAACTAAACCCCCAATGCCTGCCACACCCTCCATCCTGCCAAATGAACTTGCCGACTGGTTTTCCGCCAGGGGATGGCGCTTGCGCCGCCACCAGGCAGAGATGCTGGAAGTCGCGGACGAGGGCCGCCACGCATTGCTGGTGGCCGATACCGGAGCGGGCAAGACACTGGGGGGCTTTCTTCCGACGCTGGCCGATTTCTGCTCCTCGCGGCTGGGCGACGGGCCAGTGCCGGAAGGGCTGCACACGCTCTATGTCTCGCCGCTCAAGGCCCTGGCGCATGACGTGCAGCGCAACCTGCTGGCACCGGTGGCGGAATTGGGCCTGCCGATGCGGGTCGAGGTTCGCAGCGGCGACACACCCAGCGAGCGCAAGGCCCGCCAGCGCGCCAATCCGCCCCACGTGCTGCTGACCACGCCCGAATCGCTCTCGCTGCTGCTTTCCTATCCCGAAGCGGAAACCCTGTTTGCCGGGCTGAAGCGGGTGGTTATCGACGAGATTCATGCCTTTGCCCCCGGCAAGCGCGGTGACCTGCTGGCTCTGGCGCTGACCCGGCTGCAGGCGCTGGCGCCGGAGATGCAGCGGGTCGGACTGTCGGCAACCCTGGCCGATCCGCGCGATTTTGCCGGATGGCTCGCGCCGCGGGGCGAGGCTGACAGCGTGGCGATTGTGGAAGGGGAGGCGGGCGCGCCGCCCGAACTGGCGATCCTGCTGCCGGACGAGGCAAGGGTGCCTTGGGGTGGACACGCCGCTGCCTGGGCGGTGCCTCAACTGTATGACGAGATACAGCGAAACCGCACCACGCTGATCTTCTGCAACACCCGCTTTCTCGCCGAGTTCATTTTCCAGCAGCTGTGGAACGTGAACGAGGCGGTGCTGCCGATCGGGATCCACCACGGCTCGCTGTCGAAAGAGGCGCGCCGCAAGGTCGAAGGCGCTATGGCGCGGGGTGAACTGCGCGCGCTGGTCGCCACCTCCAGCCTCGATCTCGGGGTGGACTGGGGCGATATCGACCTGGTGGTGCAGATGGGCGCGCCCAAGGGCTCCTCGCGGCTGCTGCAACGGATCGGCCGGGCGAACCACCGGCTCGATCAGCCGAGCCGCGCGCTGCTGGTGCCCGGCAACCGGTTTGAGTTCCTTGAAGCCTTCGCGGCCGAGCAGGCGGTGGAAGAAGGCCAGCGCGATGGCGAACTGTTCCGCCCCGGCGGGTTCGATGTGCTGGCCCAGCACGTCATGGCCCGGGCCTGTGCCGGACCGTTCGACGGCCTGGCGTTGCTGGCCGAAGTGCGCTCGGCCCGGTCCTATGCCTGGCTGGACGCGGCTGCATGGGACCGGGTGCTGCATTTCGTGGCGACCGGGGGCTATGCCCTGAAGGCCTATGACCGGTTCCAGCGGATCACGCTCGGACGCGACGGACTGTGGCGGCTGACTCATCCCGAACACGCCGCGCGCCACCGCCTCAATGCCGGGATCATCATCGACAGCGAGATGGTCGAAGTGCGGTTCCGCAACGGGCGGTCGCTGGGACGGGTCGAGGAAAGCTTCGCCGCGAGCCTGCGTCCGGCCGATACGATCCGGTTTGCCGGGCTGGACCTTGAGGTCGAGTCGATGCGCGAGACCGAGCTGATTGTCCGCGCAGCGAAGAAGGCCGGGCAGATCCCCAGCTATATGGGCCAACGCCTGCCGCTGACCACCCACCTTGCCGGGCGGGTCCAGGCGCTGCTGGCCGACCGGGCGGGCTGGGCGCGGTTTCCCGATGATGTGCGCGAATGGCTCGAGGTGCAGGACTGGCGCTCCGAGCTGCCCGAACCCGGATGCCTGCTGGTGGAGAGTTTCCCGCACGAGGGCCGGCACTACACGGTGTTCTATTGCTTCGAGGGCTGGCCGGCGCACCAGTCGCTGGGAATGCTGGTAACCCGGCGGATGGAGGAACGCGGGCTCGCGCCGATGGGCTTTGTCGCCAGCGACTATGCCCTGGCGGTATGGAGCCTGCGGGCGGTGGATGATCCCGCCGCGCTGCTTTCACCCGATATCCTGACCGATGAATTCGTCGCCTGGGTGCAGGACAGCTTCCTGCTGCGCCGGGCGTTCCGCGAGGTCGCGGTGATATCGGGACTGGTCGAGCGCCAGCAGCCGGGGCGGCGCAAGACCGGGCGGCAGGTCACCTTCTCGACCGACCTGATCTATGACGTGCTGCGTCGGCATGAGCCCGATCACCTGCTGATCGATGCGGCCTGGGCCGATGCCCGGGCGCGGATGACCGATGTCGGGCGGCTGGCCAGCTTGCTCGATCGCGCGGCGGGCGAGGTCCGGCATGTCGTGCTGGACCGGGTCAGCCCGCTGGCCGTGCCCTTGATGGTGCTGATCGGTCGCGAGGCGGTTGGGCAGGGCCAGGCCGATGACGAGTTGCTGCTCGAAGCCGAAGGGCTGGCCGGAACCGCCATGCGGATCGATCCGGTGGCGGGGCAAGAGGGGGATTAGGCGCCGGGCACGGGCAAAGAAAAAGGGGCGGATTGCTCCGCCCCTTGATCCTGTCCCAACGCTGGGCCGGTCCGATTACTCGGCGGCGGGGGCGTTGGCAGCCTTGCCGAAGCCGGCATACTGTTCGTTGCCGACAAAGCCGAAGGCGGTGACGCCGGAGTTCTTGATGATGTTCAAGACCTGGACCGAAGTATCGTAGGGCGCCTGGGCGTCCGGCTGATACTGCAGTTCGGGTTCCGGCTTGATCGCCAGGGTCGACTGGAGAAGGCTGGTCAGCTGGCCGGTGGTTACCGGCTGGCCGTTCCAGAGGATCTCGTTGTTCGGCATGATCACGACCTTGTTCTTGTCGCGCTTGATCACGACGTCCGGCGGCGGGGCAGCCGGATTGGGAAGGTCGATGTTCACGGCGTGGGTCGCCACGGGGATGGTGATGATGAACATGATGAGCAGAACGAGCATGACGTCGATAAGCGGCGTCGTGTTCATTTCCATCATCGGCTCGCCATCATCTTGTCCGGCTGACATTGCCATGGTGGTTTACTCCTGAAAGTGGTGCAGGTCCGGACCGGGTCAGCCGTTCGGATCGACCGGGGTCGAAATGAAGCCGACGGTCGGGTAACCGGCCATCTGAACGTTGAAGATCGCACCGGCCACGCAGCGCCACGGAGCGGATACGTCGCCCCGGATGTGCACCTGCGGGATCAGATCCGGGTTGTCCTTCAGAGCTTCCGGCCCGCCAGCCCGCTTGATGATGGCATCAAGACGGTCATAGGCCTTCTTCTGGAGTTCGGTCGAATCCACCGGAGTGATGTTGTTGAAATAGATCCGGCATTCACCACCCAGCGAGGCACCCTCGAAGCCCGGGTCGCCCGCGCTCCGGCCGGCAGCATCGGTCGTGCTGACGGTGAGCAACAGGTTCTCGACCTTGTCCTTGGATTCCTGTGAA
Source organism: Sphingomonadales bacterium (assembly GCA_017302615.1). GTDB lineage: Bacteria > Pseudomonadota > Alphaproteobacteria > Sphingomonadales > Sphingomonadaceae > Novosphingobium. Next base: position 3,805 of record JAFLDB010000023.1, read on the forward strand.
ACGAGCACAGGAATCTTCAGCTTCTGGATCGTCTGGATCGCAACCGGGACCGCGATAAGGAAGATGATCAGGAGCACCAGCATCACGTCGACAAGCGGCGTGGTGTTGATTTCCGACATCGGCTTTTCCTCGCCGCCGCCTCCCATCGAAATCGCCATTGGCTAATTCCTATCTTTGTCTTGCCTGGACACCGGGCCGGTCATGGCCGGCCCGGGCCGTTCGAAGGGCCGGCACCGCCCCTGGAGGCAGGTGCCGGCCTTGCGGCTTACTTCTTGGCGGCCGGGGCAGCGGCAGCCGGCTTGGCGGCCGGAGCGGCCGGCACGGCAGGCTTGATCGCGCCCTTCGAGTTGATGTTGGCCAGCACGTCGGTCGAGAAGCCACCCAGCAGTTCGGCGATGCGCTTGTTGCGAGCCTGCAGGTAGTTGTAGGCAAGCACGGCCGGAACGGCGACGAGCAGACCCAGCGCGGTCATGATCAGAGCTTCACCGACCGGACCGGCGACCTTGTCGATCGAGGCCGAACCGGCGATGCCGATGTTGATCAGCGCGCGGTAGATGCCGACCACGGTACCGAACAGACCGATGAACGGCGAGGTCGCGCCGACGGTGGCGAGGAACGGCAGACCACCGGCCAGACGGGCGTTGATCGAAGCTTCCGAGCGGGCCAGCGAACCGTGCAGCCAGTCATGGGCTTCCAGCGCGTCGGTCATCTTGCCGTGGGCTTCTTCAGCGGCCAGGCCATCGTCGACCAGCTGGCGCCAGGCGCTGTTCTTGTCGAGCTTGGCAGCGCCTTCCTTAAGGGTCGGGGCACGCCAGAAGCTGGTCTTCAGGTCCTTGTACTGGCTGAGGATCTTGTTCTGCTCGATCCACTTGGTGATCAGGATGAAGAACGAACCGAACGACATGACGCCGAGGATGACGACGGTGGCGTAGGCAATGAAACCGCCCTGTTCGAGCGCTTCCTTGAAACCGAACTTGTTCTGCGGAGCCGCTTCGGCAGCAGCGGTGAGAAGTTCAAAAAGCATGTGAAGGTCCTCTCAAGAGAAATAGGTTGAAACCGGTCGGCCCGCCGGGCCGGAAATCAGGAAAAACGAACGATCAATCCTTGGGGATGACCCAGCGCACGCGGTTCGAATAGGTGCCGGTGGTGGGATTCCCTTCGCCGTCGGTGGCCGGATTGAACCGGGCACGGCGGCGCACGTTCGAGCAGGCGGCCTCGTCAAGGTCGGGACTGCCGCTCGAGCTGGTCACCTGGCAATCCGTCACGCGGCCGTCAGGGCCAACGGTGACGCGGAAGCCGGTGGTGCCTTCACGTTCTTCGCGCAGGGCGCGGGTCGGATAGTCGTTGGTGGTTGCCCAGCTGCCCGGGTTGCCGCGCGGCACCGGTGCCTTGGGCGTGAACTTCGGCGGCGGCGGCGGCGGAGCGGCAACCGGAGCCGGCGGAGCGACCACGATCGGCGGCGGAGCCGGCGGCGGGATCGTCTGCGTGATCTCGACCGGGGGCGAGATGTTGGAGATGTTCACCTTCGGCGGCGGAGCCACGATCGGGGGCGCGGCGGCAGCCTTCTTCGGCGGCGGCGGCGGCTCCTTCTTGGGCTCGTCCTTCTTGATGTCGACGGTGGTCACCTTCTTCACGATATTCTTGACCCCTTCATAGGCAAGGCCGGTAACCAGCGCATAGCCCAAGGCCACGTGAAGCAAGGCAACGACGACAAAGGCGGCAATACGATTGCCGCTAACTTCTTGGTCAGCGTAAGCCATTCTGACGCATCACTCCTAAACAGTCCCACCAGGCCAAGGCCCGGCCCCGGCACCCAACCAGAGCGAGAATCGCCCAGGCCAGACCGCCAGATTGTTAATTTCCACCCTGCGGGTCAATCCGGGAAACCGCACGGGCGCCCGAACGCCCGGTCGGCCAGATTGCGGGCCTTTGTTTTTGTTTGGCCCGTATTTCCGCGTGCTTTAACGGCCCCTGCGGAATGGCGCAACGCTTTATCCATTAACCGGGGATTCACCTGTGTTAAGATGGAAAGTGCTGGAAAACAGGGGCATCGCCTGTCTCTACCCGCCACATCGCGGGGGCGGACCGGGCCCGGGACAAAGGTTGGAACAATGCTGCGAATCTCTCTCAATGGTGCGCTGGGCGCTGTTCTGGCCCTCGCCGCGGCCGCTTCGGCCGGGGCCGATTCGCGGCCGGTACCGCCACCGGCCTCGGCCACGCTGACCTATGCCGACCTCGCCGATCTGGCTGACCGGACCCCGATGGTGATTCGCGCCCAGCCGCGCAAGATCGTGGCGGTGGAGCCGGAACGGGCCCGCGGTGTCCGCCCCGGCTGGGGCCGATTCTATGTCGAGGCGCGGACCGAAGCCGTAATTGCCGGAACCCAGCCGCTGGGCCAGCAGCTGAAGTACCTGGTGGACCTGCCGCTCGACGCCAAGGGCAAGCCGCCGCAGGTCAAGAAGAAGAGCGTGGTCCTGTTCGCGCGGACGGTGCCGGGCCGCCCGGGCGAATTGCAGTTGGTCCGGCCCGATGCCCAGCTGCTGTGGGATGCCCCGCTGGATGCACGGCTGCGCGCCGTGATCACCGAACTCTACGCTCCCGATGCTCCCCACCGGGTGACGGGTGTGCGCGAGGCAATATATGTTGGCGGCGATCTGGCCGGAGAAGGTGAAAGCCAGCTGTTCCTGACTACCTCCAGCGGTGAGCCGGCCGCGATCACGGTCAGCCGCCGGCCGGGCGCGGCCCCGCGCTGGTCGGTGTCGTTCTCGGAAGTGGTGGCGGGCGACGCCGCGCCGCCGGCCCGTGACACCCTTGCCTGGTACCGGCTGGCCTGTTTCCTCCCGGCCCAGTTGCCGGCATCGGCCAACATCTCGCCGACTGCGGCGGACCGCGCGGCTGCGACCCGCGACTACCGCTTCGTGATGGAGCAGCTCGGGCCCTGTCCGCGCAGCCGGACCTGACGCCCGCTTGGCCGGAACGGGCGGTTTTCGGGCTTGCCGCCTGCCACGCCGATGCCTAAGGCGCGCGGCTTGAAAGGGGCGAAAATGGCCGAACCGCTAAAGATTGCGCTTGCCGGACTGGGCACTGTCGGGGTCGGAGTGATCCGGCTGGTCGAGGCCAATGCCCAGCTGATCGCCCGCCGGGCTGGCCGGCCGATCCAGATCACCGTCGTTTCCGCGCGGGACCGCAACAAGGCGCGGGGGGTCGATCTGTCACCCTACGCCTGGGAAGACGACATGGTCATCCTGGGCGAGCGTACGGACGTCGATGTGGTGGTCGAGATGGTCGGCGGCTCGGACGGACCTGCCCTTGCCCTGGCCCGAACCACGATCGAGGCCGGCAAGGCGCTGGTCACCGCCAACAAGGCGATGATTGCCCATCACGGGCTGGAACTCGCCGCCAAGGCTGAGGACAAGCATGTCGCGCTGAAATTCGAAGCAGCTGTGGCGGGCGGGATTCCGGTGATCAAGGGCCTGCGCGAAGGCGCCGCCGCGAACGAGATCGAGCGGGTTTACGGGATCCTCAACGGCACCTGCAATTTCATCCTCTCGACCATGGAAGACACTGGCCGCGATTTCGCCGATGTTCTGGCCGAGGCCCAGGCCCGGGGGTTTGCCGAGGCCGACCCGGCCTTCGACGTCGAAGGCACGGATGCGGCACACAAGCTCTCGATCCTGGCGGCGATCGCATTCGGCTCCAAGATCGATTTCGGCGCGGTCGATACTGCCGGGATCACCCGGCTGCGCGCCGCCGACATCGCCCAGGCTGCTGCCCTGGGCTATGTCATCCGCCTGATCGGCATGGCCGAGACGGACGGGGTGGACGGCAACAGGACCCTGTTCCAGCGGGTCCAGCCGCACCTGGTGCCGGTCGATCATCCGCTGGCCCACGTTGACGGTGCGACCAATGCGGTGGTGGCCGAAGGGAACTTTTCCGGCCGCTTGCTGTTCCAGGGGGCCGGCGCCGGTGACGGACCGACCGCCAGTGCAGTTGTGGCCGACCTGATCGACATTGCCCGCGGTGAAGTGAGCCATGCCTTCTCGATGCCGGTGGGCGAACTGGAAGCGCTGGGTCCGGCAGAAACGGGTCACCGCCAGAGCCGCGCCTATGTCCGCTTCATGGTGGCCGACCGGCCGGGCGTGCTGGCGGAAATCACCGCCGCGCTGCGCGATGCCGGGGTTTCGATCGAAAGCCTGATCCAGAAGGGCCGCTCCGGCGATGCGGTGATGGTGGCGATGGTCACCCACGAAGGTCCGGAAAGCGCGGTGCGCAAGGCGCTCAGCCTGCTCGAAGGCTCCGACAGCCTGACCGAGCCGCCACTGGTGCTGCAGATCCTGGGCGACTAGGGCGCAGGTTCCTCGCCCTTTGCGATCCGGTCGGCGTCTGATCCTTCCGGTGCCTCGGGCAGCTTGGTCACATCGACATAGTAGACCGGTGGCGGAGCCCAGCCGCCGGTAATGCACCCCGGCTTGCCCTTGCAGGATCCCCGGTCGAACTGCGGTGCGCGCGGGACGCCGCCATTCAGAGCGCGACGCGCGGCGAGCGAGTCGGGATCGCTTTCGGATGTTGATGGCACGACCAGATCCTCGCCGCGATCCAGGCACACGACAATCTCGTCACTGCCCGGCTGCGGACGGCAGCGCAGCCGCGGATCGGGGACGCCATAGACCTGCCTGGCCGCATCCAGCCGGGCCGAAACCGCTTCGTCCAGCGCTGCGGGATCGACCTGCTCTGCCTGGGCCAGCGCCGGCAGCGGCAGAAGTGCCAGCAATGCCATGGCCAGATGCCGCACCCGCCCTTGTCCTCCGGCCAACCCCGCGAGGTTCCCGGGGAAGACCCGCCACGCTTAATCGCGGCTGAACGCAGGCCCCCTCGACAGCTATCGCGCGGCGGTATAAGCGCGCGCTTCACATACCTATGCAATAAGTATCCAAGCAAGAACGGAGCCCAGCCAGCGCCATGACCAAGACCGACACCCCCGCCTCCTCGGTACTCGACCGTGTCCTGGTGCTTGAGATGGTCCGCGTTACCGAGGCCGCCGCGATCGGCGCTTCGAAGCTGATCGGGCGCGGCGACGAGAAGGCCGCCGACCATGCCGCGGTCGAGGCGATGCGCGCCGCGCTGAACGAGCTGGCGATGGACGGCACCGTGGTGATCGGAGAAGGCGAGCGCGACGAAGCCCCGATGCTGTTCATCGGCGAAAAGGTCGGCTCGGCGCAGGGTACCGGCCCGAAGATCGACATCGCGCTCGATCCGCTGGAAGGCACCACGATCACCGCCAAGGCCGGTCCGAACGCGCTGGCCGTGCTGGCCGTGGCCGAGGAAGGCAACCTGCTGAACGCGCCGGACGTCTATATGGACAAGCTGGCGGTTGGTCCGGGCTATCCCGAAGGGATCATCGATCTCGCCAAGACCCCGACCGAGAACGTCCAGGCCGTGGCCGCCGCCAAGGGCGTTGAACCGAGCGAAATCATCGTCTGCGTGCTCGACCGGCCGCGCCATGCCGATCTGATTGCCGAACTGCGCGGGCTGGGTTGCGGCGTGGTGCTGATCGGCGATGGCGACGTGGCGGGTGTCATCGCGGTGACCAACCCGGACACCACGATCGATCTCTACATGGGTTCGGGCGGTGCACCGGAAGGCGTGCTGGCCGCTGCCGCGCTTCGCTGCGTCGGCGGGCAGTTCAACGGCCGCCTGCTGTTCCGCAACGACGACGAGCGTGCCCGCGCCCGCAAGTGGGGGATCGAGGATTTGAACAAGATCTACACCCGCGACGAACTGGCCAAGGGCGATTGCATCTTTGCCGCCACCGGGGTGACCGATGGCTCGTTGCTGAAGGGCGTGAAGCGGATGAAGGACGGGCTGATCACCACCCAGTCGGTGGTGATGCGGGCCAGCACCGGCACGGTCCGGTGGGTCTCGGGCGAGCATCGCAACAAGAGCTGATCCCCAGCTTTTCCGTCGCGCCCCCTGTTGCATTCCCGTGCCCCTTGGCTAAGGCCCGCCAAGGGCTGAATCGCGCGCGGGGAAGGGCAACGTACATGAAGATCCTGGCCGGAAACTCCAACTTGCCGCTGGCACGGGCGATTGCCGGCTATCTGGAACTGCCGTTGACCCAGGCCGACGTGCGGCGCTTTGCCGATGACGAAGTGTTCGTCGAAATCCACGAGAATGTGCGCGGCGAAGACGTCTTCGTGGTCCAGTCGACCAGTGCCCCGGCCAATGACAACCTGATGGAGCTGCTGATCTGCATCGACGCGCTGCGGCGTGCCTCAGCCAAGCGGATAACGGCTGTCGTGCCCTATTTCGGTTATGCCCGGCAGGACCGGAAGCCCGGTCCGCGCACGCCGATCTCGGCCAAGCTGGTCGCCAACCTGATCACCACGGCCGGAGCTGACCGGGTCCTGGCGGTGGACCTCCACGCCGGGCAGATCCAGGGCTTCTTCGATATCCCGACCGACAACCTCTATGCCGCGCCGGTCATGGCCGCCGACATCCTGCAGCGTACCGGCGGGGACAACCTGATGGTCGTTTCGCCCGACGTGGGCGGGGTGGTCCGCGCCCGCGCGCTGGCCCGCCGCCTGAACAATGCGCCATTGTCGATTGTCGACAAGCGCCGCGACAAGCCCGGCGTGTCTGAGGTGATGAACATCATCGGCGATGTGAAGGGCTGGGACTGCATCCTGATCGACGACATCATCGATTCGGGCGGGACGTTGTGCAATGCCGCCCAGGCGCTGATGGATGCTGGCGCCAAGAGCGTGACCGCCTATCTGACTCACGGCGTGTTGTCGGGCGCGGCGGTTGAGCGGGTCAACGGTTCGGCGCTGAAGGAACTGGTGATCAGCGATTCGATCCAGCCGAGCGAGGCTGCGCTGGCCCCCGGTAGCAAGATCCGGGTCCTTTCGATCGCCCCGCTGGTGGGCGAGGCGATCCACCGTATCGCCGAGGAAAGCTCGGTCAGCTCATTGTTCGACTAATGAAGCTCGACGCCGAAATCGCGCTGGCGCACCGCCTGGCCGATGCCGCGCGCGATGCGATCAGGCCGCTGTTCCGTGCGCCGGTCGTCAGCGAGCGCAAGGCCGACCGGTCGCCGGTGACCGAAGCCGACCGCGCTGCCGAAGAGGCCATGCGGCGGCTGATCGAGGCGGAGTTTCCGCGCGACGCCATGCATGGCGAGGAGTTTGGCGCAACTACGGGCAATTCCGGGCGGACCTGGGTGCTCGATCCGATTGACGGGACCACGGCCTTCATGGCCGGCCGGCCGATCTTCGGCACGCTGATCGCGCTGGTGGTGGATGGCTGGCCGGTGCTGGGCATCATCGACCAGCCGATCCTGGGCGAACGCTGGCTGGGGGTTACGGGGCAGCAAACCCTGCTTAACGGGCAGCCTGCGCGGACCCGGGCTTGCCGGGCGCTGGCCGATGCGGCGCTGGCGACCACCGGCCCCCATTATTTCGACGATCACCAGGGCGCGCACTTCATGGGCCTTGCCGCCAAGACCGATCACAAGCGGATGGTGATGGGCGGGGACTGCTACAACTATGCCATGCTGGCGAGCGGCCACATCGACATTGTCTGCGAGGCCAACCTCAAGCTGCATGATTGGGCCGCGCTCGTGCCGGTAGTGGAAGGAGCGGGCGGCACCATGGCGGATTGGAACGGCGAACCGCTCCACGCCGCCAGCGATGGCCATGTCCTTGCACTTGGCGATCCGGCCCGCCTCGACGATGTGGTCGAGGCACTGGCCTGCAATCACTAGGCCAGCGCGCTCTTCACGAAGTCGGCGCAGCGTTCCCCGATCATGATCGAGGGGGCATTGGTGTTGCCCGAAACCAGCCGTGGCATGATGCTGGCATCGGCCACCCACAGCCCGTCGATCCCGCGCGCCTTCAGGGTCGGGTCGACCACCGAAGCTTCATCCCCGCCCATCCGGCAGGTGCCGACCGGATGGTAGACCGTGTCGGCGCGGTTGCGGATCAGTTGGTCCAGCTCGGCATCGTTGTCGATGTTCACCGGGTGGCGGTTCTCCGGCTGGTAATTGCTGAGCGGGGCGACCTCGACGATCCGGTGCATCATCCGCACGCCGCGGCGCAGGGTCGCCATGTCGCGGTCATCGGACAGGAAGTTGGGATCGATCAGCGGGGCCGCAGCGGGATCGCTCGAGGCCAGCCGCACCGTGCCGCGACTTTCCGGGCGCAGCACGCAGGCGTGGATCGAAAAGCCGTGGCCCTTCACCTTGTCGCGGCCGTGGTCTTCCAGCATGGCGGGGACGAAGTGATACTGGATATCGGCGGCCGGCAGGCCCGGCTCCGAGCGCCAGAACCCGCCGCTTTCGGCAAAGGGGGTGGTCAGAATGCCGGTGCGCTTGCGGCGGTGTTCGATGAAGGCCTTCACCATCCGCAGCGATCCGGCCAGACTGTCGCCAAAGAAGTCGGTCGACTGGGTCTTCCAGCCGTGAACGTAATCGATGTGGTCCTGCAGGTCCTCGCCCACTGCGGGCTTGTCCAGCACCACGTCCACACCCCGGTCCTTGAGATGGGCGGCCGGTCCAATGCCGGACAGCATGAGGATGTGCGGCGATCCGAACGCCCCGGCGCTCAGCACCACGCCGCCGCGGGCGCGCAGCACTTCACGGCGGCCGCCGAAGCTGACCGCCACACCGGTTGCGCGGCCGTTTTCGACCACGATCCGTTCGACCAGCGCGCCGGTGCGGACCGACAGGTTGGGCTTGTCCGACAGGTAGGCACGGGCCGAGGACCAGCGCTCGCCGGCCTTCTGGGTCACCTGGTAAAGGCCGAAGCCGTCCTGGTTGGCCCCGTTGAAATCGGGCGTGGTGCCCAACTGCAGTGCCTCGGCGCTGGCGACGAAGGCCTTGCTGCCGGGGTTGGGCCAGCGCTGGTCCATGACGTTGAGCGGGCCGTCGGCGCCGTGGAACTCATCGCCGCCGCGCTCATTGCCTTCCGAGCGTTTGAAATAGGGCAGGACATCGTCATAGGACCAGCCGGTGCAGCCCAGGCTGGCCCACTGATCGTAGTCGAACTTGTTGCCCCGGATATAAAGCATGGCGTTGATCGCCGAAGATCCGCCCAGGCCCCGGCCGCGCGGCTGATAGCCGATCCGGCCATTGAGGCCCTTTTGCGGCACGGTATCGAAGGCCCAGTTGGCGCCCTTGGGCAGAAAGGCCAGGAAGGCCGGGGTCTTGATCCGGAAATTGTCGTTGGTGCCGCCCGCTTCAAGCAGACAGACGGTCCGGCGCGGGTCCTCGCTAAGGCGTCCGGCCACGGCGCTGCCCGCGCTGCCACCGCCGATCACGATCACGTCGAACTCTTGCATCCACCCGATTCCTTCTGTTGTTCGGGTCAGGAATTAAGCGTTCGATTAAGGCCGTGCAATGCTATTCGGCGGGCTGCCTCGCATGATCGGCCAGCCAGCGTTCGCGCAAGGCATCGGATGTATCCCGGCTGTTGTCATGGCTCCAGCCGGGCGGCTTCCAGACATAGCCCAGCTTCGATCCCCACGGCGCGGTCCAGACATCACGGGCGATCCCGATCCACTCGTGAAAAGCCACCCACAGCAGATTGAAGCTGCCCAGCTGCTTGATGATCCCGTAATGCGGCGGCTCCTCGCGCAGTTCGGGCTGGAACGTGCCGAACAGGCGGTCCCAGACGATGAACACCCCGGCATAGTTGCGATCAAGGTAGATCGGATTGGTCGCGTGGTGGACGCGGTGATGGCTGGGGGTGTTGAACACCGCCTCGAACCAGCGCGGCAGCTTGTCGATTGCCTCGGTGTGGAACCAGAACTGGTAGATCAGGTTGAAGCCGACGCAGACCGCGATCATCGCCGGATGGAACCCCAGCGCGACCAGCGGCAGACGGAACAGGAAGCCGAGCGCGATGGTGCCGGTCCAGGTCTGGCGCAGCGCCGTCGAGAGATTGTAGTGCTGGCTGGAATGGTGGTTGACGTGGCTGGCCCACATCCATCGCACCCGGTGGCCGAAGCGGTGAATCCAGTAATAGGCCAGGTCATCCAGCACGAAGCACGCGGCCCAGGCCCACCAGACCCAGCCGATTTCGAACAGCCGAAATTCGAACACCTTGAAATAGAGCGCACCCACCGCGCCAGCGCTCAGCACCCCGGCAACAGTGCTGCCCAGCCCCATCGCCAGCGAGACCAGCGTGTCGCGCGGTTCATAGGCATCCGGCGCACGGCGGCGCGCCCACAGCATCTCGATCAGGACCAGCAGGATGAAGCCGGGCACGGCATAGTCGACCGGGCTGAAGGTGGGGGGCATGGCTCAGCTCTCCAGGTGGCGCAGGCTGCTGGCCCAGACCTGGGCCTTGTCCCCCAGGTCGAGCGTGATGTGCCCGAAGGTTTTCTCACCCGAGCCGATGGTCAGGAAATTGCGGTCGAGCCGGGCGAAGGCGTGGCTGTCCAGGAGGCGACCGGCGAAATGCGCACCATGGCGGCGCAGCAACAGGATCCGCCCCTGGTCATCGCGCAGCAGTGCGCCGATCCCGGCCCGGTCGAGCGCGAGGTCGCTTGCCGAAAAGCCATATACCGCCTCGGCGGCCAGGCTGCGGGCATGATCCTCGCTGGTGATCCGCACGTCGTCGCCCAGCGCCAGCCAGCGGGCCAGGCCGGCCAGGGCAAGGATCGCAACCAGTGAAGCGCCCAGCTGGATCAGTTCGCCGACCATCAATGCGACCTCAGTTCTTGCCGGCCGCCAGCATGTCGAGCAGGGCGCGGATCGGTCCGAGATCGTATCCTGCCCGGGCGGCCTGCTCGGCCAGTTCGTCGGGCGACTTGCCGGCGCTTGCTTCGGCCAGCGCCCAGAGCAGGGTGGAGCGGGTGCCCGACCGGCAATAGGCCAGCACCTTGCCTTCGCTCCCGTCCAGCGCGGCGCGCATCGCGGTGATCTGTGGCTGAGAGAATCCGGCGTGGGTGACGGGAATCGCAACATAACCGATCCCGGCGGCGCGGGCAGCAGCGGCGATATCCTCGCCGGGAACCTGGTCCTCGCTTTCGCCTTCGGGGCGGTTGTTGATGATCAGGCCGATGCCGCTGGCCGCCGCCTCCGCCACTTCGGCAAGGCCGATTTGCGGGCTTGCGAACACTCGGTCGGTCAACTGTCTGAACATCGGCGGCTCCTCCTTGCCAAACGCTCTGCCAAGACCCCGCGCGGCTGGCAAGCGCCGCACCCCACCTGTGCAGAAATGTCACACCGGATCGCTTCGGAATGCCGCCGTGTGAATCCGTTCGCCTTTGCCAAGCGATTCGGCTATGTGGAAAAGTGCAGAGGAGGGGCCTTCCGGGATCTTGCTTTGTCGTCCGGTGCGATTCGTCCGCGCCGCCGGGTGGTTTTCGACAAGGGCGATGCGAAGGTTCGATCAGGTTTATGGGTTTTGACAGAGGTCGTCGCGGCCGTGGGCGCGACAAGCGGGATGGGTTCGGAGAAGAAGGTTTCGATCCGTTTGCCGGTGGTGGTGACCGCTTTGGCGGTGGGGATCGCTTCGGCGGATCCCGTGGCGGATTCGGCGGCGGTGACCGTGGCGGCTATGGCGGCGGCGGTGGCGGCGGCTTCGGCGGTGGCCCGCGTGGCGGCGGCTTCGGCGGCGGCGGTCCGCGTGGCGGCGGCATGCCGGCCCAGGTGGTCGGTGAAGGTACCGGCACGGTCAAGTTCTTCAACTCGGCCAAGGGCTTTGGCTTCATCCAGCAGGATCAGGGCGGCGAAGACGTCTTCGTTCACATCAGCGCGGTTGAGCGTGCCGGGCTGGATGGCCTGGCTGAAGGTCAGCAGCTGAAGTTCACGCTGGTTGATCGCGGTGGCAAGGTTTCGGCCAGCGATCTCGAAGCGGTTGGCGACGTGATCCCCGTGCAGAAGCGCGAGGCCGCGCCGCAGCGTCAGCTGACTGGCGAGCGTGCGACCGGCACGGTCAAGTTCTTCAATGCGATGAAGGGCTTTGGTTTCATCACCCGTGATGACGGCCAGGCCGATGCTTTCGTCCACATCAGCGCGGTGGAGCGCTCGGGCATGTCGGGCCTCAACGAGGGCGACCGGGTCGAGTTCGACATCGAGGTCGATCGACGAGGCAAGTACTCGGCGGTCAACCTGCAGCCGCGTCAGGATTGATCCCGACTGCATTCACCCCGGGGTTGCCCCGGGGTCTGCGACAGCCTAGATACGCGCAAATGGCGGCCCTCTCCGGGGCCGCCATTTGTCGTTTCCGATTTCCAGTTTGCACCCGTTGAAGCGAAGGAAGTTCCCGATGTCGATCACCCCGCTCATGCCAGTCTATCCCCGCTGCGGCTTCCGGCCGGTGCGCGGTGAGCACTGCCACCTGATCGGGGAAGACGGGCAGCGATACCTCGATTTCGCCGCCGGGATCGCGGTCAACCTGCTGGGACATTCACACCAGGGGCTGATCGGCGCGATCCAGAAGCAGGCCGAAACGCTGATGCATGTTTCCAACCTCTATGGCAGTCCGCAAGGCGAGCATCTTGCCCAGCGGCTGGTCGACCTGACCTTTGCCGATACGGTGTTCTTCACCAACTCCGGTGCCGAAGCAGTGGAATGCGCGATCAAGACGGTGCGCGCTTATCACCAGCATGCCGGTGATGAGCACCGCTACGAGATCATTACCTTCAAGAACGCCTTTCACGGGCGGACCATGGCAACAATCAGCGCTTCCAATCAGGAGAAAATGCACAAAGGCTTCATGCCTTTGCTGCAGGGCTTCAAGTACGTCGACTTCGACGATCTGGAAGGCGCCAAGGCGGCGATTGGTCCAAACACGGCGGGCTTCCTGGTCGAGCCGGTGCAGGGCGAAGGCGGGATCCGTCCGGCCTCGGTCGAATTCATGCAGGGCCTGCGCGCCCTGGCCGATGAGCATGACCTGCTCCTGGCGCTGGACGAAGTCCAGTGCGGCGTTGCGCGTTCCGGCACGCTCTATGCCTATGAACAATACGGCATCGCCCCGGACGTGGTCGCCACCGCCAAGGGCCTGGGTGGCGGCTTCCCGATCGGGGCCTGCCTCGCCACCGAAAAGGCTGCCCGCGGAATGGTGATCGGCACCCACGGGTCGACCTACGGCGGCAATCCGCTGGCCATGGCTGCGGCCGAAGCCGTGCTCGATGCGGTTGCCAACGAAGAGTTCCTTGAAGGCGTCCGGACCACCAGCGAACGGCTGCGCAGCCGGCTGGAACAGTTCATCGGCAATTACCCTGACCTGTTCGAACTGGTTCGCGGCAAGGGCCTGATGCTGGGGATCAAGATGAAGTTCGAAACCCGCGGATTCGTCGCGCACCTGCGCGACAACCATCATCTTCTGACGGTTGCGGCTGGAGACAATACCCTGCGTCTGGTTCCGCCACTGGTGATCGGGGATGCAGAAATCGACGAGTTCTTCGACAAGCTTTCGGCCGGCGCCGCCAGCTTCCAGCCGCCGGAACCGGCGGCATGACCCGGCATTTCCTGAACCTCGCCGATGCCGGGGGCGATGGCCTGGCCGCGATGCTGGGCGATGCGCTTGACCGCAAGGCAGCACGGTCCGGCTGGCCGAAGGGTCATGCCGATGCCGATGCACCGCTGGCAGGCCATGTTCTCGCCATGGTATTCGAGAAGAACTCGACCCGCACCCGTGTTTCCTTCGACGTGGCGATGCGGCAGCTGGGGGGCAGCGCGATCACGCTGGAGTCTGGAACCAGCCAGCTTGGCCGGGGTGAAACGATCGCCGATACCGCCCGGGTACTGAGCCGGATGGTCGATGCGATCATGCTCCGCACCGACGATCACGCCAAGATCGAGGAACTGGCCCACCATGCCACTGTGCCGGTGATCAACGGCCTGACCGACGAATCGCACCCGTGCCAGATCATGGCCGACCTCTTGACCCTGCTGGAGCGGGGCAAGGCCCTGCCTGGATTGGAAGTCGCCTGGCTGGGCGATGGCAACAACGTGCTCAACTCCATCATCGAGGCAGCGGGTCTGCTCCGGTTCAATGTCCGGGTCGGGACACCCAGGGGCTATGAACCCGATGCGGGATACATCGATCGCGCCCGCGCATTGGGAGCAATGATCTCTCTGACCAACGATGCAGCCGAGGCTGCGCGCGGGGCGGATGTGGTCGTGACGGATACCTGGGTTTCGATGGGCCAGGATCACGCGCACAACAAGCTGGCGGCGATGGCACCATTCCAGGTCGATCAGCAGCTGATGGGACTGGCGAAGGAATCGGCAACCTTCCTGCATTGCCTGCCGGCGCACCGCGGTGATGAAGTTACCGATGCCGTGATCGACGGCCCGCAATCTGCTGTCTGGGACGAGGCGGAGAACCGCATTCACGCCCAGAAAAGCGTACTGCGCTGGGTCTTCGGTCAGCTGTGAGCGCGCCGGAACATATCCTGGCGGGGGAAACCGGCTATGACCGCGTGCTGGGTCTGACCCTCCCCGGGCGGGACGCACGCGGGCGAGCCGTGCGGCTGGGGCCGACGCTGGATACCATCCTCTCGGCCCACGCTTATCCCCCGGCGATCCGCCATCTTCTGGCCGAAGCGCTGGTCGTCACGGCACTGATCGGCTCGCTGCTGAAGGACGGGGATGGCCAGCTGACCATGCAGGCCCAGTCCAGCAACGGCGTGGTCGATCTGCTGGTCTGCGATTATCGTGGCGGGGAACTGCGCGGCTATGTGCGCCACGATGCCGATCGGCTGACCGCGCTCGGCCCCAACCCTTCGCTGTTCGCGCTGTTCGGGGCAGGCGCTTACCTCGCGATCACATTTGATCTGGCCACCACCGGCCAGCGTTATCAGGGGATCGTGCCGCTTGAAGGGGGTTCGCTGACAGAAGCCTGTGAAGCCTACTTCGTCCAATCGGAGCAGGTGCCCACCCTGATCCGGATCGGGGTACGGTTCGACGGGCAAGGCGCCGTCGCGGGCGGGTTGCTGGTCCAGCATCTGGCAGACGGGGAAGTGGGGCGCGAGCGCCTGCACGTGCGGCTCGATCATCCGGAATGGGAGCATGTCGCGGCGCTGGCCGGATCGACCCGGCACGAGGAACTGGTCGATCCCGATCTTTCGCTTGAAGCACTGATCTGGCGGCTGTTTCATGACGAAAGCGAAGTCCGGGTCGAGCCGTTCGGCGCGATTTCGCGCGGATGCCGCTGCACGATCGAGCACTACGTTTCGGTGCTGGGCAAGTTTCCGGAAGCAGACCGGGCCGAAATGCGCAACGAAGCCGGCAAGATCGTGGTTGACTGCGCCTTCTGCTCGAAGCTGTTCGAGATTGAAGCCTAGCCCCTCAATTCGTCGCCATAATTGCACGCTTGGTCGCGGGATGGCGATGTGATACAAGGCTACCAACGCCAATCACCCCAATAGTGCAGGGTGATGGTGGGAGAACCGGGACCAGTGTTCAGGATCATGCCGATTGCCGGAGCGGTCTGTGCCGCGTTCCTGGCTCTTGCCGCCCCGGCGATGGGCGCGGGTCCTTCGCTGGCGATGCTTGATCGGCTGGATTCGGGCAACTGGGAAGTCCGGGTGCGTGAGGCCGGGGCCCAGCCGCAGCGGATGTGCCTGACCACGGGACACCGGCTGATCCAGTTGCGCCATCCCGGCGCGGCCTGCGAGCGGTTTGTGGTTGAGGATTCGCCCAACGAGGTCGTGGTGCAGTATACCTGCAAGGGACGTGGCTATGGCCGCACGCACATCCGCCGGGAAAGCGGCCGGCTGGTGCAGATCGACAGTCGCGGAATCGCCAACGGCCTGCCGTTCGAATTTGCCGCCGAAGCGCGGCGGGTCGGGGATTGTCCCGGCACCTGAGCACGGTTGCCTTGGTCCGCACCAGCGGCTAGCCCGAACGCATGAGCGATCTTCCCCCCGGCAAGGGCCGAAAGGCCGTGGTGCTGCTCTCTGGCGGTCTTGATTCGATGGTTTGTGCGGGCCTGGCGCGCGAGGCCGGCTATGCCATCAATGCGCTGACAATCGACTATAACCAGCGCCACCGCCGCGAGCTTGACGCCGCGCGGGAGATTGCCGTCCTGCTGGGCGCCGAACGCCACGTGATCCTGCCGCTCGATCTGCGCCGGTTCGGTGGCTCGGCGCTGACGGATGACATTGCCGTACCCAAGGACGGGGTCGGGCAGGATATCCCGGTGACCTATGTTCCGGCCCGCAACCTGGTGTTCCTGTCGCTGACTCTGGCCTGGGCCGAAGCCATTGGCGCGCGCGATGTGGTGATCGGCGTGAATGCGCTGGACTATTCGGGCTATCCCGATTGTCGGCCAGAGTTCATCGCCGCTTTTGCGGAGACTGCCCGGCTGGCGACCAAGGCCGGCGCCGAAGGGGAAGAATTCCGCATTCATGCCCCGCTGCAATACCTCGGCAAGGCAGAGATCGCCGCCGAAGCGGCGCGGCTGGGCTTCGATCCGGCGTTGAGCTGGTCATGCTATGATCCCCAGCCGGACGGATCGGCCTGCGGCCTGTGCGATTCTTGCCGATTGCGCCGGGAAGGCTTTGCGAAAGCTGGGATTGCGGATACCACACGCTACGCGAACTAGCGGTTCAGGGAGACACCACGTGATCGATAACAAGGATGGCCCGCCGGCCGAACCCAAGGCCAGCGGCTATAGCTGGTACGTCCTGTCGGTTCTGGTGATTGTCTACATCCTGAACTTCATCGACCGCCAGATCGTCGCGATCCTCGCCGTCGACATCAAGCGCGACCTCAATCTGACCGACGGGGACATGGGCTTCCTGATGGGGGCGGCCTTCGCCGTGTTCTATGCCCTGTTCGGCATTCCGCTGGGCCGACTGGCCGATAACTGGAACAGGGTGAAGCTGCTCAGCATCGGGTTGGCCCTGTGGTCGACCATGACAGCCCTGTCCGGCTTCGCCCGCAACCAGCTGACGCTGTCGCTGGCGCGCATGGGGGTCGGGATCGGCGAAGCTACTGCCAGCCCGACTGCCTATTCCCTGATCTCGGACTACTTCCCCAAGAAGCAGCGGGCCACTGCGCTGGCGATCTATTCCTCGGGCCTTTACCTGGGCGGCGGCGTTTCGCTGTTTATTGGCGCCAAGGTGGTCCAGGCCTGGAACGACGCTCATCCCGGTGGCGGGCCGCTGGGCCTGGTTGGCTGGCAAGCGGCCTTTCTGGTGGTCGGCATACCCGGCATTCTTCTGGCGCTGTGGGTGGCCAGCCTGCGCGAACCCATTCGCGGCGCGATGGATGGCGTTGCCAGCCCCAGCTCGCCTAACCCGTTCGCTGATTTCTTCGCCGACCTTTCGACAATCATTCCGCCTTTCACGCTGATCGGAGCGGCCAAGCGCGGACCTGTGGCGCTGGCGATCAATCTGGCCTTTGCGGCTTCGGTTTCGGCCTTTGCCTGGCTGATGATCGGGCTGACCGGCAACGTTCCGCAGTGGGTCGCCGTCGCGATCGGTTACTACGCAGTGTTTTCTTGGGCCAGCACGCTGCGTTCCAAGGATCCGGCCACGTTCAAGCTGATCTGGCAGACCCCGGCATTTATCTGCACGACCCTGGGCTATGGCATGGTCTCGCTTGCCGCTTATGGCCTTGCGGCCTGGTCACCGCCCTATGCCGAAACCGTGCTGGGCCTGCCCAAGGCCAGCCTTGCCTTCTGGCTCGGTGCCAGCGGCGCGGCGAGCGGGTTCCTCGGTGTGATCATCGGCGGGCGCACGGCCGACTGGTTGCGGGCCCGCAATCCCGCCGGGCGCGTGCTGGTGATCATGTTCGGGGTAGTTGCTCCGATCGTGCCGATCTGGATCGGCTACACCACGGAAAGCGTCCCGCTGTTCTACACGATGAATTTCCTTGCGGGGATGTTCGGCGCAGCGGCGCTGGGCGCGGCTGCAGCGACCACGCAGGACCTGGTCCTGCCGCGGATGCGCGGCACGGCGACCGCGTCGTTTTTCCTTGGGACCACTCTGGTCGGGCTGTGCTTCGGACCCTACATGGTGGGGCAGATTTCCGATCTCGCCGGGACGGTGGTTGATGGCAAGCCGGTCGGCGATCTGCGCACGGGCATCCTTTCGCTGATCGGGGTCGCCCCGATCGCGGTTGCCCTGCTGCTCTATGCCTATCGCGCCGTTCCCAAGGCCGAAGCGACTCTCAACGAACGCGCCGGCGAATAGCCGGGCGATCAGCTGCGGGTCAGCACCCCGCAGACCACCCGCGGGCCACTGTTGCCGGTCGGATCGGTCTTGTAGTCGTCAGCGGCGGCATGGATGATGATGGCCGTGCCGTCGGCATCGAACAGGGCCGCTTCCAGTTCGGCGCGCGTGCCCGGAAGCGTGGCGGTCGCGGATCCGGTGCCATTGCCGCCGACCGTCAGGTTGGGAAGATCACCCAGATGGCTGCCGGCCGGATTGTGTACGCCGTGCTGGCGGGCCCCCGGATTGAGATGACCCCCTGCCGAAGTGAAGTCCGGACCGTCGCAGCGGCCGACCATGTGCAGGTGCATGCCCCGGTCCCCGGCACCCAGACCAGCCACCGCCACAGTCAGCGTAACCGTGTCACCCGCAGCGGCCAGCACAGCCGACCCGGCGGGCAGGCCGTTGCCTTGCTTGAGCGTGGCAGTTGCCAGCTTGACCGTCGGTAAGTCGGCAGTGGTGGCGCAGCCACCCAGCATGGTGGTGGCAAGGGCCAGCGACAGGGCGAAGCGGATCATGGGTCCTCCGATCGGTTGATTCGGCCGGACCATAACGAAAAGGGGGCCGGATTGCTCCGGCCCCCTGAACGATTTCCCGAAAGTTCGGGTTTTTACATGCCCGAGCCCGGACCGTAGGTGATTTCCACCCGGCGGTTCTGGAGTTCGCGCACGCCGTCCGCAGTGGGGACGCGCGGGTTGTTTTCACCGAAGCCCTGGCTGGTGATGGCGCCCGAGGGCACACCGCGCGAGGTCAGGTAAGCGGTGACCGAAGCGTTGCGGCGCTCCGACAGGCCCTGGTTATACTTGG
>JAFLDB010000024.1 GCA_017302615.1 Sphingomonadales bacterium
TGGCCTCAAGCGGGGCGGGCGCGGGCGGCGGCGGGGGCGGCGGCGGCGGCCAGGTGGCGGTGATTCGCTCCTGCGGCCGCTTGGCCAGCGAAGGATAGGGGCCATCGTTGGTGGCACAGGCGGTCAGCATCAGGCTGGCGCACAGGAGCAGAAGCGGGGCGGGGCGGCAATGCATCGCGGTTCCCTTAGCATGGTTGGAAAACCGCGCCAGAGCGAGTCTTCTACCCGTTGACAGCATGGGCACCTTGCACTAGGGGCAGCCCTTCTTTCGGCACCCTTGCCTTAGGGCGAGGGCCGATGCGCTGCCTGAATCCTTGGGCAGTCAGGTGAAATGAACGGATAGAAGCACCATGTTCGCAGTTGTGCGCACGGGCGGCAAGCAATACCGGGTTGCCGCCGGAGACAAGATCGCGGTCGAAAAGCTGGCTGGAGAAGCCGGTGAGACCATCACGCTTTCCGACGTCCTGCTGGCCGGCGACGGCGGCGAGATCAAGGACGCCGCTGGCGTTGTTGTCTCGGCCGAAATCATCGCCCAGGCGAAGTCGGAAAAGGTGATCGTTTTCAAGAAGCGCCGCCGCCACAACTATCGCCGCAAGAACGGCCACCGCCAGCAGATGACCCTGCTGCGGATCGTCGCCGTCGGTGCGGAAGCCAAGAAGGCCGCTCCCAAGAAGGAAGCCGCCCCCAAGGCTGAAGACGCCGCTGCGGAAAAGCCCGCGAAGAAGGCCCCGGCCAAGAAGGCCAAGGCCGCTGACGCCGAATAAGATTCTGGAGTAGTTCGACATGGCACACAAGAAAGCAGGCGGCTCTTCGCGTAACGGTCGCGATTCGGTTGGTCGCCGCCTTGGCGTGAAGAAGTTCGGCGGCCAGGAAGTGGTCGGCGGCAACATCATCATCCGTCAGCGCGGGACCAAGGTGTACCCGGGCGCCAATGTCGGCATGGGCAAGGATCACACCCTGTTCGCCCTGACTGCCGGCCGCGTGCGATTCCACGCCGGCAAGCTTGGCCGCAAGTACGTGTCGATCGACATGGCCGAAGCCGCCGAATAACGGATGGTCGATGACGGGCCATCCTCGATGGGATGGCCCCGCCGGTGTCACGAAACCGGCATTGCGAGGGAGAGGGGCCAGCCCGTCTCCCTCTTTTCGTGTCTCCCTCATTCACCGCGCCGCCCCGGAAAGCCCCGGATTCGCGGCGTAATGGCAGTGTCACACGCCGGGCCTAGGGGCGCGGCGTGGGGCGGATGACGGGAGTTGAGACAATGTTCATTCGCAGCGAACGGCTGTTCCTGCGGCCGGGTTGGCCGGAAGACTGGCAGGACCTGCTGGGCGGGATCGCCGACGAGGGCGTGGTCCGTAACCTGGCCCGCGCGCCCTGGCCCTATACCGCCGACGATGCGCGCTGGTTCGCCAGCCAGCCGCAGGATCCGCGCCTGCCGCACTTCTTCGTTACCCTGCCGACCAGCCTGGCCCCGGCCGAGTTGATCGGCTGCGTCGGGCTGGCCGAAGTCGAAGGCGAGGTCGAACTGGGTTACTGGTTTGCCCGCAAACACTGGGGCAAGGGCTATGCCACCGAAGCGGCCCGCGCGGTACTGCGCCTCGCCAAGGTGCTGGGCCACCGCGAGATCGTGGCCGGCCACTTCATCGATAACCCGGCATCGGGGGCCGTGCTGCGCAAGGCCGGGTTTGTCCCCACCGGACGGCTGCGGCAGCGCTTCAGCCTGTCGCGCGGTGAGGAGATCCAGTCGGTCGAACACCGCATTGCGCTGGGCGAGCCGAGCGATTGCGACGATGACGGGTCGGACGCCATGCGCGCGGCCTGAAAACGACAAGGGGCCCCGACCAGCCGGTCGGGGCCCCTTCTGCTTGATCGGCTGGCGTCCGGTTATTCGGCCGGAACCATCACCGCATCGGGAAATTCGCTTTCCGCCTTGGCGATCAGCGCGCGGTCGTCGTGCTTCCACGGGTGGAACCCGGGCAGGAAATAGGCCACCCAGGCCGGGAAGATCTTGCGCAGCACGCCCGGCGTGCCGACCAGGTACCACAGCAGCTTGCCCTTGACCTTCCAGCCCTTCAGTCCGTCCTGCTCCAGCAGTTCCAGCGTGTCGTTCCAGCGGTTGCGCAGGAAGTTGAACGTCACCAGCAGCATCATCACCGACTTCAGGCGGTAACGGCGCAGGCGGCTCCAGTTGCGGGTGGCATGCAGGAAGGTGTCATAGGCGACGCCCTTGTGCTCGATCTCCTCGATCGCGTGCCAGCGCCACATTGCCGCCGTTTCCGGCTCGGCGTGCTTGAAGTGCTGCGGGTTGGCGAGGAATTCGTGCGCCATCATCGCGGTATAGTGTTCCAGCGCGATGGTCGCCGCCAGGTTGACGATCTGCGGGCGCTGCTTGATCATTTCCATCAGCTCGCCCACCCGCGCGTCGATCTTCGCCATGTCGTAACCGGCATCGGCGGCGGCCTTGTTGAAGACCACGTGTTCGCGGGTGTGGTTGATTTCCTGCTTCACAAAGGCGCGGATCTCGGCCTCCAGCTTGGGCGGGGCGCCTTCGCGATGGGCCTTCACGGCTTCGATGAACATCGCTTCGCCGCGCGGGAAAGTGGCGGACAGCGCGTTGTGCCAGGCCGTGGCGATCGGATCGCCGCCCAGCCACCAGCGGCCGGGCTTTTGCTGCCGGCCAAAGCGCTGGTCGCGCACGATGATCTCCAGATCGGCGGGGGTGGCACCATCGACCGGCTTGCCGAGGGGCGCGGCCGGTTCTACGTCGAGGGGGAACTTGGTGGGGGCGTTCATGACGCCTGTATGGGGATAACTGACACTCATGTCAATAAGGAAGCGCCTGACCCAGGAGGAGAGCCGCACCGTGGCGCTGGAAGCGGCGCGGGCGCTGCTGATCGAGCTGGGCCCGCAGGCGGTGACGCTGAAGGCCGTTGCGGCGCGAATCGGCCGGACCCACGCCAACCTGCTGCACCACTTCGGCTCGGCCGCCGGCCTGCAGAAAGCACTGGCCGAGCATCTGGCAGTGACGATCTGTGCCACGATCGAGGACGCCGTGCTGGCCACCCGCGCGGGCGAGGGGACCCCGCGCGACGTGGTCGACCTGACTTTCGATGCCTTCGACAAGGAAGGCGGCGGCGCGCTGGCCACCTGGATGCTGATGAACGGCAACGAGGACGCGCTCGATCCGCTGCTGGAGGCAATTCATCAGCTGGTCGACGATCTGGGCGAGCATGACACCGGCAAGATGCACGATGTCACCCACGCGCTGTGCCTGATGGCGCTGGGCGATGCGCTGATGGGCGGGCCGCTGGCGCACAGCCTGGGCCTCAAGCGCACGGCGGCGCGTGACATGGCGGAAAAGATGCTGATCGACGGCGCCATCAAGGCCGGGATCACGATCGACGGTCAGGCGTCCAGCTGAAGCCACTCCGGCAACCATTCCGGCTTGATATCCTCGACCCGGCGGTGATCGACGGCCAACCCCAGCTCCGGATAGGCCGCGCGCTGGCGGGCGGGATCGCTCTGGTCCAGCGGCACCACCACCAGCCGGCGGTTGACCTTCTGCCGCCAGTTCATCCGCGCGGTGTTTTCCTGCCCGACATAGCAGCCCTTGGTGAAGCTTACCCCGTTCAGTTCCGCGGCGTTGCATTCCAGCCAGAGCAGGTCGCCAAAACCAAGTTCAGCGACGCCTTCGGCAACGCCCAATTTGAGCCGATGGGCAAGCCAAGCTTCGTCGGCGCTGCCTGTGTTCGCGAATTCGATGCTATTGATCCAGCGACAGCCCAACGCTGGAAGTCGAGGGTCGTTGCCTGATTCGGGGTCTCCAGCCATATCGCCCCAAAAGACCGCGGCTTCGCGATTGATTGTGATCGAAATCTTCCGCCGCAAACGAAACTGGCACAGCTTCTTAACGAGATGCTCGGCCTGCCGCGCTTCGCAGTCGAGCATTAGGCAGTCAGAGCCTTCCCATACAATGAAATCAAATAATACCTTGCCCTGCGGGCTGAGCAGCGCGGTCCAGCAGGGCAGCGGGCCGTTGATGTCATTGGTTACCAGCCCTTGCAGGAAGGCGCGGACATCTTCGCCAGGCTCCGTGGCGGACAGGCGGATCACGGCGCGGCTGGTCAGGTGAGTTGCAGTCATGGGTGACAGATAGGGTGCCTGCCGCCTAAGGGAAAGGGATGACCGACGCTCCGACTCGCCTCACGATCCGCCGCCCCGATGATTGGCATGTCCATTTGCGCGATGGGGCTGTGCTGAACGGGGTAGCGAAGTACACCGCGCACCAGTTTGCGCGGGCGATCGTGATGCCCAACCTGTCACCGCCGGTGACCACGGTCGAGGCGGGGCGGGCCTATCGCGAGCGGATCGTGGCCGCGGCCGGTCCCGGTTTCACCCCGCTGATGACTGCCTACCTGACCGACAGCATCGCTCCGGACGAAGTGGCGCGCGGGCACAGCGATGGCGTGTTCACTGCGGCTAAGCTCTATCCCGCCCATGCCACCACCGGATCGGCCCACGGCGTCACCGATGTGGCCAATATCCGCAAGGTGCTGGAACGGATGGAAGCGATCGGCATGCCGCTGCTGGTCCACGGCGAGGTGACGGACAGCCACGTCGACATCTTCGACCGCGAGGCGGTGTTCATAGAGCGGACCCTGGCGCCGCTGGTGCGCGATCTGCCGGGGCTGAAAGTGGTGTTCGAACACATCACCACGGCTGAAGCGGCAGCGTTCGTGGCCGAAAGCGGGCCGAACGTGGCGGCGACGATCACCCCGCAGCACCTCCACATCAACCGCAACGCGATGTTCGCCGGCGGGATCCGCCCGCACATGTACTGCCTGCCGGTGGCCAAGCGGGAACATCATCGGCTGGCGCTGCGCAAGGCGGCCACGTCGGGTTCGGCCAAGTTCTTCCTCGGCACCGACAGCGCGCCCCATGCGGTTGGCGCAAAGGAAGCGTCCTGCGGCTGCGCCGGCATTTTCAACGCGCCCTACGCGCTGGAAAGCTACATCGCCGTGTTCGAGGAAGAGGGCGCGCTGGACAAGTTCGAGGGCTTTGCCTCGCTCAACGGTCCTGCCTTCTATGGCCTGCCGGTTAACGAGGGGACAGTGACGCTGGAGAAGGCCCCGGTGACCGTGCCGGATGTGATCGACGCCAACGGCACGCCGATTGTGCCGTTCCATGCCGGAGAAACGCTAGGCTGGCGCTTTATCGGCTGAGCGTTTGCGCCACAGGTCCCACATGAACACCGCAATGGCCGTCCAGATCAGGACGAAGCAGGCCAGCTGCGCGGGCTTCAGCGGTTCGTTGAACACGAACAGGCCCAGGAAAAAGACAATGGTGGGTGACAGGAACTGGACCATTCCCAGCGCCGAATAGTCCATCCGCCGCGCCGCCATGGCGAACATCAGCAGCGGCACGGCCGTGATCACCCCGGACAGGACAATCAGCAGGCTGAGGTCCAGCTCCCGCCCGAAGGCGCTGCCGGCAGGCTGGGCGGCGTACCATGCCAGCAGGGCAAGGGCCGGCAGTTGCAGTACCAGTGTTTCGACCGAAAGCCCGGCCAGCGATTCGACCGGGGCCAGCTTGCGCACCACGCCATAGGCACTGAACGAGATCGCCAGGGTCAGGCTGATCCACAGCGTATCGAGCGCATCCCAGGCGAGGAACGAGACGCCGATGGCCGCCAGCGCCACTGCCAGCCATTGCCGCTGGCTCAGCCGCTCGCCCAGGAACAGCGTTCCCGCGAGCACATTGGCCAGCGGGTTCATGTAATAGCCGATGCTGGTGGCCAGCACGTGGCCGGTCTGCACGGCCAGGATATAGATCATCCAGTTGATCGCGATCAGCACCGCGCTCAGCATCAGGAGACGCAGCACCGGCCAGCGCAGCGCGGCCCTCAGCGCCGCGCCCTGCCGCAGGGCCAGGACCAGCAGCAGGCACAGCGGCAGGGTGAAGACGATCCGCCAGCCGACGAATTCGAACGGCGGCACCTCGCGCACGAACATCAGGTACAGCGGCAGCAGCCCCCAGATCGTGTAGGTGGCAATGGCCAGGGCCAGGCCGCCCTGCGGCTTCGGATCGGGGGAAGCGGACATTGCAGCCGCGCTAGCCGGGCGGCAGGCAGGCCGCAAGCCCGCCGGGGCTGGCGCCGGGCGGCATGATCGGGCATGACTGATGGCATGATGGCAAGCCGCTGGTTCCCCTTGCGAAACGCGCTGGCCGCCGGTGCGCTGGCGCTGGCCCTGTCCGCCTGCGGCGGCGATGCAGGCCAGACGGAGCGGGAGAACCGCGATCCCGCCGTCACCGCCGCGCTGTCCGATCCGATCATGGCCGATCCGGACCTGACCAGCCAGAACCGCGCGGATTCGGCATTGTCCGGCGGAGGCCCGGCCACCGCGGAGGTTCCGCCCGACAAGCGCGGGCCGGAAGAGGCCGAACGGGCGCGCCTCGCCGCGCGCGAGCTGCTGGGCGGCGGACCGGTTCCGCCGGCTCCGCCCCCGGCGGGCCAACAGGCTGAATCGCGGCTCGCCCGCGCGGTGACGCTGGAAGCCGTGGCCGTGGCCCTGGATATGGGCGGCAAGGGCTGCGCGAAGTCGGTCGGTTACGGGTTTGGCTGGGTGACGCTGCTGCCCGGCGCCCTGCCGGTCTATCCGCGCGGCCATGCCCGGGTGGCGGCGGGCAGCGATGCGCCGGGCTGCAAGCTGCGGCTGGTCCGGTTCGTCACCCCGGTTTCAGCCGGGGAAGTGGCCGATTTCTATTTCGCCAGCGCGCGCAAGGCCGGGCTTTCGCCTGAAGTGCGGCGTGAGGGCGGCGATCTGGTGGTGCAGGGCGGCAAGGGCGCGGGACGCTTTGCCGTGTACCTGCGCGATGCCGGGAACGGGCTGACCGAAGTGGACCTCGCCACTTCGGGGCTGTGAGGCCGCCCTATTCCTCGCGCAGGCCGACGCCGATCATCGCGCGGGGCTGTTCCATTTCGTTCGAAGCGACCGGATAGGCGCAGTAATCGGCCGCGTAATAGGCGCTCGGGCGGTGGTTGCCCGACAGGCCGACCCCGCCGAACGGCGCACCGGAGCTGGCTCCGTTGGTCGGCCGGTTCCAGTTGATCACCCCGGCACGGACATTGGCCCAGAAGCGGTTGTATTCGGCCGGAGTGCCGCCAACCAGCGAGGCGGAGAGGCCGAAGCGGGTATTGTTGGCCTCGGCAATCGCCTCGTCGAAATCGTCGACCCGCACCACTTGCAGCAGCGGGCCGAACAGTTCCACGTCCGGACGGTCCTTTACCGCAGTGACATCGATGATCGCGGGGGACAGGAACGGCAGATCCTCGCGCGGGCGGACCAGGTGCTTGATCGCCTTGCCGCCGTGGCTGAGCAGGTAGAGGAAGCTTTCGGTCAGCCCGTCGGCGGACTGGTTGTCGATCACCGGCCCCATGAAGGGGGCGGGTTCGTCCAGCGGCGCACCGACGATGATCCGGTCGGCCAGGCGCTTCACTTCGCCGATCAGGGCATCGTACATCGATGCCTTGACGATCAGCCGCCGCGCGGCGGTACAGCGCTGCCCGGCGCTGGTGAAAGCGCTCTGGATCACCAGCGCAGCCGCATCGGTCAGCTTGGGCGTGTCCCACACCACCAGCGGATTGTTGCCGCCCATTTCCAGCGCGACGATCTTGTCCGGCCGGGTGGCAAGGCGGCGGTTGATGGCAATGCCGGTGTGGGCCGAACCGGTGAACAGCACGCCGTCGATCCCCTCGTGCCCGACCAGGGCCTGGCCTTCTTCCGGCCCGCCGATCAGCAGCTGGACCACGGCGGCGGAAATCCCGGCGCGGTGGAAGCACTGGACCAGCAGCTCGGCCGTGGCCGGGGTCTTCTCGCTCGGCTTGAAGACGATCGCGTTGCCGGCGATCAGCGCGGGCACGATATGGCCGTTGGGCAGGTGGGCAGGGAAATTATAGGGGCCAAGCACGGCCATTACCCCATGGGGCTTGTGGCGCAGCGCGGCAGTCCCCTGCAGGGCGTTGTCCAGCTTGCGCTGGCTGGTCCGCTCGGCATAGGCGCGGATCGAGATTTCGACCTTGTTGATCACGCTTTCAACTTCGGTCCGGGCTTCCCACAGGGGCTTGCCCGTTTCCCGCGCGATGAGCGTGGCCAGCTTTTCGTTTTCCTTGCGCACTTCATTGGCGAAGCGGCGGACCAGTTCCATCCGGTTGGCAAGCGGCTGCGCCGCCCAGGCCGGCCAGGCCCGGCGGGCACGATCGACGATCTCGTCAACGTTGCCGTGCTTGCCGCGCCACAGTTCGGCACCGGTTGCCGGCTCGAAAGATACCAGTTCAGCCTTGCTCAATTTGCGTCCCGTCCCGTTCCCGTGGTTGCATCACAGGCACCGCAGCGGCCTTAGACATATTGCAGATATATGAAAAGCCTTGCGTTTCGGTATATCCGAAATGGCTAATTTTGTTGTGCTGGCGCGGCACGGAAAGAGCAGCCCGCTTGCGCCGGGCCGATGCGCGGGCAATAAGGCAGACCGATCATGACCTTGCCATCCACCCAGCCGCCTGCCTCTGCTGCCGCACAGGGCGCTCCTGCCGACCGGTTCTGGACCAGTTCGGACGGACTGAAGCTGCATTTCCGCGACTATCCGGGCCGCACGGACCGGCCGCCGGTGATCTGCCTGCCGGGACTGACCCGCAACGGGCGCGACTTTGCCCACGTGGCAGAGCGCCTCAGCGGCGAATGGCGGGTGCTGTGCCCGGACCTGCGCGGCCGGGGCGACAGCGCCTATGCCAAGGATTCGGCCACCTACAACCCGGTCCAGTATGTCGAGGACCTGGGCCAGTTGCTGGCGCAGGAAGGGATCGAGCGGTTCGTTGCGATCGGCACCTCGCTGGGCGGGCTGATGACCATGATCGTGGCGATGACCGGGGCCGAGCGGTTGGCCGGGGTGCTGCTCAACGATGTCGGCCCGGAAATCGCGCCGGAGGGGCTGGAGCGGATCCGCGGCTATGTCGGCCAGGGGCGCAGCTTCCCGACCTGGATGCACGCCGCCCGCGCATTGCAGGAAGGGCAGGGGGACGTGTTCCCCGATTACCAGGTGGCCGATTGGCTGGCCATGGCCAAGCGCTGTATGGTGGTGGGCGGCAACGGGCGGATCGTGTTCGATTACGACATGAAGATCGCCGAGCCGTTCAGCCAGCCGGGGGGTGAGGCCGGGGTGGATCTGTGGCCGGCCTTTGCCGCGCTGGATGGCCGCCCGGTCACGCTGCTGCGCGGCGAACTGTCGGACATTCTCAGCCCGGAAACGCTGGCGAAGATGGCCGGGATGCTGTCCGATTGCGAAGCTGTGACCGTGCCGCGCGTCGGACATGCGCCGATGCTGGACGAACCCGCCGCCGTGGCCGCGATCGACCGGCTGCTGGCCCGCGTGAAGTAGCACGCTTGCGGCTGCTGCACCTTCATTCCAGCTTCAATCCGGGTGGCAAGGAACTGCGCGCCGCCAAGCTGATGGCCGCTTTCGGCGCGCAAGTGAATCATACCGTCGTTTCCGGTGTGCCCGGCGCGCTGGGCGCGGCCGAAGTGGTCGATCCGGCGCTCAACGTATCCTATCCGGCGGACTTTCCGGCGCTGACCGGCCGCCCCTCGCTGGCCCGCTATCGCCGGATTGCCACGGCCATGGCCGGGCATGACCTGGTCCTGACCTATAACTGGGGGGCGATGGACGCGGTGCTGGCCCACCGATTGTTCGCGCGTCGCCTGGCTCTGCCGCCGCTGGTCCACCACGAGGACGGCTTCAACCAGGACGAGGCGCAGCGGCTGAAACCGGTGCGCAACTGGCTGCGGCGGCTGGCCCTGCCGACGGCGGCGGCGCTGGTGGTGCCCTCGCGGGTGCTGGAGGGGATCGCGCTGGATATCTGGCACCAGCCGCGCGGGCGGGTGGTGCGGATCGCCAACGGAATTCCGCTGGCCGATTTTGCCAAAGCGCCGCCGCCCGATGCCCTGCCGGGGCTGGTCAAGGGGCCGGGGGAGCGCTGGCTGGGGACCATGGCCGGGCTGCGCGCGGTCAAGAACCTGCCCCGGCTGGTCCGTGCCTTTGCCGCCATGCCGGAAAGCTGGCGGCTGGTGATCGTCGGGGAAGGGCCGGAACGCGCCGCGATCGCGGCCGAGGCGGCGCGGCTGGGGCTGGCCGAGCGGGTCCATCTGCCCGGCTTTGCGCCCGATCCGGCGCGGGTGATGGGCCTGTTCGACCTGTTCGCGCTGTCTTCCGACAGCGAACAGTTCCCGATTTCCGTGGTCGAGGCGATGGCGGCGGGCCTGGCCGTGGTCAGCCCGGCGGTGGGCGATGTCGCGGCGATGGTTGCGCCGGACAATGCACCGTGGATCGTGCAGCCGGGGGACGAGGCGACGCTGAGTGCGGCGCTAGCTGGTGCCGCTGCCGATGACGGGCGGCGCGCGGCCGTGGGCGCTGCCAACCGCCTGCGGGCCGAGGCCGACTATGCCGAGGATGCGATGATTGCCGCCTATCGCCGGACCTATGCCGCGGCGCTGGGCCGCAGCGCTTTTCCCTGATCCGCCCTGTTCAACGCAGCTTCACCGGGGATTGGCAAGGGAAGGGCGTTGAAAAGGCCGGTCCATCCGCTAAACAGCCGCCGACAGTCATTTTGAAGGCTTTACTCTTGGCTACGCGTCCCCCGTCCGATTCCCCGCCCCCCAAGCCCGGCAGCAAGGAAGCCGCGCAGCAGGACGTGTTCCTGCGCGAAGTGGACGATGCCCTGCGCGAAGAGCAGGTGCTCAATACTTTCAAGCGTTATGGCAAGCCGGTTGGCGCGGCGATTGCCGCGGGGCTGCTGGCGTTGGGCGGCTACCTGTACTGGGATCATTCGGACAAGCTGGCCAAGGCGGGCTATTCCGAACGGCTGACCATGGCGCTGGACCGGATCGAGGCGGGTCAGCTGGCCGAGGCCGAGAAGGATCTGGAAGTGATCGCCAGGGAGGCCAAGGACGGCCCCCGCGCGGTGGCACTGATGCAACTGGCGGCCATCGCCGCGCAGAAGGGCGATACTGCCGGTGCGGCCACCCGATTTGCCGCCATTGCCGCCGACAAGGACGTGCCGCAGGTTTACCGCGATCTGGCGACCGTGCGCGAAGTGGCGATCCGCTTCGACACGATGAAGCCGGAAGACGTGGTGGCCCGGTTGAAGCCGATTGCCGTCCCCGGCAATGCCTATTTCGGCAGTGCGGGCGAACTGCTCGGCATGGCCTATCTCGAAATGGGCAAGCCGGACGAGGCGGGCAAGCTGTTCGCCGAGATCGGCAAGAATGAGAAAGTCCCCGGAACGCTGCGCTCCAGGATGCGCCAGCTGGCCGGTGGGCTGGGCTTCGATGCCGGGATCGAGGATCCCGAGCTCGAAGGAGAGGGCGAAGGCAAGCCGGGTCCGGCCGCTACCGACGCCGCCACGCAATAAGATCCGGCATCAAGCCAAGGAACCGCGAATGAAATCGACCCACCTGACCCGCCGCCTTTCCGCCCCGCTGGCCCTTGTAATGGTGCTGGGGCTTGCCGGATGCGGCGTGTTCGGCGGCAAGGACAAGCCTTCGACCCCGACCGTGGGCAACCGCGTGCCGATCCTCAGCAAGATCGATACCAGCGCCAAGGTCGATCCGGCGCTGGCCAATGTGGCGGTGATCGTGCCGCTGGCGACCGAAAATGCCGAATGGGCCCAGGCCGGCGGCACCGCCAGCAAGAGCTATGGCAACCTTGCCCTGGCGGCCAACCCGACCAAGGTGTGGAGCGCGCAGATCGCCGGATCGAGCAAGAAGCAGCGGCTGGCCGCTTCGCCCGTGGTCGGCGGCGGCGCGCTGTTCGTGATGGATACCGAAGGCGTGGTCCATGCCTTCGATGCCGCCACCGGGGCGCAGCGCTGGAAGCAGGGCTTCCAGATCAAGGGCGATGGCGCCACGTCGGTCTATGGCGGCGGGGCGAGCTATTCCGACGGGCGGCTCTACATCACCACCGGCATGGGTGAGGTCGCCGCGCTGGATGCCGCTGACGGCAAGGTGCTGTGGAAGGTCAAGCCGGCCGGGCCGCTGCGCGGTTCGCCGACCATTGCGCTCAACGCGGTCTTCGTCATGACCCAGGCCAACCAGCTGATCGCGCTCAGCGCCGCCGACGGCACCCAGCAGTGGAGCCGCGCGGCCTCGGTCGGGCAGACCGGGGTGTTCGGGGTGGCCGCTCCGGCCGTGGGCCAGTCGACCGTGATCGCGGGCTTCTCCACCGGCGAACTGATCGCCTATCGCTATGAAAACGGCCGCGAGCTGTGGTCGGACGCGCTGGCGCGGACCTCGCTGTCCACTACCGTGGGCGTGCTGACCGATATCGACGCCGACCCGATCATCGATCGCGGCCGGGTCTTCGCGCTGGGCCAGGGCGGGCGCATGGCCGCCTATGAACTGGTCACCGGCCAGCGGATCTGGGAACTCAACCTGGCGGGTATTTCGACCCCGGCGGTGGCGGGTGACTGGATCTTCACCCTGACCGACGATTCGCGCCTGATCTGCATCGCCCGTTCCAGCGGCAAGGTTCGCTGGCTGACCCAGCTGCCCAGCTTCCGCAACCAGGAAAAGAAGAAGGATCCGATCTTCTGGTCCGGCCCGGTTCTGGCCGGAGACAACCTGTGGTTCGTCAATTCCGAAGGCCAAGTCTATGCCGCCGCGGTGGGGGATGGCCAGCCGGTGCTTAAGGCCGAACTCAAGGAAGCGGTAACGCTGGCCCCGATCGTCGCGGGCAGCACGCTCTATATCCTGGATGACAGCGGCCGGATCACGGCGTTTAAGTAGGTTATCCGCCTGACGGCGGTCCGGAAAAGCCATCCGGTTTTTCCTCGCATCACCGGCCCGCTCCCCCGGCCCAACCACCCGTTAAAGGTACCCTGTGGGTGGTTGGGCCGGGGGAGCGGGCCGGTGATGCCAAGCCAATCGCGGATGCGATTGGCGCACCCAACCAAAACCTCCTCCCTCTCGTTACCCGGCCCTTAACCCTTTTCCGGTAGGGCCGGGGCGCAATGAGCGATCAGCCCAGCCAGACTGCCGATCTTCGGCCCGCCAGCGACGTGTCCGCCATTACCGGCTGGCTCGGGCTTGGCGCGCTGACGATTTACGTGATGATCTGCCATTTCTGGCCGGAAATCGTCGTTACTTTCGGCCTGCCGAGCCGGGTCGAGCGGCTGACCGGGCCGAACGCCGCGCTGCTTGGTCTGGTGATCACCGCCGCGCCGATGGTGCTGTGGTCGGTGCTGGTCGAAAAGGTCCACCGCCGTCCCTCGACCGGGATCGACTGGGACAATCCCCGCCCGCTGTCGGACGTGATCGACGTATCGATCACCAAGCTGGCCGGCTTGTGGGCGACCTGGGCCCTGATCGCGCTGTTTTACTGGCTGGGGCGCTGGTACTGGGAAGGCCCGTACCTGTTTGCCATGCAGGTGCTGACCACGCTGGCCGTGCCGCTGTTCGTGCTTTCGATCCCCTATGTCCTGTGGCTGGACCGCTACCTGATCCAGCCGCGCGACGGGGCCTGGCACATGGGGGCCATGCTGGTCGGGCGCGAGGCGTGGGAGCCGGACCAGGTCTGGCACCACTTGCGGGCCTGGGCCGTGAAGGGCTTTTTCACCGCCTTCATGCTGATGATCGTCCCCGGCGGCTTCCAGAACCTGGTCGCGCCCGACTGGAGCGAGTTCTTCCTCTCTCCGCCGGGAATTGCGATCCTGCTGATCACGCTGATGTTCGTGATCGACGAGCAGATCGGCACGGTCGGCTATGTCCTGACGATGAAGCCACTCGATGCCCATATCCGTTCGGCCAATCCGTTCCTGGCCGGCTGGCTGGCGGCGCTGCTGTGCTATCCGCCGTTCCAGGTGATGAGCCCGCAGGACCGTCCGCTGTTCTACCTCAGCGGCGTGCCGGGGGATGACAACTGGTTCCACGTCTTTGCCGGTTACCCGACCATCCTGTGGGTCTGGGCCGGGCTGCTGGTGTTCCTCACCGGGGTCTATGCCTGGGCGACGGTGGCCTTCGGCATCCGCTTTTCCAACCTGACCTATCGCGGCGTCCTGACCAACGGACCCTACGCCTTCACCCGGCATCCGGCCTATCTGTCCAAGAACCTGTTCTGGTGGTGCGCCTCGATGCCGTTCCTGGTGCAGACCGGATCGACCACCGATGCAGTGCGCAATGCCTTCTTCCTCGCCTGCGTCAGCGCGATCTATTTCTGGCGGGCCAAGACCGAGGAAAAGCACCTGCTGGGCGAAGACCCCAAGTACCGCGAGTACTATCACTGGATGGAGCGAAACGCCCTGATCACGCGGACGTTCCACCGGCTGGGACAGAAGCTCCGGCCACGCCGCCCGGAACCGGCCGCACTGCCGGCGGAATAGGCTAAAGCGGGCCGGGTTCGCCTGCTTCGAACACCGCGATCGACCGCCCGGTCAGCCCCAGCGCGGCGCGCTCCTGTTGCCACAGGGCCATGTGCGGGGTCTGCATGTGCGCATCCAGCTGCGCGCGGCATTCCCACACCTCGCTGACCCGGATCAGGCCGGGATCGAGCACGTCTTCGCCATAATTGTATTCGATGCAGCCGGCCTCGGCGCGGGTCGCTTCCATCACCCGGCGCATCGCGGGGCGGGCTTCGTCCATCCGGTCGGCCGGAAACCGGAACTGCCCGACCACCACCACCGGCATCAGAAGCGTTCCTCGTAGACCCGGCTGATATCGCCGCCCCATTCGCCGTGGTACTTGTCGAGCAGGACCTGGGCCGGAACCTTGCCGCTGCGGACGATGTCGTCGAGTTCATTGAGGAACCCGCTTTCGTTGTCCCCGGCCGAGTTGAGCCGGGCGCGGGCGTTGAGGCCCGAGCGGCTGATCGCCAGCACTTCGGCGGCGATGTCGCGCAAGGTTCCGCCACCGGGCAGCGGCGCGTCCAGCCCCAGCTTCGGCACGGCCGCGCGCAGTGCCTCGCGCCCTTCCATGTCCCAGCCCTTGACCAGGTCCCAGGCGGCATCGAGTGCGGTCTGATCGTAGAGCAGGCCGACCCACAGCGCCGGCAGCGCGCAGATCCGGCTCCACGGCCCGCCATCGGCGCCGCGCATTTCGAGGAAGCTTTTCAGGCGCACTTCGGGGAAAGCGGTGGAGAGGTGATCGATCCAGTCGCTTTCGGTCGGTCGCTCACCCGGCAGGGCCGGCAGCTTGCCGTCGAGGAAATCGCGGAAGCTCTGCCCGGCAGCGTCGATGTACTTGCCGTCGCGGAACACGAAGTACATCGGCACGTCGAGCATGTATTCGACATAACGGTCATAGCCGAAGCCGTCCTCGAACACGAAGCCCAGCATGCCGGTGCGGTGCGGGTCGGTGTCGGTCCAGATGTGGCTGCGGTAGGACAGGAAGCCGTTGGGCTTGCCCTCGGTGAACGGCGAATTGGCGAACAGCGCGGTGGCCAGCGGCTGCAGGGCCAGGCTGGTGCGGAACTTCTGCACCATGTCCGCCTCGCTCGAATAGTCGAGGTTGACCTGGATGGTGCAGGTCCGCAGCATCATGTCGAGGCCGAGATTGCCGACCCGCGGCATGTGCCGCAGCATGATCGCGTAGCGGCCCTTGGGCATGATCGGCAGTTCGGCGCGGGTCTTGTCCGGCCACATGCCGAGGCCGAGGAAACCCTTGCCGGTCTGGTCGCCGATCGATTTTACCTGGGCCAGATGGCGGCCGGTTTCCTCGCAGGTCTGGTGCAGGTTCTCCAGCGGCGCACCGGACAGTTCCAGCTGTCCGGCCGGCTCCAGGCTGACCGTGCCGTCGCTGCCGGACATGGCGATCACGTTGCCGCCCTCGATCACCGGTTCCCAGCCATATTCGGTCAGCGCCATCAGCAGGTCGCGGATCCCGCCGGGTTCGTCATAGCTGGGGGCGTGGTGATCGCGGGTGCAATAGACCAGCTTCTCGTGCTCGGTGCCGATCCGCCAGCGATCCCGGGGCTTTTCACCCTTGATCATCGGGGCGACCAGCTGGTCGCGGCTTTCGATCACCGGATCGTTGCGATCTGAAACCTGTCTCGTGCTCATGGCGGGGGAGTTAGTGCTTTGAGGGGCAGCGCGCCAGTGATTTTGTGCGGGTGCCTACCAATCGCCGACCGTTCCCATCCACAGCGCCGTGGCGGCGATGGCGGCGGTTTCGCCGCGCAGGATGCGGGGGCCAAGCGTGATCGCGCGGGCCTGGGCGTGGCTGCGGATCGCGGCACGCTCGGCATCGTCGAACCCGCCTTCCGGGCCGGTCAGCAGTGCGGACGGGCCGGGGTGGGCGGCAAATTGCTGCGCAGCATTTTCCCCGCCGTTCTCGTCGGCAAAGAACAGGGTTCGGCCCTCCGGCCAGCCTTTCAGCAGGGCTTCCAGTTTCACTGGTTCGGCAATCTCGGGCAGCGCGGTGCGGGCGCATTGCTCGGCCGCTTCGGTCAGGATGCTGCGCGCCCGGTCAAGGTTCAGCTTGTCGGCCACGCAGCGCCGGGTCAGGACCGGCTGGATCCGCGCCACGCCCAGTTCGGCAGCCTTTTCCAGCACCAGATCGAACCGGTCTTTCTTGAGCAGTGCCGCGCAGAGGGTGAAGTCCGGCACTTCTTCCCGCACCCGCAACTGGCCGACGACAGTCAGGGTGACATCGCGCTTGCCGGCATGGGTGACATTGCTGGCCCATTCGCCGGTCTTGTCATCGCAGAGCAGCACCGCATCGCCTTCGCCCAGCCGCATCACCCGCGCGAGGTAATGCGCCTGCGGCCCGTCCAGCGTGATCACCGCGCCGACATCGAGCGGTTCGGCAACGAACAGGCGCGGCGCGCTCTTCGGAGGCCAGGCGGGAGTGGCGGGCATGCCAGCGGGATAGCGCAAGGCGGTGCGAAGTAAAGCGCGCGCCCCTGTCCTACCGCGCCGGCTTGTGCCACAAGGGCGCGATGATCCGCCGCGCCGTGCCTTTGATCCCGCCCGCTTTTCCCCGCAAGGTGACACAGGGTGACACAAGGCGACACAGGGTGACGCAAGGTGTTTTTCAGTCCCTGAACCCTGTGAACTTTGTCAGGTCAGGCGCATGAACCCGGCCGATCAGATCGTTCCCGATTCGCAGCACAAGGGGCTGGTCGCGGCCCTGCCGGCACCCTTGCGCGACTATGCCCAGCTCGCCCGGCTGGACCGGCCGATCGGCTGGTGGCTGCTGTTCTGGCCCTGCGCCTGGGGGCTGTTGCTGGCGGGCGGGGAAGCGCGCTGGGACCTTTTGCTGTGGTTTCTGCTCGGCTCCATCGCCATGCGCGGGGCGGGCTGCGTCTATAACGACATCGTCGATGCCGATATCGACCGGCAGGTGGCCCGCACCGCGCTGCGCCCCGTGGCGAGCGGGCGGGTGAGCAAGCGCGCGGCCTGGGTCTGGCTGGTGCTGCTGTGCGGGCTGGGCCTGATCGTGCTGCTACAACTGCGCTGGGAGGCGCAGGTCGTCGCGCTGGGCAGTCTCGCGCTGGTAGCGGCCTATCCGTTCATGAAGCGGATCACGCGCTTTCCGCAGGCCTGGCTGGGGCTGGTTTTCACCTGGGGCGTGCCGGTGGGCTGGATCGCGCTGCGGTCCGACCGGCTGGAAGTGATGGCCGCGCTCTATCTGGGCGCGGTGCTGTGGTGCATCGGCTATGACACGATCTACGCCTGCCAGGATCGTGAGGACGATGCCTCGGTCGGGATCGGCTCCTCCGCGCTGACTTTGGGCAAACACGTCAAGGCCGGGGTGGGGGCGTTCTATGCCGGGGCGGCGGTGCTGTGGTGCGCAGCCTTCTGGCTGCTCCGTCCGGACTGGATCGCGCTGCTTGCGCTGCTGCCCGCCGCATTGCACCTTGGCTGGCAAGTGCTGACGCTGGAGGACCATGATGCCGACAATGCCCTTGCCCGGTTCCGCGCCAACCGCACGACCGGCCTCCTCGTCGCGCTGGCCTGCTGGGTGGTGGGCAATGCGTAGCGCGGTGCTGGCTGGGCTGGTGCTGCTGGCGGGTTGCCAGGGCGGGCAGGATAGTGCGCCGGTGGCGGCCAGCGATGGGCCCACCGCCACGGCGGCTGCCAGCCCGGTCTTGCCCGGTTTGCCGGACCCGCCGCCCTATGTTCCGCAATACCAGGCACTGGGCACCGAACCGTTCTGGTCGCTGACCAGTTCTCCCGGTTCGCTGCGCTATTCCAGCCCGGAGGCGCTCGACGGCATTTCCTTCAAGGCGCGGACCGAGTTCGAGGGCGAAGTGACGCGCTATACCGGAACCTTGCAGGGCAAGCCCGTGGTGCTGGTGATCACGCCCGGCACGTGCAGTGACGGGATGAGCGACACGGTCTATCCCTACAAGGCCGCTTTCACCTGGGGTGACCGGACCGAACAGGGCTGCGCGCGGCGGCAGTAAGATGTGCAACCTCTACCGCATGACCAAGGGCACGGCCGAAGTCGCCAGGCTGTTTGAAGTGGAAGGCGATCTTGCCGCCAACTATGCGCATGAGGTCTATCCCGGCCTCCCCGGGCTGGTCGTGGCCGAAGGGCGGGCGCGGGCGATGCATTGGGGATTTCCGCTGGTGCTGACCGGCAAGCAGGGCCAGAAGCTGAAGCCCAAGCCGGTCACCAACGCGCGCGAGGACAAGCTGCTCACCGGCTTCTGGCGCGACAGCTTCGTGCACCGCCGCTGCCTCGTCCCGGTCAGCCAGTGGGCCGAGGCCGAGGGTGAGAAGGGGCGGATGACCCGGACCTGGTACGGCCAGCCGGACGCGGAGGTTTTCGCCGTGGCGGGCCTGTGGCGGCCCAGCGCGGAATGGGGCGATGTCTATACGCTGGTGATGGTCGACGGGCATCCGCAGATGGCCGAAGTGCATGACCGGATGCCGCTGATCCTGTCCCATGCGGCGCAGCGCTACTGGCTGGAAGGCACTCCGGACGAGGCGCTGGCACTGTGCCGGACCTGGGAAGACGCGATCACCGTGGAGCGGACGGAGCAGCTCTGGGCGGGCGGTTGGCAGCCGCCCGAACAGCAAAGCCTGCTCTAGCCATAGCTGACCAGTTCGAATTCGATCCCGTCCCAGTCGAAGAAGTAGAACCGGCGGCCGGGTTCGTAATCGGCGTGGTTGAAGGGCTCCAGCCCGGCCGCGATCACCACGGCTTCGGCGGCGTCCAGATCGTCCACCACCAGCCCGATGTGATTGAGCGGCGCGCCCTTGGAAAAGCGCTGTCCTACAACCTCGCCGCGGGCATAAACCGCCAGGTAATCGCGGTCATTGCCGACGTGGATGGTCCACCCGCCCAGCTGCGAAGGCCCGCGCCAGCGTTCGTGCCAGCCGCACAATTCTTGCAGCAGCGCGGATGACCGCTCCGGATCGCTGACCGTGATGTTGGCATGTTCAAGAAAACCGATCGGCATGGGAAATGTCCTGTTTTGAATGAGTTGTCACGCTAACGAATTAAAGCGCTTTATCTTTGTGCAACCTCAAGTTAAGTTGAGATCAAGCGAATTCGCGAAAGACCTGCCCCATGGACCGCAACGATCTGCTCCCCATCGGCGAACTGGCCCGGCGCACCGGGCTCGCGGTTTCGGCGATCCGCTTCTATGAGGACAAGGGCCTGATCCAGGCCTTCCGCACCATGGGCAACCAGCGCCGCTTCCTGCGCAGCGACATTCGCCGGCTGAGTTTCATCCTGATCGCGCAGAAGCTGGGGCTGGGCCTGGCCGAGATCGAAAGCGAACTGTCCAAGCTGCCGCAGGGCCGAACGCCGACCCTGGCCGACTGGCAGAAGATCAGCCGCTCGATGCGCAAGGCGATCGACGCGAAGATCG
The DNA here is from genome assembly GCA_017302615.1 of Sphingomonadales bacterium. Classification (GTDB taxonomy): domain Bacteria; phylum Pseudomonadota; class Alphaproteobacteria; order Sphingomonadales; family Sphingomonadaceae; genus Novosphingobium. The sequence continues at coordinate 19,865 of JAFLDB010000024.1, forward strand.
CACTGCTTTCGCTGACCCGGCGCAAGCTGGACGAATGCATCGGCTGCGGCTGCCTCAGCCTCGAACGCTGCCGCCTCTACAACCGCGACGACCGCGCCGGAACGGGCGGCACGGGGCCGCGGTTTGTGCTGGATTGAAAGCAGGCAAGGGCCGGGCGCGATGCAGTTTCGCTATGGGCAAGAGGCGCAATGCTGGTTTGGCGGGAGCGAGGGGATGGCCTTTCCCTCGATCACTCTGCCGCTAGCAGCTCTTCCGCCCCTTCCAGGTCGACGCTGACCAGGCGGCTGATGCCGCGTTCGACCATGGTCACGCCGAACAGGCGGTGCATGCGGCTCATCGTCACGGCGTTGTGGGTGACGATCAGGTAGCGGGTCTGGGTTTCCTTGACCATCGCGTCGAGGAGGTCGCAGAACCGCTCGATATTGGCATCGTCCAGCGGCGCGTCGACTTCGTCGAGCACGCAGATCGGGGCCGGGTTGGTGAGGAACAGCGCGAAGATCAGCGCGACCGCGGTCAGCGCCTGTTCGCCGCCCGATAGCAGCGTCAGCGATTGCAGCCGCTTGCCGGGCGGCTGGGCGAAGATCTCCAGCCCCGCTTCCAGCGGATCGTCGCTGTCGACCAGCGCGAGGTGGGCCTGCCCGCCTTCGAACAGCTTGGTGAACAGCCGCTGGAAATGGGTGTTGACCGCCTCGAAGGCCGCGCGCAGCCGCTCGCGCCCTTCGCGGTTGAGATTGCCGATCGAGCCGCGCAGGCGGCCGACCGCTTCGGTCAGCTCGGCCTGTTCGGCCAGGCTGGTGCCGTGGCGCGCCTCGGCCTCGGCCAGTTCGTCGGCGGCGAGCAGGTTGACCGGGCCGAGCCGTTCGCGGTCGGCCACCAGCTTGTCATGCTCGGCGCTTTCCTGCGGGGCCGGGCCGACTTCGGTCGAGGGGAATTCGAACCGCTCGGGCAGCAGCGGTGGGGGGCACTGGAAGCGCTCGCCGGAAATCCCGGCCATTTCGGCGCGGCGGGCTTCCTCGTTCTCGGCGCGGGCCACCGCCCCGGCGCGGGCCTCGCGGGCCGAGGCAAGGGCTTCGTTCGCCTGGTTAAAGCGGGCGTCGATCTGGCGGGCGGCTTCGCTCAGTTCGGTCACCCTGGCCTCGGCGGCGGCGAGTTCGGCGGTGATGCGGGTGCGGACCTCGTCCCCGGCCTCGATCTCGCGCAGCAGGCTGGGCGGCTTGGCGGCGACGACGGCACGTTCTTCTTCGATTTCCTCGAAGCGGCGGGTCATCGAGGCAAGGCGGCTGGCGGCATCCCCGGCGCGGGCCTGCCACGATTTGATATCGGCGCGCTGCGTGTTGCAGCGTTCCCGCGCCACGGCGAGGCCCTGATCGTGCGAGGCAAGCGCGGCAGTGGCCGATTGCAGGCCCTGCCGCGCGGCATCGTGGCGCGCCTGGGCGGCAGCCAGCTGGGCGCGGCCGGTGGCGGGGTCG
>JAFLDB010000025.1 GCA_017302615.1 Sphingomonadales bacterium
CACCGCGCGGGGCCCCGCGTCCGCCGCCAAGGCCGCGGGCATCGCGTTCCTCGCGGCGGGCGTCCTGCTCCATTTCCGCCGGGGTGCGGCGGGCAGGGGCGGGCAGGCGGGCGGCTTCGGCGGTGAAGTTTTCCGGCAGCGGCACGGTGCCCAGCTTCACGCCGGTCAGCCGCTCGATATCGCGCAGATAGGCCTTCTCGTCCGGTGCGACCATCGACAGGGCCACCCCGTCCGCCCCGGCGCGCGCGGTGCGGCCGATGCGGTGGACGTACTGTTCGGCCACGTTGGGCAATTCATAGTTGAACACGTGGCTGACGCCCGAAACGTCGATCCCGCGCGCAGCGATGTCGGTGGCGACCAGCACCGGGGTGCTGCCCTTGCGGAACGCCTGCAGCGCGGCGGTGCGCTGGGCCTGGCTCTTGTTGCCGTGGATCGCGGCGGAATTGACGCCGGCGGCGCTCAGGTGACGCACCACGCGGTCGGCACCGTGCTTGGTCCGGGTGAAGACCAGCGCGCGGTCGATCTCGCCGCTGGCCAGGCCCTTCTTCAGGCTCAGCGAAAGCAGCGCCTGCTTCTCGCTCTGGTTCAGGAACACGGCATACTGTTCCACCCGCTCGGCGGTGGTGGCCTGCGGGGTCACTTCCACCCGCACCGGGTTGGAAATGAACTGCTTGCCCAGGTCCGCGATCGCCTTGGGCATGGTCGCGGAAAAGAACAGGCTCTGCCGTTCCTTGGGCAGCATCGCGGCCACCCGCTTCAGCGGCACGATAAAGCCCAGGTCCATCATCTGGTCGGCCTCATCGAGCACGAAGATCTCGACATTGCGCAGCGTCAGCGCGCGCTGGTCGACCAGGTCGAGCAGGCGGCCCGGCGTCGCCACCAGGATATCGGTGCCGCCCACCAGGGCGCGGGCCTGCTTGCCGACGGGCACGCCGCCGAACACGCACTGGACCGACAGGTTCAGGTACTTGGCATAGCCGCGCATGTTCTCGGCGATCTGGGCGGCCAGCTCGCGCGTGGGGGACAGGACCAGCATCCGGCAGCTGGCATTGCGGCGCGGCTGCGGATCGGCCGCCAGCCGGTGCAGCGAGGGGAGCGAGAACGCCGCCGTCTTGCCGGTGCCGGTCTGGGCAATGCCCAGCAGGTCGCGGCCGGCCAGCAGCGCGGGGATCGCCTGGGTCTGGATCGGGGTGGGATCGGTATAGCCCTTGGTATTCAGCGCGCGGATCAGCGGCTCAGCCAGGCCAAGGTCGGTAAAATAGGACATGGAACAATCTCGTCTTCAATTCCGTCCGTGCCGGGCGAAGGCGGGCCACACGGCCCCGGATCGCGCGGACGAACGGGCGTGCGGGCCGCATGGGTGCGGCTGGCACAGGGTTCGTCTACGAAGCGACCCTGCGTGAGGAAGGAAGCGTCAAGCGGTACCGATCGAGCATCCGGGGCGGGCTTCAAGGATGTGTCCCAAGAGCCCTCACGCTGCGCCGGATTGCCGGGGATTTGCGCCGCCAGCCAATCGGTGTTGCGCGGCCTTTATGCTGCATTGCGGGAAAACGCAAGGAAATTACACAGGTGGCCGGGTCCCGTCCTGACGCCAGCGCTGCGGCGTGGTGCCGAATGCACCGCGAAACCAGCGGATGAAGGCCGGTGCACCGGCGTAGCCGAGCTGTTCGGCGATCTGGCCCACGGTCAGGCGCGGTTCGGACAGATAACGTACTGCTAGCTCGCGCCGGACCCGGTCCAGTTCTTGCGAAAAGCCGGTTCCGCGTTGCGCCAGATCCCGCTGCAAGGTCCGCGCGCTGGTGCCTAGGGCTGCCGCCGCGCTGTCGATCCCGGCCCGTCCGATCGGGAGGAGCAGGATCAGCGTGCGCCGCAAACGCTCCTTCAGGTCGGTAGCCGGGCCGTGCGGAAGGCTGTCCAGCAGGATCCGCGCGTGCTGGGCAAGCTGTGTCTGCGCGGCCGGGTTGGGACGGTCAAGATCGCTCTCGGCAAAGGTGAAGCCGTTGAAATGCTGGTTGAAGTCGACCGGGCAGGCGAAGAACCGCCGATGGCTGAATGTGTCGGCCGGTGCCGGGTGGACGAAGGCAGCGGTCTGCGGGTGCCAATGTTGGCCCAGGATCACCCGGAACAGCTGCACCACAGTGGCCACCGCCAATTCGCTTAACTGGCGGGCAGTGCGGGCCCCGGCAAAGGCAAGGTCACAGCGCAGGATTGCCAGCCCTTCGTGGCGCTCGATCTGGACGTAAAGCGTCTCGTTGAGCAGGTGGCGGTACTGTTCGGCCATGGCCAGGGCGGCGCGCAGGGTGGGCTGCTGGCTGATCAGCAGGCTGCTGACCCCGAGGTGCGCCAGGTTGCGGCGCATGGCCAGTTGCACGCCGATATCCTCATGCCCGCAGGCGCGCGCGCTATTGTCCAGCAGCTGTGCGACCCGCTCGGCCGGGATGAACAGGTCAGGGTTGCCGAAGGCGACGCGGTCCAGCTCCACCGCGCGCAGTTGGGCCCGGGGATCCAGGCCGCAGGCGATCGCCAGATCGGGATAGTCGGCCAGCAAGGCGGCCCGGACAAGCGCAGTCATGGCGGCTCCTTGGCGTAGAATGGTAATGGTGTGGCGTGAAATGGCAATGACGAATCGCGGGTTCAAGCTCACATCAAGGGCCTGAAAAGGCGGAACAGAAGGTCCGTCAGCGGGAGAGTGCCCATGCAAATCGAACGTCTTACCTGCGCCCTTGGTGCGGAAATCAGCGGCATCCGCCTGGCCGAAGCGGCCACCAACGATGATCTGGCCGGCGCGCTGGAAGCCGCGCTCCTGGAACACAAGGTGTTGTTCCTGCGCGATCAGGACATGACCGATGCCGAGCATGCCGGGGTTGCCCGCCGGTTTGGCGAACTGGAAGACCATCCGCTGACTTCCAGCGTCGATGGCGAGCCAGGGATCATCCACATCTGGAAAAGCCCGGAAAGCCCGCCGGAGCGTTACGAGAATTCGTGGCATCACGATGCCACCTGGCGCGAATGCCCGCCGATGGGCGCGGTGTTGCGCTGCCTGGAATGCCCGCCGGTGGGCGGCGACACGATGTGGGCCAACATGGAACTGGCCTGGGAGCGCCTGCCCGATCACATCAAGGAAGATATCGCCGACCTGCGCGCGCGCCATTCGATGGAATCGGTGTTCATGGCCGCCAAGCCGATCGAGGAACGGCTGGCGATGAAGGAACGGTTCCCCGATCCCGAACACCCGGTGGTTCGCACCCACCCGGTGACGGGCCGCAAGTCGCTGATGCTGGGCGCCTTTGCGACCCATTTCACCAACCATCATACCGCCAGCCGGGTCCGCTTCGGCCAGGACGCGGCGCCGGGCCGCAATGACCTGATGAACTATCTGCTGTCGCAGGCCACGATCCCCGAATACCAGCTGCGCTGGCGCTGGAAGCCGGGTTCCGTGGCGATCTGGGACAACCGCTGCACCCAGCACTATGCCGTAATGGACTATCCGCCGTGTGTGCGGCGCATGAACCGCGCGACGATCAAGGGCGACCGTCCGTTCTGATTTTCAAACAACAACGACAACCTAAAACCGGGAGAACACCATGACCTTCTATTCCGACACCGTCGGCACGGCCGTCATCGATGTCGATGCCCTGCCGTGGATTCCGTTTCTGCCCTATTCGGACCAGATTCACATCAAGCTGATCAAGCTGAACCCGATTAACGGTGAATGGACTTCGCTGCTGCGCACCCCTGCTGGCATGGAGCTGCCCAAGCATCATCACGCCGGCACGGTCCACGTCTACACGGTCAAGGGCAGCTGGCGGTACAAGGAGCATGACTGGGTGGCCGGCCCCGGCAGCTTCGTGTTCGAATCCGCCGCTTCGGCCCACACCCCGGTGGCCGAACCGGGCGAGGAAGTGATCACGCTCAACATCGTGGTGGGCGACTGGAACATCCTGGACGAGAACGACAACATCCTGGCGGTCGAAAACTGGCGCTCGATGCTGAAGCGCTATGCCGATCATTGCGCCGCGCACGGGATCGATCCGGTCGACATCACCAGCTTCGCCGGCAACTGATCCGCCATGCCCGCGCGGTTTCACCATGCGCAGGTCCCGGTTTCCCGCGCCACGCTGCACTGCGTGAGCGCGGGGCTGGAGGACGGCGCACCGCTGTTGCTGCTCCATGGCTGGCCGCAGACCTGGTTCATGTGGCGCGATGTCATGCCCCTGCTGGCCGATGCCGGTTACCGGGTGATCGCACCGGACCTTACCGGTCTGGGGGATTCGTCCCGTCCGGCGGACGGCTATGACAAGGCCGCCATCGCCCGTGACATGGCCGACCTGATGGTCGCGCTGGGGCATGATCGTTATGCCGTGATTGCACATGACTGGGGCGGGCCGGTGGCCTTTTTCCTGGCGGCGCAATTCCCGGACCGGGTGTCGGCCATGGCGATTTTCGATGCCCCGGTGCTGGGCGATGGCGGGCCGATCGAGCATCACGGGCGCTGGCACTTTGGTTTTCATGCCATTCCCGAATGGCCCGAACAGCTGGTTGCAGGCCGCGAGGACCTCTACCTGCGGTTCTTCTACCGCTTCGGCGGTGCCCGCCCCGATGCGATTGCCGAGGAGGCCCAGGCCGAATATGTTCGCGCCTATAGCCAGCCCGGCGCGATGACCGCCGGCTTCAACTATTACCGGGCCGTGCCGCAAGACATTGCCGCCGTGACCGCTTTTCGCGAAGAAGGGGGCAGGCTGGCGATGCCGATCCTGGTCTATGGCGGCGATCCCGCCACCCGCGGCCGCGGCCAGACGGCGCTGGAAAGCTGGGCGCGCGTAGCCAGCAAGGTCAGCGGCGGCGTGGCTGAAGGCTGCGGCCACTGGATCCCGGAAGAACGCCCGGACTTTGTCGCGGCGGAAGTGGTGCGGTTCCTGAAGGGCTAAGAGCCTTCGATCACCCCGTAAAGGTCGTGCGCGTCGGCATCCTCGATGCGGACCTGCACCACCTGGCCGGGTTCCAGCCCGGCGGGCACATCGCGCAGGAATACCGCGCCGTCGATTTCCGGTGCGTCGGCCTGGCTGCGCCCAGTGGCGCCCACGTCGCCGTCCTCGTCGGCTTCGCCCACTTCGTCGATGATCACCGGGATCAGGCGGCCGACCTTCGCGGCCAGCTTGGCGGCGCTGATTGCCTCGGTCTTTTCCATGATCCTGGCGTAGCGTTCTTCCTTGACCTCTTCCGGCACCGGATTTGGCAGGGCATTGGCGCTGGCCCCTTCGACCGGCTCGAACCGGAAGGCGCCGACCCGGTCGAGCTGGGCCTCGTCCAGCCAGTCGAGCAGGTACTGGAAATCGGCCTCGGTCTCGCCCGGGAAGCCGACCACGAAGCTGGAGCGGATCGCGATGTCCGGGCAGACTTCACGCCAGCCCTTCAGGCGTTCCAGCACCTTGGCCTCGTTCGCCGGGCGCTTCATCGCTTTCAGCACCGACGGGCTGGCGTGCTGGAACGGAATGTCGAGGTAGGGCGTCAGCAGCCCCTCGGCCATCAGCGGCACCACCGCATCGACGTGCGGATAAGGATAGACGTAGTGCAGCCGCACCCAAGGAGCCTGTCCGTCCAGCGTGCGCAGGGTGCCGAGTTCGCGGGCCAGATCGGTCATGTGGGTGCGGACGGGGTGGTCCTTCCACATCCGCTCCTCGTGCCGGACATCGACCCCATAGGCGCTGGTGTCCTGGCTGATCACCAGCAGTTCGCGCGTGCCGGCGGCGAGCAGCCTTTCCGCCTCGCGCAGCACGGCATCGATCCTGCGGCTGGCGAGTTTGCCGCGCAGGCTCGGGATAATGCAGAACGAACAGGCGTGGTTGCAGCCCTCGCTGATCTTCAGATAGCTGTAATGGCGCGGGGTCAGCTTCACATCGGGCTGCGGGATCAGGTCGACGAACGGCCCCTGGGTGGGCGGGGCGGCTTCGTGAACTGCCTCGACCACGGCCTCGTACTGGTGCGCGCCGGTGACCGCGAGGACCTGCGGGAACTTGGCCCGGATCAGTTCCGCCTCGTTGCCCATGCAGCCGGTGACGATCACCCGGCCGTTCTCGGCAATCGCCTCACCGATCGCGGCCAGGCTTTCCTCCTTGGCGCTGTCGAGAAAGCCGCAGGTGTTGACCAGGACGACGTCCGCGCCGTCATAGTCCGCGCTCATCGCATAGCCGTCGGCGCGCAGCCTGGTGAGGATGCGCTCGCTATCGACCAGCGCCTTGGGGCAGCCAAGGCTGACCATGCCGACACGCTTCTGCTGGGGGATCTGGGTGGCCATTTGCGCGGCCCCTTACACCGGGGCGGGGCAAAGTGCTAGGGAAAGGCGCGAAGGGAGTGCGGCGATGGTGGGCATGAACGAGATTGCGCTGGTGCTGGCGGCGCTGGCCGGGGGCGGGGTGCTGTGGCTGTTCTGGCGCGGACGGCTGGCGCTGTGGGCCTATGGGCTGATGCTGGTCCCGGCGCTGATGCTGGGCCATGCCCTGGCCCGGATCGGGCCGGAGAAGCTGGCGGTGAAGCCGTGGCTGTACTTCATGCAGTCGGGCGGGCTGGCGCTCGCCTTCGTCCTGCCGGCGCTGTGGCTGCTGGGCCTGCGCGGCGGGGCGGCGAAGGGCGAAATGGCGCGGGACAGCGCGGCCTTCGTCCTCGCCTACCTTGCCATGGGGGCGGTGTTCTGGGGGCTAGGCGGAAGCTGACAAGGCTTCGGGCGTGGGCAGGATGGTGACGAGCACGTCGCCTTCCTGAATGTGCCGGGCCCCGGCCTCCCAGAAGCCGATCTCGGCCCCGGCGCGGATGATCCTGAGACCGCGCGAGCCATCGGGCAGATCGTCCAGCGCGCGGCCCACATCGGCTGCGGTGGCCGGCCGCTCGACCAGTTGCACCCGTCCCGAGGCGGAGGCGAGGTCGGCCAGGTAATCGCTGACATGGGTCCCTTCGGCCGACCCGGCCAGCAGCAGCCCGGTGAAGCGCACGGGGTTGATCACGGTATCGGCCCCGGCCTGGCGGGCCAGGATCTCGTTGTCCTCGGCCCGGACCACCACGGTGATCGGCACTTTCGGGGCGAGATGGCGGACGGTCAGGACGATGAGGATCGAGGTATCGTCGCGGCCTGCCGAGACCAGCACGGTGCTGGCGCTGTCGATCCGCACCGCGCGCAGGGCATCGTCGCGGCTGGCATCGGCCTCGATCACGTTGCAGCCCATTGCCTCGGCCTCTTCCAGCCGGTCCGGACTGCCGTCCATTACCACGATCCGGCCCGGATCGGTCCCGCGCTCGATCAGTTCGCGCACGGCCTGCGATCCGCTGATGCCGAAGCCCAGGACCACGATATGGCCGGTCAGCCGCTCCTGGATCTTCCGCATCCGCCAATTCTCCCAGCTACGCTTGATCACGAAATTGTAGGCCGTGCCCACGAAGATGAACAGCACCGCCACCCGGATCGGGGTGACGATCACCGCCTCGATCAACCGCGATTTGTCGCTCACCGGGGCGATGTCGCCAAAGCCGGTAGTGGTGATCGAGATCATGGTGAAATAGACCACGTCGAGGAAGCTGACGTGCCCGTCGAGACTGTCCCGCAGGCCCTCGCGGTCGAACCAGTGGATCAGCACAACCAGCATGACCAGCGCCAGCGCGGCAGACAGGCGGCCGGTGACGTCCGCCCAGACCGGGACGCGGATTTCCCGCCGCAGCGGCTTCAGGCGGCGCAGGCGCGGGGGTTTCATTTGCCGGGCAGGTACTTTGCCGGATCGAGCGGCACGCGGTTGCGGCGGATCTCGAAATGGAGCTGCGGCTCTTTGGCCAGGCCGGTATCGCCGACCAGCCCGATCCGTTCACCGGCCCTGACCTTGTCGCCTTCCTTGACCGTCACCCGCGACAGGAACGAATAGGTCGTGGTCCAGCGCCCGCCGTGGAACAGGATCACGGTCAGGCCGTAATCGTCCGGTCCCTGTCCGGCAAAGATCACCTCGCCCGCGGCGCTGGCGCGCACGGCGGTACCGGCGGGGGAGAGGACGTCGATCCCGTCATGCGGGCCGCCTTTCGCCTTGGAATCCACAAAGGCGCGGCGGACCTTGCCGGATACCGGCCAGGCGAACTTCGGCGCGGGGGTGTCGGCAACCGGTTTGACGGTTGGCGCGGGAGCCGGCGGTGGAGAGGCCCCGTGGCGGGTGCCGGCCGAAACGGTCGGGATCACCAGGCTCTGTCCGGTCTTGACCGGGCTGTCGAGTTGCATCCCGTTGGCGGCGGCAATTGCGGACCACGGCACGCCGTAATCCATCGCGATCGAAAAGCCGGTCTCGCCTTCCTTCACCGTATGGCTGCGGCGGCGCGGGATGACCAGTTTCTGCCCGGCCTTCAGCGTGTAGGGCGGCTTGAGGCCGTTCGCCTCGATAATCAGCACGCGTGGCACTTCGGCGCGGTTGGCAATGCCGCCCAGCGTCTCACCGGGTTTGACGACATGTTCGGTGGCGGTCTTCGGATCGGGCGCGGCGGTCTGGGCCATGGCGGGAACAGCGGCCAGTGCCGCCAGCGCCAGGCCAAGGCCGGCCAGCCGCCTCATCCGCTGTAACGCCCCGCCAGATCGGCCAGCGATCCTTCGTGGGTCAGGTCAAGCTGCAAGGGCGTCACTGCAACATATCCGTCGTCGATCGCTTCAAGGTCGGTGGCATGGCCGGCGGTGTGTTCGATCCCGTGCAGGCCGAACCAGAAGTAACGATAACCGCGCGGGTCCGTTCCTTCAACCACGGATCCGCGCGCATAGTCATGAAATCCTTGGCGAACCACGCGAATTCCCTGAACCTCTTCCGGCGGACAGGCCGGGAAGTTGATGTTGACCAGCGTGCGCGGGGCAAATGGCGCGTCGAGCAGGGGGGCAATCGCCCGCGCGCCCCAGGTCTCGGCCGCGGCAAAGGGCACGGCATCGCCCATGCCTTCCTTCTCATAGACCTGGCTCAGCGCGATCGAGCGGATCCCGGCCAGCGCGCCCTCGATCGCGGCGCTGACCGTGCCGGAATAGGTCACGTCATCGCCCAGGTTGGCGCCGCGGTTGACGCCGGACAGGATCAGGTCGGGCTTGCCCGGCAGGACCTTGCGCAGCGCCATCATCACCGAATCGGTCGGCGTGCCGGTAACCGCGAAACGCCGCTCGCCGAACTGGCGCAGCCGCACCGGGCTGCTCAGCGTCAGCGAATGGCCCGCGCCCGATGCTTCCTCGGCCGGGGCGACGATCCAGACATCGTCGGAAAACTGCCGGGCGATCCGCTCCAGCACTTGAAGGCCCGGAGCGTGGTAGCCATCGTCGTTGGTCAGCAGGATCCTCATGCCGGCACCAGCGCGGTGATCCCGCCCATGTAAGGCAGCAATGCCGTCGGGATCGTCACCGAGCCATCCTCCTGCTGGTAATTCTCCAGCACGGCCACCAGCGTACGGCCAACCGCCAGGCCCGATCCGTTGAGCGTGTGGACGAATTCCGTGCCCTTCGCGCCTTCGGGCCGGTAGCGGGCGTTCATCCGCCGGGCCTGGAAATCGCCGCAGTTGGAGCACGACGAAATCTCGCGGTAGGTGTCCTGCCCGGGCAGCCACACCTCAAGGTCATAGGTCTTGCGGGCGGTAAAGCCCATGTCGCCGGCGCAGAGAACAATCTTGCGATAGGGCAGTTCCAGCGCCTGCAGCACGGACTCCGCCGCCGCCGTCATGCGCTCGTGCTCGGCCTCGCTGTCTTCCGGCTTGCAGATCGAGACCAGCTCGACCTTTTCGAACTGGTGCTGGCGGATATAGCCGCGGGTGTCCTTGCCCGCCGCGCCAGCCTCGCTGCGGAAGCAGGGGGTCAGTGCGGTCAGCCGGATCGGCAGCGCAGCTTCGGTCAGGATCTGTTCGCGGACCGAGTTGGTCAGGGACACTTCGGCGGTGGGGATCAGCCAGCGGCCGTCGGTGGTCTGGAAATTGTCCTCGGCGAACTTGGGCAACTGCCCGGTGCCGAACAGCGCCTCTTCCCGCACCAGCAGCGGCGTCGCGTTCTCGGTGTAGCCGTTCACCGTGGTCTGGTGATCCAGCATGAACTGCCCCAGCGCGCGCTGCAGCCGCGCCATCTGTCCGCGCAGGAACGTGAACCGCGCGCCGGAAATCAGCGCCCCGGTTTCGAAATCGAGGCCCAGCGCCGGACCAAGATCGGCGTGTTCCTTGGGCGCAAAGTTGAACTGACGCGGCGTTCCCCAGCGTAGCACTTCGACATTCTGCGTCTCGTCCTCGCCGTCCGGCACGCTGTCGTGCGGCAGGTTGGGGTGGCGGGCCAGTTCATCGTTCAGCCGCTGGGTCAGCTCACGCTCTTCGGCTTCCAGCGCGGGCAGGGTGTCCTTCAGCGTGGCGACTTCGGCCTTCAGTCGCTCGGCTTCGTCCTTGTCACCCCGGCCCATCGCGGCGCCGATCAGCTTCGAGGCGTCATTGCGGCGGCTCTGCGCCTCCTGCATCCGCGTGGCGACGGCGCGCCGTTCTGCATCGAGCGAGAGGATCGCGGCGGACAGCGGCTCCACCCCGCGCCGGGCCAGGCCGGCATCGAAGGCTGCGGGGTTTTCGCGGATGAACTTGATATCGTGCATGGTGGCAGGCCTATGCCCGCAAGTGACCATGCTTTCAAGGAGACGGGCTTTCGAGGAGAGGGAATGGTGGGCGCGACAGGGATTGAACCTGTGACCCCACCCGTGTGAAGGGTGTGCTCTACCGCTGAGCTACGCGCCCATTCCCATGCGGAAGCGCGCCATTAGACAGGCGAGGGCGAATTGACAAGCGGGCAAAGCAACCTAGAGGCGCATTTCATGAGCGAAGAAACCGTTTCCGGCCCCGACGTGCCGCCCGACCGCATCGCGATCAGCCCGCGCAGCCCGTTCTTTGACGAGGAAAAGCTGATGCGCGGCATCGGCATCCGCTTCAAGGGCGTGGTCCGCACCAACATCGAGGAATACTGCATTTCCGAAGGCTGGGTGCGGGTGCAGGCCGGCAAGACGATGGACCGCCACGGCCAGCCGCTGACCATCAAGCTGAATGGCCCGGTCGAAGCCTGGTACGAAGACCTGGGCGAAGACGCCCCGGTGGCGAAGGCCTGAGGCGGCTTACCAGCCCATCCGGCGCTGGATCAGCGCGCCGATCGGATCCTTGCCGCGCGGCATGGCCTCGGCCTTGCCCTTGCTGACGGCCTTGGGCGCGGCCTTCAGGCCCTTGGGCCCCGGGCCGGGCAGCGACCAGCGCGGCAATTCCTTACCGGGACGGGCAGGATAGATGAAGCCGTGAACCGGCCAGTGGGTGCCGCCCAGCGCCTGAAGCGGTGCGTACCACACCCGCACTTCGCTCCAGTCGTTGGCGTCGGATACGTCCACTACCCTGACGTTGTCCTCGATCTGGCCGCGCCGGCCGTTGATCGGGCTCCAGTTGGCATGGCGGACCAGGATCGTGCGGGAATCGACGATCCGGCTGACCGCGGCGACATGGCCCAGGGTGGAATTACCATGCGGCTTGAAGGCCAGCACCGCGCCCACTTTCGGCACGAAACCGCGGGCATAACGCCCTTCGGCCTGGCCCCACCAGGTATGGGCATCGCCATAGATCTGGATGCCGGATACCTGCCGCGCATAGGGCACGCATTGCAGATAGGGCGGCAGCAGCGAACTGCCCGATTGGCCCGCGTCGCGATCGTCAGGCAACACGGTCCGCGCGGCAGCCGGAGCGGCGGCAGCCAGCGAGGCAATGGCGGTGGCAAGCAGCAGAAGACGCGATTTCATGCGTCGGATCATGGCAGCCTTTGGTTAGGGCAAGCCTGTGCGGTTTGGTTAACAGCGCGGCAACTTCTTGCCGCCCGGCCGGCAGGATCCTGCCGCAGCGCGCGCAAAACTTGCAAAATCGCGCTTCCCGGCGCAGGGGATGCGCCATGTCCCTCCCCCAAGTCATCATCATCGGCCGCCCCAATGTCGGCAAGTCCACGCTGTGGAACCGGCTGGTCGGCAAGAAGCTGGCGCTGGTTGACGACCAGCCCGGGGTGACCCGCGACCGCCGCTTTGGCGAGGCGCACTTGTTGGGCCTCGATTTCACCGTGGTCGATACCGCCGGGTGGGAGGACGAGGACCCCAGCAGCCTGCCGGGACGGATGCGGCAGCAGACCGAAGCCTCGCTGGTGGGCGCGGACGTGGCCCTGTTTGTGATCGACGCCCGCGCCGGGCTGACCCCGCTGGACGAGGAAATCGCCCGTTACCTGCGCGAAAGCGATGTTCCGGTGGTGCTGGTGGCCAACAAGGCTGAAGGCAAGTCCGGCGATCACGGGGTTTACGAGGCGTTCTCGCTGGGCTTTGGCGATCCGATCCCGTTCTCGGCCGAACACGGCACCGGTGTGGCCGACCTGTTCGAAGCCCTGCTGCCGCATCTGGACGACAAGCAGCCGGACGAGGAACTCGAACCCTTCGATGCCGAGGACGAGGAAGCGCTCAACAAGGCGCCGCTCAAGCTGGCGATTGTCGGGCGGCCGAATGCCGGCAAGTCGACACTGGTCAACGCCTTCCTGAAGGAGGACCGGCTGCTGACCGGGCCGGAAGCCGGGATCACGCGCGATTCGATTGCGGTCGACTGGGAATGGACCGACCCTGAAAGCGGCGAGAAGCGTCCGGTCCGGCTGATCGACACGGCCGGGATGCGCAAGAAGGCGCAGGTCACCGACAAGCTGGAAAAGCTGGCCGTGGCCGATGCCCGCCATGCGGTGGACTTTGCCGAAGTCGTGGTGCTGCTGCTCGATGCAACCCGCGGCCTGGAGCACCAGGACCTCAAGATCGCCTCCATGGTGCTGGAAGAGGGCCGCGCGCTGATCATCGCGATCAACAAGTGGGATGTGGCCGGCAAGGACGCGGCAGAGGATGCTTCGGCCCTGTTCAACGGCATCAAGGGCGCGCTGGAGGACGGACTGAGCCAGGTCAAGGGGCTGCCGGTGCTGACGGTTTCGGCCCGGACCGGCAAGGGCCTCGATACCCTGATCAAGGTCGCGTTCGAGATCCGCGCCGCCTGGTCAAAGCGGGTGCCGACCGCGCTGCTCAACAAGTGGTTCGACGAGGCGCTGGAGCGCAACCCGCCGCCAGCCCCCGGCGGCAAGCGGATCAAGCTGCGCTATATCACCCAGGCCAAGACCCGCCCGCCGGGCTTCGTGTTGTTCGGCACGCGGCTGGACGATCTGCCCAACAGCTACCAGCGTTACCTGGTCAACTCGCTGCGCCGCGATCTGGGCTTTGACGCGGTCCCGGTGCGGCTGATGCTGCGCAGCCCGAAGAACCCGTTCAAGAGCTAAGGCCGTGTGGGGGAGCGGTCAGCTCCCCACCGGCTCGCTGTTGAGCTGGATGTAGTTCTGCAGGCCCATCCGCTCGATCATCTCGAACTGCTTTTCCAGCTCGTCGACATGGTGTTCCTCGCTTTCGAGGATCGCGGCGAACAGGTCGCGGCTGACATAGTCGCGCACGGATTCGGCGTGGGCGATTGCTTCCTTCAGCAGCGGAATCGCGTCATGCTCCAGCGCAAGGTCGGCCTTCAGGATTTCCTCGACGTTTTCGCCCACGCGGAGGCGGCCCATCGACTGGAAGTTGGGCAGTCCGCCCAGGAACAGGATCCGGTCGGCCAGCTGGTCGGCGTGCTTCATCTCGTCGATCGATTCGCCGCGCTCGAACTCGGCCAGCTTCTTGACGCCCCAGTTGTCCAGCATGCGATAATGCAGCCAGTACTGGTTGATGGCGGTCAGTTCGTTGAGCAGCGCCTTGTTGAGGAAATCGATGACCTGCGGGTCGCCCTGCATGGGAGGCTCCTGTTGTTTGCGTGGCGCCAATATGCGAGCGATCCAGTCCGATTACAAGCGTGAAAGGCGCGGAAATCCGCGATTTTCATCCCCTGCACTTGCGAGTCATTTGCGGTGGATCAGGCCGGTGTAAGGCGCTTTGGGCAGGCGCGCTGGCGTTCCTCGATCAGGATCAGGGCCGCATCGTCAAGGCATTGGCCGCACTGCGGGGTCTTGCCCAGCGCGGCATAGACCGCGTCGGCATCGCCGGGGTGGGCCCGGGCGGCTTCGCGCAGGTCGCTTTCGCGGATCGCATTGCAGATGCAGATATACATCGCGGCACTCCGATGAGTCGCTGACGATATACTGCGAATGGATCGCAATAGCAACTATTGGCGCAGCGGCACGATCCGCCATTCCGTCAGGCCGCGCCACAGCCATTCCAGCGGACCGTGGCGATGGCGTTGCAGCCAAGGCGCGCTCCAGCCCAGCATCAAGGCCCAGACCAGCAGGATCACCGGCCATTGCAGCGCTTGACCGAAGGCACCGAACAAGCCCAGGCCCCAGCCGCTGAACAGCGCGGTCATCACCACCGACGTGGCGATGTAGTTGGAAAAGGCCATCTGCCCGGCCGCTTCCAGCCGCCGGCCCAGTCCGCTTGCCAGCAGGCGCGGCGCGGCCAGCACCAGCAGCGCGGCATAGCCCAGCGCCATCAAGAGGTGCGGCCAGCCCAGGGCATAGCCCACCGCCATCCGCATCGCCGCGGCAGGCCAGCCTGCCGCCATGGCCCAGGCGGTGAAGGCGACGGTCAGCGCAAGGCCGGAGCCAAGCCCCCCGATCGCCAGCAGGATCATCCGGCGGCGCGGCCAGGCGGCGGCGAAGAAGCCCGATTTGAGCAGCGCCATCCCGATCATCACTTAGCTCAGCGTTTCGCCCCAGGTCTGCGCGATCACGGCCAGCGGATGGTCCCACCGCTTGGTCAGCCGGGTGGAAACCTCTGCGGCATAGGGCAGCAGCGTTGCTGCGGTGTCCTCGCGGTCGGCCCTGCGCAGCGCGGCGAGGTAGGCATCATGGGCCGCTTCCTCGCGCACATTGGCTGTCCCGGCGGCGACGCGGGCCTCCTGCCAGACGGTGGGCAGCCAGGTCATGCTCCCCCAGGCCTGCCAAAGGCTGAACAGCAGCGCCGCAAGCAGTGCCAGATCGCGGGCCGGGGCGCGGCGCAGGAACAGCGCGCCAAGACCAACGACGGCATAGAGCAGCAGGATGTCTCCATCCCACAGCAGCGCGAAGTGCAGCAGGCCGAACAGGGCCAGCCACAGCAGGCGGCGCACCTGCAGGCCGGCGCTGCCAGCACCGGCGGCCTCCTTGCGCTCGATGAACAGGATCAGGCTCGCCCCGAACAGGATCGAGAACAGCGCCCGCATCTTTCCTTCGAAGAACACGAAGGTGAAGGCAAAGGCCCAATGATCGGCGGCGCTCCCGGGGGAGGGGATGTCGGGTGAATAGGCAGCGCTGCCCGGCGCGGCAAAACTGGCGGCGTTGACCGCCAGGATGCCGAGCACGGCCACTCCACGGATCAGGTCAAGGCTGCGAAGGCGGGAAAGGTCCGTCAGCCGGCAACCACCGAACAGTCGAACCCGGCGGCCTTCAGCTTGCCGCAGGCCGCGCGGGCCTCACCCTCGGTGGAAAAGCCGCCGGCCTGCAGCCGGGTGACGGTTCCGGCCTTGACGTTGAGGCGCGGCTTGCCCGCCAGTTCCGGCCGGCCCTTGACCCGGCTCCACAGTGCATCGGCATTGCCCGGCTGGCCAAAGGCCCCCAGCTG
>JAFLDB010000026.1 GCA_017302615.1 Sphingomonadales bacterium
CTGTTCAACAAGCTCAAGAACTGGCGCAGGGTGGCGACCCGCTACGACAAAACCAAGGAATCCTACCTCGGCTTCGTCGCACTCGCATCAGTCAAACTCTGGATACCCTTTGTCCACGAAACCTAATCAAATTGTTATTGAAAGCCACGAGCGTCGAGTGCTCCTTGAACACATCGTCAAGGGCGCTTTCATCGCCCTGTCGAAGAAACGCGATCAGACGCCGACCCCAAGTATCGTCGTCATATTCGGCGAAACTACACGCAGAAACGGTTTGGGCAGATGTCAACGCAGCCAACGCCGCCGTTCCCCGCAACAGATCACGACGCTCAATCATTGGCACACTCCCGAAAGACGCGAAGATTGCGCCTAGGATCGCAGCTACTTGCTATGTCCGCAATGCTGTCGTGTCCGGAAAGTCGGCTAACGACGCAAGTCCTCTCAAACCAGCCGCCCCCGCCGTCGCCCCGGACTTGATCCGGGGCTTGGCTTTCCTGCTGGCGCTGGCCTGTGCCGGAGGCGGTTCGTGGCGGTCAGGAACGCGACGGTCCTCCCTCGTTACCCAAACGACTTGCTATCAATGCTGCCAAGAATACGCCGACTGCGGCAAAGTGGACCCAGTCAGGAATCGCCATGCCGAGTCGGATACCAACCAGCGCCGCCACAAGGATTAGCCAAGCCGACAGAGCTATGAAGATTTCGATTTTTCGTCTTCGGTTCATACTGCAAGACCAGAAAAATTCAAAGATGATTGTTGATGAAGAATCCCATCAAGTTCCGCAATATCTTTGTTTTATTATCGACGATTTTGGCCGGGAATTTTGAAAGATGTGATGATCAGCCACTCCGCTGTTGCTCATCAATGATTGCATGCATGATGCTCAATTCCATGATCAGAAACGTAGCAGCAATCCACGGCCATCCAGCCTGAATTCCAGTCCAATACTGCACAATATAGGCAGGTAGCATCCCCTGGACCAAAATTGCCCTCACCCACAAGAGCGGCAAAGTGCCGAACCGTTTCCCAAACAAGCCCCACTCTGGGTCCGAAAACTTCTTTGGTTTGCCCGGCCATGGATCCTCGCCTTGCATGGCCAAATTAACACGATCGAAGCCTCTTCGATAATAGCGGCTGAACAGCATCCGGATAAATAACAGCGCCGCCAATCCTGAAACGAATAGCGCGCCGGGATTGATCAATGGTCGGACCTGCGGGAAGGCAAATCCCGCGATCGCCAGCAAACCTGCGAAGCCCGCGACCCACAAGCTGAACAGTCGGAGTTTGTAGTCTTTCACCAGCCTGATCATAACAAAGTCCTGTCGGCCATCAACGTTGTCGGGTGCGGCAGGCAAGCCATGGACGGAAGCGCCGCTGGATCAGCCATTGTCCTTCCCATCGCACCGTGCCTGAAGGGGAAGGCGGAGGGGAAAGCGGATAAGCGACATTGTCTCGCAGAAAGTTTAGTGGCAACAATCCCGTCATGCTCCGCAGTAAAGAAGCAATTGAAAAGCTTGGCCCACCTTACTGGCATGACTGGCTGGTAAGCATCCTGATGGGTCTTGTCTCGATCGGCTGGTTGATCGGGTTTGCGCAGAACATGCCCGCCATCCTTGCAGGAGGGCCGGTGCTGTTTCTGGGCGAAACCGTGACATGGTCTGCTGATCCGGCAATGTTTGCGCTGTCGACCCTGTTTCGCGTTCTTCTGGCTTTGGCCGGGCTGGCGGGGCTGTGGTGGTCGACGATTGTTGTTCGCCGCTATCTGGCTTTTCGGCCTCGCTGACATTCTGGCACTGCTGTCGTGTCCGGAAAGTCGGCTAACGACGCAAGTCCTCTCAAACCAGCCGCCACTCATCGTCGCCCCGGACTTGATCCGGGGCTTGGCTTTCCTGCTGGCGCGGGCCTGTGCCGAAGGCGGTTCGCGGGGGGCTAGGCGCAAAGGCAGCCTGGCCCCGTGTCAAGCACGGGGCGACGGGGGTGGTTTGGGGAGGGGTGCTTGTCGGATCGCGTCCTGGACCGAGCCGTCTAACCCAGCACCAGCACGTTGTTTTCCCGCCCGATCCGGCGGCTGGTGGTGAGGCCCATCACCTGCTCCCCGCCGGTGCGCTCCAGCAGCGCGGTTAGGCGCTGGGCCGCATCGCCGGTCAGGGCGCGGGCGGCATCCTGCGCGCGGGACAGGTGCCACAGCGAATGGATGTGGCTGGCCCGGCGCATGGTGATCCCGCGCCAGGGATATTCGATCCGGCCGACATGGGGGTGGACCTGGCGCTGGCCGCTGAGCGACACGACCGTGCCGGGGGCGGGATCGGGCAGGCTGGCCAGCCACGCGTCGAAGCAGGCAGCATCGGCGGCAAGGCCTGCCTGCCACTGCGCGAAGGCGACGGTCAGCACGGCTTCCAGCGTTTCGGGCAGGGCATCGTCCGCCGGATAGCCTTCCGCGCCCGGAAACTCGGGATCGGAAATCTCGATCACGTTCATCCGCTCGGTCCAGCGCGCCACATTGGGGGCGCGGGTGCGCATCAGCATGGCCGGAACCGGATCGCGGGCGAGGTGGGCGTAGAGCGGGGCGATCAGGCCGAAATCGGCCAGACTGGGCCGCCCGCCGAGCAGATAGGGGTGAAGCCGGAAGTGGGCTTCCAGCACATCGAGCAGTTCCGCATAGGCCGCTTCGAGCGCCGGGATCGTCTCGGCCGTGACGCCGAGGTTGGGGAGGAAGCCGTTGAACCTGTCCATGATCGCCCCGGCCATGGCCAGGCGCTGGTCATAGGGCAGCTGCGGCGGCACCGCGCGGGCGAACTCGGCGCGCAGGAACGCTTCCTGCTCGGCGCGGTAGGACCAGCGGTAATGCATCGCCGCCGGCATCAGGTAATTCGACCCGAAGGCATCGAGGAAGTGGGCCACCACGCCCTGCACCGGCCCCGCCGGGTGCAGCACCGGATCGGCAAAGCGGGCCTCCAGATGGTCGATGATCGCGGTGGTGTCCTGAATCAGCTCGCCCTCCGGCGTTTCCATCACCGGGATCACCATGTGGCCGACCGCAGGCACGACCTCGCCCAGAAAGCGCGCGTCGGAGGCCAGCAGCTCGGTGAACGGCACGCGCTTCTTGAGGAGGTAACTGCGCGCCTTGCCGGTGAACAGCGAATGGGGCGTGCCCCACAGGGTATAGCCGGGTGACGGCATCGGATCCTCTCCATCTGGTTTGGAGCGGCTATGCCCTCCGGCGAATTAGGGTGTAAATCCTAATTCGCGCACCTAGCGCATCAGCAGGATCGAGATCCGCCGGTTCCTCGGATCGTTCGGCTTGTCGCGGATCAACGGTTCGCAGTCGGCCACGCCTTCGATCTTGCGGAAGCGGGCTTCGGCGATGCCGTGGCGCAGCAGGGCCTGGCGGGTCGCTTCGGCGCGGCCGGCGGAGAGCGACCAGTTGTTCGCCCCCGCGCCGCCGTTCCACGGCAGGGCATCGGTGTGGCCGCGGATCGACAGGCTGCCTAGCTCGCCCGCCAGCATGTCCCCGATCGCATCGAGCAGCGCGGCGGCATCGGGGGTGAGGACCGTGGTGCCAAGCTGGAACATCGAGAAATCGGCATCGTCGACCAGGTCGATCCGGATCCCCTCGCTGGTGTCGATCAGCCGCACCTGCTTGGCCAGCCGCGCCAGTTTCTCGCTCGATTGCAGCTTGGCGGCCAGCTTCTGTTCCATCTTCTGGCGCTGTTTGATCTTCTCGCTGCCTTCCTTCGGCCCGCCGGTGGTGTCGCGCGGGATGGTGATGCCCTTGGTGCCGGTCTGCCCGGCGCGGTTGGGGTAGTCATCGGCATCGACGATCGAGCTGCCGCCCAGCATGCCGTTGGACCCGGCGCTTTCCTGCTTGAGCTTGACCAGCGTGGGGGTGAAATGGTCGGCCAGGCCCTTGCGCTGCTTCTCGGTGGTCGCGCCCAGCAGCCACAGCAGCAGGAAGAAGGCCATCATCGCGGTGACGAAATCGGCATAGGCCACTTTCCACGCCCCGCCGTGGTGGCCGCCTTCGACCACGGTCACCTTCTTGACGATGATCGGGGGCAGCGGCTCGTTCTTGCCCTTCCTGGCGGCGCTCATGGCCTAGCGTCCCCGCAGCGCGTCGAGCAGTTCGGACAGGCCCGGTCGGAAATCGTGGCCCAGGCCGGACCGCGCGCTTTCCACCACCAGCGGCTGGGGCCAGCCGTGCAGGCTTGCGATCACCACCTGTTTCACCGCGTGGAAGATCTGCTCGTCCGCTTCGATCACCTGTTTCAGCCGCCCGGCCATCGGCGCGACCATGCCATAGGCCAGCAGCACGCCGAGGAAAGTGCCGACCAGCGCCGAGCCGATCATCCCGCCAAGGATAGCCGGGGGCTGGTCGATCGAGCCCATGGTCTTGACCACCCCCAGCACGGCGGCGACGATGCCCAGCGCGGGCAGGGCATCGGCCAGCCCCTGCAGGGTGTGCTGCGGCTCGTGCAGTTCGTGGAAATGGGTCTTGAGGGCATTGTCCATCACCTCTTCCACCGCGTGGACTTCCAGCGTGCCGGAAGAGACCACGATCAGCGTCAGCGTGTCGCAGATCAGCGCGGTCAGTTCCCGGTTGGCGAGCAGGCGGGGGAACTCGGCAAAGATCGCGGAGTTCTGCGGCTCGGTCACGTGGCTTTCCAGCGCCACCGGGCCTTCGGCGCGCAGCAGCTTCATCAGCCGGGTGGTCAGCACGATCGCGTCGATGTGATCCTGCTTGGTGTGGCGCGGGCCCTTGAACACCTTGGCGAAAGCGCCGCCCAGCGCTTTCAGACCGTGCATGTTGTTGCCCGTGACCAGCGCACCCAGCGCCGCGCCGCCGATGATCAGCATTTCGTGCGGCAGGGCGTGAAGAACCGGCCCCAGCGCCCCGCCGGTCAGCGCGAAGCCGCCGAAGACCATGACGATCAGGATGACAATGCCCACTGCGGCGTACATTCAACTATCCCCCAAAGGTATGCGGCGCGCGGATCAGCGCAGGAACTGGAACAGGCTGAGCTGCGACAGGCGGGCAAAGCTGGCCTGGCTGGCTTCCAGCACGGTCATGGTCTGCTGAAGGCGCGATACGGCCTCGGCCAGGTCCGTTCCGCCCAGGTCGGCTTGCTCCTCGCTGCGCAGCTCGGCCATCTGGGTGCGGCGCTCGGTGTTGAGGTCGATCCAGTTGAGCCGGGTGCCGATGACGGTCTGCTGGGTGGTGATGGCCTCCAGCCCGGAATCGAGCGCGCCCAGCGCATCGCGGGCGGACTGGGCCGGATCGGCGCTGCCCCCGGCCAGCGCATCGGCCAGCCCCTTGACCACGGCGAACAGCGTGGTCGGGCTGCCGTTGACGGTAAAGTTCAGGAATTCCGGTCCGGTCAGGCCGCGGGTCACGCTCTGCCCGTCGCCCAGCGGCAGGTCGCTGGCGGTTGCCGTGCCGGCATAGACCGGGTTTCCGCCGGCATCGAGAGTATAGGCCGGCCCCGCCGTATCGCCGCCGAACAATGCGTGGCCGGCGCTGTCGCGGGTGTTGGCGAGGCGCACCAGCTCGCCCGAAATCGCCGCGATCTCGGTCGCGATGCCGGCGCGCTGGCTGGCGCTGAGCACGCCGTTGGCGGCCTGGGTGGCCAGTTCCTGCACCCGGATCAGCGAATCCGCGAAGCTTTGCAGCGCGCTGTCGGTCAGCGCGAGGTCGGCGCTGGCCCGCGCCGCCAGGGTCAGGTCGACCGCGGCAAAGCCGTCGGCCCGCGCCAGTGAGCGCAGTCGGGAAGCCGCCACCGGATCGTCGGAGGACCGCTCCAGCCGCTCGCCGCTGCCGATCGCGGCCTGCAGCTTGACCGCCTCGCGCCGCAGCGACCCCATCGAGAGGTTGAACCGGTCATAGAAGGCGGCGGTGCTGACAAAGCTCATGGCGGCTTACTCCGGGTGGCGGGCTAGCGGATCGCCAGCAGGGTATCGAACAGGTCCGAGGCGACCTGGATCGCCTTGCTGCTGGCCTGGAAGGCTTGCTGGAAACGGACCAGGTTGACCGCTTCGGCATCGAGATCGACCCCGGCCTGGGCATCGAGCGCAAGGCGCGCAGCCCCGGCGATGGCGTCCAGCGCTTCGGCGGTGGTGGCGCGGCCCTGAGTGGCGCTGGAAATGCCGAACAGCATGGCATCGATCCGCCCGGCGACATTGGCGGCATCGAGCGCGGTGCGCAGGTTGACCAGCCCCGCCGGATCGCGGCTCCCGGCTCCGGTCCCGGCGGGCGCGGTGGCGAGCTGCGCGCCGGAAGTCAGCGCAACCGACAGCGCGGCGGCGGTGTTGCCGGAGAACAGCGGCTGGCCGGGCGATCCGTCCAGCGCGGCCCCGGCGGCCTGCGCGGCATTGGCCGTGCCGGACAGGACCGAGGCGATAGCGTTCAGTTGCACCCGGCTATCGCGCACCAGCACCAGGCCCTGGGCCTGACCGGCCAGCGACCCGCCCGACAGCGTGACCGCGCCCGCGCCATTGGCGAAGCTCAGCGTGCCGTCGGCAGCCTGGGCCATGGTCAGCGGATCGATCGTTCCGCCGGTAACCAGCACCGGCCCGGCAGTGCCGCCGATCCGCACCGATACGGTCTGGTCCGGGGCAAAGCTGGTGGCGATATCGGCATGGCCTGCCATCTGCCCCAGCAGGTTGTCGCGCTGATCGAGCAGCAGGACATGGTCGGCCGTGCCGGGGGTGGAACGGGCCAGCTGCAGGTTGGTCCGCGCCAGTTCCGCGCCCAGCCGGTTGACCTGCGTCACGCCATCGGTCGCGGCAAAGGTCAGGCCGCCAGCAACGGTGGTCAGGCCCTGATCGGCCAGATTGAACGTGCGGGCCAGCGTTCGGGCCTGTTCCAGCGCGGCGGTGCGCAGCGACGGATCGACCGGATCGGCGGCCAGCTGCTGCAAGGCTTCTTCGAACCGGGTCATCGCCGGATAGAGCCCGGCCTGCTCCAGCGCCGCCTCGACATTCTGGTAAGTGCCAAGCTCCGCCCCGGCGCGGGCCGCGTCGGCCCCGGTGCGGCGCACTTCGGCCTGGCGGAACGCATCGGCGTTGCGGCTCATGCCGATCACCCGCACGCCCGAGAAGGAAAGGTCGCCGGTCTGGCCAAAGGCGCTGGCCGAAGCCAGCTCGCTCAACTGGACGGTGCGGCGGACATAGCCGGTGGTCCCGGCATTGGCGATGTTCTGCGCGGTCACGTCCAGCGCGGTCCGCGCCGCGCGCACCCCGGACGAGGCAATGGTGAGGAGGTCGGTTGCCATCAGCGCTTGCCCTCCGGCGCTACTTGCGCCGCCAGGTGCCGCTCGATCATCGCGCCAAAGCCGAAGGCGCCGGAACTGGCGGCAATCTCGGCAAAGCGTTCGTCCTGCATGGTGCGGAAGGTTTCCAGCCCCTGGCCGCCCAGCAGCGGCTCGCCAAAGCTGGCCTTGCGCGCGGCGGCCAGCATCTGGCGCACGAAGATCGCCTCGAACTGGCGCGCGGCCTCGGCCAGCTGGGCGCGGTCGGCGCCGTGGCTGGCGGACAGGCTGCCCAGCGGCAGGACGGGGGCGGACAGCGGGGTCATATCACCACCATTTCCGCGCGCAGCGCCCCGGCCTGTTTCAGCGCTTCGAGGATCGCGACCAGATCGGGCGGCGAAACGCCCAGCAGGTTCAATGCATCGACCAGCTTGGCCAGGCTCGCGCCGGGCTTGAAGTGGACCACGCGGTTTCCCTCCTGTTCTGCGGACAGGGTGGAGTCCGGCTCGATTGCGGTCTGGCCGCGGCTGAACGGGGCGGGCTGAATCACGCGGGGGTTTTCCTCCACCCGCACAGTCAGCTTGCCGTGGCTGATCGCCGCCGGATAGAGCCGGACCGAGGAATTGATCACCACCGTGCCGGTGCGAGAATTGACCACCACCCGGGCCGCAGCCTCGGCCGGGGTCACGTCCAGCATCTCGATCGCCGCCATGCGGCTGGCGCGGGCATCGGCATCGGCCGGCAGGCGCAGCGATACGGTGGTGCCGTCAACTACCGTGGCGGTGCCGGGCCAGCGCGCGTTGATGGCATCGCGCACCCGCGTCGCGGTCAGGAAATCGGCCTGAAACAGGTTCCAGCGCAGGCTTTCCCCGGCGTCGTAACCGGTCGCCACCGCGCGTTCGACGCTGGCCCCGTCGGCAATCCGGCCGACTGTCGGCACATTGACGGTCAGCTTCGATCCATCGGCCCCGGATACGCCCAGCCCGCCGACTGCCAGGTTGCCCTGGGCCATGGCATAGACCTGCCCGTCCGCGCCGTAGAGCGGGGTCATGATCAAGGCCCCGCCGCGCAGCGACTTGGCCTTGCCGATGGCGGAGACGGTCACGTCGATCCGCTGCCCGGGCTTGGCGAAGGGCGGCAGCTCGGCCGTGATCATCACCGCGGCGGCATTCTTCAATGCGGGATTGACGCCGGGCGGCAGCTGCACGCCGACCCGGCCCGACACGCCGTGCATGGCCTGGGTCAGGTATTCCAGGCTGTCATCGCCGGTCCCGGCCAGACCGACGACCACGCCGTAGCCGGTCAATTGGTTGGAACGGACTCCCTGAAAGGTGCCAAGATCGCGGATCCGCTCGGCCCGGGCGGGCAGAGGCGCGATCGAACCGGCCAGCAGGGCAAGGATCAAGAGGAGACGCAGCATGGCACTCTCCCTTCAGAACGGGCTGATCGCGCTGAAAAAGCGCGAGAGCCAGCCCTGGCGGCTGGCGCGGCTGACCGGGCCGTTGCCGGCATATTCGATCCGCGCATCGGCCACCCGGGTCGAGGCGATGCGGTTGTCCGGGCCGATATCGGCCAGCCGGACAATGCCAGAAAACTGGATCCATTCCTGTCCCTGGCTGAGCATCATCCGCTTTTCCCCGCGAACCAGCGCGGTGCCATTGGTCCGCACTTCGACGATGGTGACCGAAACCTCGCCGCCAAGCGTGCTTGATTGCGAAGCGGTTCCGTCTCCCTTGAACGACGACTGGCCGCTGGCGTTAAGGCTGTCGGGCTTGATGAAACTGAGCGGACCGGTGGCCGGCGGGGTCACGCCAAAGCCGCCGCTCTTGTCGGCCTTCGATCCGGCCGCCTTGCTGGTGGTGGTCCGTTCGACCAGAACGATGGTGATCGGATCGCCGACCCGCCCGGCGCGGTGGCCCT
Source organism: Sphingomonadales bacterium (assembly GCA_017302615.1). GTDB lineage: Bacteria > Pseudomonadota > Alphaproteobacteria > Sphingomonadales > Sphingomonadaceae > Novosphingobium. The sequence goes on from JAFLDB010000026.1 coordinate 9,160, forward strand.
GATAGAGCGCGGCATAGCCATCGCCGGCGTTGAAAATCGCGCCATCAGCTGCGCGCGGCGCGGGCGGCGGCGGGGGCAGGGCGGCTTCGAACCCGGCGGCGGGCTTCGGGCCGGCACAGGCCTGCGAAGCGAAGGCAAGCGCAAACAGCGGGGCGATCCGTTTCATCGTCTTCCTCACAGCGTCTGGTTGGCGTTGCGCAGCATCTCATCGACCGCGCTGATCATCTTGGAATTGATCTCGTAGGCGCGCTGGCACTCGATCATGTCGACCAGTTCCTCGACCACGTTGACGTTGCTGGCCTCCAGCATGCCCTGGCGGATCGAACCGCGCAGGCCGTCACCGGCGGGGCCGATCTGGGCGGGGCCGCTGGCGGCGGTTTCGGCCAGGAAGTTGTCGCCCAGCGCCTGCAGGCCCGCCGGGTTGGTGAAGCTGGCAATGGTGATCTGGCCGATCTCGGTCGGCGTGGAGCTGGCCGCGGTGGTAACCGAAACGGTCCCGTCCGGCCCGATCGTCAGGCCCGCCGCGTCTTCCGGGATGGTTATCGCCGGCTGCAGCGGATAGCCCTGGGCGGTCACCAGCTGGCCATCGGCCGAGCGGCTGAAATTGCCGGCGCGGGTATAGCCCAGCTTGCCGCCGGGCAGCTGGACCTGGAAATAGCCCGAGCCGTCCAGCGCCATGTCGAGCGAATTGCCGGTGGTGCTGAGCGTGCCTTGCGTGGTGATCGACGTGGTCGACTGGGTCTGCACCCCGGTGCCGAGATTGAGCCCGGTGGCATAGGCCGTCTCGTTGGAGCTTTGCTGCCCGGCCACGCGGTTGTCCTGATAGGCCAGCGTGGCGAAGTTGGCGCGGTCGCGCTTGTAACCGGTGGTGCCGATATTGGCGAGGTTGTTGGCAATCACGCGCATCCGCGTGTCCTGGGCCTCAAGCCCGGTGCGGGCGACTTGCAGGGCGGAAGTGGGCATCTCGGGTTCCCTTCGGTTTCAGGATGGTCAGGTTCAGGACAGGCGCATCAGGCTGGCGCCGCCCTCGTCGATCTGGCGGGCGGTGGCGATCAGCTGGGTGCGCATTTCGAACAGGCGCTGGGCCTCGACCATTTCGACCAGCACTTCGGCCGGACGGACGTTGGATTGTTCCAGTGTGGCGGGGATCACGCGGGCTTCGGCGTCGCCGGGCAGCACGCCGCCGTCCTTCACCCGGAACAGCCCGTCGAGGCCTTTCTCGATCGTGCTGCCCTGCCACGATGCCAGCTTGATCCGGCCCACTTCGGCGGGGGGCTGGTCGGGCTGGGCCGGATCGGCGGCCAGCACGGCCCCGTCGGGCGCGATGCTGATCGCCGATCCCGGCGGGACCGTAATCGGTCCGCCTTCGCCCAGCACGGCAAAGCCTTCGCCGTTGACCAGAAGGCCGCTGGGCGAAACCGCCAGATCGCCGCGCCGGGTATAGGCTTCGGCCCCGTCCGGGGCCTGGACCGCCAGCAATGCCTGGCCCTGGATGGCGATATCGAGCGGACGACCGGTGGCGACAAAGGCCCCCTGGTCCATCCGCGCGCCGCGAACGGCCGGATCGCTCATCGCCCGGACCTGCAAAGAGGGGCCGACCAGCGTCATCGGTGTCTGCGCCATCACTTCGGCCCGAAAGCCGGTGGTCTGGGCATTGGCCATGTTGTTGGCGATCACCCGCTGACGCGCCATCGACGCGTTCATGCCGGTCACCGCGGTCCAGATCAGGCGGTCCATGGATCAGCCTCAGGTCCTGAGGTTGACGATGGTCTGCGACAGCTGGGTCGCGGTATCGATCGCCTTGGCATTGGCCTGGAAATAGCGCTGGGCGGTGATCAGCCCGACCATTTCCTCGGCAATGTCGACGTTGGACTGTTCAAGGCTGCCCGACAGGATGTTGCCGAAGCGGCCCGCGCCGGCCTGGTTATAGCTGGCCGCGCCGGAAATGCCGGTGGCCTGCCAGTCCTGCCCGCCGACCTGCAGCAGCCCGGTCGGAGCGACGAATGCGGCCAGCGCGACCTTGCCGATCGACTGGACCGACCCGTCGGCATAGGAAGCCATGATCGAACCATCGACCTTGACCGTGATCCCGACGAATTCGCTGCCCGCGCCGTTGGTCAGCGGGGCCACGGCATCCTGCGGGGTCAGAGCGGTGACATTGCCCGCGGCATCGACCGGCAGGACCTGCAGGCGGTTGCCGACCGTGTCGGTGACAAAGCCCGATCCATCGATGTCGAAGTTGCCGTTGCGGGTGTAGAACGTCTTGCCGGTAATCGGGCTGACCTTGGTGAAGAAGCCTTCGCCGTCGATCGCCAGGTCCAGCGCCGATCCGGTCTGCTGGATCGGACCGAGCGCGAAGTTCTGGTCGATCGACTGGACGGTCGAGCCGATGCCCTTGACCAGCTTGGGATTGGTGCTGGCCGAGCTCGAGACGATGTCGGAGAAGTTGATCCGGCTTTTCTTGAAACCGGCGGTTTCGGCATTGGCCAGGTTGTTGGCGATGACCGACAGTTCGGTCTGCGCGTTCTTGAGGCCGTTGAGCGAGGTATAGAACGACATGGGGCTCTCCTAGGCTGCGGTCGAGGTCTGGGCGGCGGCGCGCTCGGCCAGGACCTGGTCGAGCTGGGCCGAAATCGCTTTCAGCGTCTGGTTGACCGTCTCGATCCCCGACAACGAGGAGAACTGCGCCATCTGGGCGATCATCTCCTTGTTATCGACCGGGTCGGTCGGGTCCTGCATTTTCATCTGGGTGGTCATCAGCCGGATGAAATCGGCCTGACCCAGGGTCTGCATGGCAGGCTTGGCGGCGCCGGCCGGGCTGGTGGAAGTGACTGCACTGACCATCATTTCATCCTCATGGTTTCAAGCATCAGCTGCTTGGCGGTGGACAGCGCCTCGACCAGGTTCTGGTACTGGCGCGAGGCATCGAGCATCTCGACCATCTCGGCGCTTTCATCGACCGGCGCGGCCCAGACGTTGCCTTCGGCATCGGCCAGCGGGTGATCGGGATCGTAGAGCTTGATCGGCGCGGCGCTGCTTTGCTGCGTGCCGCTGACCACTGTGGTGGAAAGGCCGCTGGCGCGGTCGTACTGGGTCTGGAACACCGGGCGGATCGGGCGATAGGCCTCGCCTTCGGTGCCGGTCACCGATCCGGCGTTGGCCAGGTTCGATGCCGCGGCGTTCATCCGCACCAGCTGCGCCGACATGGCGCGCTGGCCGACGCCGAACAGGGTCATCCCGCCCATCGTCATTCGCCCTTCAGCGCGCGGGTCAGGGTTTCGACCCGGCCGCGGATGAAGGTCAGCGTCGCCTGATAGGCCGTGGCGGTTTCGGCGAAGGCGACCTGTTCGGTCGCCATTTCGACCGTGTTGCCATCCAGCGAGGGCATCACCGGCACGCGGTAGCGCGTCGCGCCGGCGGCGGCCTGGTCAAGCCCGGCACCTTGCTGGCTGGCTTTCAGAGCGGCGGCAAAGTCGATGTCGCGTGCCTTGTAACCGGGGGTGCCGGCATTGGCGATGTTGCTGGTGATCAGTCCCAGCCGCTGCGACCGCAGCTGCAGGGCGTCTCCATGAATTCCGAACAGGCTGCCCATCGGCATCTCCATCGCAGTGGTGCGCGGTGATGGTCGCAAGGGCCGTGCCAATTGCCGCAATGGCGGATTTATGCGGGTTTCGCGCCCGGCGCGGCGGCAAGGCCTTGCCGGTGGGCGGCAAAGTTCGGCCGCGCCCTGAAAGGCAGCGCCTGCTGCCGTCCTTCGCCCTGAAGGAGTTTCCCGCGCGATGAACCTGATGAACCTTGTCGATGGCCCCTCGGCCGCAATCGTGCTGGGCGGCACGCTGATCGCCACCGTGCTGCGCTCGGGCCTGGGCGATTGCCGCCATGCCGTGATCAAGCTGGCGCAGCTTGGCGGCAGCCGGTTTGATGCCGACGGCGCGCGCGCGGAGCTGGCCCAGCAGGTCCAGGAAATCCAGCGCGACGGGCTGCTGCGCGCCGTACCGCACCACTATAACGACAGCGAATTCGACGAGGCGACCGGGGCGCTGATCGAGGGCCGCTCGGTGAAGGCGCTGCTTGCCGCGCACGAGAAGCACAAGGCCCGGCGGCTGGGCGAAAGCACCCGCGCGGTCCGTACCTTTGCGCAAGCGGCGGAACTGGCCCCGGTTTTCGGCCTCGCCGGAACGCTCGTCTCGCTGAGCCAGTTGCCCGCTGATGGCCTGGCGCGCGGGGCCTTTGCCGGAGCAATCTCGATGGCGGTGGTCACCACGCTGTACGGCTTGCTTGCCGCCAACCTGCTGCTGGCCCCCTTGGCCCGGATGATCGAGCGCAAGGCCCTGGCCGAGGAACGCGCGCGGCAGCAACTGATCGACTGGCTGGCCGGCCAGGTCGCCGAAGTCTGCGCGCCGCCGGCCCCGCCGCCGCGGGCGCGGCTGCAGACGCTCCATGCGGAGGCATCATGATCGCGCGGGCGGGGAGCGGCTGGCAAACCGTGCTGGCCGACCTTTCGCTGATCCTGTTCATGGTCACGGCCTCTGCGGTCAGCGAAGCGCCGCCCGCATCGCTGCCACTGCCGGTCGTGCTGCCTGCACAGGGCGAGCCAGTCGCCTTGTGGCGGGCCGGGCCGGGTGCGCCGGCCCTGCCGCAATGGCTGGCGCAACATCCCGATCCGCGCCTTGGCCTGACGATCCTCGCGCCCCCGGACGAGGTCGAGGCGGCACTGACGCTCAGCGGCGCGGCGGGTCGCCCGGCACGGCTGGTGCTCGATCCCGCGTTGTCCGGCCTCAGCGCTACGCTCGGTTATGACCGGGCGATGGCACAGGGCTTGCAGGGCGGGGCGGCAAAGGAGACCCAGCCATGATCCGTCCCGTCCTGCTTTCCGCCCTGCTGCTGGCCAGCCCCGCACTGGCCCAGTCCGCCGTGGCCGACCTGGCCGAGATCGACCGCGCCGTGGCCCGCTTTACCGGCGCACCGATCGGCGCGCCGGGCGGGGCGGCCATGCCGGTTGACCGGCGGCTGCGCCTCGCCCCGTGC
>JAFLDB010000027.1 GCA_017302615.1 Sphingomonadales bacterium
CCTGGCCGCGCGGGGCGTGCCGCTGAGCCGCCCCAACCCGGCGGTCGGCGCGATCCTGGTCAAGGACGACAAGGTCATCGCTCGCGGCTGGACCCAAACGGGCGGGCGCCCGCACGCCGAGGCCATCGCCCTGGCCGCCGCCGGCGAACAGGCCCGCGGCGCCACGCTCTATGTCTCGCTGGAGCCCTGCGCCCACGCCAGCCCGCGCGGGCCGGACTGCGCCGGACTGGTCGCGGCGAGCGGGGTTACGCGGGTGGTGATCGGCTGCCATGATCCCGATCCGCGCACTGCCGGGGCCGGAGCCGCCCGCCTGCGCGACGCCGGAATCGAAGTGACCGAGGCCGACGATCCGGCCTGCTCCGCCAGCCTGGCCGGATACCTGATACAGCGCCGCCACGGCCGCCCCCACGTAACGCTGAAGCTGGCGCTCTCTGCCGATGGATACCTTGCCCCGCCGCCGGGCGAAGGCCAGTGGCTGACCGGCGAAGTGGCCCGCGCCCATGTCCACGCCATGCGGGCGCGGATGGACGCGATCCTGGTCGGGCGCGGCACGCTGGAAGCCGACGCCCCCCGGCTCGACGTGCGGCTGCCGGGAATCGAGAACCGCAGCCCGGCGCGCTGGCTGCTGACGCATGGGTCCGCGCCCACTGGCTGGCAGGCCCTGCCCTCGCCCGAAGCGATTGGCGGCATGGCCGGCGTGCAATACCTGATGGTCGAAGGCGGCGCGGGGGCGGCCCGCGCGTTCCTGGCCGCCGGGCTGGTTGACCGGCTGCTGCTTTACCGCAGCTCCCGCGAAGTGGGCGGGTCCGGCCCGGCCCTGCCCGAACTGACCGGGACCGAACTGGCGCGCAACCCGGCCTGGCACCTTGCGGATACGCGCCAGCTTGGTAACGACACCGTGCAAACCTACGAGGCCATCTGATGTTTACCGGAATCGTCACCGCCATCGGCACCATCCGCGAAGTGAGCGACCGGGGCGACCTGCGCGCCGTCATCGCCTGCCCCTATGATCCCGCCGCCATCGCGATCGGCGCCTCGATTGCCTGCTCGGGGGTGTGCCTGACCGTGGTGGAACGCGGCGGCAGCGCGGGCGACGCCTGGTTCGCGGTCGATGTCTCCGGCGAGACAGTCAGCAAGACCGCGCAGGACCAGTGGCGCGCCGGCCGCCGCCTTAACCTGGAGCAGGCGCTGAAGCTGGGCGACGAGCTGGGCGGGCATATTGTCACCGGCCATGTCGATGCAGTCGGCCGGATTGCCCTGCGCGAGGAAGTCGGCGGATCGCTGCACCTGGCCGTCGTCACTCCGGCGGAGATCGCCCCGTTCATTGCGCCCAAGGGCTCGGTTACGGTCGATGGCGTCTCGCTGACGGTCAATGCGGTGGATGATCACGCCGACGGCACCTGCACCTTCCACCTCAACATCATCCCCCACACCGCCGAAGTGACCACGCTGGGCGGGCTGAGCGAAGGGGACGGTGTGAACCTCGAGATCGATGTGCTGGCCCGCTATCTCCAGCGGATGCAGAGCCTCAGGGGCTGAGCGGCCCGCTCGCGAAACTCTCGCGGGTGATTTCATAGATCACGTGGCGCATCGGCCCGGTGGGCGTATCGACCATCATGCTGCGATCGGTCAGCCGCCCGCCGATCTTCTCCATCGCCCGGCAAGAGCGCAGATTGCATTCCCCGACGCGGAATTCGGCCCGTGCGACATGGCGCAGGGCATGAGCCAGCATCAGCCGCTTCAACTCGCGGTTGAAGCTGCCGCCCCAGTGGCTGCGGGCCAGGAACGTCCAGCCGATCTCCACCGAGCCGCCTTGCGCCGGATCGACCGGCTTGTACTGCGACGATCCGATCACCGCGCCGCTGGCTTTCTCGATCACCACCAGCGCACCGCCGCGTTCCAGCGCATCGGCAAAGAACTGGCGGAACACCGGTTCCTGCCAGCGGTTGGGCTGCGGGTGAATCGCCCACAGTTCGGGATCGCTGGCGACGGCAAACAGCGCGTCCCAGTCATCCGGCACCAGCGGACGAAGCAGCAGCCGTTCACCCTCAAGGACCGGCTGCCGGTCCAGCATCAGGCGCTGACCGCCGCCACGTCGGCAATGAACTTGTCGATGTTGCCCATGGTCAGCCCGGCCGCGTTGATCCGGCCGGAACCGGCCATGTAGATGCCGTGATCGGTGCGCAGCTTGAGGATCTGCTCCGCGCTCAGCGGCAGGATCGAGAACAGGCCATTCTGCCCGCCCAGCGGGGTGAGGTCGACCGACCCGGCCATGCCGGCCTCGGCCAGCCTTGCCCGGACCTGGCGCATGCGGGCGCGCATCGCGTCCAGTTCGTCCAGCCACAGCTTGGTCAGCGCCGGATCTTCCAGGATGATCCGCACCGCCGCACCGCCGTGATCAGGCGGCATCGACCAGGCCGCGCGGGCCAGGGCATGGCCGTTGGACAGGATCGCGCCCAGCCCCTCGGCACTCTCAGCCATCACGTACAGCGCCCCGACGCGGTCGCGGTACATGCCGAAGTTCTTGTCGCAGGAATAGGCGATCAGCGCTTCCGGCACGGCGGCCAGCACGCGGCGCACGCCATAGGCGTCTTCCTCCATGCCCTGCCCCAGCCCCTGATAGGCCAGATCGAGGATCGGCAGCAGCTTTGCTTCGGCCACCAGGGCGGCAATCTCGTCCCACTGCTCGTGGCTGTAATCGATGCCGGTGGGATTGTGGCAGCAGCCGTGCAGCAGGATCGCATCGCCGGCATCCGCTTCGGCAATCGCGGCGCGCAGGGCGTCCATGTCGGTCACCCCGGCCTTGGTGCTGTGGGCGAAAGTCTTCAGTTCCAGCCCGAGGTCGGCAAAGATCTGCGCGTGGTTGGGCCAGCTCGGCACGCCCATCCACACCCGCGGCACGCCGGCCTTCTTGGCCAGGCCCACGGCCAGCCGCACCGCGCCGGTGCCGCCCGGAGCCTGCATCCCCTCGATCCGGCCGCCCATGGTGGGATCACCTGCGCCGAACACATAGGGCATCAGCGCATGGACAAAGCCCATGTCGCCTTCCGGGCCGAGGTAGGCCTTGGAATCCTGCACTTCGAGCAGTTTCGCCTCAGCCGCCTTGATCGCGGCAAAGACCGGGGTCGCCCCGTCATCGGTGCGATAGACCCCGACGCCAAGGTCGATCTTGTCCGCGCGGGTATCGGCGGCATAGAGCTTGATCAGCGCGAGCAGCGCATCGGCGGGCTGTTGTTGCAGGTTGCTGAGCATGATGGCGCGGCCCTTAAACCCGGCGCGGCCAAGGGGGCAAGGGAAGAATCCCGCAAACGGGGGATTGCCCTGCCCGCCCAAACGGTTAGGGCAAGTGCGGGGAGCACGGCTGCGAATCGCCGCAAGTTATTGGATTATAATGCACAATCGTTTCAAACCGGGCGCGGTCCTGGCTGCCATGGCCGGCCTGGCCACCATGCTGGGCATTGCCGCGCTCACGCTCTGGCGGCTCTTCGCCTGAACCAATTGCCACTTGCCAGCCGCGCCGCGCGGGCCGAAAGGGATCGGCATGCTGGCACCTGTAACCCGCCCGAACCTGCCCGAAACCGCCACGGCCGCGATCCTGCGCGGCGTGAAGGGCGAATGTCCGCGCTGCGGCCAGGCCAGGCTGTTCCGCGCCTGGCTGAAGCCGGTTGATCATTGCCCCGCCTGCCATCAGGACTGGTCGGTCCACCAGGCCGACGATTTTCCGCCCTATATCTCGATCTTCCTGACCGGGCACCTGCTGGCCCCGGTGATGATCGCGATTGGCGGCAGCGATGCCCTGTCGATGACCGCCAAGATCGGCATTGCCATGGTGCTGGCCGCGATCCTGATGCTGATGTTCCTGCAACCGGCCAAGGGCGGCACGATCGCACTGCAGTGGTGGCTGGGGATGCACGATTTCGCCCCCGGCGGAAAGGCGGAGACGAGCGCCCCGCCCAAAGGCGCGCCCGGCAGCCCCTGGGGTTGAGTTTCTCGTCTGCTTCGGCGCGGCCGAAGCACGGCATCACCGGCCCGCTCCCCCGGCCCAAGCACCCGCTAAAGGTTACCCTGTGGGTGGTTGGGCCGGGGGAGCGGACCGGTGATGCCAGGACAGACGGATGTCTGTCCGCACCGCCCTCAAGCGGCCTGAATCCTCAGAACGGGAACCAGTTCTGCTTGCGGGAAAACTTCATGTAACCCGCATTGACGCCCAGCCGCAGCCCCACGCCCATCCGGATCGGGATCAGCACCACATCGCCGCGGCGCAGGTAGGACACGTTGAACCCGCCGACCAGATAGGCCTGCCCTTCACCCGCGCCATAGCGCTTGAAGATGTCCTCGGTGTTGTAGAGGTTGTAGACCAGCACGAAGGTGCTGCCGGCATTGGCCCCGGCATCGAAACCGACCGAAGGCCCGGTCCAGTAGACCTTGCGCTCGCCCTCGATCTTGTGGTGCAGCACGCCCGAGCCATAGCGCAGCCCGACGACCAGCGCACCGCCGCCTTCGCGCCCGGTGATATAGGCATTGGGCTGGCCCTGCTTGCGCAGCAGGTCCTCGATCAGCCCGCCAAGTCCGGCCGCGCCCTTGCCGAAGACCTTCTCGGCCTCACCGACCAGATCGTCCTTCTGGTAGGTTGCGGGATCGGCCGGCGGCGCGGCGGCGGGGTCGGTCGGGGCGGCTTGCGGCACTGCACCGTCAGCCACCGGCTCGGCCGAGAGGGTCGGAGCGGCGCTGGGCGCGGGCGAAGCGCTGGCAGCAGGCCGCGACAGGTCGCCGTCGATTGCCCGGTCAGGATCGACCGGTTGGATCTGGGCCGGGGCGGCCACCGATCCGATCAGGGCCATGGCCCCCAGCGCCGAAACCAGTGCCGCGCGCACCTTTGCGTTCAAGCCGACGATCATCGCAGACAGCTCCCTTCCAACTTGCCACAACAGAATCGATCCCGGCTTGCCCGGCAATGAACGGGCGACAGGGCGAGTCGGTTTTGCGATCAGACGAGTCCTCCGGCGGGGCAATACGAAAGCCAAGAATCTTTGCCCGCAACCCCTTGCCGCCCCGCAACCCCCTCGCTATAGGCCGCGCTTCGCCGCTGCGATCCGGAGACGTGGGTGAGTGGCTGAAACCAACGGTTTGCTAAACCGTCGTACTGGTAAATCCGGTACCGAGGGTTCGAATCCCTCCGTCTCCGCCAATTCTTGCAAATTTCGTTGAAATTCCAGGGGGTTAAGCAACCGCCGCCCCGCCGGCCTACGTCTTGGCCAACAACGAAATTCCGATGGCCGCGCGCTGGATTTCTTGCCGTTCGACGCGCTGGACCGTGCGACGAAACGATTCCAATTTGCGACGAACCGAACGACCGGGGTTCAACACCCCCCCGTTGTTGTTGAACGGGGGCCGCGCGCACCAACCCTTCATCCAGCTACGTCCGATGGAGGCCAACGTGGTCAAGTTGTTGCGGTTGAAGTCTATGAGCGAGGCCACCGGCCTTTCGCGCGCTACCATCTATTCGCGTATTCAAGCCGGGCTGTTGCCCAAGCCCGTCAAGCACGGCGAACGCATTTCCGTTTGGCCGTCCGATGAACTGGACGCCGTAACGAAGGCCACGATTGCCGGTAAGTCGGAAGTCGAAATCAAGGCGCTGGTCGCCGAACTTGAACAGCGTCGCGCGCAAGCTTGACCCAACCTGTGGGCACTTCATGTCATTTGAACGCATTCCAGCGGAATTGCGCGCGTTCCCGCAATGGGTCGCGTGGCGCTATGTGGACCGTGGCGGGCCAAAGCCATCCAAACTTCCGTTCTCACCCCGCACCGGCCAAATCGCCAGCGTCACCGACGCAACGACATGGGCAACCTTCAGCGAATCAATCGCCGCACTCGATAGCGGCGGCTTCGATGGAATTGGCTTCGTCTTCACCGACGCCGACCCGTTCACCGGGATAGATTTGGACGACTGCCACGGCGACGCTGAAGCAAAGGCCGTCCAAGACCGGATATTTGACGCATTCCCAAGCTACGCCGAACTTAGCCCTTCGGGTAACGGCCTTCATATCATCGTCAAAGGCCGGGTTCGTGGCAGTCGGCGCGGCCATGTCGAAGTATATTCCAACGAACGCTTCTTCACGATGACGGGCAACGTCTATCGCGACGCGCCGATAATCGAAGGCGGCGCGGCCTTGGACACGCTCATGGCGCAAATGGCGCGCGACAAGCCGTCCGGCTTCGACGCTTCGCCGCACTATCAGGCCAGCACCGAAACCGACGAAGCGGTGTTCAACCGCGCCGCCACCGCAACCAACGGCGACAAGTTCACGCGGCTTTGGAACGGCGACGGGTCGGACCTTGTAGGCGACACGTCGGGTTCGGCGATTGACCAAGCGTTGGTCAACATGCTGGCGTTCTGGACGAAAGACCCGGCGCAAATCGAGCGTATGTGGATGGCCAGCCCACAGGGGCAACGGGCGAAGACCCAACAGCGCGCCGACTACCGCCGTAGCACCATCGAACGGGCGTTTGACCGCGACTTGGCGACGCTCGATTTCTCGCACCTGTTCAGGAAGGCGGCGACCGAGACAGGCGACGAACTTCCCGTCGTCATGGCCAGCGCGCTTCAGGGCAAGCCCGTCACGCCGCGCAAATGGCACGTTGACCAACTGATACCAGCGGGCACCGTCACGCTGTTCAGCGGCGACGGCGGCACCGGCAAGAGCCTTGCCGCGCTTCAGTTGGCAGTCGGCACGGTATTGGCGCGCGCATGGTTCGGCGTAGCAATCATGCAACCCGGCGGCGCACTGTTCCTAACCGCCGAAGACGACCTTGACGAAGTTCACCGCCGGTTGGCTGACGTGGCGACGGCGGACCATGTGCCGCTGTCCGCGCTCGATAGGCTCGCCATCTCGTCGCTGGCGGGGCTGGACGCGCTTCTGGCGGTTCCGGGGCCGGTCGGGCGCGTCCTAGTGCCCACAGGGGTCTATGCCGCCGTGCGCGCCTATGTCGAAGCGCACCGGCCCGCGTTGGTCGTGCTGGACACGTTAGCGGACCTATTCGGCGGGGAGGAAATCAACCGCGCGCAAGTTCGCCAGTTCGTCGCCATGCTGCGCGCCATCGCAATCGACTTCGAAACGACCGTCGTATTACTGGCGCACCCGTCCGTCGCCGGTATGAAGGACGATACCGGGCTATCGGGTTCGACCGCATGGAACAACAGCGTCCGGTCACGCCTCTACATGAAGCGCGAACACGAACAGTCCGACGTTCGTATCATCGAAGTGAAGAAGGCCAACTACGGCGGGATTGGGCAGCAAATCCGGGTCAAATGGGAACGGGGCGTGTTCGTGCTGTTGGGCGGCGTCGCCAGCGCCAGCGAACACCGCCGGACAGCCGAAAGCGCCATTGACGAACTGTTCCTTGAATTGTTGGCCGATTTTGAGGCGCGGGCCATGGTCGTGTCGCCGCAATGGCAGTCGCGTAGTCGCTACGTCGCGAAGCTGATGGAAGACCATCCCAAAGCGAACGGCGTATCGGCGAAGGCGTTTTACGACGCAATGGTGAGGCTGAAGGCAGCGGGTTGCATCGAAGAACGGATTGAACGGGTCAACCGGCGCGACACGCTTATCATTGCCACGGTCGCCAAATGAGGCGCACGACTACCCGCACGACTGGCGTTCGACTGTGTGCGACACCCCGCACGACTCCCCGTTCGACACCCCGCACAACACCCGTTCGACTGGTGCGCGCAATCTCCCCCGTACCCCCTATGGGCTTTCGCCCGCCCATTGGGTCGGCGGGCAAGCCGATGACCACCTGTGGACACGTTGGCGGAAGATCGATCCGCCGGATGGGCTCGACGTAACCAGCGCAGGCATGGTGCTGCGCACGCTCATCGTGTGTGCTAGCTCTGGTAAATGTCCCTGACGCGCGACAATCACTACGTACCGCAATGGTATCAACGACTGTTTCTTGACCCCGGCGAGAGCGCGCTCGCGTATCTCGACATGGCGCCTGAACGTCGCCGTCTTGAGGACGGCCGCGAAATCGTCGGTAAAGCGCAGTTCCGCTCGCCGCCGAAGCGTTGCTTCTTCCAGACCGACCTCTACTCGACCTTCTTCGGAACGCTGGTCAACGACGAGATCGAGCGCAAACTGTTCGGCGCGATCGACGACCGCGGGGCGAAGGCGATCAAAGCCTTTCTCGGTACCGATCAGTCGGCATGGCACGACCATTTTCAGAATCTGTTCGAATTCATCGACGCCCAGCGGCTGCGCACGCCCAAAGGTCTCGACTGGCTGCGCGCGCAATATCCCACTTTGAGCCAAAACGAACTGATGATGGAGATGCAGGGGCTGCGCAATCTCCACTGCACCATTTGGACCGAAGGCGTCCGGGAGATCGTCTCAGCGGAGGAGGCAGGCACCAAGTTCATTATCAGCGATGCGCCGGTCACAATCTACAACCATGCCCTGCCGCCCAATGCTGAGCTCTGTGCTTACCCGGGCGATCCCGGCATCACGCTCAAGGCATCGCAGACCCTGTTTCCGTTGAGCCGCGACTTTTGCCTGATCCTGACCAATCTTGAATATGCCCAAGCACCTGATGGTCCGGCGCTCGAGAAACGGACATTCGCGCGCAACTATCGCAACTCAATGGTTAGCACGGACGCGTTTGTGCGCACGCGTAAGCTCAATGACCATCAGGTCGCGCAGATCAACCTAGTGCTCAAATCCCGTGCGCGCCGCTATATCGCTGCCGGACGCGATGAATTGCTGCATCCCGAAGGCTCGGTTACCGAACCTTGGGCCGAGTTGCGCGAGACATTGCTCCCAAGAGACCAGCTTTATAAATTTGGCGGGGAAATCTACGCCCGGTTCGAGGATGGGCATGTCCACTATCAGGATGCGTACGGGCGTACCGAAAAGCCCCGCGAATTTCTGCTCAAGCCCGTGCGTTCCAAGCCGCCCAAGCCCGGTGACGTCTGTGGCTGCGGGTCGGGCGACGCGTATCGCACATGCTGCAAAACCCGGCCGGCAGCCTTGCGCCCGAGCTGGGAGGAGAGCTCGATCCGCGAGCGCAACCTCAGCCTCCACCGCGGCATCGTCAACATCTTGGGACTCGACTCCGGCAGGGACTGGACAACCATCCGCCGCGAACTGACCGACGAGCAGATCAGCACAGTCTATCATCTCTACGAAGCGCTGTGGCCGCTCGAGACCGATCTTCTCAAATTGCTTCCCAAGCCCGACGGGCGGCCTCGTGCGGTATTCACCGGCTCAGTCCATCCCGAAACGCTCATCGAGTTCGCCTTCGCCGCGCCGCTCTATTTCGGCGAGCTGATCGTGGAGCATCCTTTTACGCATAACGGCGCTGTTACCGGCAAATACAAGCCGGTCGATAACCCGCGCAGCTATCATCTCGAATTCCTGAAGGCGGTCGTCCTTTTTCTCAACATCATGCCGCTGGTCGATCTAGGACTTATCAACCTGGTCCCAGACCCGTGCAATTTCGACGTCCATCTACGGGACCAGATGATGCGCATGGCGCAGGAGCGCTCAGCCGGCATGACCTTCGACCGCAAGGACGAGCCGCGCGTTGATGCCCTATTCCAGCGCGATTTCAAGCGCCACTTCCTGATGTGGCCGGACGACGGGCTGATCGCGCAGCTCAAGGAGGACTTTCCCGACCTGGATGATACGGGCGCAGCGGAAATGCTGAAGGGCGTCTCGCACCTCAAGGAAGCCGACCCGCTTGTCGCACTCGCCAGCGACATCTTCGGGGGCGGCAAAGAGGGTGGCCAGCTCCAAATGTTCAAACTCGTCCCCAATTTCGAGATGGCGATGTACTTGGCGCAGGCGACCGGCGCTGCAATTGTTACCGACAGTCGGTTTCGCTGGCGCGAGCTGCGACGTGCGCTCCGACCGCGTTTGGGGCCAGCTGTCGCGCATCTAGGTGCGCTTGCAAGCGCGATCGAAGGCGCAAGCTTCCGGTTTCCCGATGATGGCCTCGACATCGCTAGGCTCGGGCATGAGGGCAAGCTCAGCGCCTATCCGAGGTTGATGGGAGAGGTGTTCGGCTATTTGAGCCGCATCGATGCCCGCGGCCCCAAGCCCAATTGGGAGGCATCCGTCGCGTCCCGCTTCGTGCGAGAGCACCGGCAGGCCCAGGCCTTGCTAGCCAAGCGCGTTCTGGATGGAAGTGCCGGCCGCATCCGCTGTGCTTTCCCGGCTGGCGGCATTCAGGACAACACCGTCAACCGCCTGCTCCTCATGTCAAGTTCGGAACACCATCTGCCGAGCGTGCCAATGGCCTTCTTCATCGAGTCGGCGGAAAGAGAGGGCAGCGCGGTGCTCGCTTACCCGCCTGCTCGATAGACAATGCTGAACTATGCTCTGGAATCCGCCGTTGTGGGTCGTGGCTAGCCGCGGCAACGCTGAATGAACCAACGGCGGCTTCCGACAATCGTCTTCGGGCCCACGAAGGTCGGCTATGTTAGCGCAAGGCGTCACTTTCTCAGCATGCACCTGCGCTCCTGGCTCTCCCAGGACGGATCGATGGCGCGGATGTTGAGGAGAGCGGAGCTGTCGATTCCGGCCCGCAGACGCCCATCGAGCACGGCCTCGACCACTGCCGGTGACAGGAAGGCGAGCCGCAGCACCCGGACGATGTAGGACGGGCTGACGCCCTCGAGGGCCGCGAGGTTCGAGGGATCAATGCCCGTCTCCACGATCCGCTGCCACCATACCCTCGCCCGCACGATCAGGCGTACAAGGGTCAAATCCACTCCGTCCTCGGTGGTGGCAGCGCCCTTGTCATCAACAAGGCGCAGCGCCCGCCCGGTGCGGGTGAGGCGGACAGCACAGTTCTGCTCGATCAGCGGCGGGCTGGCATCGGTTGGGGTCAGGCCGATTGCCGCGGCAAGACCTGCAACCGAGAGTTCGATCCTGATGCCGTCGGCTTTCACCCGGACTTTGTGGATGATCGAGGCGAGCAGCGCATGGCGGCCCTCGGCCAGATCCTTGGCTAGTGTCTTGCTCCGCTCCAGCAATCCTTCGAACTCCGTTGGCTGCGAAGACAACCCGGCGCGCTCGACCAGGTGCAAAGGGTCCTGAAAAAGGTCCGCGCACTCCTGGGCAACGACCTGCTCGATCTCGGCCGCCGGAATCCGCATCGCATCCTTCGCCGCGCCTCGCCCCTCGTGATGAAACGCCTTACTGACATAGTAGCGGTAGCGCCGCTCACCCTTTCGGGCATGGGAAGCAATGAGCGGCTCCCCTGCCGCATCGACAATCCGGCCCGTGAGAATGCTCTCCCCTCTGACACGGCCGCCCCGCGTGCCGCGGATATTACCCGAAAGCTGCCGCTGCACCGCTTCCCACAGAGCGGCGTCAATGATCCCGGGATGCTGGCCTTCATGATGCTGGCCGCGATGCGGGACCCGGCCGATGTAGATCGGATTGCGCAGGATGTCGTAGATCTGCCCGCGGTGGAACGCCCCTCCCCCATAAGCCTTGCCGGTTGTGGTCTTGCGCCTTGGGGTGCTGAGCCCATCAGCCTTGAGGCTCTCGGCGACGAGGCGGACATTGCCGAGCTGGCGGTAGCGCTCGAAGATCGTCCGGATCAGCCCGGCATGCTCCTTGACCACCACCAGCGTGCGGCCATGGGGTTTGTAACCCAATGGCGGGATTCCGCCCATCCACATGCCCTTGGCCTTGGAGGCGGCGATCTTGTCGCGGATCCGCTCGGCGGTGACCTCGCGCTCGAACTGCGCGAAGGAGAGCAGCATGTTGAGGGTGAGCCGGCCCATGCTGGTCGTTGTATTGAACGACTGGGTCACCGAGACAAAGCTGGTCCCGGCCTGGTCGAGCGCCTCGACCAGCTTGGCAAAGTCGAGCAGCGAGCGGGTCAGGCGGTCGAGCTTGTAGATCACGATGATGTCGACCTTGCCGGCCGCGACATCGGCAAGCAGGCGCTGGAGTGCGGGCCGCTCGAGCGTACCGCCGGAGAGGCCGCCGTCGTCATACTCGTCAGGAAGCAGCGTCCAGCCCTCGCTGGCCTGGCTCAGCACGTAGGCGGCGCAAGCCTCGCGCTGGGCATGGAGCGAGTTGAAGTCCTGCTCGAGCCCATCCTCGCTCGATTTCCTCGTATAGATCGCGCAGCGCACCGGCTTCATGCCGCGACCCTCCGCTGCCTGAGGCCAAAGAATACCGGCCCCGACCAGCGGGTGCCGGTGATCGCCCGCGCCACTTCGCTCAGTGAACGCCAGGTCTTGCCCTGCCAGTGGATCAGGCCGTCCTCGTCGATGGTGACGGTATGCAACACACCGTTCCACTCGCGGACCAGGCGCATGCCGGGGCGCGGGGCATCGGGGGCCGCGTTCTTGCCGGCGAGGTAAGCGAGCCGCTGCTCGGTGCGGCGCGAGAGGCCGCCATGCAGTGCGGCCTGCAGCTCATAGGCCAGCGCCAGGCGCAGCAGCGTGCGGCGTACCCGCGGGACAGGCTTGTCGCTCACCTCCCGCCAGCGGGCACGCATCTGGGCGAGGGTCATGTCTGCCAGCGCGGTGAGCTCGGTGTCGAGGTCGGTGAGCTGGGTGATGCGGTATCCAGCAAGGGTGCGGGATTGGTCGTTATTCGGTTCGCTCTGTGGCGCTGTTGCGACGCGCCGCGACTTCTTCGGTTTGGCATTTCTGGTCATGGGTGCTCCTCGTTGGGAGCATGGCTTCAGCGCCGCTCCCACCACCCACAGCCCGGAGCGCGGTGCGTCCGGGGCCTTGGCCAAGCGCAGAGAATCAGCGCTGCGGCCGACGCCACACATGGCGCGTCAAGCTCATTAGTCTACTAAATTCATGTTCTTGCGTCTCATGCCCTTTGGGCTTTGAATGGGGATGAAGTCGACTGTTTGACTTTTCGCCGCACCGTCCCGCTGCCCCAGTGCATTTTGCGCTTTGGTGGTCGCACCCCGACATCCGGGTATTGCGGGAGCCTTGCTCAGACAAGCCTTACCGGCGGTACATGTCTCAGCGAGAAGCGGTTCCCTTGGCTGCTCCCACCCTGGATCGTTCGGGCTGCACTTCAGCGACTTGGAACGGGGCGATTGACCAAAGGGGAGCAGCGCATGGTCCGGAACGTGACCAGAGGGCAACAGGTCGTCTGGCTTGAATGGCAGACTGAGTGAGACTGGATGTCAGTCCTTCGGGACGAGCCGGAATGACACCCTGGTAACACCAATAGCGAAAAGCCGATGATCCGGTTATCCGCCCTCGTATGAATCATTCAAGATCACAAGGATTCTAGACCACTCCGAAACGATCAGATCACAGTTTAATCCAGAGATCTTATGAATTCGCGAGCCTTATCGGGTGGAAGTTGATCTACAATTTCTTCGATTGCTCGCATAAGCCTCAGAGCCTGATCCGAAACTAAGTTGAGTGGTATCAGCGGGTTAGCTTGACGCCCGCCCAAGTCATTGATTCAGGGGTTTTGCGAAAACTTCCGGAGATCAACGATGTGGACCGATACCACTCGGGCGC
>JAFLDB010000028.1 GCA_017302615.1 Sphingomonadales bacterium
GGGGCGATGCGCTTCCGGTGGCGGTGCCGGGCGTGCCAGCGCCGCCGGCGCCGGCTCTTGCGGCGGTGCGGCGGCCCACAGCGCAGTGCGCGCGCCAACCCAGGCCAGCAAGAGCAGGGCCAGGGCGGCCAACGGCTGACCGCGCGGGGTGGAGCGCTGCGGCATCTTCATGTCCGCAGCCCCCGCAGCATGGCGCTGGCCGGATGTGCTTCGTGCCGGGTCTTGTCCCACACCACCTGGCCGGTGCGAAGCGAGCGGAAATAGGCGACGAAGGCCCGCCGCCCGGCCATGATCGCGATGACATTGGCCAGTGGCATCCGCAGCACGGCCCGGACGCCTTCTGCCATGCCGTACTCCCGGGCGGTAAAGGCAAAGCGCAAGGCCGCGCGCCACAGGAACCCGGCAAAGGCCAGCGCCAGCATCGCCTTGAGCGGTACCGACAGGGCATGGGGCACGGCCACACCCGCTGCGCTCAGCCCCAGCAGCAGCATGTCGATCAGCAGCAACAGATAGGCCGCCGCCAGCACCAGGGCGGTCAATGGCCCGCGCCGATCACGCAGCGCCATCCACAGTTCCACCGCGCGCCCGCTCCAGCCCAGCCGGTCCCAGCCCTGGAAGGCAATGCCGTGGATCCAGCGGGTCTTCTGGCGTACCGCCGACTCGATCGTGTCGGGGAAATAGGACCGGGTCGCAACGAGGTCGCCGGCATCGTCGCGCATCCGCAGGAAGGCACAACCGCGGCCATGCTGTGAGAGGATCAGGCCAAGCTCGTAATCCTCGGTCAGGCATTCCGGCGCAAACGGCCCCGCCTCACCTTCGGTGGCGCGATGCTCGGCCAGGCGGCCCAGCGCCGCACGCGAAAAGCCGCAGCCGACCCCTGCCGCCGGCAGCGGCGCACCCAGCGCGGCGCGCACCACCATGCCCTTGCCGTGGCTTTCGGCGAACTCGTCCGAATAGTGCCCGGCGATCCAGCGCGAATGGGGTTGCGGTTCAGGGCGGACCGGCAGTTGCACGAAATCACGCAACACCAGCGCGGCATCGATCGCCTGTAGAGCGGCGGGATGGACCATGTCCTCGGCGTCATGGAGGATCACGCTGGTAAAGCGGCGCTGCTGCCGCTGCTCATCCACCTCGACCGCGCGGTAGAGCCGGTTGAGGCAATCGGCCTTGGTGGTCGGCCCATCCACGCCGTGGACCACGATCCGCACCCGGGGGTCGCTGCCGGCGGCGGCACTGGCAGCGGCGAGCGTGGCCGGATCGTTGCGATAGCAGCCGACATAGATGGTCAGCTCACGCTGTGGCCAGGCCGCCAGCATGTGGGCAATGGTCGCGCCGATCACCGGGGCTTCCTGGTAGGCCGGGATCATCACCGCAGCGTGGCCGGACAGCGGATCTGCGCCATAGCCGACCGGCAGACGCAAGGTGCGGGCCTTGCCGGTCAGCCGCAGCCATAGCCACGCCAGATCGATGCCAAGTTCATCGAGCAGTCCGACGCAGAACCAGAAGGCGGCAAAGGCCATCAGCTCATGCTCGAACAGCAAAAGCCCTTCGAGCAGCGCGTGCCAGCCTGAACCTGCCCCCGTCATCTTTGCCCGCGACTCTGCCCCGATACCGAAAGAGCAAGGCGTAACCGTTGGTTAAAGTCATGGCAATGCCAGATAGGTCGATTAAATGGCGCAATTGGCACCGGCGCGGATCAAACTGGCCGATTCATTTGGGGCAGGACAGTCCCGCAGTGAAAACTCCCGCCTTTTACTTTCGTCCTTGGCAGTAATCGTTTGTCTGCGCGATTCCGCATGGCACGTCCCGCTTTCGGTTGCCCCGGCCCGGCCGTCTTGGCTAAGGTCTGCACCATGACCCAGCGCCGTCACCCTTTCTCGCCGCTTGCCAGCCTGGCCATCCGCTTGTTTGGAGGAGAAGCCGGGGCTGGCATCCTGCTGATCATGGTGGCGGTGGCAGCCATGGTCGCGGCCAATTCTCCCTTGGCCCATGGCTATCACACGCTGTTCCACGGCGACCTGCCGTGGAGCCCGATTGCCAAGCTGTCCAACCTGCACCTGTGGATCAACGATGCGCTGATGGCGCTGTTCTTCTTCGTGGTCGGGCTTGAGATCAAGCGCGAGGTGCTGGACGGGGAACTGGCCAGCCCCGAACGTCGGCGCCTGCCGGTGCTGGCGGCGGCGGCGGGCATGGCGGTACCGGCCCTCGTCTATCTGGCTCTGGCCGGAGGCGATCCGGCGCTGGTGCGCGGGTGGGCGATCCCGGCGGCGACCGACATTGCCTTTGCGCTGGGCGTGCTCGCGCTGCTGGGCAAGCGGGTCCCGCCTTCGCTGCGGCTGTTCCTGCTGACCGTGGCGATTGTCGACGATCTGGGCGCGGTTGCGATCATCGCGCTGTTCTACACCGCCTCGCTCAAGCTGGGCTGGCTGGCCTTTGCCGCCGCTGTCCTGGCCCTGCTGGCCGGGCTCAACCGGGTGGGCGTGACCCGCGGCCTGCCCTATATGGTGCTTGGTGGGGTGCTGTGGTACGCCGTTCTCCATTCCGGCGTCCATGCCACCGTGGCCGGGGTGCTGGCCGCCTTCACCGTGCCGATGAAGCTGGACGAGCGGGGGGACAGCCTGCTGTTGCGGATGGAACATGCCATGGCCCCGCTGAGCGCCTATTTCATTGTCCCGCTGTTCGGCTTTGCCAATGCCGGGGTGTCGCTGAACGGTCTGTCACCGGCCGATCTGGCCGCCCCGCTGCCGATCGGGATCGCACTGGGCCTGTTCTTGGGCAAGCAGATCGGCATTCTCGGCGCGGTCTGGGCCGCGGTGAAGCTGAAGTTCGCCCAGCCCCCGGCCGGGGCCAGCTGGGCGCAGCTGTGGGGCATGGCCCTGCTGTGCGGGATCGGCTTCACCATGAGCCTGTTCATCGCCCAGCTGGGCTTTCCGAACAGCCCGTTGCTGGTCGACGAGGCGAAGATCGGGGTCCTGTCCGGCTCGCTGCTGTCCGCCCTGCTGGGTTACACCGTGCTGCGGCTGGCCGCCCGCAAGGGCTGAGGCCTTACCAGGTTCCGGTATTGGGCATCGATGCCCACGGCTCCTGCGGCGGCAGGTGGCCGTCCTGCAGCAGTTCCACCGAAATCCCGTCCGGCGTCTTGACGAAGGCCATGTGGCCATCGCGCGGAGGGCGGTGGATGGTGTGACCGGCCGCCATCAGCGCGGCGCAGGTTTCATAGATGTTGTCCACCCGATATGCGAGGTGACCGAAATTGCGCCCACCGGTATAGGCCTCCGCCTCGCCGTTTTCGGGCGGCCAATTGTAGGTCAGCTCCACTTCCGCCAGCCCTTCCTGCCCGGGCGCGGCCAGGAAGATCAGGGTGAAACGGCCCTGTTCGCTGGCATAGCGGCGCACTTCTTCCAGCCCGATCAGCTTGAAGAAGGCAATTGTGGCATCGGGATCTGTAACCCGGATCATGGCGTGGAGGAACTTGGTCATACCCGCACCCTTAACGCGAAAGGGCCCGCCCCGGCAATCCGGAGCGGGCCCCTGCGCAAAGCCGCGTCTGGCTTAGAACGAGTACTTCAGCGAAGCGACGACCGCGTCGTTCGAAAACCCGTCGAACGAGTTTCCATCGACGCCGACATAGGTGACGCTGGCCGAGAGGTTCTTGGTCACGGCATAGCTGGCGCCGAGCGAGTAATCCCACCCGCCGCCGGTGCCGGCGCCGGTCAGCAGCTTGGGCGAGAGCGCGCCGTCGGTGTAGCCGAGGTGCGCCGCGATGCTGATCGGGGTGTTCGGAACGCCCAGACCCCAGTCGGTGTAGAGGTACAGGTTGTCGTCACCGCCCAGCGAATCCTGTTCCCAGGCATAGGCGATCCCGACCTTGGCCGAGACCGGACCCATGGTCTTGGTCAGCGAGGCGTAGGGTTCGAACACGTTGGCATCGCCGACGTTGCCGTTCGGATAGACGTAGTAGAGCAGGCCGACGTCAGCGGTCAGGCCATCGGCGACCGGGCCGGTCCAGCCGACATAGAGGTCCAGTTCCATCGAGCCATAGACCGCGCTGTCCTCAAGGCTCGAAGCCCAGGCACCGGCATAGAGGCCGCTCGAGTGGTTGATGTTGATCGCACCCTGGACAGCCGGATCACCGGCCGAGAGCGAAATGCCGCGGAAACGGTAGTCGGTCACCAGCGCGACGTTGCCGGTCACGGTGACTTCGGCCGGAGGATCGGTTTCATCGGCAAATGCGGGGGTGGCGGCCAATCCGCAGCCGGCGACGAGAGTTGCGGCCAGGAGGCCGCGGACGGACGTGAGCATGGCAATCTTCCTTCGATTGTTCTTCGCTTCGTCCCACCTGCGCCCGCTGCGCGATCCCTCGTTCCGGGGATCGTCACTTTGGACACGAATCCTTGAGCACACTTTTGCTGCACTGCACAAGGGCCAAATCGACATTTCATTGCGCCAAGGCCGCGGACTGTGACATTCTCGCCACGCCAGTGCCTGTGCCATTGTCCGTTAACATTGCCGTGGCTATAGGCCGCGCAGGATCGATCCAGCCCATGTTGTCCAAGCTCATCAACCTGTTCGCCGGCAAGGACGCGGCGCCCGCCGCCGCGGTTCCGCCCGGTCAGCGCGTCTATGCCGTCGGCGACGTGCATGGCCGGGCCGACCTGTTCGCGGCCCTGGCCGAAGCGATCGAGGCGGACAATGCCGCCCGCAGCCCCGCCGACAGTCTGGTGATCCTGCTCGGCGACCTCGTCGATCGCGGGCCGGACAGTGCCGGTGTCCTGCGCCAGGCCCGCGAATGGCAGCAGCGCCGGGCGCTGCGGGTGCTGATGGGCAACCACGAGGAAATGTTCCTCGGTTCGTTCGAGAATCCGGAAATCCTGCGCCAGTTCCTGCGCCACGGCGGGCGCGAGACGTTGCTGTCCTATCCGATCGACCCGGCCACCTATGCGGCTGCCACCCTTGGCGAGACGCAGAAGCTGATGCGCGAGGCCGTGCCGGCCGAAGACATCGCCTTCATGCAGGCGATGGAAGGGATGGTCCGGGTCGGCGATTACCTGTTCGTCCATGCCGGGATCCGGCCCGGCGTGCCGCTGGAACAGCAGCGCGGAGCCGACCTGCGCTGGATCCGCGAACCGTTCATCACCTCGCGCGATGATCTGGGCTGCACCGTGGTCTACGGCCACACCATCTATGACCGGCCGGAGCTTGCCGCCAGCCGGATCGGGATCGATACCGGCGCCTATGATACCGGCCGCCTGACCGCGCTGGGACTGGAAGGCACCAGCCGCTGGCTGATCGAAACCCGGGTTGAGGACGGGACGGTCAGCGTCTCGCAAAGGAGCATCGCATGAAGATCGCAATGGTCGGGTCCGGATACGTCGGACTGGTATCGGGGGCCTGCTTTGCCGATTTCGGCCACGACGTGGTCTGCATCGACAAGGACCCCGCCAAGATCGAAAGCCTGCAGGCCGGCGTGATGCCGATTTACGAGCCGGGCCTGGCTGAACTGGTCGGCTCCAACGTCAAGGCCGGCCGCCTGACCTTCACGACCGACCTGGCCGAGGGAATCGCCGGCGCGGCCGCGATCTTCATCGCGGTCGGCACCCCCAGCCGCCGCGGCGATGGCCATGCCGACCTGTCCTATGTCTATGCCGTGGCCGAGGAGATCGGCGCGAACCTGAAGAACGACGCGGTGATCGTGACCAAGTCGACCGTCCCGGTCGGCACCGGGGACGAAGTCGAGCGGATCCTGACCGAGGCCAATCCGGGCGTGAAATTCGCCGTGGCCTCCAACCCCGAATTCCTGCGCGAAGGCGCGGCGATCGGCGATTTCAAGCACCCGGACCGGATCGTTGTCGGCACCGAGGACGAATGGGCCCGTTCGGTCATGACCGAGGTCTACCGCCCGCTGTTTCTCAACAAGTCGCCGCTGTTGTTCACCAGCCGGCGCTCCAGCGAACTGATCAAGTATGCCGCCAATGCCTTCCTGGCGGTCAAGATCACTTTCATCAACGAAATGGCCGACCTGTGCGAAAAGGTTGGCGCGGACGTGCAGGACGTCTCGCGCGGAATCGGCATGGACGGGCGGATCGGGGCCAAGTTCCTCCACGCCGGGCCGGGCTATGGCGGCTCGTGCTTCCCCAAGGATACGCTCGCCCTGCTCAAGACCGCCGAGGATTACGAAGCCCCGACCCGGATCGTCGAGGCGGTGGTCAAGGTGAACGACAGCCGCAAGCGCGCGATGGGCCGCAAGGTGATCGAGGCGCTGGGCGGGATGGACGAAGCCCGCGGCAAGAAGGTGGCCATGCTGGGCCTGACCTTCAAACCCAACACCGACGACATGCGCGACAGTCCCTCGATCGCCATCGCCCAGGCGCTGGCCGATGCCGGAGTGCAGGTGGCCGCCTATGATCCCGAAGGGATGGACCTCGCCCGTCCGCTGATGCCCGAAGTGGACATGCAGCCGAGCGCCTATGCCGCGATCGAAGGCGCCGATGCCGTGGTGATCGTCACCGAATGGGACGCCTTCCGCGCGCTCGACCTTGACCGGGTCAAGCGGATTGCCAAGGCCCCGGTGCTGGTCGACCTGCGCAACATTTACGATCCGGCCGAAGTGCGGGCCAAGGGCTTTGCCTATTCCAGTGTCGGGCGGCCCTGAGCTGCCCTCACCGACACCGGATCCGGCTGGTCAGGTGAAACCGCCAGCAGCGGTCACAGCGATAGGCGCGCAGCGGAACCTCGGCCTTCGCGGCAGCGACCAACGCTTCCTCGCGGGTCGCGAAGCGCGCCTTTCGCCGGCAGATACTGAGCCGCGTCCGCATCGCCTTCCCGCTCCCAAAGCCGCGACAGGATAATTCGCCAGGGGGCCTGTAAGCCGGGTTCTGTAGCGCGGACGGTATCCCATGAAGGACCGTATCCCCGCTGGCAGCCATTCCTCTAGGCCCTGGGTCGCCCCAGGGCTCAAGCAACCAACCCGGGCGGTCGGGTCCGAAACTGACCTGCCCTGCCTTGCGGCAAGGCGCGCCGCCCCTATTCGGTCTTGCTCCGGGTGGGGTTTGCCGTGCGGTCTCTGTTACCAGACACCCGGTGCGCTCTTACCGCACCCTTTCACCCTTACCTGCGCAAGGCAGGCGGTCTGCTCTCTGTGGCACTTTCCCTGGACTTCGCTGCAAGCAACTCGCCCGGCGGGCATTACCCGCCACCCTTGTTTCGTGGAGCCCGGACTTTCCTCGGCACTCTTGCGAGTGACGCGACTGCCCGGCCCCCTGGCAAGGGCCTACCTAGTCTTTCCGCTGTCGCGATCCAACAACAAAGAGAACAGGATCGCCGAGCATTCCCCATCGACCTGCCCGTCGATGATGTGCGGGCGCCAGCGCCGCTGGAAGGCGCGGCAGGCGGCGGCGGGGTCGGAAATGTCATAGCCCCAGCGCTCCAGTGCCAGAAAAAACGCGCCGTCGTTCTCGAACGGGCTGGGCATGGTCACGCGCGGGGTGCGCAGCGCCAGGCGGTGGGCGGCCAGCAGGTCCCAGTCAAACAGTTCGCCGGGGTCTTCCTTGCGTTGCGGGGCGACATCGGAATGGCCCACCACGTTGGCACGGGGGATATCATGGCGTTGGACCATGTCGGCCAGCAGCGGCAGCAGGGCTTCCATCTGCGCGTCCGGGAACGGGCGATAGCCGAATTCGTGGCCCGGATTGACCAGCTCGATCCCGATGCTGGCCGAATTGACGTCGGTCACCCCGCGCCAGAAGCTTTTTCCGGCATGCCAGGCGCGGCGATCCTCGCGCACCAGGCGGTGGACCTTACCGTCCTCCTCGATCAGGTAATGGGCGGAAACGCCGGCCTCTTCGCTGCACAACCGCTCTAGCGCCTCGTCCGCGCTTTGCATGCCGGTGTAGTGGAGCACCACCATCGAGATCGGCAACTGCCGCTCGTTCCAGTTGGGCGAGGGATTCTCGAAGTGGATCAGCTCGTTCATGCGCCCCCAATTACCCCGGCAGCACCGCGCCCATCACGAGCGCTTCGTCGGACAGGGCATATTGCAGGCCCCCGCCCTGGGTCACGGCCAGCATCTGGATCATGTGGGCCGGCGCGGTGCGGCTGGTCAGTTCGCCCGGATCGAGCACGCCGTCCAGCGCCTTGCCGACCACCGGATCGAAGGCGATCTTGGGCCCGGCGGCGCGGACCACGATCTCGCTCGCCCCGTCGCGCTGTTCGGCGCCGATATCCAGCGTGCCGCCGCGCACCAGCGCCTCGATCCCGATGTGAGCCAGGTTGAGCAGCACTTTCACCGCCGGCTTGGGAAGCACGGTGACGCCCAGGGTCCAGCCCAGCTTGATCCGTTCGTTCCCGGCAACCAGCGCGTCGATCAGCGCCTTGGGTTCTTCCACCGGCACCGTCTCGCCAAATCCGCCGGCGGCGCCAAAGGCGAGGCGGAAGAATTTCAGCTTGTCCGCGCTGGTCTTGGCTGACTGCTCAAGCAGTTCCATGCAGCGCTTGCGCATCTCCGGGTCCTTCTCCTCGGCGAGGAGTTCCAACCCGTTGTTCAGCGCGCCGACCGGGCTGAGCAGGTCATGGCACAGGCGCGAGCAAAGCAGGCTGGCAAGTTCGGTGGAGTCGGTCATGAAAGTTCCCTGATGCGCGATTTATCCGCTCCTTACCCGGCTGCGACTCGGCTGGAAAGCGGTTCGAACCCATTCTTTCCATCGCGCCACCACAGCACGTTTCCGTCTGCAATGATTGCCCAAATCCGACCTGCCCCTTCGGCGAGGGCCAAATCTTCCGCCGAAGGATCCGGACGCCCGTTGGGGTGCGAGTGATAGAAGCCGACCAGTTCCAGCCCGCCCGCGCGCTGGGCGCGGTGCGCGGCGATCAGGGCCGCGGGATCGATCTCGAAATGACGCGCAGGATCGGGATGAACGTTGGCGGCCGGCTGGGCCAGCGCGATCCGGCTGCCCTGCCCCAGCAGCAACCCGCAGCATTCGCGCGGGTGGGCGCGGTGCGCTTCTTCGATCAGTGTGGCAATCGTGCCACTTGTCACTTCGAGATCCATGCCCAACTAGCTAGCAATGAACGGGGGAGATTCCATCATTTCCGGCACGCTGGCCGGCGGCGGGCGGCTCGACAAGGCCTTGGCCGAGGCGAGCGGGCTGTCGCGCGAGCGGGTGAAGGCGCTGCTGGGCGAAGGCCGGGTGCTGCTGGCCGGCAAGGCTGCGGCCCAGGCCAGCGTCAAGGTGGCGGACGGCACTTCGTTTGAAATCCGCGTTCCCGCCGCGATCCCGGCCGAGGCCGCGCCGCAGGACATTCCGCTGACCATCGTGTTCGAGGACGAGCACCTGATCGTGGTCGACAAGCCGGCAGGCCTCGTGGTCCATCCGGCGGCAGGCAATCTGGATGGCACGCTGGTCAACGCCCTGCTGCACCATTGCCGGGGGCAACTGTCCGGCATCGGCGGGGTCGAACGGCCGGGGATCGTCCACCGGATCGACAAGGAAACTTCGGGCATGCTGGTGGTGGCCAAGACCGACAAGGCCCATGAGGGGCTGGCCCGGCAATTCGCCGACCACTCGATCGAGCGGGCCTATTTCGCAATTGTCCAGGGGCGGCCCATGCCGCCGGCCGGCACGGTCAGCGGCTTCATCGGCCGGTCGGACCATGACCGCAAGAAGATGGCCGTGCTGCATGAGCTCAACAAGCGCGGCAAGCACGCGGTAACGCATTACAGGACGGTGGAAGCCTTTGCGGCGGCCTCGCTGGTCGAATGCCGGCTTGAGACGGGCCGCACCCACCAGGTCCGCGTTCACATGGCATCAATCGGCCACGCGCTATTGGGCGATCCCGTATATGGACGCACGCCCACGCGGTTCCGGCCGCTTCTCAACCAGCTTCGATTCGCCCGGCAGGCGCTGCACGCCGCAGTGCTGGGCTTCATCCACCCCGTCACGGGGGCAGCGCTTCGCTTCGAATCCGCGCTGCCTGCCGACATGGCGGGGCTGTTGGTCGAATTGAGGGAAGATAGCTGAGCTATCATGCTATCACACTTAGCCATGTGGCCGCCGACCGGGGATGCCTCTAAAGGGTCTCTTAAGGGTGGGCCGACGATGAAAGGACGAGTGAACAAGATGTCCGAAGCCGAACGCAACCTGCCTGCCACCGGCAGCACGACCCTGCCCAGCCTGTCTGGCGAGCAGGGGCTCAACCGCTATCTGGCGGAGATCAAGAAGTTCCCGGTGCTGACGGCCGAGCAGGAATACATGCTCGCCAAGCGCTATCAGGAACACCAGGATCCGGAAGCGGCCAAGCAGCTGGTGACCAGCCACCTGCGGCTCGTGGCCAAGATCGCGATGGGCTATCGCGGCTATGGTCTGCCGGTCAGCGAACTGATTTCCGAAGGCAACATCGGCCTGATGCAGGGCGTCAAGAAATTCGAACCCGATCGCGGTTTCCGCCTCGCCACCTATGCGATGTGGTGGATCAAGGCCTCGATGCAGGAATTCATCCTGCGCAGCTGGAGCCTGGTCAAGATCGGCACGACCGCTGCGCAGAAGAAGCTGTTCTTCAACCTGCGCCGCATGAAGAAGAACCTCGACGCCTACGAGGACACCGACCTGCGCCCCGAAGACGTCAGGAAGATCGCCACCGATCTCGGCGTGTCGGAAGCCGAAGTGGTCAACATGAACCGCCGCATGATGATGGGCGGCGATGCCAGCCTCAACGTCTCGTTCAACGACGAGGGCGAAGGCCAGTGGCAGGACCTGCTTGAAGACAGCGGCCCGCTGCAGGACCAGATCGTCGAGGACGCGCAGGAGGCCGGCAACCGCCACGCCCTGCTGGTCGAGGCGATGGACAGCCTCAACGAGCGCGAGCGCCACATCCTCACCCAGCGCCGCCTGATCGAGGAACCGCGCACGCTCGAGGAGCTGAGCCAGGAATACAACGTCAGCCGTGAACGCGTCCGCCAGATCGAAGTGCGGGCATTCGAAAAGCTGCAGAAGGCGATGTTGCGGATCGCGGGCGAGCGCCGGTTGCTGCCCGCCGCCTGACGGCCTGCGGTGTACACGCGGTGTACCCTTGGTGTGCACCGCGTGTAACCGTTATGCCGCAGTTGTCAGGCAAGCATGATCTGCTTGGAGTCGATCCTTGCCTATCCATGCGTGCACGGTTAGACCGGACCCAGAATTAACTCACGAATCCTGAAAACAAGGGGAATTCGAAATGCGTAAGACGATCATGGGATTGGCCCTGGCCACCACGATGCTTGCCACGCCCGCGCTGGCGCGTGACGATTCGTGGTACATCGAACTCGATGCCGGCGGCATGAAGGCTGAAGACAGCCTGTTCGATGTCCGCACGGCGATCGATGCCGTGGCTCTTGAGCACAAGACCGGCTGGGATGCCGGTCTGGCCGTCGGCTATGACTTCGGCATGTTCCGCCTTGAAGCCGAGGGTTCGTACCGCGAAGCCAAGGCCCAGGGCCTCAACTCGCTGATCCAGATCGGCACCGGCAGCCCGACCAACGCCAACGGCTTCCGCGGCCGCGCGACCGGTGCCAACCTTGACGGCAAGTCCGACGCCCTGAGCTTCATGGTCAACGGTTTTGTCGATCTGGGCGACGATGACGGCCTGCAGGGCTACTTCGGCGGCGGTGCTGGCTGGGCCAACGTCAAGCATCAGGCCGGCCTGGTCACCCCGGCCTGGACCTGGGTGAACGACACCGACGGCGGCTTTGCCTGGCAGGCCATTGCCGGCGTGCGCTACCCGATCAGCAAGCGGGTCGATGTCGGCCTGAAGTATCGCCTGTTCAACGTCAGCAACCTCAACTACGTCGACAGCAGCGGCGCCGCGCTGAAGACTGACTGGCGCTCGCACTCGCTGATGCTGACGCTGGGCTACAACTTCGGTGAGCCGGCTGCTCCGCCGCCGCCTCCGCCGCCCCCGCCGCCTCCGCC
>JAFLDB010000029.1 GCA_017302615.1 Sphingomonadales bacterium
GCGCCCGAGTGGTATCGGTCCACATCGTTGATCTCCGGAAGTTTTCGCAAAACCCCTGAATCAATGACTTGGGCGGGCGTCAAGCTAACCCGCTGATACCACTCAACTTAGTTTCGGATCAGGCTCTCAATTGCTTCGATTATGTTCTCGGTTCGAACGGCGCATGTAACAAATGCCCCCTTTTCCCCTCTTTCAATGAGGGGAACGCTCTGACCGCCTAGCTCAATATCAACCAAATACATAATGAAATTCCCATCAATCGGGGAAGTTATTCTTACTATTCGACCTTTATATATTGCTCCGGTCGAAATTTCACTAATCGCAATTACACCTCACTTGGTAAAAATATCCCAGGAAACGCAGAGCCATACCAACAGGACACCAACTGCACACAACACAATCGAAGTATGAAGAAAAATTGATCTACCATTAATACTGTAAATTGCCGAAGATTCGAATCCGATTGCAAGGATTGTAGGCCCAATATATATAAATATCCTGACTTTCCTCATCAAAAATGAGACAATATTTCCATACTTGTATTTTCGTAATTCATTATCTGATGGAATACTCAAACTGTAAACGCGATATGCATAAAGCGAAAATATGACGGCCGATATTGGAGCCAAGGCCACAAGCACAATCTCGTCGACCGTCACTACAACGCTCCACTTTTTGTCATTTCAGCATGAATTCCAGCGTCAGGAGGAATTCCGGCTGGGATTTGGCCACGTTCAATCCATATCCTCTTTTGGCAGATTGATACGATCTCGAGGTATCTGGAACAGGTCAGCCTGCTGCTGCATCACGCTGATGACCTCTCGAAACGCCATGCGCCGACCCAACTGAAAGCCGTCGCTATCATCTGAAGTCTCCTTGTAGAGGTCAGTCAGAATGAGAGATAGATCTCGTAGATAGTTTTCAAGAATATCTGCATCGGCAAGGTTCATCGACTTATCCTAGTTCCCGAGCATTGATCACGCATCAGAGGATTCCGGGGACAGTGCACCAACTACCAATAAATCTACCATGCTGACGCGCAGTTCATAGTCGCCTTGAACCGCCACCTTCCCGCGCCCCTTCACGCAACACCCACACAAACCCGCCCAGCACCGCCAGCAGCACCAACGCCGCCCCGGCCCACAGCACCAGCGAATAAGGCCCGGTAAAGGCCAGCGCCACGCCGGCTCCGGCGAGCAGCGAGGCGGGGAACAGCCAGGCGCCGGCCTTTGATCCGCGCAGCAGCAGCACGCCCGCGGCCAGCCCGGCCAGTTTCAGCCCCATGAAAGTCAGCCACAGCCCCGGCGCATAGCGCGGATCGCCGGCCAGCAGGCTGGCCGCATTGGCCGCCGCGCCGATCGCGTGGGACACGATGATCGCCCAGGCCATGATCCGCACGGGCCTGCGCGGTGTCTGGCCCGTTGCCCGGTCTGCTGTCATGATGCCCCTTCCCTTGCCGTCCTGCCCTCTGCGTCATGTGCCACCGCGCGGGCCTGCGGTTCAAGCGCCGCGCGCCGGTGCGCCGTTTTCCTACACGGGCAAATGCTGTCACACTGGCCGGCCGTTCTTTCTCAGCCTGAATACCTCCTCCACCCCGCAAGCCGCCGGGGCCGGGCCGCGCGCAAAACTTCCATGCGTTACTCGCGCAAAGATGGCGAAGTTTGCTCACCCATCCCCTTGATATTACTCCCTTAATGCCCGGAACTTCATTGCACCTTCATGGCGAACTTCATGCCCTTCCTGCCGCCAGCCCCGGCGAAAAGCGCTTGGCCGGGCGGCGCGGGCGGACCATGATGGGGCGATGGAAACCGCCGCCACCCTGACGCTCAACCCGACGATCGATGCCTCCTATGCGGTCGAGCGGATGGTTCATACCCGCAAGATGCGCGGTCTGGCCGAGAATTACGATCCCGGCGGCGGCGGGATCAACGTGGCGCGGGTGCTGGTGCGCCTCGGCGCCACGGCGCGGTGTCATTACCTGTCCGGCGGGGCGACCGGGGCGGCGCTGGACGGCCTGCTCGACCGGCACCAGCTGGTCCGGGTGCGCACGCCGATCGCCGGGGAAACCCGGATCGCCGCCGCCGTGCTCGACCGGGAAAGCGGCAAGGAATACCGCATCGTCCCGCCCGGCCCGGCGGTGACCGAGCCGGAATGGCAGGACTGCCTGGCGGCGCTGGCGCAGATCCGCTGCCGCTACCTGATCGCCAGCGGATCGCTGCCGCCGGGCGTGCCGGACGATTTCTATGCCCGCGTGGCCGGGGTCGCGGCAGAGCGGGGCGCGAAGTTCGTGCTCGACAGTTCGGGCCGGGGCCTGAAAGGCGCGCTGGCCGGCGGCGGGGTCCACCTCGTCAAGCCGAGCCTGGGCGAGCTGCGCCAGCTGACCGGCGCGGAGCTGGCCGACGAAGCGGCGATTGCCGCAGCGGCTATGGCGCTGGTGAACGAAGGCCGGGCCGAAGTGGTCGCCGTGACCATGGGCCACGAAGGCGCGCTGATCGCCAGCGCCCAAGGCCCGCTGCGGCTGCCGGCGATCCCGGTGCAGGCGGCCAGCGCGGTCGGCGCGGGCGACAGTTTCCTGGCCGGCATGGTCTTTGCCCTCTCGCAGGGGGCCGATGTGGCCGATGCGGCGAGGCTGGGGCTGGCGGCCGGCACGGCGGCGGTGCTGACCCCGGGGACGGGGCTGGCCCATCCGGCCGATATCCACCGGCTGCGGGCGCTGATCTAGGCCGGACCGGCGCGGAGCCGTTCGTAGAGGATCCGCGTTTCGAGCAGGTTGGCGATCCGCAGTGCGATCTCCACCACGTCGAACGGCTTGGAGACGAAATCCTTGGCCCCCAGCGCCAGTGCCCGGCGGCGCGCGGCGATGGTGGTATCGGCGGTCAGGACAAGCACGGGGCGGAACGCGTCGGGCCGGTCATGGCGGCGGAAGGCTTCGAGCAGCTGGAAGCCGTCGACCTCCGGCATCATCAGGTCGAGCAGGACCAGGTCGGGTTCGATCCGGATGAACGCCTCCAGCGCGGCGGTGGGATCGGTGGTGGTATGGATGTTGCCATAGCCCTCGCGCTCCAGCACGCTGGAGAGCAGCAGGATGTTGGCCTCCTCGTCATCGACGATCAGGATCCGGCGGGCATGGATTTCGGACTGGGCGACCAGGCTTCCGGTCATGAACCGGCTCCGCGCTTGGTGGCCGGGGGGCGGACCGGCAGGGTGAACCAGAACCGGGCGCCATGATCGGGGGCCTCATAGCCGATCTTGCCGCCCATCGATTCGATCAGCCGCTTCGACAGGGCCAGGCCCAGCCCGGTGCCGTCGATCCGGCTGCGGTTCTGCTGGCCGAGCCGGTCAAACGGGGTGAACAGGCGGGGGACTTCGGCGCTCGCGACGCCGGGGCCGTCGTCCTCCACCTCGACCCGGACGAACCGGCCGCTGGCCCGGCAGGACAGGCGGACCATTGTGCCGGTGCGGTTGTACTTGGCGGCGTTGGACACCAGGTTGAGCATGACCTGCACCACCCGGCGCCGGTCGGCCCAGGCGATCAGCGGCTGCTCCGGCCCCTGCAGCGAGAACTGCAGTCCGGCGGCGGACACCACCGGGGCGACCAGGGCGTGAACCTCCTGCAGCAGCTCGCCCAGGTCGATCTCGGCATTCTCCAGCTCGGCCCCGCCGGCTTCGATGCTGGAAATGTCGAGCAGGTCGTTGATCAGGGCAAGGAGGTGCCGGCCGGCCTTCATGATCTGGCTGACCGCCTCGCGCTGGCGCGGATCTAGGGCGTCCTCGTCCAGTTCCAACAGCTGGCCGAAGCCGAGGATCGCCGCCATCGGGGTGCGCAGTTCGTGGCTGGTGCGGGACAGGAACTCGCTCTTGGCCAGGCTGGCGGCGATGGCTTCCTCGCGCGCAACGCGCAGCGCCTCTTCGGAGCGGCGGCGCTCGGACATGTCGCGGGTGACCTTGGCAAAGCCGCGCAGTTCGCCCTGCTCGTCGTGCAGCGCGGTGATGACGACGTTGGCCCAGAAGCGGGTGCCGTCCTTGCGCAGCCGCCAGCCCTCGTCCTCGGCAGTGCCGGCAGTGCGGGCCCGCTCGAGCATCTCTCCGGGCAGGAACGCGCGGGTCTCGTCCGGGTAAAACCGGCTGAAGTGGTGGCCCAGGATCTCGTCGGCCTCCCAGCCCTTGATCCGCTGGGCGCCGAGGTTCCAGCTGGTGACGGTGCCGTCCCGGTCGAGCGCGAAGATGCCGTAGTCGCGCACTTCCTCGATCACCAGGCGGAAGCGTTCCTCGCTTTCGCGCAGGGCCTGCTCCCGACCGCGCAGCAGGGCACTGGCCCGGGCGAGACGCTGGGCGAGCTTGCCGATCTCGTCGGCATCCTCGGGCAGGTTGGTCAGGGCCTCGCCCCGCGCCAGCAGTTCGGCATTGGCCTCAAGCATGCGGACCCGCCGGACAATCCCGGTGGAGAACAGGTAGACTGCCGCCAGACTGCCGAGCAGGCCGACCAGCGCGCTGATCGCGGTGAGCAGCAGAAACCGGTCGCGGACATCGTCGACCCGCGCCCGGCGCTGTTCCAGCAGCACGGATTCGCGCCGCTGCATCAGGTCAATCTCCTGGCGCATGGCATCGAGCACGATCTTGTTGGCGACCAGCGCCTGTTCGATAAGCGAAGGCTCGCCGCGCCGGGCGGCGGGATCGTCGGCCAGATCGACGATCCGCTTCAGCCCTTCGCGCTTGCGCACGGTCAGGTCGTTGATCCGGTTGAAGTGACCGCGCACTTCGGGGTCGCGGATCGCCTCGTCCAGCCGCTGCATGGTCTGCGGCAGCTCTGCCTCGGCCTTGCGGTAGGGTTCAAGGAAGCGCGGTTCGCCGGTCAGGGCATAGCCGCGCACCCCGGCCGCAGCCTCGGCCAGCAGGGCATGGACCTGATAGGTATCGCGCTGGATCGCCACCGCCCGGCGAACGTCTTCCTCGGCCCGGACCTCGGCATTGCTGGCGGCATAGAGCAGCACGAGCGCACCCAGCAGGATCGCCAGCGGCAGGGCGACCACCACCAGCCCCTTGAGCGCCAGCGGGCGGTCGGCCCAGAACCGGGTCAAACCGCGCAGCACTGTCAACGCCCCGATCCGGCGGGCGATGAACGGGCCGCCAGCACCGCAGCCTGGGTCCGGTCGGATACGCCAAGCTTGGCAATGATCCGTTCGACATGGGCCTTGATCGTAGCCGGACTGACCCCAAGGTCGCGGGCAATTTCCTTGTTAGTCAGCCCGCGCGCGACCAAGCCCAGTACTTCACGCTCCCGCCCGGTGAGCAAGGCGACCGGATCGGACTGGCTTGCAGCAGGCTCGCCCTCGCGCAGCGCTGCATTGATCAGGCCCAGCGGTATCACGCTTTGCCCGGCCATGACCTGGCTGATCGCGCCGCGCAGTTCGGCAATGCTGGCGTCTTTCAGGACATAGCCGCAGGCCCCGGCCGCCAAAGCTTCGCGTACATAGGCCGGCATCTCGTGCAGCGAGAGCATCAGCACCCTGCTTGGCAGGCCCAGCGCGGCAATCCGCCGGGTCGCTTCGAGCCCGTCGATTCCGGCACCCAGGCGCACATCCATCAGCACCACGTCCGGCTTCAATTGTGTCACCAGCGACACTGCTGCCTCGCCACTGTCGGCCTCGCCGATCACGGCAAAGCCATCGTCGGACAGCACCGCCTTCAGCCCCTCGCGCGCGAGCTGGTGGTCATCGACGATGATAATGCGCACGGTCATGGCTGCACCGGCAAGGGAAAGCGGGCAAGGACCGTCACGCCGCCCGACTTACCGGCCCGCCAATCAAGCGTGCCGCCGATCGAGGCCATCCGCTCACGCATGACATCGATCCCGAACTGCGCCAGCCGGTTGTCTGGGCCGACCTGGCCGGTCCCTTTCCCTTGGTCGGTGATCCGCAGCAGCCCGGTCGCTTCGCCAGTTCTGGCGACCAGCTCAAGTTCGACAGCGCAGGGTCCGCCGGCATGCTTGCGAACGTTGGTCAGGGCTTCCTGGGCAACCCGGAACAGCGCGGTTTCGAAATGGGGCGGCCAGGCCGGAAAGTCGCTGTCGATCTGCGCGGCGACGGCATAGCCTTCCGCCTCCAGCCCGTCAGTCAGGGCACGCAGCCCGGCGGCCAGCCCCAGGTCATCGAGAATGGTCGGTCGCAGGCCCTGGATCACGGCCCGCAGCTCCCGCACCAGATCGCGGGCAATCGCGGCAAGGCGGCTGCGTTCGGCGCCGCCGAGATCGCGCTGCCCCGGATTGCTGCCCTCCAGCAGCCGGGCAAGCGCCGTTGCAGTCTGGGCTACCCCGTCATGCAATTCGTGAGAAACCCGGCGCCGTTCTTCCTCCTGGGCCGAGAACAGCCGACCAACCACGAATTCCAACCGCTGTTCGCGGTCAATCCGGTCGATCGTCGCGCCCATCATTTCCAGCAGCAAGCGGCAGGTTTCCCGGTCCTCCGGATCGGATACTGCCTCCAGCGTGGCAAGCCCATCGATCCGCACCGTGCCCAGCACCCGGCCAGTGCTTCCCGGAGCGGGAACCGGCAGGCCCGACACATCACTTTCGCGCAGCAAGCTGGCCGTGCGAAAGCCCAGGAAGAAAGCTAACCGCTTTGCACAGGACTGTAGGATCGGTCCGCTGGTCCCCACTTCGGCCAGGGCAAGCTGGCGCCCGCAGACCGACATCAACCGCAGGCGCGCGGCGCGGGCCTCGGCCGCGCGATAGAGCTCGCGCAACTCGGCGACGGATTCCACCTGCAGAGCCATGGAAGGATTCCCGCGTTCCATGCCAGCCCTGATAAACGGCTGTCGGGAAAGTGCATAGGCCATCCGGCCTAGGCCGCGCAGCCTGCCACCCGGCCGATTCTGCCGGGTCCCACCGCGCTCTATCTCCTCATCGACGATCGGCGCAGCGCCTCTGCAGGGGGTGGGCCGGACAGTCAGGTTTTGAACTGTTCAGACAGGAGATCCCGTCGATGAAGACCTTTACCATGCGCGGCCTTGCCCTGGCCGCCGCCCTGCCGCTGGCAACCCTTGCAACGGCCGCCCAGGCCCGTGACCATGGGACCAAGCCGATCGCGGTCTATGCCCCGATCAGCCTTGCCGAAGTTGAAGCAGCCCAGACCGCCTGGTGCGGCGCACTGGTCGCCATCTCGACCGAAAACGACACCAAGGGCCACGCTGCCGCCAAGACCCTGGCCGGACAGGTGCTGGACAGCGCCTATGCCTATGACATGGGCCCGGTGCTGTTCAAGCCGACCCTGACGGTTGCGCCGCAGACCTTCCGCACCACCCGCGATGGCGCGCTGGCCTACTTCGTCGGCGGCGACAAGACCTATCCGAACGATACCGGCTTTGCCCTGAAGGGCTGGCGCAAGTGCGAAAGCGTCAACACCGGCGTGGTCATCACCGGCAACACCGCCATCTCGATGGGCAACGTCACCATGTGGGATGCCAAGGGCAACGTGACCCGCGTCGACAAGACCTGGGGCTATGTCCGCGGCGGTGACGGCAAGCTGCGCATCGTCCTGCATCACTCTTCGCTGCCCTATAGCGCCAAGTAACGGGCGGCAGCGGGCGGCCGCCTGCCCCCTCCTGGCGGCCGCCCGTTCTTTTTCTCCCCCATCAAGCGAGAACCCTCCATGCTGAAGCATTCCGTGACTGCTGCCGCCCTAGCCATATCCCTCGGACTTGCCGCTCCGGCCCTGGCCGGCAGCAGCGAAGGCAAGGTCCAGATCAAGGCAATGGCTACCGGCGTCCTGCCCGATGGCAAGATCACCGCCGTTCAAACCAACGCTATTGGCGCGCCCGCAACCAGCGATTCCGCCGCCAGCGATTCCTATGTCCCGACTCTGGCGGTCGAGTACTTCTTCTCGCCCAACATCTCGGTCGAGACGATCTGCTGTGTCACTCCGCATGACGTGACCGGTCGGGGCGGACTTGCCGGTGCAGAGCTGGTCGATGACGCGATCATCCTGCCCGCCACCGTCACGCTGAAGTTCCACGCCGATCTTGGTGGCGGCTTCAAGCCCTATATCGGGGCCGGGCCAACCCGCTTCTTCATCTTCAGCGAAGGCGTTGGTGCCGATGCCGCCCTGCTCGGCGCGACCCGCGTCGACCTGTCGGACAAGTTCGGCGTGGCGCTGCAGGCTGGCTTCGATCTGCCGCTCAATGAACGCGGCCTGGGCTTCAGCGTCGATGCCAAGCGCTATTTCGTGGACACCACCGCCACGTTCTATGCCGGCAACACCGTGGCCCTGCGCACCGAGCACTCGCTCGACCCGTGGGTGATCAGCGCCGGTCTGAGCTACCGGTTCTGACCGGGCGGGACACCGCCACCAACAACGGACGCCGCGCCCCCGCCCGGGGTGCGGCGTTCTGCTTTGGCGGGCATCGGGGAAGGTGGTGAGCGGCCCAGTCCTGCCCTAACGCGGCTCTGCGCAGATTCCCTGTTTCGCGGGATTTTACAGGGAATTCGTACATTTTTGGGCCCGCCTGCGACCTTTACATACCAGCGTAAACCCCAGAAATCCGGGACTTTCGCAGCCAGTTTCCCTATTCATGAAACAGGGAATTCACCCTGGAATAACAGGGAATACAGGGTCGCATTTCAGGGAGCAGCCTCGAAAAATTGGCGCATTTACGTCCGGCTACAAAGGGACATCGGCCAGCTTTGGCGAGATTGGCCCGCCGTTTTGCGGGGCAAGACGGATGAATTGCGAGAAATCGGCAGTGATTTGCGATTCATTCGGAGGGTCTTCTGGGGAGCGATGACGTATTTCCGAGACGCAGCGCTGTGCTTGCGACCTGGCAGGATGCGTAAGCGAGATGCGGCGTACCATTTTCGTTCCATGTCTGTTCAATGGCGAATCAAGGGCCCAACTCGCGCTTGGGCCAAGGCCTCAGCATAGTGGCCCACCGCTATCGGACCCTGCGCCGTCTTACTTGCCGGTATAAGTTTTCGGATCGAAAAGATTTCATTAAACGAGCGACAAGGAAGAGATATCGCCTAGGCTTTCTTGGCATTTGATTTATTTGCAGATCAGGGAGGCCCGAGGATTCCCAGTTACGTCGGAAGACAAGCAAAAGTATGGCTTAAGTCAGTCGCCTCTAAACAGGGTTTCAGAGGCCTTTGAGAAGCGCGGATCGCCAAGAAACAAAGTGCCTTGGCGGCCAAGTATTCGGTTTTGTAAATTGAGGCTCCATCAAGCTGGAGCCCGCCATGACCGCGCAAGCACCCGTCAAACTGCATCAGGCCATCACCCTGCGTGACCCAACCAGCCTGAGAGTCTGATTCAAAATTATCCATTGTGATTTCATAGCCTTGCGATGCGGCGTGCGAAGAGCTGGATCGAGGCTATGAACAGCCATGCCGTTGCCGATGCGATGGTCTGCTCGAAGTCCTTGG
>JAFLDB010000003.1 GCA_017302615.1 Sphingomonadales bacterium
GGGGCGGAGGCGGCGGCGGGGGCGGCGGAGGCGGCGGCGGAGCAGCCGGCTCACCGAAGTTGTAGCCCAGCGTCAGCATCAGCGAGTGCGAGCGGAACTTGGTGTCGAGAGCGGCACCGCGCGGCGAAACCAGTTCAACGTTGTTCTGGTTGTACAGGCGATACTTCAGGCCGACATCGACCTTGCTGCTGACCGGGTAACGCAGGCCGGCGATAGCCTGCCAGGCAAAGCCCGAATCCGAGTCATCGACGTAGGTGATCTGCGGGGTGTCAGCCAGAACCTTGACACGGCCGATACCGGCACCGCCACCGACATAGGCCTGGAGGCCATCGTCGTCACCGAAGTCAAGCAGGCCGTTGAGCATGAAGCTCAGCGCGCTGGCATTGCCATCGAGGTTGGCACCCGAGAAGGTTGTGGCACCCGAGACGTTGAAGCCATCGGCCTTGGCGCGACGGTAGCTGGCTTCTGCTTCGAGACGGAAACCGCCGAAGTCGTAGCCGACGATGCCGCCGAGGTCGTAGCCCACGGCAGTGTTCATCGTGCCGAAGCCCGGGCTGACCAGGTTGAACATGTCTTCGATCAGGACGCCGCCAACATCGGCTTCGACGTACCAGGAATCGTCACGGGCGAGGGCCGGCGTAGCAAGGGCCGTGGAGGCCAGCGCCATCCCAAGGACGAGTTTGCGCATTATGGTTTTCCCCTTTTAGTAGGATTGAGCCACCGAGTGGGGATTGTCTAACTGCATCGATTCCCGTGCGCAAGGTCTCTGGCCCGCCAACTGTTGCAAAATTGTCGCAAATTCCGGAGCAAAGGGCATGAAATGGCCCGATTTTAGGGTCAGTGGCGGCATCTCCAGTCATCCGGATGGATCTGGCTCTCCGGAATCAGGCCGCCGGAACCACCCCGGCAGTCTCCAGGGCTGCAATGATACCGGCAATTGCCGCACGGGCCTCGGCATCGATCGTGGTCCCGCCGGCCGGCAAGGCGGGGCGGTCCGGTATCCGCCAGCCACCTGAAAAGCGCCATTCCTGGCCGCTTGCCCGGTCAAGCAGGCGCAGTCCGTCGACCGGCAAGGCGAACAGCCAGTTACCGCCCTGGCGGATGGCAATCTGCCCGTCATGACCCAGCCAGTCGCCGCTTGCTGCCGGGCTGATCAACCATGACTGGCCGTCCAGCGGTGCGGGTGGCGGATTGGCGGCTTCGCCCTCGATTGCCAGGAACATCAGCGCATCGAGCCGTGCAGCGGTTTCGTTGAGATAGCCTTCCTTCTGGGTCTGCCCCGCAAACAGCAAGGGCAGCCCCAGGCGGGGCGTGGAGGAATCGAACAGGGGATTGGGCATGGCGGAGCTACTCCGTTCACAGTTGGGGCGGGGCGATTTGCAAGGGATCGGACAGGCCATGATCGCCGCGCTGGCGGATTTCGAACCAGCCGTCCGGAAGGGTGCCTAGCAGCGCATCGACCTGCCCGACGGCGAAGGCCAGTTGCGGTTCCGGGCTGGTCCAGCCTTGCAGGGTGCCGACATCGTTTCCGAACGTGATTTCATAGGCCTCGACCTGCTCGCCCAGCGGCAGATCGAACCCTTCCGTCCAGGCCCAGCCGCCCCGGGCGCGGCGGGTCCAGGTCAGCACCAGGTCGGCATCCGCGCTGCGGTGCCAATGGCCGTGGACCGGGCTGAGCGGGCGGTGTCCGATCCCGCGCAGCCGCACCGGGCTGGTAACAGGCTCGGCATCGACCAGACCGATCGCTGCGATCACGGCATGGGGGTTGGCCGCAATCGCCTCGCCCGGGAGCAAGCTGCCGCTGCCATCCAGCAAGGCAAAGGGCTGACCCGGCTGATGGGCTGCAATCGCGGCTTCAGTGCCGCCGCGGCCGCGCCACAAGCCGGTCAGCCGCCAAGCACCATGGCCCAGCGCTTCGGCCCTGGCGAACTGGATGATCTCGCTGCCCAGCACGGCCCGGTTGGCGCCCAGCGCCAGCTGGCGCATTGTCGCGTTGCCGAGCGCGAGGTCGGTGCCGATCAGGCGTACGGTGACTGTGCCGTGCCGATCGAACAGCAACGGTGTTGCCGGCGCAAGCGCGGTCAAGCTGGTGCCGATCACCGCCCGGGTTCGTCCGCTTGGACCAAGCGGTTCAAGCCCGCCGTCTCCGCGATCAAGAAAGAGGCTGGCTCCCGCCCAGCCTGGAGCGGGCGAGGATGAAAGCGCAACGATTTGCGGTATCGGAGTGGTGGCCTGGCCGTCCCACGGCAGTTCACAGGCAACCAGCCCGGTGGGGCCATTGGCCTGGTCGGTTGGCGGATTGATCCGGCCCGGATCGGCCGCATGGTCCGTACCGGGTGACAGCGGGGCCAGCCTGACCAGCTGCAGATCGACCCCGTGATCGCGCCACTCCCAGTCGCGCACCTGCCACAGGCCGGGGTGGCCGGTCAGTCGCACGGTCGATCCCGGTCCAACGGCGGGATCAAGCTGGGTAACCCGCCAGGAAATGGTCTGCCGGCTCCAGTCGCTGCGCTTGGCTGCTTGGTCGATCAGCGCGCGGGCCGCGCTGGCAGTCATCGCTGCAGGCAGTTCCAGTGTGCGCGGCTGGCCGGGGCGGGGGCGGCCGTGCGCTCGCTGGGCTCCTGGCTGGTAATCGCGCTCCGTATCGTAATAGCGCAGCACCGCGACCGGAGCTTCGCCGTCCGGTCCGCGTTGCCGGGCATATCCGGCCTTGCCGCCGAAGTCGTCCTG
Source organism: Sphingomonadales bacterium (assembly GCA_017302615.1). Lineage (GTDB taxonomy): Bacteria > Pseudomonadota > Alphaproteobacteria > Sphingomonadales > Sphingomonadaceae > Novosphingobium. Next base: position 2,731 of record JAFLDB010000003.1, read on the forward strand.
GCTGGAGGACGTGGCGGCCTCGGGCAAGAGCAAGGCAGGGATATCGCGGCGGTCGGGCAGAAAAGTGATACCCTCTCCGCCTGCATCGCAGTCGACCGGGAAGAACGGGTCAAGCAGGGCGAGGGTCTCGGCCAGCGGGCCATCACAGGACAAACCGGAAAGGCCGGTCAGCGGTACGGCGGAACTGTGATCGCTCAGCACGCCTTCAGCCAGATCGGCAAGATGGAGCGGGCGTTCATCGGCGACCACTTCGAACGATAGCGACGGGATGCGGTTGCCGAAGTCGGCCAATTGCAGGTCGTCGAACACCACATAGGCAAGGCCGCGATAGGCCGGGCAAGTTGCGGCGCCTTCTGCTGCGGCGATCAGCGGATCGGGTTGTTGGTCACTGTTGCCTGGATGGAAGCGGAAAGTTCCGCCCACCTTCATGTCACCGGCCTCGCCGCGCAGCAGTTTGCCATCGGCCCAGATCCGCCCGACCGAACTGAGAGGGCGGCTCGAAAGCGCCACGGCGAAACTGGCGGAATAGCTGTAACTGGTCACAGACGGACTGCCCTTGCTGCCGCCCTGGCTATCCTTTCGTTCGACAAGGTCGGTCGCCCAGATGATCTGCCCGGCCACGCGCATCCGCCCGAAATGGCGCGGGATCGGTGCGCCATAGCTGGATGTGCTGAGCCGCAGTTCGGTCAGCCGCGGGCCTTCGCGGCGGCCACCGCCGAACAACCGCGTATCCACTGAACGGCCCAGCAGCGCACCGATCGAGCCGCCGATCGGACCGCCGATCAAAGTGCCGATCGCGCCAAGAACCAGGGTTGCCATGGGGGATTACCTTCAGCTTGGCGGAGACAGCCGCCAGTGGTGGACGATCCGGCCGTCCGGGATTTGCGGTTGACAGACCACCCGGCGCAGCCCGGCATGAGCGTGGATCCAGCCCATCTCCGGTCCGGTGATGGCCAGGTGGAACTGGGCCGGACCCGGCACCAGCAACACGACATCGCCGGGGCTGACCGGGCCATCGACCGCAGCGAAGCCGCAGCTTGCCGCGTCGGGAAGCCAGAGATGCAGGCTTCTGATTCGCAATGGATATCCGGCTGGCAAGGCCAGCGGCCGGCCGATCGCCGCCATGGCCGCACCCAGCAGGCCGATGCAATCGAGGCCGGTTTGCGGATCGCGGCCGTGGAGGCGGAACCGGGTGCCGACCAGCGCGGCGGCTGCCCCGGCCAGCGCTGCCCCGCTCATCCGGTGGGGGAGGGATAGCGCGTCACCAGATCATTGCCCGGCAGGTGCGGCTCGCCCTGAAAGTTGATCGCATTTCCGAACCGGCTGGCGCAGGTGGCCAGGGTCCGGTCGCAGCCTTCGCGCAGCAGCACGCGGCTCCCGGCGGGAACCATCCGGTCGAGCGCCCGGTCCAGCGTCAGGGTCGTCCCGGCGTGGCTGGTGATTTCCATCGCGAGCCCGGCATAGGGCCCGTCGAGCCAGCGCAGAGTTCCGCCGGTCAGCCCGTTCAGCGGCGCGGATGGCGCAAGGGTGACCCGACCGGCCTCGGCATCGCTGCCGGCAACCGTCCCCTCGTGGCTGAACCGCGCGGGAGAGAGGGTGCAACCCGGCCCGCAGAACACGGCGCGGCAGCTGGGGCTGGTGCGCGGGACGGGATCGCGCTGGAGTTCGGCCTTGCCGCTCTCCAGGGCGGCGGTGAAGGCTCCGGCCTCTTCGCTGACCGTGCCGATCGTGCCGCGATAGACCAGATGCCGGTCGAGACTGTCCCAGTCGACCAGTCCGATAAGCACCCGCGCTCCGTCAAACCGGCCATCAGCCAGGTCTTCTGCAGCAATCGCGTTGTGGCTCAGCGCGCCCTGCACTTCGGCGCTGTCGGGATCGAACCCGGCCGAGCGGCGGATCGCGGACGGGACCATGCCCGGGGCCGAGCGGTGCAGCACGCCGTCCAGCCACAGGTCGCGGTCATGGGTGGTGAAGCCCAGCGTCACCCCGTCACGGCGGATCACCCGCCAGAAGGTGGCGACCGTTTCAAGCGGCTGGCTGAACCAGACCCGGCTCATGGTGCGTCCTCGCGGATCTCGATCACCGGCACGCTCGGGGCTTCGCCCGCGGCAAAGACCGCACCGGTGATTTCCAGGCGATCCTCGGCAAAGCGCACCGGCACGTCGAACAGGAACCCGGCGCACACTTCGGCCCCGGCAGCTGGCGGCGAAGCCAGACGGACCATGCCGCCCGGCTCAAGCGTGAAGGCACCGGTCGGCACCCCGTCCACGCTGACCAGCACGCTGCCGGGCTGCGGGCGGGTAATCCGGCGCACCTGCTCCGCGCCCTGCTCGCCGTAGCGCTTCACCAACGGAAAGTCGGCGCGCAGCCCGTCGCCGGTGCCCAGCAGCTGGTCGGTGGCGGTTGGCGCGCCGGTCATTGCATGGGAACTGAAATCGGACGGATCGCGCAGGCGAAAGCCCCGCGCTGCCCCGCGCCTTGCCCGAAAGAAGGCGAGCAGCGTCCCCAGCTCCGCCTCTGAACGGATGCCGGGGCCGACATCGAAGCGCAGCCGCGCGTCCGACCACAGGCTGTTGCGGCGTTCAAAGCCTGAGGCGGTCACGGCGACACTGGTCGAGAACTCGGGCATGACCGTGGCGTCGCGGCCCAGGGCCAACGGATAAGGCACATCGTCGAAGGGCAGCATGTCGTCCTCGGGTTGGGTTGCGGGCAGGCGGACAAAGCCGTCGCGGCAGACCTGGGGCAGGGCCCAGACAAAGCGCTCATGCGCCTGGCGCGCGGCGGCCTCGTCGATCCCGGCATCGATCCGCCGCCACAGTTCGGCATCGGCAGGGTTCAGGACAAAGCCGGCAAGGTAATCGGTCTCTGCCGCCGGATAGCCCAGCCGCGCACCCGCTTCGCCATAGGCCGCGCGGCGAAAAGCATCGGCGCCGCCAGTCAGCCAGTCATAGTCTTCCAGTTGCAGCCGGTCATAGGCCGGGCTGGCCCAGCCGGCCGGCAGATTGAGCCGCCGCACTTCCGGCATGGCCGGATCGAGCACGCCGGGCAGGAATACCAGTAGCAGCACCTCAGCCACAGCCGGAGCCGCCGCCGCCCGCACCGCATCGCGCAGGGCGGCGGTCGATGCGGCAAGCAGGGCTCCGGCCTGATCGAGCAGCGCGGTCTGGCCGGGGTTCAGCGGCTGGCGCAGATCGGCAATCGCCTGCGGAGTGCCGCCCAGCGCGGCCCTCCCGGCATCGTCGTAGATGCAGGGGCGGCCATCGGCCGTGATCCACCACCACGGCTCGCCGATCTGGAAGCGCACCGGCACCTCGGCCTCTTCCATCAGCGATACGAATGCGGCGGCCACGCCTTGCAGCCAATCCATCGCCGCACTGCTGGCAGGCGAGAGCAGGGCCGAGGGCGGATCCCAGCCGGTCCGGGCCGGATTGCCATCGGCGGCGCGCTGCTGCCAGGCGGCAGGACAATGCTGGGCCAGCAGTTCATAGGACAGCGAGACGATCGGCGAGAAACCCGCCGCGCCCGCCATGGCCAGAAAGGAACGGTGCCACGCCTTTGCAGGGGTGTTCAGCGGATCGCCCGAACCCGGCACCAGGAAAGCCCCGGTTTGGGCGGTAAGCCGCATGTAATGGCTCATGCCGACGTAGTGCAGCAGGCTGCCGCGATAACCCAGTTGCCGGGCGGCGCGGATCAGCCGGTCGGGGGTCTGGTTGGTGCAATCGTCATAGGCGGTGGCGATGGCCAGGCCATGTGGCGGGACAATCACATCCCCAATCTCCAGCATGGCATGCTGGCCCTCGCAGCGGATCTCGCTCAGCTCGGCCCAGCCTTCGACCGGGGTGGAAAGCGCCACCGTGCTGTCAGCAACATAGCCCGGCGCGACCAGCGAGATGAACATCCGGTCGATATCCGCCGGGTGGACCGGGTCTGCCTCACCCGGCAGCAGAAAGCCTCCGGCCAGAGTGCTGAAGTCGAGCTGGATCAGCGCATCGCTGGCAGACCCTTGGGCATAGTTCCACAACCGCACGTACCAGGTCCGCGCCGCCCCGGCTGCGTCGCGGCCCTCGATCGTCAGGACCGGACCGTTAACGGCATCGAGCGCGATCACGCCGCTTGAGCGCCAGCGGAAAGTCAGCCGGGTGCGCGCATAGTCGCGGTTGGTGGCATAGGCGAGCAGCGGGTGGTCGATGCCATCGACGCTGTCCCAGATCACTCCGGCGAGATCGCCTTCGCGCAGGAACACCGCATCGACGCGCAGCGCGTCGGCTGCCGGGCAGGTCAGCGCGGCCATCATCGGGCGCGGGAAATTGACGGTCCAGAAACGCGGATCGAAGCGCTGGATCCAGTCCGAATCCTGCCCTTCGCGCTTGGCGGCAAGCCAGAAGGCCATCCCGGTTCTCCTTAGACTTCGCCCAGCGCGCGGCGCACCGCGCTGGCAACCTGGCGGCTGGAGCGTTGCAGCGCCTGCGGTGCGCTGGTCCCGGCCGGGGCGGCAATGGTGATGTTGACTTTTACGTCGCGCCGCGCGCCGCCAAGGCCGGCTTCGACCCGCCCGGCGCTGGTCGGCACGAACAGCTCCGGCCCGCGCTCGCCGACCAGGAATGGTCGTCCGGGTGCGACCGGGCCGCCGGTGGCGCGGCCCGGCAGGCCGAGGATCGACCCGATCAGCCCGCCAAGGTTCAGGAACGAGGCGATCCCGCCGCCCGATCCGCCGGAGCCAAGCAGGTTGGTCAGGGCCTGGCTGGCGATCTGGTCGATCACGCTCAGCGCAATGCGGCGCAGGTCCTCGAACCCCAGGCTGCCCTTGCGGATGGCGGACAGCAGGCCGCGCTCCAGCACGGTTCCGGCCCGTTCGAATCCATCGAGCAGACCGGAATCGAAGGTGCTGCGCATGGCCGCGACATCGGCGGCAAAGCCCCGGGTATTGGCCCGCACGTCAATCAGCAGGCTATCGACCGGATCGGTCATGGTTCACGCTCCATCATGCGGGCAAGGTCGGTACGGGTCATGCCCGTCCCGTGGGACAGGGCAGGCGAGAGGATTGCGGCCAGCTCGGCCGGAGTTGCGGCCCAGAATTCGGCCGGTCGCCAGCCCAGCAGCTGCGCGGCGAGGGCCGACAGGCGCAACGCGCCGGGGCCGAAGCGTTCGGTCACGATCCGGCCGGATCCACCCGGCCCTGCAGGATCTGGCCCAGCAGCACGCGCAGCGGCTTGCTCGCTTCAGCCAGGCCCATGGCCAGCACCGCCTCACCCACCATGTCGCGGCTCAGGCCCTCGCGATTGTCCAGGCAGTGCCAGAACAGCGCGGCCAGTTCGGCCAGTTTCAGCTGCCCCGCCCCAGCGCGCTCTACCAGCGCGAAGAGTGGGCCCAGGTCTTCCTCGGCCGCGACCAGCGCGGCGAAACTGGGGCGGAGCAGGCGCGGCGCTCCAGCCAGGGGGAGGCTGGCTTCGCCGCGGAACGGATTGGCGCTCTGGCTCATGCGCTGGCCACCGCGCCCGAGCTTTCAAGGCTCAGCGTGTAATTGCGCTCGCCATTGAAATCGCCGGAATAGTCCAGCTTCTGGACCAGGAAGCGGCCGCGCAGCTTCTCGCCGTCCTCAAAGCTCAGTTCGTAATCGTCGAGCGTGCCGTTCATGGCATTGGCGCGGACCTGAGCCTCGGCGGCGCTGCCGAGGAAAATCCCGGCGGCACTGACCGAGACCGAGCGGACTCCTGCGCCCGACAGGATCTCGCGCCAGCCGCCGCTTTCCTTGCTGGTGATGACCACCGGATCGCCGGCGATCGACATCTGGGTGGTGCGCAGGCCCGCAACGGTGCGGTAGACCGGCGGGCTTGCCCCGTCGGAAATCTTGAGCAGGAAGGCGCTGCCTTTCTGGGCGGTCATGGGGGTTCTCCTTGTTGGGTTACGCCACTCGCATCCGCGATTGGCTTGCGCGATTGGCCGGGCAGGGAAAGCGGGATGGCTTTCCCGCACCGACGTCAGTCGGAAAGGACTCGAAACCGGTACTCGATCAGCACTGCACGCGTGTTTGCCCCGCGCTGTTCGGCGCGGGCGCGCAGGAACCGGGTGGTGATGATCCGGAAGGCCGGCTGGATCTGCGGCAAGGCGGCTATCCGCGCCTCGATCGCGCCGACCAGACTGGCGGCGGCATCGGGCCGGTCGCCCCGGCAGTGCAGTTCCAGCGCGACGCGGATTTCGCGGCCTTCGCGGTCCTTGGCGCTCCAGTCGGCGCTGGCGCTGGCGGCGATGGCCAGCCACGGCAGAGCAGTGCGACTCGGCGCTTCCTCGGCCACGGCGTTGAGCTGTCCGGCCAGCACCGGATCGGCCCGGAGCCAGGCGATCAGCGCGGTGCGCAGGGCGATTTCCATTGGATCAGTCCTTTCCGAACAATGGCCAGACCAGCCGCGCATCGCGCCAGGCCCGGGTGGAATCGCGGCGGGTGCGGGCGGCGGCTTCGCCCAGGCGGCGGGCCCGGTCGATCAGCTGCGGGATCAGCGCCGCAAAGGGGCTGGCGCTCATGCCAGCCGCAGCCTGCGCCACGGCCGCCACAGCGCGGCAACGGCGGCCGGCGGCAGGGCGCTGGTGGCCTCGCCCTCGCGCTCGCGGTACTGGAATGCGGCCAGGCGCAGCACGCCGTGGCGCAGGCCATCGGGCAGACCGGCCCAGTCCGGGGCCAGCCCGGCGGTAAAGCGCACGGCAATCCGCCCGGCTGCACCGGGGTTGGTCACCAGCACCCGGCCGCCGCCATCGGCGTCGAGTTCAATCGCGTAGTTCTGGACCGGCAAGGCAAAACGCGCGCCTTCGGCGGGCAGGCCGTCGACCGCGGTGATCGCCTCGACCGGGCGGGTGCTGAGCGCCTGCCAGTCCGAGGTGACCGGCAGCAGTTCCTCGCATTCCTGCTGCAAGGGCATGGTGCCGGTGAAAGCCTCGCACGTTTCGAGTGCCGCCCGCAGCAGCGCGGTCAGCTGGGCATCGTCGCCCGACGTGGTGATGCCGAGCCAGTCTTTAAGCTCGACTAGCGCCGCGGGGGCAAGCACCGCAGGCGTGACAATGGCCCGCTTCATGGCGGTCTCCGGGTTGTTTGGGGAAATGGGAGAGTCAGGGGCCGGGCTTCCCCGGCCCCCGGGGGCAGCACTCAGACCGAGACCTTGAGCAGCTTGATCGCGTCGCTATCCAGCACCTGGCCGCCGACGCGCTTGGTCGCGTAGAAGTTGACGAACGGCTTGTTGGTGAACGGATCGCGCAGGATCGTGGTCTGACGCCGCTCGGCAATCAGGTAGCCGTTGCGGAAGTTGCCGAAGGCGATCGGGAAGACGTTGGCGGCCACGTCCGGCATGTCTTCCGCCTCGATCACCGGATAGCCCAGCAGGCGGGCGGGTTGGCCGTCCATGATCCCCGGCTGCCACAGGAACGAGCCATCGGCGGCCTTGAACTTGCGGACCGCGGACAGGGTCTTCGAGTTCATCACGAAGACGGCGCCCTGGCGGTGCGCCGCTTTCAGCGAATGGACCAGGTCGATCAGCTTCAGTTCCGGGCTGGTATCGAAGGAGCTGGCATTGCCGGTGGCGGTGAATTGCAGCGTGCCGAACGGACGGGTGGCATCGCCGGCGTTGCTGGTCGGCGCGGCCAGGAAACCGCGCGGCTGGTTGGTGCCGGTGCCGTTGACGAACGCGGTGCCTTCGGCCTTGGCGAATTCGGCGGCGATTTCACCGGCCAGCCATTCTTCCAGGTTGAAAGCGGCATCGTCCAGCATGGCCTGGCTGGCCGCCGGGTTGGCATAGAGTTCACCCATCGGCGGGGCGATCTCGTTGAACTTGGCGGTGCCGGTTTCCGGCCGCGCGGCGGTTTCGCTGACCCAGCCCGAGGCGGTGCCGGTCGAGCTGACCAGCTTGCGATAGCCCGAAGTGCCGACCTGCACGACCTGGGCAATCGCGCGGATCGGGCTGACCGCTTTCAGCTGTGCGGCGATCGCCACGTCGATCTCGCGCGGGACGGCATAGCCGCCATCGGCCAGCACGCCGGTGGTGAACGACTTCAGCTCTGCCTCGCGGCCATGGCGCAGGTAGCCGTCGACAAAGCCCTTCAGCTCGGGGCTGGCGGCAGCGCTGCCGCCGATCGCCGGACGGGCGGCGGCGCGGCTGACCTTTTCGAGCCGCGACTTCACTTCATCGACATCGCCGCGCAGCGCCGACAGCGCCTGCTCGGCGGCATCCTGGCGGGCGACGAGATCGAACGAAGCATCGAGCGGTTCGGCGGGCATTTCATTATCCATGGGGCACTTACCTTTCACGAAAAAGGCCGCCCCACGGGCGGCCGGAGATGGGTGTTTCAGGCGACGAGATGAACCCGCGCGCCGTGCTGCATCGGGTGGGTGACCAGGCTGACCTCGAACAGGTCGATGTCGCTGAGGTCGCGGCCCGCTTCGCTGCGGGTGAAGCCCCGCGCGCGGTAGCCGAACGACAGGCCGGTCACCGCTCCGCGTTTCAGTGCCGCGGCCGCACCGCCTTCGGGGTTGTCAATCGTGGCGACGACGCGCAGGCCGCGGCTGTCTTCGGCCACGCTCTCGACCCAGCCGATCCGCTGATCGGGGCGGTGCTGCCAGAACAGCGGCAGCGGCTCCTGCCGCTCGGCCAGGGTCCGGGCGAAGGCGCCGGGCAGGATCGCGTCGCGTCCGGCATCGCGCTTGCCGAACAGGGCGGCATAGCCGGCAAAGCGCAGCGTCACTTGAGCAGCCCCGTCGCACCGGTGCGGATCGCGATGCCCAGCAGCAGCAGCGCCAGCGCCCCGCGCACCAGCCAGGTCACGGCGGCCTGCCACGCGCCGCGCTTGGCATCGCGCCAGGCCTGGAGCAGCTGGCGCAGCTCCGACAGGTCGGAATGGGCGGCCGGATCATCAAGGCCCATGCGGTTGAGCACGCGCTCCGCGCCCAGCTCGCTCGCCTCCTCGATGATCGCGCGCAGCGTCACCAGCTCGGCGCCCTGGTCTTCGGCCTGGGCGACCAGCCGGGCGACCATTTCGTCACGGTTCATGCTTTGTTCCCTTCATCGGCGGGCGCCAGGCCCAGCAGTGCGCGCTTTTCCCCGTCGCTGAGGAACCCGGCCGCGCCGATCTGGCTCCACAGCCGCTCGCGGTCCTCGGACAGGGCCGGGATCCGGTCGAGGTCCACCGCCAGGCGCTGGTCCGGGAACCAGGTCTGCAGCCCTTCGGACAGGGCGGAGAGGATCTTGCTGGCCAGCGGCAGCAGGGTCAGCCGCCACAGCGCGCGGTTGGCCTCGCGGTAATTGGCGTAGGTGGCGTCCCCCGGCAGGCCGAGCAGCATCGGCGGCACGCCAAAGGCAATCGCGATGTCGCGCGCGGCCGCCGCTTTCAGCTCGGCAAAGTCCATGTCGGCCGGCGAGAGGCTGAGCGCCTGCCATTTCAGCCCTCCCTCCAGCAGCATCGGCCGCCCGGCATTGGCATGGCCGGCATAGGCCGCGCTCAGTTCCTGCTTCAGCCGCTCGAACTGGTCGGCGGACAGCCCCGCACCGTCACCCGGATCATAGACCAGCGCGCCCGATGGCCGCGCCGCGTTTTCCAGCAGCTGTCGGTTCCAGGCGGCGGCCGCATTGTGGGTCAGCACTGCTTCCTCAGCCGCGGCGAGGCAGCCCGCGCCGTAGTGGTCGTCGGCCGGGTGGAACGCCTTGATGTGGATCACGTTGGGGCTGGCATCCTCGTCCAGCACCGGGATGGTCAGGGTGCTTTCCCCGACCTTGTAGGCATAGGCGGCGGGCCAGCCGTCGCTCCCCGCAATCACGCTGACCCGCTCGGGCCGCAGCGCGAACAGCTCGACCGGCCGGCCGGCCCCGTCCTTGATCACCTGGACCCAGGCATTGCCGTGCAGCAGCAGCTGGCTGCTCAGCGTTTCCAGCAGCGATTGCCCGCCGCTGGTCGCCGTGACCAGCGCCGCCAGCCGCGGATCGCAGGGCAGCAAGGGCGCGCCGCCGATCCCTTCGGCAACCAGCCGCACGCTGCGCTGCGCCACCGGATTGTCGACATAACCGCGCCGCACCGCCCGGGCATAGTCGAACGGCGCCTTGGTGCTGCCCTCGGCAAAGAACCAGGGCGAAAGCAGGGTGCGGCCCAGCGGCACGCGCGAAGACGCCCCGCCCTTGAAGGCGGAGGCCAGGGTTTGCAGGAAGGACATTTGGCTGATCCCTTGTCTGGTAGACGATTGAGAGCAAAAAGGAGTTTGGACTGGGTCCGGCTGATGGAGTTTAGGACATGCTTTGGCGGAACCCGAATCTGTCAATCGTCATCAGGCTTTCTTTGTCTTTGTTGCTGGCGACCAGCCTTTCAACCTGCGCTGGGTCGTCCCGGCACCCGAATGCGCGTTTGTCACTCCAAGAGGCGGCCTCTTGCCGTGCGGAAGGAGGCTTTGAAAGCCGTTCGGCGTTTGGGTACCCGATCTGCCAGCGTAACTATGCTGACGCCGGAAAGGCCTGCACCGGAAAATCCGATTGCACAGGACATTGCCGGATCAGTCTCGACGGCGATGGCCCCATGCCAAAGGCAGGTGATCCGGCAGTCGGACAGTGTCAGAACAGCGAGTATTCTCCTGGCTGCTTTGCCATCGTTGAGGACGGCAGGCTTCAGGACAACGGATTCTGCGAAGACTAGAAAAATTGACTGAGCCGAGCGTCCTTCCCTAGCTGACCCAAACCCTCGGCACTCCACTCCGCCCCAGCACCAGTTCCGTCAGCGCCCACACTGCCGCATCGGCGCGGTCCGGGGAGCGGCCCGGGCCTTCGTAGCCGCCGCCGGCCATCAGGCCGCAGAGCTGGTCTTCCAGCACCGGGAACAGGCCGGCGTGGCGGACGCGGCCGGTTTCATAGAGCGCGGCGACCGGTTCGGCGCGGGCGGTCTTGCCGTGGCGGGCGTGGACCAGTTTGAGCGGCAGCGAAATGTCGGCGGCGCGCAGCACGGCGGCGACCATTTCGCCGCCCTGGTTGGCCTCGGCCACCACCCGGTCGGCGCGCCATTTGGCTGCCGCCGTGGCAACGGCGCGGGCCCACTTTTCCGGGCTGGCTTTCTCCACGCTGCAATCGGCCAGCACGCGGGCGAGGCCATCCTCGCCCAAAGCGCAGACCACGATCCCGCAGGCATCCCCGCCGGACGAAGCCGGGGGATCGACCCCGATCACCACCCGCACCGGCGGGCTGGCCGCGGCGCTTTCGCGGCACTGTTCCAGCAGCGCACGGGTCCACAGCGCGCCTTCCACGTCCTGCAGCAGCTCGCCGTCCAGCTCCTGCCGGCCCAGCGCGCTCTTGCCGAATTCACGGCGCATCGCCGCCAGATAGCGCGGCGGCAGGTTCTTCCTGTTATCCTCGGTCCGGCCGCGGGTGATTTCCACCGCCGGGTGGTCGATCAGCCGCAGCAGCAGCGGAACGGCGCGCGGGGTGGTGGTGGCCACCACTTGCGGGCGGCTGCCCAGCCGCAGGCCGAGCAGCAGGTTGTCCCACGCGGCCACCGCTTTCCCGCCGCTATTGTCCCACTTGGCAATCTCGTCGCACCAGGCGTGGCTGTGCTGCGGACCGCGCAAGCTTTCTGCCTCACCGGCGGAATAGAGCATGGCCCGCCCGCCGCCCGGCCATTGCAGTTGGCGCTTGGACGGTTCGAACTTGGGTTTTTTGCCGTGCGGGGCAATGGCGAGGAGGCCGCTTTCGCCTTCCACCATCACGCTGCGCACTTCGCCCAGCGATGCGCCGACCAGCGCGATCCGTGCTTCGGGATCGGCCTCGGCCCGGGCGCGGACCCATTCGGCCCCGGCGCGGGTCTTGCCGAACCCGCGCCCGGCCAGGATCAGCCAGGCCAGCCAGTCGCCTTCGGGCGGCAGCTGGCCCTCATGGGCCCACAGCCCCCAATAGTGGCGCACGGCGTGCTGCTGGCGCTCGCTCATCGCGGCGAGGGCCTCGCGGCATTCCGTGCGGGGCAGATTCAGCAGTCGGGCGGCGCGGCTGGCGCTACTCCGGCTCATCCGCTTCGTCCGGCAAGGAACGGACAGCGGCCCGCTGGCGCATCTCGTCGATCATCGCGTCGATCGAATCGAGCACGGCCTGTTCGTCTTCGTCCTCTTCAGCGGCCCGGCTCTGGGCCACGGCCTGGCGGTGCAGGGTCAGCAGGCGGATCGCGCTGGCCACATCCATCTTGTGATCCGGGCTGGGGTTCCTGAGATAGGCCAGCAGGTCCATTTCCAGATCCCGGTATCCTTCGGCCAGCGCCGCGTCCCAGGCGCGGGCAAAGCCGGCGTCCTGCTTGCGGGTGCGATAGGCCCGACTGGGCGCAACCCTGGCATAGGCCGCCGCCGCCCTGACGCTGGAGGTCTGGACCAGGTGTTCCAGAAAATAGACCCGCCAGTGGCCGGTGCCGGGCCGGTCGCCTTCCTCGCGGGCGCGGTTGGTCACACGCACCTGCGGCTTCTTCTTCCGGGCAGCAGCTGTCTTGCGGGCACGCGGCTGGGCCGGCGGCGCCTCGGGGGCCGTGGTCATGGGGGCATGCTCCTGAAAAGGGGGGCGGAGCCGATCGGGGCATGGCCCGGCGAATCGGTCTATCGCGATGTTCCATATTTGTGCCAGATAAGCGTGACGATGTCAAGCGCAAATAACCAGATAGGTTATCTTGGCATGGCGCTTGTCGCCCGCCGCGCCGCCCTCTAAGCAGGCCGCCGCGAAACAGCCTAACCGGGGGGTATCAATGCTGCGCCGCCTTTATGACTGGACCATGGCCAAGGCGGTCCATCCCCATGCCGAATGGTGGCTGGCGCTGTTCTGCTTTGTCGAGGCCAGCTTTTTCCCGGTCCCGCCGCACCCGCTGCTCGGCATCATGTGTCTGGCCGAACCGAAGAAGGCGATCCGCTTTGCGATGATCGCCACGTTCGCTTCGGTTGCCGGGGGGATGCTGGGCTATGCCATCGGCTATGGCCTCTATGATACGCTCGGCACCCAGATCCTGGCCGCGCTGGGGCTGACCGAAAGCTTCCCCAAGGCGGCCTGCTATCTCAACGAATACGGCTTCTGGATCTTCGTGGCCAAGGGCGCGACGCCGATCCCGTTCAAGCTGCTGACCATCACCGCCGGGTTCATCGGGATGGACCTGATGCGCTTCATTGCCGGGTCGATCATCTCGCGCTCGATCTCGTTCCTGGTGGTCGGCGTGCTGTTCCGCCTGTTCGGCGCGCCGATCAAGGCTTTCATCGACAAGTACCTGGGCCTGGCCACCGCCGGTTTCGTGGCGCTGGTGCTGGCCGGTTTTGCCGCGATCACCCTGCTGGGCGGCGGCGGGGACCAGGCCGGACACAAGTGCGATGCCGTGACCCATGTGGAGGCGATCAAGTGAGCCAGCTGCACCTCTTTCACTGCGCCGATGCCCGTTCCTTTCGCGCGCTCTGGGCGCTGGAGGAACTGGGGCTGGACTATGACCTGACCCTGATGCCCTTCCCGCCGCGCTTCCGCTTTGAAGGGTACCGGGATGTCAATCCGCTCGGTACGGTGCCGGCGCTGATCGCCGATGGCGCGCTGATGACCGAAAGCAGCGCGATCCCGCATTTCCTGGCCACCCGCTATGGCCCGTCGGACCTGGCCGTGGCGCCGGACGAGCCGGACTATGCCCGCTATCTCAACTTCCTGTTCATGGGCGAGGCGACGCTGACCTTCCCGCAGACGATCCACCTGCGCTATACCCGGCTGGAGCCGCCCGAGCGGCGCGTGACCCAGGCGGCAGAGGACTATGCCCAGTGGTTCGGCTCGCGCCTGAAGAACGCGGAAGGCATGATGCACGGCGAATTCGCCGCCGCCGGCCGCTTCACCATGGCCGATGTCTCGGTCGGCTATGCGGTGATGCTGGCGCTGTCGATCGGGCTGGACGAACAGGTCACGCCCGGCATGGCCGCCTATCTGGAGCGGCTGAGCCAGCGGGACGGATTCCGCCGGGCCAAGGACAGACAGGCCGCCGGGCCAAGCGCAGTCTAGCCGCCGTCCGCCAGCCTGCGCAGGCCGGCCGCATCGCGGATCGTGATCGTGCCATAGCCGCGCCGGATCAAGCTGGCGGCTTCCCATTCCCGCAGCAGGCCGTTGACCGTCATCCGCGACAGGCCGGTCAGTTCGGCCAGGTCCTGCTGGGTCAGACGCAAGGCGGTCTCCGCGCCTCCCAGTCCGGACAGCAGGCCGGCCAGCCGCTCTGTCGCGCCCTGGCTGCGCGCGGCAACCAGGCTTTCCAGCGAGAATTGCAGCTGGTTGCCCAGCAACTGCAGCAGGCTGCGCATCGTGCCGGGATGCCGGGCCAGCACCGCTTCGAACCGGGCGGCATCGACCCACAGCAGCTGCGCCGGATCGGCCGCCACGGCATCGACCACGCGCGGTGCGCGGCGCAGCACGGCCAGCTCGCCCCAGCTTTCGCCGGGACCGAGCAGCGACAGGACGATGAACTGGCCCCCGGCGCTGAACTGGCCCAGCTTGACCCGTCCCTCGACCACGATCCAGCAGCCAGCCGCCGCATCGCCGCGTTGCTGGATCACCTGGCCCGCGGCAAAGCGGCGCGGCGTGGCCCGCTCGAGGAACGGGGCGAGTTCGGCGGCGCTCAACCCCGCCAGCAGCGAGGAGTGGAGCGGGCCGTTCCCGAAATGTAAGCCATCTGACATTCTGACCGGAGGCCATGCGCTAAGTCTGCTTCGATAACAAGCGGGGAGAGTGGCCGTCATGCCGACCGAGAACTGGGTAATCGTGGGGATCTTCCTGGGCTTTGCCCTGCTGGAGCTGGCCCGCTCCAACCTGCTGCACAAGCCGGAGCAAACCCGCGACGACTGGATCGTCGAACTGGTCAGCACGGTCCTGCTGCTGGCCGTGACCCAGCCCCTGATCCTCCTCGCCGTCGACCGGATGCTGGGTGCCTGGCAGCCGGACTGGCGCGGGGCGCTGGCGGGGCTCAACGTCTTCGCCGCAATTGGCCTGTTCCTCGTCTTCGATGACATGATGCAGTACTGGTGGCACCGCGCCTCGCACTCTACGCACTGGCTCTACAACCTGCACCGCGCCCACCATAACGCCCGCTACATGAGCGTGCGGCTCGTCTACCGGAACAACCTGTTCTATTACGCGATGATGCCGGGGATCTGGCTTTCGGCCGTGCTGGTCTACCTCGGGCTGGGCTGGGTCTATGCCGGGTATCTGGTGGTCAAGCTGCTGGTCATTACCGGAGCGCACAGCGATGTCGCCTGGGATCGGCCGCTCTACCGGATCAAGGCGCTGTCGCCGGTGATGTGGCTGGTCGAACGGACGATCTCGACCCCGTCCACCCACCATATGCACCATGGCCGCCATGCGGATGATCCGGCGGTCAACTACAAGGGCAACTATGGCAACCTGCTGTTCCTCTGGGATGTCCTGTTCGGGACCGCAAAGATCACCCGCTCCTATCCGCAAAGCTACGGGGTGGAAAACCTGCCTCCGGCCCATTTCGGCCAGCAGTTGGCCTGGCCGCTGGTGCCGGAAAACAAGGTGATGGAACCGGAGGCCGAAGCCCGGCCCGCGGCCCGGCCTAGTCGCGCCTGACCGGCACCGTGTAATTGAGGCCAAGCCGCCCGCCATCGGGGTAGATCGTCTGGCCGGTGACATAGCTGCTCTCGCTGCTGGCCAGGAACACGGCGATGGCGGCGACCTCTTCCGGCTCTCCGCAGCGGCCCAGGGGAGTGCGGGACAGGATCCGCTCTTCGGCGGCGCGGTCGTTCATGATGCCTTTCAGCATGTCGGTCATGATCGAGCCGGGGCCGATCGCGTTGACGCGGATGCCCTTGGGCGCAAGTGCCAATGCGGTTACATTGGTCAGCTGTTTGAGTGCCCCTTTGGATAGTGCGTAGGCAATCTGGTTCGGTATCGCGAGCACCGCGTTCACACTGCTCATGTTCACGATTGCCGCGCCTTTCGGCATCAGCCGCGCCGCCGCCTGGGTTCCCCACAATGCCGACTTGAGATTGACCGCCATGACCCGGTCGAAATCCTCCTCGGTCAGTTCGTCCAGCTCGGCCGCATGGGTGATTCCGGCGTTGTTGACCAGCACGTCGAGGCCGCCCCAGCGGGCCTGGACCCGCTCAAAAAGGCGGGTGATTTCAGCCTTTCGGGCGACATCGCAGACGAGGCCTTCCTGTCCGAGTTCCGCGGCAGTGGCAGCCAGCCTGTCACCGTCGATATCGGCCAGCAGCAATTCCGCTCCCTCGGCCGCGAAGGCCCGGGCAATCGCCGCGCCGATCCCCTGCGCCGCCCCGGTAATCACTGCCCGTTTGCCCGCCAGCCGCCCGCTCACCGCTGCCCCCCGAACTTCGCCTCAGCCGCGGCAATCGCCGCTTCCGCCACCGGTCGCATCGCCGCATATCCGGCGGCATTGGGGTGCACGCCGTCAGGCCCGAACTCGGGTCGCAGCTCACCATTCGGCCCGGTCAGCACGGCATGGTAATCGGCATAGACCGCCCCGCGCTCTGCCGCGTAATCCCGCAGCCAGCCGTTGAGTGCGGCAATCCACGGCGCGGGCTGAAAGGACGGGCTCCAGCCGAACCGGTCGGTCGGCGGGATCGAGCCGAGGATCACCACGATCCCGTTCGCTTCGGCCAGGGCGACCATCGCCCGAACCGCGTTCTTGTAAGCCTCTGGCGTGGTCGGTCCGGTGTTTCCGGCAATGTCGTTGGTCCCGGCCATGATATGTACCACGCGGGGCTTCAGCGCGATCACATCCTGCCAGAAGCGGACCAGCATCTGCGGACTGGTCTGCCCGGAAATGCCGCGCCCCAGCCGGTTCTTGTCGAACAAGACCGGATCGAGACCGACCCAGTTCTCGGTGATCGAATCACCGATGAACACCACTTGCGGCGGGTTGGCCGGATCGACCAGCGCGTTGTCCGCCCGGTAGCGGCACAGCCAGGCCCAGTCGTTGGCCCTGACCCGCTCGTCCTGCGCCCACAGCCCGTCCCGGCTCGCGGGGCAGGCGCTTTCGGCCATGCCGGGGGGCGGATAAGGATTCACGCCTCTAGCTGCAGCCGGGGCCGACAGGGCTCCGGCCAGCAGGCTCAGCAGCGCCAGCCACCATCTAGCCAAGGATCCCAACGGCCTTGCCCGCGCGGGTGAACATGCCGATGATCTTCTGGACCTGCTCGGCGCTGTGCTCTGCGCAAAGCGAGCAACGCAGCAGGGTCATGTTGGCGGGCGTGGCCGGCGGCCTGGCGAGGTTGACGTAAAGTCCTTCGTGCAGCAGCGCTTCCCACATCATTGCGCCTCGTTCCAGGTCGGGCATGATCACCGAGATGATCGCGCTTTCCGGCTCCTTGGTGCCAAGCTGGAACCCGGCATCGGTCAGCCCCTTGTGCAGCACCTTGGAGTTTTCCCAAAGGTGCGCGCGCTTGTTCCCGGCATGCATCAGCTTGCGGATCGAGGTGGCGGCGGTGTGCACCACGCTGGGCGGCAGGCTGGCTGTGAACACATAGGGCCGGCAGACCAGCCGCATGATCTCGAACTTCGGGTGGTTCGAAACGCAAAAGCCGCCGACAGTGCCGACCGACTTTGAGAAGGTACCGATCACGAAATCGACCTGATCGAGTACGCCCTGGGCTTCGGCCACGCCGCGGCCATGCTCGCCGATGAAGCCCATCGAATGCGCCTCGTCGACCAGCACCATCGCGCCATTGTCCTTGGCGACCTTGATCATCTCCTTGAGCGGGGCGATGTCGCCCAGCATCGAGTAGACGCCTTCCAGAACGACCAGCTTGCCCGCGCCTTCCGGAATCCGCTTCAGGCGCTTCTCCATCGCCTCGATGTCATTGTGCTTGAAGGGCACGACCTCGGCATCGCCCATCTTGCAGCCATCCCAGATGCTGGCGTGGCTGTCGATGTCGAGCACGATGTAATCGCCCTTGCCGGCAATCGTGCTGATGATACCCAGGTTGGCCTGGTAACCGGTGGAAAAGACCATCGCGTGGTCCATTCCATAGAATTCCTTGAGCGCGTCCTCGACCAGCCGGTGCCCTGCATAGGTGCCGTTCAGCACACGGCTGCCGGTGGTGCCGGATCCGAAATCATCCAGAGCCTGCTTGCCGGCCTCGATCACGTCGGGATCGAAGGTCATGCCCATGTAGTTGTAAGTGCCAAGCAGGATTGTTGGCTTGCCGTTGCAGATCGCCTCGGTTGGAGAGAGCACCTTCTCCATCACGAGGTTGAACGGGTCGGTCACCCCGGTCGAAAGCAGCGCGCGGCGCTGCTCGATCAGCGGGTCGAACTTGGAAAACAGGTCGGTCATGGGGTCTTTCAGATCCTCTGCTTGCCGGAACCAGGCTCAGCCCTGAAGCTTGACCACGGCATCGATCAGCTGGCCGTAATTCTCGATCTCGGCCTGCTGGTTCATGCTGATGATGATGTCGAAAGCATCCTCGATCTCGGCGACGAAATCCATCACGGTCAGGCTGTCGAACTCCAGATCGCCGGCAAAGGTGGACGCCTCGGTGATCTCGATGCCCTTCTTATTGAACGGGGCGATCAGCTCGGCGATCTTCTCGGCAGTGGCGGCGCGGTCCATGGTAATTGATGCTCCCGAAGTGATTTGCGGCGCTTTGGCCGATGAATGGGGCGGAAAATAGGCGGATGTCAGGCCGGAGCCCTTTCGACAAGTCCCTTCACCGCCTGCATGAAGGGGCCGATCGACACCGGCTTGGCCAGATAGCCTTCGGCGCCGGCATCGCGGATCCGCTCCTCGTCGCCCTTGCCGGCATAGGCGGTCACGGCGAGGACGGGGATTGCCCGGAGGACCGGATCCTTCTTGGCTGCCTCGATCAGGTCCAGCCCTGAAATGTTGGGGAGCTGGATATCCATGATGATCAGGTTGGGGACGAATTGCCGGGCAGCATCCAGCGCCAGCTGGCCATCTGCGCATGGTTCCACCGCATAGCCCTGACTGCGCAGCACATCGCAGAACAGCTTGCGGTTGAGGTCGTTGTCCTCGACAACAAGGATACGCTTTGCCATGAGCGCTGCCCTAGACCCTGGCGGAGAGCCTGACAATTGCTGCGCGAACCCCAATCCCCGGCCCCCGATCCCGCCGCCCTGGCGCTGGGCGCGCTTGGCTGGGTGCTTGGCGACGAAGACCGGGCCGGGCGCCTGCTGGCGCTGACCGGATTGACTGCGGATTCGCTGCGCGCCGGGCTTGCTGATCCGGCAGTACTGGGCGCGGTGCTGGATTTTCTGGCCAGC
This sequence comes from Sphingomonadales bacterium, assembly GCA_017302615.1. Lineage (GTDB taxonomy): Bacteria > Pseudomonadota > Alphaproteobacteria > Sphingomonadales > Sphingomonadaceae > Novosphingobium. Next base: position 21,987 of record JAFLDB010000003.1, read on the forward strand.
CATGAACGCGATCTTGTCGCGGCGGCAGAACATCTAGGGATTGAACCGGCCGAGCTGATGGCCGCGAGAGAGAGGTTGTAGAACAATGGCAAGGCCGCTGATCATCAGCGATTGCGATGAAGTGCTGCTGCACATGATCGTACCCTTTGGCGTGTGGCTGGAGGAAACCCAGCCGGTATCCTTCAAACTCATCGGCAACGATTTTTCGAAGGCGATCCGTGACAAGCAGAGTGGCGAACCGGTCGAGCCGATGGAGATCTGGCGGCTGCTCAACCTGTTTTTCGACAACGAGATGCACCGCCAGAACCCGATCATCGGTGCGGTCGGCGCGATCAATACGTTGAAGGACCATGCCGATGTCGTGATCCTCACCAACCTGGCCGACAAGCACAACGAAGCACGGGCCCGGCAGCTTGCCGAACACGGGATCGAGGCGCGGGTCTTTACCAACCAGGGGCCGAAGGGGCCGGCGCTGCAAGCCATTCTGGATGAGTACAAGCCGTCGAAGGCCGTGTTCATCGACGACCTGGCCCAGCATCATGGTTCTGCGGCCGAAATGGTACCTCATATTGATCGCCTTCACCTATGTGGTGAACCGACGCTTGCCCCGCATATCACCTGCGGGTTTCAGGCAGGCCACGCCCATGCCCGGATCGACACCTGGGAGCATGCCTTGCCCTGGCTGCTCTCGCGTCTGTAAAAGGAACCCCGTGATGACTATCGATGCCCGCCTTGCCGAACTCGGAATCGTCCTGCCCGAACCGGCCGCGCCGGTTGCGGCCTATGTCCCGGTCGTGATTGCCGGAGGGCTGGCCCATGTCTCAGGCCAGGTTTCGATCGTCGGTGGCCAGCTGCTGAAAGGGCGATTGGGCGAGGATCTGACCCTCGAGCAGGGCGTTGAAGGCGCGCGGGCCTGCGGGCTGATGATCCTGGCGCAGCTCAAGGCCGCGCTTGGCTCGCTTGACCGGGTCGAGCGGATCGTCAAGCTGGGCGCGTTCATCAACTCGGCTGCCGATTTCACCGATCAGCCCAAGGTTGCCAACGGCGCCTCGGAACTGATGGTCGAAGTGTTCGGCGATGCCGGCAAGCACGCCCGCAGCGCGGTCGGTGTGCCCTGCCTGCCGCTGGGCGTTGCCGTGGAAGTGGATGCGATCGTTGCTGTTCGGCCTGCTTGATCGCTGGCGTGCTCCAGCCCCCAAGCCGGACAAGGTGGCCTGGCTTGGTGGCCACGCCTATGCCCATCGCGGCCTGCATGCCCCGGGGGTGCCGGAAAATTCGCTTTCCGCATTCAGCGCCGCAATCGAGCGGGGCATGGGAATCGAATGCGACGTGCAGCGCGCGCGCGACGGGCAGGCCATGGTTTTCCATGACTTCGAGCTTGAGCGCCTGACGGCCGAAACCGGCCTGGTTGGCGAGCGCTCAGCCGAGGAGCTGGCCCGAATCGAGCTGTCCGGCAGCCATGAACGCATCCCGACCCTGCGCCGCATGCTGGATGAGGTGGCGGGCCGTGTCCCGATCCTGATCGAAATCAAGTCCAAGCGCGGTTCCTTCGCGCGGACCGGGGCGCTGTGCCAAGCGGTGCGGCGGGTGCTGGAAGGCTATACCGGACCCCATGCGGTGATGAGCTTCGATCCCCGGGTGGTCCGCTGGTTTGCGGATCGGTCGCCGCTGACCGTGCGCGGGCTGGTGGTGACCGAGGAAAGCGACAAGGCGCTGCCGGGTATCATCCGCCGTCACCTGTTCCTGTGGAAGGCCCGGCCTGATTTCCTGGCCTATGACATCCGCGATCTGCCAAGCCGCTTTGCCGCGGCCCAGCGCAAGCGCGGGCTGCCGGTGCTGACCTGGACCGTCCGCAGCGCGGAACACCGCGAGCGCGCGGCTGAGCATGCCGATGCACCGATCGCGGAGGGCGCGGGGGTCGCTTGATCGAAGCGCGGATCGCCCGATCGGTCGGATCGCTGCCGGCAGCGGAGTGGGACGCGCTGGCTGGCGGCAATCCGTTCATGCGCCATGCTTTTCTTGCCGCGCTGGAGGATTCGGGCTCGGTCGGGCCGGGTACCGGCTGGTCCCCCGCGCCGATCGTGATCGAAGGGTCCGATGGACGGCTTGCTGCGGCGCTGCCGGCCTATCTCAAAAGCCACAGCCAGGGCGAGTACGTGTTCGACCATGCATGGGCAGACGCATGGCACCGCGCAGGGGGACAATACTATCCAAAGCTGCAGATCGCAGCACCATTCACCCCCGCCACGGGTTCACGCCTGCTCTTGGCGGATCAGGCGCTGGCCTTGCCGTTGCTGCGGGCGGCCGAGCAGGTCTGCACGGACAATGGCCTGTCTTCGGCCCACGCCACGTTCATCGCGCCGGAACAACTCCCGCTGTTCGAACAGGCCGGATGGCTGCCGCGGAGCGACATCCAGTTCCACTGGGAAAACCGGGGCTACGGCTGCTTCGAAGACTTTCTGGCCGAACTGTCATCGCGTAAGCGCAAGGATCTGCGCAAGGAACGGGCCGCAGCCCAGGCCGGGGTGGAAATCCGCGCTCTGACCGGCGCCGAGATCGGTGAGGCGGAATGGGATGCCTTCTGGGCGTTCTATCAGGATACCGGCGCGCGGAAATGGGGCCGTCCCTATCTGACCCGCGAAGCCTTTACGCTGTTCGGTGAGCGGATGGGGGATCAGGTGCTGCTGGTTCTGGCCTGTCTTGAGGGCAGGCCGGTCGCCGGCGCGCTCAACTTCATCGGGCCGGATGCGCTTTACGGGCGCTATTGGGGGGCGCTGATCGACAAGCCGTTCCTGCACTTCGAGCTGTGCTATTACCAGGCGATCGATGCGGCGATCCGGCTGGGCCTGAAGCGGGTCGAGGCCGGGGCGCAGGGCGGTCACAAACTCGCCCGCGGCTATGAACCGGTGCGGACCTGGTCGGCCCACTGGATTGCCCATCCCGGCTTCCGCAGCGCGGTCGAGGAATTCCTCGAGCGGGAGAGGGCCGGGGTGGCGATGGACCAGAACTATCTGGCCGAGCGCACCCCGTTCAGGAAGCAGGATTAGGCGGCGCGGCGGCTTGCGGCGCTGAGCCATTCGCGGGCGCGGCGCTGGGCTTCGGCGATTTCGCGGGCGGTCATTTCCTCGGAAATGTCGGCCCGGCACATCGCGGCTTCGGCATGGCCGGCAACGGCGGCCAGGTTGAACCACTTGTGCGCCTCGATCAGATCGCAATCGACCCCGTGGCTGCCGGTCGAATAGGCCACGCCCAGATCGTAATAGGCGCTGGTATCGCCTTGTGCGGCGGCGGCCAGGCAGCTGGCAACCAGCAGGTCTTCGCAAGTCTCATCGGCAATGGTGACAGGACCCGTGAACGGGCCGGAAACCTTGGCGGTATCGATCCAGGCAGTGCTCATCTCAACTAACCCCCTTGATGGCGGGTGTCCTGGCCCGCCTTGCAGCAACAAGGTTACGGATCGTGGTCAACAAAAGGTTAACGCGTCTGAAGATTTCTGCGGAGCCATTCAGCGCGGCCTAATGTGGAACAATCCAGAGCGGCATCGGATTGCCGCTTGTGCGGGATTCTGCGGACCTCTATAGGCGCGCTCAAACCGGCGCCGGGAGGCCATCGGGAAAGCCCGAGGCCGCAGGACCCCGCTCACCCGGCCGGTTTGGCGTGGAGATGTTATGGCGAGCGTGCTCGGCGAAGAAATTGACGTTCTGGCCAAGGCAAAGCGGGCCATTGCTGGCGATTATGCGCCCAGCGACAGCGAACCCTACATGTGCGAGGCGCAGCAGGACTATTACCGCCGGCTCCTGCTCGAATGGAAGAAGCTGATCCTCTCGGCCGCGCAGGATACCCTGCAGCAATTGCAGGACGGCCCGATCCGCGAACCCGATCTCAACGACCGCGCCTCGAGCGAGACCGACTGGGGGATCGAACTGCGCACCCGTGACCGTCAGCGCAAGCTGATCGCCAAGATCGATTCGGCCCTGCGCCGGATCGAAGAGGGTGAATACGGCTATTGCGAAGTGACCGGCGAACCCATTGGTCTGGGCCGACTGTCCGCCCGCCCGATTGCCACCATGACGGTTGAGGCACAGGAAGCGCACGAGCGCCGCGAAAAAATTTCCCGCGACGATTGAATGGCTTGGCCGATCGCCGCAGTATTTCGAAGCCGTTAACCGCTTTTTTGCCAATCCTGTTCTAGTTTCGCTCAGCCTGAACCCGGCATCAGCAGGTTCAGGACGCGGGTGAATCTGTTCCAAGGACTTCGAGGCTGGCAATGAGCGATAGCGATCATCGGCAAATCGGACGGGACAGCCTGTTCGTGCTCGCCGATCTTCGGATCGACGGGGTCGAGGGCGAACAACGCATTCGCGTGCGCAATCTCTCGGCCGGCGGGCTGATGGCCGAAACCACCTGCAAGGTGCTGCGCGGCCAGCTGGTCTGGGTCAACCTGCGTAACATCGGCTGGACCGAAGGCTCGGTCGCCTGGGTTCAGGATAGCCGGTTTGGCATTGCCTTTCGCGAGGAAATCGATCCGCTGCTGGCTCGCGCTCCGGTGCAGACAGCAACCAACAGCGATACCCCGCGCTTTGTCCGCCCGCCGCTGGCCCAGTTCGATCCGGCGGAACTGCGCAAGATCTGATTGCCTTCAGGCGCAAGCCGCCTTTGGCAGCGCGAGAATTTTCCGATAGAGCAAGCGCAGTCATGCCGCCGCGCGCTCTCCGCCTCCTTTCCCTTTCCTTCGCACTGGCCGTGGGCGGCTGCTTTGGCGGGGAAGAGCGGCCGGTCGAGGTTGCAGCGATCGGCTCGTCCGCGGCGGCGTTTGTTGCCGGGCCGCAGTTGCCTTACCCGGCCAAGCTGCTGCGCGGCGCCACCTTTGAAGGTCTGGTCGGATTTGACGAGCAGGGCCAGGTGGTTCCGGCCCTGGCTGACCGCTGGATCGTGACCGACGATGGATTGAGCTTCATTTTCCGTCTGCGCGACGGGACCTGGGCCGACGGAAGCGAAATTACCGGGGAAAGCGCCCGGGTGGCCCTGCTGCGCGCCCTTGCGGCCCAGCGCGGCACGCCGCTGGGAGCCGATCTGGCCGTGATCGTGGAAGTGCGGGCCATGGCCGGGCGGGTGATCGAGCTGCGCCTGGCGCACCAGCAGCCTGAACTGCTGCAACTTCTGGCCCAGCCGGAACTCGGTCTGGTCCGCGCCGGACGTGGGGCCGGGCCAATGCGGTTGCGACGCGAAAAGGACAGCGCTCAGCTCCGTCCGATCCCTCCGCAGGATCGCGGCCTGCCCCAGGATCAGCGCTGGGCCGAGCGGGCGCGCCGGCTAGAGCTGGTGTCGCTGCCGGCCAAGGATGCGATCCAGGGTTTCAACAAGGGCGAGATCGACGTCGTGTTGGGCGGCACCTTTGCCGATTTTCCCCGGCTGGATGCGATGGGCGTGGCGCGCGGCGCGATCCGGCTTGATCCGGTGGCCGGCCTGTTCGGACTCGCCGCGGTGAACGAGACCGGGTTTCTGGCCAAGGCCGAGAACCGCGAGGCGCTGGCCATGGCGATCGACCGCGAGGCGCTTGGCCGGGCTTTCAACCTGGCCGGCTGGTCGACCACGACGCGCATCGTCAATCCTGGCTTGCCGAACGACAATGGCACGATCGGCGAGCGCTGGGCCGGACGCTCACTGGACGAGCGCCGCAGTCTTGCCGCCGCGCGGGTGGCGCAGTGGCGCGGATCGCAGGGCGCGCCGGTGGTCCGGATCGCGCTGCCGGCCGGGCCCGGCGCGGACCTGCTGTTCCAGCGGCTGGAAGCCGATTTCAAGGCTATCGGGGTTACCGCGCGCAGGGTCGGCGCGGAGGCCGAGACCGACCTGCGGCTGATCGACATGGTGGCAAGCTATGCGGCGGCCCCATGGTTCTTCAACCGCCTGTCGTGCGCCGCGCCCCGGATCGTGTGCAGCGCCGCGGCCGACCGGCTGGCCGCCCAGGCCGTGGCCGAACCCGATCCGGCCAAGCGGGCCGAATTGTCTTCCCAGGCCGAGGCCCAGCTGACCGTGGCCAATGGCTATATCCCGCTTGGCGTGCCGATCCGCTGGTCGCTCGTCGCCGGGTCGGTCACCGGCTTTGCCGCCAACCGCCTGGCGGTTCATCCCTTGATGTCGCTCGCCATGCTTCCCAGATAAGTCGGGCCGGCAGCTTGTCCGGTCTGGACAAGGGTCTGCCGGAATGGTCGATACGGGCAATCTCAGCCGGATGGGCATGGAACTGCCGCTCGGCACCGATGCCATGGCGGTGCGTCGGCGGATCGAACTGCTCGAACAATTGCTTGAAGGCTTGATCGAGGTTCCCGGCCTCAAGCGCAAGGTTGGGCTGGATGCCATGCTGGGGGTGATCCCGGTGGCTGGCGATCTGATTGCCGCGGCGCTGGGCCTCTACATGGTCTGGGAAGCGCGCAACCTTGGCATGTCACGCTGGCAACTGGCGCGGATGGTGGGCAATGTCGGGTTCGATACGCTGGTCGGCGCGGTGCCGGTGGCGGGTGACCTGTTCGATTTCCTTTACCGGTCCAACAGCCGCAACCTGCGTATCATCCGCAGGCACCTTGATAAGCATCATCCCCATACCAGGGTGATCGAGGGGTAGCGATTTCATCCGTCTGGCGGTGCCGGGGGACAGCCATCTGGCCGGGGGAACGGGCCGGCCAGGCCAAGCCAGTGGCGGATCCGACTGGCGCATCGATCAAAACGACTCGCGCGATTCCGCCGTTTACGAGAAATTAACCTTTCTCTTTCATTGGTCCTATGGTTAATGGCGGACAACACCTCTTACCGAAGAGTTGTTGAACGCGAAAACGGGGCGAAAAGGGGACCAACCCATGCGCGTGTTGCTGATCGAGGACGAGCCGACCACGGCGAGGGCCATCGAACTGATGCTGACCACCGAAGGCTTCAATGTCTATTCGACCGACCTGGGCGAAGAGGGCTTGGACCTGGGCAAGCTCTATGACTACGACATCATCCTGCTGGACCTGAACCTGCCGGACATGCATGGCTACGACGTGCTGAAGAAGCTGCGGGTTGCCAAGGTGCAGACCCCGGTGCTGATCCTTTCGGGCATTTCCGAAATGGATTCGAAGGTTCGCTCGTTCGGCTTCGGGGCTGACGATTATGTCACCAAGCCGTTCCACCGTGAAGAGCTGGTGGCCCGGATCCACGCCGTTGTGCGCCGTTCGAAGGGCCATTCGCAGTCGGTCATCCGCACCGGCAAGCTGGCGGTCAACCTCGATGCCAAGACCGTCGAGGTCGATGGCGCGCGGGTCCACCTGACCGGCAAGGAATACGCGATGCTCGAGCTGCTTTCGCTGCGCAAGGGCACCACGCTGACCAAGGAAATGTTCCTCAACCACCTCTATGGCGGGATGGACGAACCGGAACTCAAGATCATCGACGTGTTCATCTGCAAGCTGCGCAAGAAACTTGCGCATGCCTGCGGCGGGGAAAACTACATCGAAACCGTCTGGGGCCGCGGTTATGTGCTGCGCGATCCGGGCGAGGAAGCCGAAGCGGCCTGACCCTTCGCTGAAACGGATGTCACCGGAATGGCCCGCTTCCCCATGGGAGGCGGGCCATTTGCTGTGGATCACCGGTCGGTCAGTCGATCCGGTTGAAGTACGTAGTCTCCATGCCCGGGATCGTGTTGCCGCCCCAGATGATCGTTTCGGTCATCGATCGGCGATCCTTCGACACGGTATAGACCCGGGTCGAAACCGGCGCGCCGTTCTTGCCCAGGGTCATGACCAGCGTATCGGGCTGCGGGTGGCGCAGCGATACCGAATCGATATTGCCCATGGTGCCGCCGACCGGAACGGCGATCCCGTCCGCAGCAGCGGTCGAAACTGCGCGGCGGCTGGTTCCGTCGGGCGCGATGACATCGACCACGGTGGTCCACTTGCCATCGGCCGAGACGGTGAAGGCAATCGTGACGCTGCGGGGGCGTTCCTCGGCGGGGATCCGCGCGACATCAAGCGACCAACTGCCGGACAGCGGTTCTGCTGCGGGCCGAACAGCTTGGGCGGCGGGGGTGGGTGCCGGTTCAACCAGCGTGCCGGTTCCTGTCATCAGCAGACCGGCGGCAAGGGACAGGGTCACAAACATGGCAATCAATCCTTTCGGCCATCCGCGCCCCGGACTGTGGGGTGCGGTGGCAGGATTGCCGGATGATTGCGGAGCGGACAGATCGATATTTCTGTCCCAGATTTTCTGGGCGTCGATCAGCCGCGCCAGTTCCCGGCTGCTGCCGACGCCGGTCTTGCGCCGGGCATCGCGCAAGCGCTCGTTGATCGAGGCTTCGGAGCGGCCCAGCGTGGCCGCGATCGACTTTACCGTGTGCCCGGCGGCCAGCAGGCGCAGAGCCTCAAGCTCCCGCTCGGTCAGGGACGCAAGCGTGCCGGGTGAACGATCGAGTGGCGTCATCGGCCTTGCTCACCACAAGCCTGGCGGGGCGTCCATCCCAATTTTCTTGTGGTCTGCCCGGTGCGCGGACCGGCCCGGTCGCTGCCATCCAGAGGCAGGCGATTGACCGCCCGCCGCGCCCCTGCCATCGGGCGGGCATGAGTGCATACAAACCCGGCGATCCGACCACGATCAACCGCCTCTATGGCCGCGCCAAGGGCAAGCCGCTGCGGCAGGGGCAGCAGGTGCTGGTCGATCAGCTGCTTCCGCAGATTGCCGTGCCCGAGGAGGGTGAAGTCACCGCCGAGCTGCTGTTCGGTCAGCCGTGCCCGCTGCATTTCGAGATCGGCTTTGGCGGGGGCGAGCATATGGCGGCGCGGGCCGACATGCTGCCTGACCACGGCTTCATCGGGGCCGAACCGTTCATCAACGGCGTCGCCCAGGCGCTGGTCCATGTCTCTGGCGATCACGGCGCGCACCCGCCTTTGGGCAACATTCGGATACATCACGGCGATGCCCTCGATGTGCTTAAACGCATACCTGACGGGCACCTCACCATGCTTTACCTGCTGCACCCCGATCCCTGGCCCAAGGCGCGCCATGCCAAGCGGCGCATGATGAACGACGGCCCGGTCGATCTGTTCGCGGCCAAGTTGAAGCCGGGCGGGGAATTCCGCTTCGGGACCGATCATGCGGTCTATGTCCGTCACGCGCTGATGGTGATGCGGCGTCACGCCCATCAGTTCGACTGGGTCATCGAAGGCCCGCAGGACTTCCAGCAGCGCCCCGGCGGCTGGCCCGAAACGCGCTATGAGCACAAGGCCCGCACCGTCTACGGGCATGAGGTGTGGTACTTCAGGTTCCGCCGGAAATAGCGGCCGCCACGGCCAGCACCCGCCGGGCCTGATCGAGGTGGAGCAGTTCCACCATCTTGCCATCGACCTTGATCGCGCCCTTGCCGGCGTTCTCGGGAAGGGCAAAGGAAGCCTCGACCGCTTCGGCCCAGGCGATCTCGGCCGCATCGGGTGAGAACACCGCATTGCAGGGCGCGATCTGGTCAGGGTGGATCAGGGTCTTGCCGTCAAAGCCGAATTCCAGCCCTTGTGCAGCCTCGGCAGCGAAGCGGTCCAGATCGCGGAACTCGTTGCAGACCCCGTCGAGCACGACTAGACCATGGGCCCGCGCGGCGGCCACAGCCATGGTCAGGATCGGCAGGAACGGCGTTCGCGCCAGCCCCGGGCGGGCGCGCATTTCCTTGGCGAAGTCATTGGTGCCCAGCACGAAACCGGCCAGCCGCGTATCGCCGGCGCAGGCCGCCAGATCGTGCAGGACGGGCAGGCAGGCGCAGGTCTCGATCATGATCCACAGCCGCGTGTGGGCCGGAGCGGAAGCGAGCTCGGCATCATAGGCGCGGACTTCGGCCGGGCTGCTGACCTTGGGCACCAGCACGGCATCGGGCCCGGCAACTGCGGCGGTGGCCAGATCGTCCGCACCCCATTCCGTGTCCAGGCCATTGGCGCGGACCACCAGTTCGCGCTGGCCGAACCCACCTTCGGCCACGGCGGCCACCGCCATGGCGCGTGCCTCTGCCTTGCTTTCCGGGGCCACGGCATCTTCCAGATCGAGGATCACCACGTCGGCCGGCAAGGTCCGGGCCTTGGCCAGGGCCTTGGGGTTGGAAGCGGGCAGGTACAGCGCGGAGCGGCGCGGGCGAAACGGCTGGGTCATGGCCCCGACCTTTCCCCCCGCAGCCGCCGTGCGCAAGCTGCAAAGCGCAGAGCGGGTGCTGGTCGCAGGAAAATTTCGCTTCGGCGCGACACTGAAAAACTTTCTCGCCATTGCAGCACAACTAACTCTAGCAATCAGGTCGAGATAAACGGAGCGCGATTCGCCATGGAATTCGATCTTGCCCTGCTGCTCCCATTCATTGCGGTCGGTTTCGCCGCGCAATTGGTCGACGGCGCGCTGGGCATGGCTTTCGGCGTCATCTCCAACACCCTGCTGGTCGGGGTGCTCGGGGTCCCTCCGGCCCAGGCATCGCAGCGGGTCCACGTGGTCGAATGTTTCACCACCGCCACTTCCGGGCTCAGCCACCTGCTCCATGGCAACATCGACGGGAAGCTGTTCTTCCGGCTGCTGATCCCGGGGATGATCGGTGGCGTTCTGGGGGCCTATGTGCTGACTTCGCTTCATGCCGATGTGGTGAAGCCCTTTGTCCTTGCCTACCTGACCCTGATCGGGCTGATGCTGCTGTACCGCGGGCTGCGCTATCCGCCGCAGGTCAGGTCGGCCAAGGTGGTGGCGCCGCTCGGCCTGCTCGGCGGGTTTCTCGATGCGGCTGGCGGGGGTGGCTGGGGGCCGGTCGTCACGTCCAACCTGCTGATCCAGGGGGCCGACCCGCGCAAGGTGGTCGGCACGGTCAATTCGGTCGAATTCTTCCTGACCCTGACGATCAGCGCGGCTTTCATCTATCATCTGGGCTTTGCCGACGTGGCCGGGGCCACGCTGGGCCTGCTGATCGGCGGGGTCGCTGCCGCGCCGCTGGGGGCCTGGGCTGCCAAGCACATCCCGGCCAGGCCGATGCTGGTGCTGGTCGGCGTGGTGTTGACCGCGACGAGTGCCTTCGGGGTGTGGAAGGCTTGGGGCTGACGCTGTCAAAGGCGGGGCAACCGGCCTAGGCTGGCACTGTCATGGATAGCCAGCTGCTGCTCATCTGCCTGCTGACCGCGATCATCAACCTGATCGGGGCCCTGGCCTATGCCGCAAGGATCGCCGGCATCCGCACCGGACGGATCGCGCTCAGTTTCGCGCTGTTCAACCTGCTGGTTCTGGTCAGTCGCCTGTCCAACAGTTTCCTCGGACCGTTCCTGGCCAAGCGGATCGAAGTGCGGCTGGCCTCGGGCGGGGGTGAGGCCTTGGCCGACGATTTCCGGATCGTGCTGGCCAGCGCGAGTCTCGCCGTGCTGATCGGGATCCTGCTGGTGCCGACCGCCCAGCGCCTGTTCGCCATCGCGATCGACTGGTTCCAGGAAAACCGTTCCACCGCGAAGCTGGTGCTGCGCAGCGCCTCGCCTGCCGGTCTTTCGGCCGTGCGCCATTCGCTGACCCTGCCCTCGGTCGAGAACATCCGGGAACTGACCCGCACCCGTGGGGTTTCATGGGGCGTTCTGGCGGCGAATGCCCTGGCCCAGGCGCTGCTGACAGTGGGCGTGCTGGCCTCGCTCTATGCCGGTTACCTCAATCCCGAGTTCCGGGTCACCGCGGCGCAGCTCTCGGCTGTGGTCAACGGTTTTGCCACCATCCTGCTGTTCGCGGTGATCGATCCGCAGCTGTCGGTGATGACCGACGACGTGGTCGAGGGGCGGATGGACGCCGCCCTGTTCCGCCGCGCGATCATCTGGGTGTCGCTCAGCCGGCTGGCCGGGACGATGCTGGCCCAGGCGATCTTCATCCCTTCGGCCATGGCCATCGCCTGGGTGGCGAATCTGGTCTGAGCGGGCAAGACGGGCTCGCCCCCTTTTTCCTACCCCGCCACGCCCGCCGCAGCCAGCACCGCCAGGGTCAGCACATCGGGCGCGATCGCGGTCATCGGGGCGATCTGGACCGGCTTTTCCATCCCGATCAGCATCGGCCCGATCGTGGCATTGCCGGCCAGTTCGCGCAGCAGCTTGGCCGAGATGTTGGCCGATTGCAGGCCCGGCATGACCAGCACGTTGGCCGGAGCCGACAGGCGGCTGAACGGATAGTTCTTCATCACCGTCGGGTTCAGCGCGGCATCGGGGGCCACTTCGCCTTCGTACTCGAAACCGGGGTTCTCGGCATCGAGGATCGCCACCGCCTCGCGGATCGGCTCCAGCCAGCGGCCCGGGGGGTTGCCGAAAGTAGAATAGGACAGGAAGGCCACGCGCGGTTCATGGCCCAGGCGGCGGGCGACGGCGGCGGTTTCCTTGGCGATCCGGGCCAGGTCCTCGGCCTCGGGCCGCTCGTTGACGGTCGTGTCGGCCAGGAACACGGTATAGTTCTTACCGATCATCAGGTGCACGCCGAAAGGCAGCTGGCCTTCCTTGGGATCGAGCACCTGGCGCACTTCGCGCATGGTCTGGGCAAAGGTGCGGGTCATGCCAGTCACCATCGCATCGCCGATCCCCAGCTTGAGCAGCAGCGAGGCAAACACGTTGCGGTCCTGGTTGACCATGCGGCGAACGTCGCGTTCCAGGAAGCCCCGGCGGTGGAGCCGCTCGTACAGCAGTTCGACCATCGCCGGGACATGCTCGCTGACGGCCGAATTCTCGATATGGAAGCTGTCGGCCTTGTCGATCCCGAGTTCTTCCAGCTTGGCCTTGACCTGTTCGGTCCGGCCCACCAGCACCGGCTCGCCATATCCGAAATCGCGGTACTGGATCGCCGCGCGCAGCACGATCTCGTTCTCCGCCTCGGCAAAGATCATCCGCTTGGGATTGCTCTTCACCGTTTCATAGACCTGGGTCAGGACCGAAGTGGTCGGGTTGAGCCGGGCCTTCAGGCTGTGGCGATAGCCCTCGAAATCCTCGATCGGCTTCTGCGCCACGCCGGTATCCATCGCCGCCTTGGCCACGGCCGATGAGACGACTTCCATCAGCCGCGGATCGAACGGCGCGGGAATGATGTAATCCGGCCCGAACTGGTGCTTCTTGCCATAGGCCGCGGCCACTTCTTCCGGCACCGTCTCGCGCGCCAGTTCGGCAATGGCATTGGCGGCGGCGATCTTCATCTCCTCGTTGATCGCGGTGGCCCGCACGTCCAGCGCGCCGCGGAAGATGAAGGGGAAGCCCAGCACGTTGTTGACCTGGTTGGGATAGTCCGACCGTCCGGTGGCGACAATCGCATCGGGCCGCACCGCCTTGGCATCGGGCGGGGTGATTTCCGGGTCCGGGTTGGCCATGGCGAAGATGATCGGTTTGTCGGCCATCTTCCTCACCCATTCGGGCTTCAGCGCGCCGGCGGCGGACAGGCCCAGGAAAATGTCCGCGCCTTCCAGCGCCTCTTCCAGGCTGCGGGCGGCGGTGTCGATCGCGTGCGCGCTCTTCCACTGGTCCATCCCGCCCTCGCGGCCGCGATAGATCACACCGCTGCGGTCGCAGACGGTGACATTCTCTTGCCGCACGCCCATCGACTTGATCAGCGCGGTGCAGGCCAGCGCCGATGCGCCCGCGCCGTTGACCACCACCTTCACATCCTTGAACTGCCGCCCGGTCAGGTAGCAGGCGTTGACGAGGCCGGCGGCGGCGATGATCGCGGTGCCGTGCTGGTCATCGTGCATCACCGGGATCTTCATCCGTTCGCGCAGGGCCTGCTCGATCACGAAGCATTCCGGGGCCTTGATGTCCTCCAGATTGATTCCGCCGAAGCTGGGTTCCAGCAGGGCCACCGCCTCGATGAACTTGTCCGGGTCTTCGGTCGCCACTTCGATGTCGATCGAATCGACGTCGGCAAAGCGCTTGAACAGCACGGCCTTGCCTTCCATCACCGGCTTCGATGCCAGCGCGCCAAGATTGCCCATGCCCAGGATCGCGGTGCCGTTGGAGATGACCGCGACCAGATTGCCCTTGGCGGTGTATTCATAGGCATCGGCCGGATTGTCGGCGATGGCCTGGACCGGCACGGCGACGCCCGGCGAATAGGCCAGCGACAGGTCGCGCTGGGTTGCCATCGGCTTCGATGCGATGATCTCGATTTTCCCGGGGCGGATGGTGCTGTGATAGAACAGCGCTTCGCGCTCGGTGAAACGGACATTGCTCTCGTTGGTCTGGGTGATGTCTTCGGCCACGCTTTTTCTCCGGCGCCTGGCCGGCCCGCTCCCCCGGCCCAGCCACCCGATGAGGATACCCTGTGGGTGGCTGGGCCGGGGGAGCGGGCCCGCCGGCAAATCTGCAGATCACCTTCGCCCTAACGGATGCCGGCGCGGCGCGATAGGGGATAGATTGCCTGCCAAGCCTCCCGAATCGGCGATTTTGTCGCTAATCCCGCGCGATGCACGCCGCTTCCGTCCCTTCCGGCACCACGCCGATGATGGCCCAGTATCTGGCGCTCAAGGCCGAGGCCGGGGATTGCCTGCTGTTCTACCGGATGGGCGACTTCTTCGAACTGTTCTTCGATGATGCCCGCACTGCGGCGCAGGTGCTGGACATTGCCCTGACCAGCCGCGGCGAACATCTCGGCGTGCCGATCCCGATGTGCGGGGTTCCGGTCCATTCGGCCGAAGGCTATCTCGCGCGGCTGATCAAGGCCGGCTGCCGGGTGGCGATTGCCGAACAGGTCGAAACGCCCGAGCAGGCCAAGAAGCGCGGCGGATCGAAAGCGCTGGTGGCGCGCGACATCGTCCGCTTCGTCACTGCCGGTACCCTGACCGAGGAAGCCCTGCTGGAGCCGCGCCGCGCCAATGTGCTGGCCGCGGTTTGCGATGTGCGCGGGACCTGCGGGATCGCCGCCTGCGACATTTCGACCGGGCGGATGGAGCTGGAGGAATGCGGGCCCGATCAGCTTGGCGCCGCGCTGGCCAGGCTGGGGGCGAGCGAGGTGGTAGCCCCGGAAGGCTGGGAAGCGGCGCCCGACGGCGCGATTCCCCGGCCGGGGCGGGACTTTGCCAGCGATGGCGGCGAGGCGCGACTGAGGGCGGTGCATGGCGTCGCCACATTGGAGGGATTCGGGCGGTTCAGCCGGGCGATGCTGGCGGCCGCCGGCGGGTTGGTCGCCTATCTCGACCATGCCGGGCGCGGCAAGCTTCCGCTGCTGTTGCCCCCGGTGGCCCGCGCGGGCGAAGCCCATCTGGCGATGGACGAGGCGACCCGGGCGAGCCTCGAGATCCTGGTATCCAGCCAGGGCACCCGCAGGGGCAGCCTGGTCGAGGCGGTCGACCGCTGCGTCACCGGCGCCGGGGCGCGGCTGCTGGCCGAGGATCTCTCCGCCCCGTTGACCGGCGTGGACGAGATCGAGGCGCGGCTGGCACTGGTGCAGTGGCTGCACGATGATCCGCTGCTGCGCGGGGATCTGCGCGCCGTGCTGCGCGCCCTGCCCGATCTGGGCCGTGCATTGGGCCGGGTGGTCGCCGGGCGCGGCAGCCCGCGCGATCTGGGCCAGCTGCGCGACGGCCTTGCCGAGGCGCGGCGGATCCACGACCACCTTGCGGCAAGGGCCGACCGTCCGGCCCTGCTCGATGCGCTGCTGCCGCGCCTGACCGGCCACGGTGCGCTGACCGATCTCTACTCCCGCGCGCTGGTGCCCAGCCCGCCGACCGAGCGCAGCCAGGGCGGCTTCATTGCCGAGGGCTATGACCACGGCCTTGACGAGCTGCGCCGCGTGTCCGGTGATGCCCGCCGCGCGATTGCCGCACTGGAGGCGAAGTACCGCGACCAGACCGGGATCGCCGCGCTGAAGATCCGCCACAACGGCGTGCTGGGCTACTTCGTCGAGGTGCCGGCCCGTCACGGCGATGTGCTGATGGCCCCGGACAGCGGCTTTACCCATCGTCAGACCATGGCCGGGGCGGTGCGCTTCAATGCGCTGGCCCTGCATGAGGAGGCAAGCCGGATCGCCGAGGCCGGTGGCCATGCCCTGGCTGCCGAGGAAGCTCATTTCGAGGAACTGGTGGGCGAAGCGGTCAAGTCCGCCCAAGCCATCGCCGCGACGGCCGAAGCGCTGGCCCGGATCGACGTTTCCTGCAGCCAGGCCGAGCGCGCCGCCGAGGGCGGCTGGTGCCGTCCGCAGGTGGTCGATGCCCCGGTGCTGGACGTGGAGGGCGGCCGCCATCCGGTGGTCGAGGCCGCACTCGTGGCCAAGGGCGAGCGGTTTGTCGCCAACGATTGCCGCCTCGCTGAAACGGACCGGCTGTGGCTGGTCGGCGGGCCGAACATGGGCGGCAAGAGCACGTTTTTGCGGCAGAACGCGCTGATCGTGCTGCTGGCCCAGGCCGGGGGCTTTGTGCCCGCCGCGCGGGCCGTGGTCGGGCTGACCGACCGCCTGTTCAGCCGGGTCGGCGCGTCGGACAATCTGGCGCGCGGGCGCTCGACCTTCATGGTCGAGATGGTGGAGACTGCCGCGATCCTCTCTCAGGCCGGGCCGCGCAGCTTCGTGATCCTGGACGAGGTCGGGCGCGGCACGTCCACTTATGATGGCCTCGCCCTGGCCTGGGCCGTGGCCGAGGCGGTCCATGCGGTCAACCGCAGCCGCTGCCTGTTCGCGACCCATTACCATGAGCTGTCGCGGCTGGCGGAGACTTGCGAGGCGCTGTCGCTTCACCACGTCCGCGCGCGCGAGTGGCAGGGCGATCTGGTGCTGCTGCACGAACTGGCCGAAGGGCCGGCCGACCGGTCCTATGGCCTCGCCGTGGCCAAGCTGGCCGGGGTGCCGGCCCCAGTGGTGGCGCGGGCGCGGGCCGTGCTGGAGCGGCTGGAGAAAGGGCGGGCCGAAACCGGCGGGCTGGCGGCGGGCCTTGGCGATCTGCCGCTGTTCGCTGCCGCTGCCGCCGCGCCCGAGGAGGTGGTCGACACCCTGCGTGAGCGGCTCGCCGCGCTCGATGTCGACGCCCTGACCCCGCGTGAGGCGCTGGACCTGCTTTACGAGCTCAAGCGAGAGGCCTGATCGAGCCCGACCGCTGCAGCCGCGCGGTCGATGATCGGATCCTTGCGCCAACGCTGCGCGGCCCGCGCGCTGGCGGCTTCGCCCAGCATTGCGCGGCGCGCGGGATCGTCGGCCAGCGCGGCAATGGCCGCCGCCAGCGCCGGGGCATCGCCGGGCGGAGTGATCGTGCCGCAGCCATCGACTTCGGCATAGAGCCCGGTGCCCGGCTCGGTCGTCGCCACCACCGGGCGGCCAGAGGCCAGCATGTTGGTGAGTTTGGATGGCAGCACCAGATCGGCCGCCCCGGCAATCTGGGGCAGCAGGTGCAGATCGGCCATGGTCAGCATGGCACCCATCTTCTCCGCCGGTTGCAGATCGTGCAGCTGGACGTTGGCCAGGCCGGCGGCGAGCGCCTCGAGCGGCTGGCGGTTCGGCCCTTCGCCGCAGATCACGAAAGCGATGTCGTCCCGGTCCTGCAGCAACCGGGCCGCCTCGACCAGGATCTCGATACCCTGCTTGCGGGCGATGTTGCCGGAATAAAGCGCCACGACCTTGCCGGTCAGGCCCCATTCGGCGCGCACCGCCGCGGCTCCCTCCGGATCGGGGGCAAACCGCGCATCGGACCAGTTGCGCATTTCGAACACCCGGGCCGGGGCAACGCCCTTGTCGACCAGCTTGGCGCACATCTGCGGGCTGATCGTGGAAACGTGGTCGCCCAGCTTCAGGAACGTCGCCTCGACCCAGCGGGCCAGCCGTGCGGACAGGCGGGAATCGTCCATCAGCCCGGTGGCTAGCGCCGCTTCCACCTCGAAGTCCTGGACATGGATCCACAGCCGCGCCCCGGCCACTTTCGCAGCCAGCCAGGCGGTGATCACGCCGAGCAGCGCCGGAGCGACGGTGAAGACGATCTCCGGCCGCTCCGCCTTCGGCCGCAGCGCCGCGCGCAGCGCCGGCCCGAGCGCCGACAGGGCGAAACTGGCCAGGTGCACGATCCGCTTCAGCCCGCTCGGTTCGGCCGGCACATAGTGCGGACAACGCGTGATCGAGACTCCGCCTTCGACCGAATGTCGCCAGCCCCCTCCGGCAAATGCCGGATCGACCCGCCACTTGGGATAATAGGGCTTGCCTGCCACCACCGTGACCCGCGCGCCGCGCGCGGCGAGGGCTTCGGCAAAGCCCTGGCTGTAGGGACCGATCCCCACCGGTTCGGGCGCATAGTTGAGCCCGACGATCAGGACGCGGCGGCCCTTCACCGGTCAAGCCACTGGCTGAGCGCGGCCAGCTGGCGCGACTGGCGGCGCACGTCGGCACGGGCCAGTTCGCGCAAGGACCGCAGGGTGCGTGATCCGGCCCAGCCCAGCATGCCGCCGGGGCCGGTCGCGGCACGGGTGACCACGGCCTCACCCGCCACCTTGCGGCGTCCGGTGATGCGCTCGGCAAGGCCCGCCGGACCCTGCTTGATCGTCTTGGCGGCTAGCCCCGCGCTGGCCCGGGTAGCCAGGTCCTGCAGCAGCAGATCGGGCGCGGCTTCCAGCAGTTCCGGCGGTGCAGGCGGTCCGGCATCGGCGCTGAAATCGATCCACACGCCGGGCCGGTAGCGGCCAACCAGTTCGAGGATCAGCCGCGCCCCGTCGCGCCAGTGGTTGGCATCGGCTGCGGCCCAGAACCGGGCCCAGTCAACCGGCGCGGCGCGCAGCAGATGCTCGACATCGCTGAGCACCAGCGGCCCGACATCGAGCCGGTGCGAATAGACCGCATGGACAATCACGTGGCCCAGCAGGTCTTCCGCCGCCGGATAGCCGATCCCGTCTTCCCCGCGGATCGCACGGGCCAGCACGTCCGCCTCGCTGGCGGTCGGGCTGGCGTGGTCAAGCCGGCCATCGCGTTCCCACAGGCGGTGGTGCAATTCGATCATGGTCCCGCGCGGCGCGGTCAGCGGGGGCATGTGCTTGTCGATCCGGACAATCGCGTCCAGCGTCAGTTCGCTTGCCTCGGCCTGGCAATAGCCGGCCGCCTGCAGCGCTTCGAAGGCGCGGATGACATCGGCCTGCGGCACCAGCAGATCGATATCGCGCATCGGCCGCAAGGCCGGATCGGGATAGGCCCGCGCTGCCAGCCAGGCCCCTTTAAGGGCCACGGCCGCGATCCCCTCGCGGGCCAGGATCGCGCAGGTTTCCACCAGTTCGGCACGCTGGACCATGGCCTGCATGGCATGGAAACGGTGCGCGGCCTGCCAGGCTTCAGCTATTTCGGCTGGCACTCCGGCCTTGCCGCGATGCAGGCTGTGCAGCAGCGGTTGCAGGCGGTGCTGCGCGGCGATCCGGTCCAGTTCGGCCCAGTCGGCGGCTGTCAGGTCCGGCACCGGGGCATCCGGGCCGGTCAGGTCAAGCAGGACGCGCCGCAGTTCCGGCAGGTCCATGGCCGGGCTCAATTGCCGCGCTTGGGAACCGAGAAGGTCCCGGTGATCCGCCCGCCGCGCGGGGTTGCCCCGCTGTCACCGCCCAGCGCCGGCGATCCGCCACCGACCCGGCCATCGAGCGTCGACAGGCCCGAATCGAGATCGATCGTCAGCCGCCCGCCGCTCAGCCGGTCGGTCCCGCGTTGCAGGGTGACATTGCCCGACAGGGTGATCAGCCGCCGGTCGAAATCATAGATCGCGACATCGCCTGCCGCGCTCTGGTTGCCGCGCTGGATGCGAACCGCGCCGACCGCGTCGAGCCGGTGGATCTTGAACCCGCCGCCCTCGGTGGAGAAGGCCAGCGTGGTGCGCCCGGCGCGCAGGGTCAGGTCGCCCTGGCTGATCACAACGTTGCCGGCCAGGATCGCGCGGTTGGCCTTGCCCTGCAGCTCGCCGTGATCGGCCGCGACATTGACCGGGGCGTCGCTGTTGTGGCCTTCGAACACCTGCGCATTCGACGGGGCCAGCGCCAGCAACGCCGCCGTGCCCAGGGCAAAGCCGCCCAGCAGCGAACGCAGCGCGATCGCCTTCACACTGCGGACGGGGTGCGGGGCCTTGGTCATCGGGGAATCCTGAAGCTGGTCTGGTCGATCCGCAGCCTGACATTGCCGTCAAGCATCAGGACGCGGCTATCAAGGTCGGCACTTACCCGGTCGGCGCTGAAAGTGCCAGCCGGAACCGCGCCGCTGACCCCGCCGCTGCCCCATACCTTGCGCTGGCGCAGATCGATCAGGACATTGGCGGTCGACAGGCGGTAGCCATCGGCGGCAGTGAATTGCACCGGACCGTCGGCCTGGACGGTCTGGGCGGAATAGTCATAAGCCCCGCGCGCCGCCGTCAGCTCGGCCGGGCCGTCGCTCAGCCGGATCCGCGCGGCGATGTTTTCCATCCTCACCACCGGCTCGCGCGCGGAAACCTGCACGGCGCTGCCGGCAGTGACGGTGAAGGGCCGGCCCTGGCCGTCCTCGCCCCGGTACATCGCATTGGTCACGCGCAGGCGTTCCTCGGTCACCGCCACCTTGTTGCGATCGAGCAGGAACGACAGTTCGCCTTCGGTGAACAGCGGGCCGACGATCATCGCCGCCGCCACCACGCCGACCAGCCCCGGCAGCCAGCGCGCCAGGATCCGCACCTTGCGATCGTGCGATCCCCCGGGAGCGGCCCAGTGGCGGCGCTTGTCGCGGATGATGTCGGCGGCTTCGGTCATGGGGTTTCCGCTTGGACAGGGGGAGCGGGCCGGTGATCCATCATCACTCAGGCTTCGTGGCTGAAGATGTCCTTGTCCGGCCAGCCCATCAGGTCCAGCCGGGCACGATAGGGCAGGAAATCGAACGCGGCCTGGGCCACTTCGGCGCGGTGTTCGCGTTCCAGCCGCTCGGCCAGGATCACCTGCATGGCGTGGAGATAGCGCACGTCCGATGCGGCGTATTCGCGCTGCGCCTCGCTCAGATCCGCGCCGCCCCAGTCGCTCGACTGCTGCTGCTTGGACAGTTCCTTGCCCAGCAGTTCGCGGACCAGATCCTTCAGGCCGTGCCGGTCGGTATAGGTGCGCACCAGCTTGCTGGCGATCTTGGTGCAGAACACCGGTGCGGCAATAACGCCAAGGTAATGCTCGATCGCGGCCAGATCGAACCGGGCGAAGTGATACAGCTTCACCCGCGCCGGATCGGCCAGCACGGCTTTCAGGTTTGGTGCGTCAAAGCTTGAGCCCGGGCCGAAGCGGACCAGATGCTCATCGCCCTGGCCGTCGGAAATCTGGACCAGGCACAGCCGGTCGCGGTGGGTGTGAAGCCCCATGGTTTCGGTATCGACCGCCACCGGGCCGGGCGCGAGGACCCCGGCGGGGAGATCTTCTTCGTGGAGATAGACTGCCATGGGACAAGGTGCTTAGGCTGATCCGAGCGGGTAGGAAAGCCCCGCAATGCCGGAGAGATGCAAGTGACCCGATCCGATGCGGTTCCCGAAAGCTGGCGCGCGGTGCTGGAACCGGTGCTGCAGACGCCCAGGTCGCGGGCGCTGGGCGGGTTCCTGACCGCCGAGGAGGCTGCCGGCAAGGCGATCTACCCGCCGCGCGGCACCCGGCTGGCGGCGCTGGAGCTGTGCCCGCTGGACGCGGTGAAGGTCGTGATCCTGGGCCAGGATCCCTATCACGGGCCGGGGCAGGCGCACGGCCTGTCGTTCTCGGTGCAGGACGGGGTCAGGGTGCCGCCCAGTCTGGTCAACATCTACAAGGAACTGGAAGCCGACCTGGGCCTGCCGCGCCCGGCGCACGGCAACCTGACGAACTGGGCGCGGCAAGGCGTGCTGCTGCTCAATGCCGCGCTGACGGTGGAGCAGGGCCAGCCGGCCTCGCACCAGGGGCGGGGCTGGGAGGAGATCACCGACGCGGTGGTCGCCGCCGTCGCCGCCAAGGCGGAGCCTTGCGTGTTCCTGCTGTGGGGCAGCCATGCCCGCAAGAAGGCGCTCAGCGTGCCGGGGCTGGTGAACAGCCACCACCTCGTCCTTACCGCACCGCATCCCAGCCCGCTCTCGGCTCATTCGGGGTTCCTGGGCTGCCGCCACTTCAGCCAGGCCAATGCCTTTCTGGAAGCGCAGGGGCGCGGGGGAGTGGACTGGCGGCCCTGATCGCGGCAAGGTGGCTCCCATGGCTCTCGAACTTCCCCTGACCGACACCGCGACCCTGCTGCAGCAGAGCGTGCAGCGCTACCTTGCCGATCACCCGAAGCCCGCCTTTGCCGGCCTTGCCGAACTGGGCCTGATGGCCGTCGGCGTGCCCGAGGAAGCGGGCGGCGTGGGCGGCGGCGCGATCGAGCGGGCGGCGATCATGGCCGAGCTCGGCCCGGCGCTGGCCGCGTCGGACTGGCTGGCGCATCACCTTGCCACGGCGCTGCTCGCCCGGCTTGCGCCGGATCACGGCCTGCTCGGCGCGCTGGCCATGGGTGAGGCACGGATTGCGCTGGCCATGGGCGATGCCGGCGAGGTGCCGCTGGTCGCCGGAGCAGCCGATGCCGATTGGCTGGTGCTGGCCGGAGAGACGCGCACCCTGCTGGTCGCGGCCTCGGCTCCGGGCCTGTCCCGGCGCCAGCGGGCGATGATGGACGGCAGCGTGACGGCAGACCTCAGCATCGGCGCGGGGCTGGAGGCCGATGCCGTGCTGGCCGAAGGCGCGGATGCCGCCGCCGCGCGCGGCTGGGCGCTCGATGCCCGCAATGCCGCGCTCTGTGCCGAAGCGGCCGGGCTGATGGACCGGATGGTCCGCGATACCGCCGCCTACCTGCAGCAGCGCAAGCAGTTCGGCGTGCCGATTGCCACCTTCCAGGTCCTGCGCCACCGTCTCGCCGATATGCAGATGGCCCTGCTCAAGGCCGAGGGCCTGACCGAGCGCGCGATCCTGGCCGAAGGCACGGACGGCTGGGGCCACGCGGTCAGCGCCGCCGTGGTCGAGACGATCGACGCGGTGCGCACCGTCGGCGAAGGCGCGGTCCAGCTCCACGGCGGCATGGGCGTGACCGAGGAGCTGAGCTTGGGCGGCCAGTTCAAGCGCGGCCTGGCGATTGCCGCCACGCTGGGTTCAAAGAGCGTGCATCTGGCCCGTCACGCGGCCTAGTCTGTTTCAGCGCGGCTGAAACAGGGCAACACCGGCCCGCTCCCCCTAACCCAGCACCGCCCGCGAGATCAGGTCGCGCTGGATCTCGTTCGATCCGGCATAGATCGTCGCCGCACGGCCGTTGAGGTAGCGCGGCAGGGCCGTGGCGAGGAGGTCCGGGCTCTGCCCGTCGGCAATTGCCCAGCCGGCGAGGCCCGCAATCTCGCAGGCCAGGGTGTCGATCCGCTGCGCCGCTTCGGTCCCCTGGACTTTCAGCACCGAGGCATAGAGCGCCGCCTTGGCCCCGCTTGCGCCGATCGATTTCAGCTCCAGTGCTTCCAGCGCTTCCAGCGTCACCGCCTCGCGCCGCAGCCGTTCGCGCAGCACCGGGTCCTCGGGCGCTTCCTCTGCCAGTTTGGCCAGCTGGCCGAACAGGCCGGGGGCATAGCGCCCGCCGCGCTCGAAAGTCAGGAGGTACTTGGCGACCGACCAACCGTCGTTCTCCTCGCCCAGCCGGTTGGCCACCGGCACGCGGACATTGTCGAAGAACACCTGGTTGAGCTCGTGCTCTCCGGCCAGCGAAATGATCGGATCGACTTTCAGCCCCGGCGTGGCCATGTCGATCAGCACGAAGCTGATCCCGGCCTGCGGTTTGCCTTCGTTGCTGGTGCGGACCAGCGCGAACATCCAGTTGGCGAAGTGGGCGTGGGTGGTCCAGATCTTCGACCCGTTGAGGACGTAATGGTCCCCGTCGCGCTCGGCCTTCAGTTTCAATGAGGCGAGGTCCGATCCCGAACCCGGCTCGGAAAAGCCCTGACACCAGTAATGCTCGCCCGACAGGATGCGGGGCAGGAAGAACGCCTTCTGCTCGTCAGAGCCATAATGCATCAGCACCGGGGCAACCATCTTGAGGCCCTGCGGCAGCAGGTTGGGCGCACCGGCGCGGGCGCATTCGGCCGAGAAGATGTACTTCTGCATCGGGCTCCAGCCGGTCCCGCCATATTCCACCGGCCAGTCGATCGCGCCCCAGCCCTTGGCGGTCAGGATCTTCTGCCAGGCAATCGAGTGATCCGGATGGGCAAAGACGGAAGTCGCCCGCCGTCCCGCCCGCGCCAGTTCGGGCGTCAGGCTCTCGGCCAGGAAGGCGCGCACTTCGGCGCGGAAAGCGGCAAGGTCTGCGGTGTCGGTCATGGAATCATCGTGCCTGCTGTGGGCTGCCTTGGCAACCGAACCTGACAAAGTTCACAGGGTTCAGGACAAGAAAAACAATCTGCGTCACCCCGTGTCACCTTGTGTCACCCAGTGTCACCTTGCTGCGGAGTTCAGGTCGGGCGTGGCGGGCGGTCATCATGCGCGGATCATCGCACGGGGCGCGGGGTGTAGGAAAGCGGGATGACGCCTACCCCCGCCGCGCCAGCATCGCATCGGCCAGCAGCCCGCCGAACTTCGGCCCTTGCTCGGGATAGAGATAGGGTTCGATCAGTTCCGCCTCGATCACCGCCAGCGCCCCATCGTCCAGCCGGACCATGTCGATCCGGGCATAGAGCGGCGGCTCAGCGAACGGCAGCATGGCCATCACCGCTTCGGCCGCGGCGCGGTCGGTGGGGGAAGGGTCGAGCGGAACTTCGCGCCCGCCGTAGAGCGACTGGATGCGGTAGTCCCCCTCTGCCGCCTGCTTGACCAGGGCGTGGCTGAACGCGCCGCCGACAAAGATGAAGCTCAGCTCGCCCTCCTGCTGGATTGCGGCAAGGAACGGCTGGATCATGGCCGGCTGGTCGATCCGCCAGCCGGCCGGGGGCGGGGCAGCGCGGGTAAAGCTGTCCTGCCCCACCGCGCCCGCGCCGACCCGGCGCTTCACCACCACCCGGTCGCAGCCGAAATGGTCAAAGGCATGCGCCACGTCCCCGGGCCCGGCGCTTTCGGGCCACAGTGTCGGGATTGTCACCGCCCCGCGCGCGGCAAGGTCTTTCAGATAGAGCTTGTCGGCATTCCAGCGGATCACCTCGACCGGGTTGCACACCGTCACTCCGGCTGCCTCCAGCGCCTCCAGCCGGGCCAGGAATTCGTCCTTGGCCTCGGTATAGTCCCAGGGCGTGCCGAGATAGGCGAGGTCGAACCGCGCCAGTTCGGCCATGGGCGCGCGCCAGTCGATCCCGGTCAGTTCGGCCCGGCCCGCCAGGCCCGCGTTCAGGGCATCGAACAGCAGATCGTGCTCGAAGGCGTCGGGGCGGCGGGTGGGGGAACCGGGGAGGGTGGCGGGGCAGGCAAGGAAAGCGATCTTCAAGGCAGGTTCTCCGTCAGCACGCCCGCCTTGGCCGGACAGAGCCGGTCTGCCAAGGCATTATGCAGCCATTGCCGGGCCGGGCCGGGCGGGCAATCGCGCCGCCACAGCAGGGTGAAGGTATAGGCGATCCCCGGATCTTCCGGCACGGCCAGCGGCACCAGCCGCCCGGCGGCCAGATCGCCCTCAATCAGGCTGCGCGGCATGTTGCCCCAGCCGATCCCTTCCAGCAGCAGCGCGTGCTTGGCGCCCAGATCGGCCAGCCGCCAGGTCCGCGCCGCCGTGACCGAGAACTCGCGTCCCTCGGTCAGCGGGGAACGGTCGCTCAGCACCAGTTGCAGGTGCTGGCGGGCGGTGCCGGGCGGGATCGCTTTCATCCGGGCCAGCGGATGGTCGGGCGCGGCCACCGGCACCAGATCGACCGCGCCGATCACGCTGCGCTCCAGTTCGGCAAAGTCGCCCAGCATCGGCCCGGCCACGCCCAGTTCGGCGCGCCCGTCCAGCAGCATGGCCGGCACCCCGCCCAGCGCCTCGATATGCAGCCGCAGGTCGACCGTGGGAAAGGCCCGGGTAAAATCCTTGAGCAGCGCGGCCAGCACGGCGGGGGGATACATCACGTCGATCACCAGGCTGAGTTCGGCCTCCAGCCCCTGGTGATGGTCGCGGGTCTTGGCCAGCAGCGCGTCCATGTCGTCCGCCACGGCGCGGGCCGAAGGCAGCAGGGCGCGCCCCGCGGCGGTCAGTTCGGGGCGGCGCGATCCCTCGCGCTCGAACAGCTTGACGGCCAGCATGGCTTCCAGTTGGGCCACGCCATAGCTGATGGCCGAAATCGCCCGGCCCATCCGCCGTGCCGCGCCGCCGAAGCTGCCTTCATCGACCACGGCGAGGAAGATGCGGAGCTGGTCGATCGAGGGCTGGCCAAGCTGCATGTTCGAATATCCTGAACGTTTGAACCTATTTTATCGCAGTTACATGATGAAGTGCCAAGCCCTATCTGGCCTGCAACAGCACGGCCCCAAGGCCCTGCGACCTGGAGAAACCCGATGATCGAACTGCGTCCCTTTGCCACGCTGGGCGCCGCCAACCACGGCTGGCTCGATGCCCATCACCACTTTTCCTTTGCCAGCTATTACGAGCCGGAGCGGGTCCAATGGGGCGCGCTGCGGGTCTGGAACGACGATGTGATCGCCGCCCAGTCCGGCTTTCCGCCGCACCCGCACAACGACATGGAAATCATCACCTATGTTCGCCAGGGCGCGATCAGCCACAAGGACAGCCTCGGCAATTCCGGCCGCACCGCCGCCGGGGACGTGCAGGTAATGAGCGCCGGAACCGGCATCCGCCACGCCGAATTCAATCTGGAGAGCGAGGAATGCCGCCTGTTCCAGATCTGGATCCTGCCTGACCGGCACGGCCACGCCCCCAGCTGGGGCACCCGGCCGTTCCCGAAGGAAGCGCGCGATGGCCGCTTCACCGTGCTCGCCTCCGGCTTGCCGGGAGAGGAAGACGCCCTGCGGATCAACGCCAGCGCGCGGGTGGCGGGCGCCATGGTCAGGGCCGGCGAGACGGTCCGTTATGAAACCTCGCCCGAGCGGCACCTCTATCTGGTGCCGGCCACCGGGCGGGTGCGGATCGGCGAAGTCGAAGCCCATGCCCGCGACGGAGTGGCGATCACCGATGAGACCGTGGTGGAGATCACCGCGCTGGAAGATGCCGAACTGGTGCTGGTCGACGCGGCCTGAACCGAGCCAAGAAAGGAACTGAAGCCATGACGACTGCCACCAACACTGCCGCCCCTGCTGCCGATGCCCTGGCCCTGACCGGGCGGATCCTGCTGGCCCTGATCTTCCTGCTGAGCGGGCTGGGCAAGCTGGCCGATCCGGCCGGAACCGCCGCCTATGTCGCCTCGGCCGGGCTGCCCGCGCCGGTGCTGGCCGCCTGGGGCGCGGCAATCCTCGAAACGGTTGGCGGGATCGTGCTGATCGTCGGGTTCCGGACCCGGATCGTCGCCCTTGCGCTGGCCGGGTTCAGCGTGATCGCGGCGGTGTTCTTCCACGCCCAGTTTGCCGATCAGAACCAGATGATCCACTTCCTGAAGAACCTGGCGATCGCCGGCGGCCTGCTGCAACTCGCCGCCTTCGGCCCCGGCCGCTTCGCCTTCAACCGATAAGCTTCCCGAAGCCCCCCGCGGTGCGCCGGTCTCAAATGGTTGAGGCCGGCGCACTTGCGTGCCAGACATGGCGGCCATGGCCCGGTTGATCCTGACCTATGGTGCGGCGCTGGCAGCGCTGGCCCTGTTGACCCAGTGGCTGGACTGGCGGCACGAGACGCGCGGCCTTGCCACCTCGCTCTACGTGCTGTGCGTGGCCCTGCTGTTCGCCGGGCTGGGGATCTGGCTGGGCAACCGGCTCGCGCCGCGCCCGCGCGGAGACTATCGCCGCAACCAGGCCGCGCTGGCCAGCCTCGGGATCAGCCCCCGCGAGGTCGAAGTGCTCGACCTGCTGGCCGAGGGCCATTCGAACAAGGTGATTGCGCGGCAGCTGGAAATCTCGCCCAACACGGTCAAGACCCACGTCGCGCGCCTGTTTGAAAAGCTGGAGGCGCAGACCCGGACCGAGGCGATCCATAAGGCCCGCATGCTGGATCTGCTGCCGTAGGATCGGGTGAGACGGTCCCGGTCACCCGTTCGGGTGATAGGCTGCGGCGGCGAATCGCCATAGGCCGGGGCCTTCACCACTGAGGGGAGAATGACAATGCGGCGGATCATCCTGACCTACGGCGCGATTGCCGGGACGATCGAACTGGCCCTGCTGGCCCTGTCGATGGGGCTGGCCAGCGATCACGGCACGCTGGGCATGGCGCTCGGCTATCTCTCGATGCTGATCGCGATGAGCCTGGTCTTCGTTGGCGTGAAGCGCTTTCGCGACGAGGACCGTGGCGGAGTGATCCGGTTCTGGTCGGCCTTCGGCGTGGGGCTGGGCATCGCCGCGATTGCCTGCCTGTTCTATGTGATCGGGTGGGAGCTGTACATCTGGGCCACCGACAACCGCTTCATGGCCGAATACATGGCCCAGGCCCTGGCCGACAAACAGGCGAGCGGCGCCAGCGCGGCCGAAGTGGCCGCCTTCCGGGCCGAGATGGAGGGCTTTGCCGAAATGTACCGCAATCCGCTGCTGCGGGTGCCGATCACGCTGAGCGAGATCGCGCCGGTGGCCATGCTGGCGGTCCTGATCTCGGCCGGACTGATCAGCCGGCGCGGGTTCATGCCGGCCCGGATCTAGCTGGGAGCGCCAGTTGCCGTCAGCGCGGCAGCTGGCTCGCCCCCATCAGCGCCTCGTCGACCGCGCGGGCGGCCTGGCGGCCTTCGCGGATCGCCCAGACGACCAGGCTCTGCCCCCGGCGCATGTCGCCGCAGGCAAAGATCTGCGGATCGCTGGTCCGGTAGTCGGTGGTGTTGGCGGCAACGTTGCCGCGGCCGTCCAGCGCCACGCCCGACTGGTCGAGCAGGCCCGGCTTGCGCGGGCCGGTGAAGCCCATGGCGAGCAGGATCAGATCGGCCTTCAGCGTGAATTCGCTGCCGGAGATCTCCTGCATCTTGCCGTCGACCCATTCGACCCGGACGCATTCCAGGCCGGTGACCTGTCCGTCCTTGCCCGCGACGCGCTTGGTCAGGATCGCCCAGTCGCGCTCCACCCCTTCCTCGTGGCTGGTCGAGGTGCGCAGCTTGAGCGGCCAATCCGGCCAGGTCAGCAGCTTGTTTTCCTTCTCCGGCGGCTGCGGCATGATCTCGATCTGGGTGACCGAGGCCGCGCCCTGGCGGTTGGAGGTGCCGACGCAGTCGCTGCCGGTGTCCCCGCCGCCGATCACCACCACGTGCTTGCCGGTGGCCAGCAGCGAGCCGCGCGGGGCGGCGCGCAGTTCGTCATCGCCGGCGTTGCGCTTGTTCTGCTGGGTCAGGAATTCCATCGCGAGCCGCACGCCGGGCAGTTCCGCCCCCGGAATGTCGAGCCGCCGCGGCTCTTCCGCGCCGCCCGACAGGACGATCGCGTCGAAGTTTTCCTTCAGGCTCTTGATCGAGATGTCGACGCCGACTTCGGTCGAGGTGCGGAATTCGACCCCTTCGGCCTCCATCTGCACGGCGCGGCGGTTGATCAGGTGCTTCTCCAGCTTGAAGTCCGGAATGCCGTACCGCAGCAGGCCGCCGATCCGGTCGTTCTTTTCGAACACCGTCACCGAATGCCCTGCGCGGGCCAGTTGCTGCGCGGCGGCCATCCCGGCCGGGCCGGAGCCGACCACGGCAACCGACTTGCCGGTCCGCTTGGCCGGGATCTGCGGCGAGATCCAGCCGTTCTCCCAGCCCTTGTCGACGATCGCGCATTCGATGCTCTTGATCGTGACCGGCTGGTCGATCAGGTTCAGCGTGCAGCTGGCCTCGCACGGGGCGGGGCAGATGCGGCCGGTGAACTCGGGGAAATTGTTGGTCGAATGCAGCACTTCCAGCGCATTCAGCCAGTCCCCTTCATAGACCAGGTGGTTCCAGTCCGGGATGATGTTGTTCACCGGACAGCCGTTGTGACAATAGGGAATCCCGCAGTTCATGCACCGCGAAGCCTGCGCTTTCAGCGCCGGTTCGGAATGCGGAATGACGAATTCCTTGTAGTGGTTCAGCCGCTCCTTGGGATCCGCATAGGTGCGGTCCTGGCGGTCAAGCTCGAGAAAGCCGGTTTCCTTGCCCATGTTCCTGACCCTTATTCCGCGGCCACCGAAGCGGCAGCCAGCCGCTCGGCCTCGAGTTGCTTCAGCGCCTTCGCATAGTCGCGCGGCATCACCTTGACGAACTTGCCCACCGTCCCGGCCCAGTCATCGAGCAGTTCGCGGGCGCGCTTCGATCCCGTGTGGAGGTGGTGGCGTTCCAGCAGCACTTTCAGCCGCTCGGCATCGTGCCGCAGCGGATCGCCCATGCCGTTGTCGTGGACGCTCTGCGTGCGCTGCTGCGGCCGGCCGGCACCGTCTTCCTCGTCCCGATCGGCCGAAACCGGCAGCAGATCGACCTGCGCCGGGTTGCACAACCGGGCGAAAGTGCCGTCGGGATCATAGACATAGGCGATCCCGCCCGACATCCCGGCGGCAAAGTTGCGGCCGGTCTTGCCCAGCACCGCAACCACCCCGCCGGTCATGTATTCACAGCCATGATCGCCGCAGCCCTCGACCACCGCGACCGCGCCCGAATTGCGCACGGCGAAGCGTTCACCGGCCACGCCGTTGAAGAAGGCTTCCCCGGCAATCGCGCCATAAAGCACGGTGTTGCCGACGATGATGTTCTGCGTTGCCTCGCGCTCGACATGGGTGGGCTGGCGGACGATCACGCGCCCGCCCGACAGGCCCTTGCCGACATAGTCGTTGGCATCGCCGGTCAGGTCGAGCGTCACGCCGTGGGCCAGCCAGGCGCCGAAGCTCTGCCCGGCAACCCCGGTCAGCTTCACCTTGATCGTGTTGTCGGGCAGGCCGGCATGGCCATAACGGCGCGCCACTTCGCCCGAGAGCATCGCCCCGACGGTGCGGTTGACGTTGATCACCTTGCGTTCGATCACCACCGCCGACTTGCGCTCCAGCGCATCGGCGGCGGCCGCGATCAGCTCGTTGTCGAGCGCCTTGTCCAGCCCGTGATCCTGCGTCTCGCTCCAGCCGAGCGAGGGGCTGTCACCCAGCGGGACCTGGTGGAGGATGCGCGACAGATCGACGCCGCTGGCCTTCCAGTGGTCGATCGCCTTCCTCATGTCGAGCCGGTCGACCCGGCCGACCATTTCGGCGACGGTGCGGAAGCCCAGTTCGGCCATGATCGCGCGCAGTTCCTCGGCAACGAAGAAGAAGTAGTTGATCACGTGTTCCGGCTGGCCGTTGAAGCGCGCGCGCAGCACCGGGTCCTGCGTCGCCACGCCGACCGGGCAGGTGTTGAGATGGCACTTGCGCATCATGATGCACCCGGCCGCGATCAGCGGCGCGGTGGCAAAGCCGAACTCGTCCGCACCCAGCAGCGCCGCCACCGCCACATCGCGCCCGGTGCGCAGGCCGCCGTCGGCCTGAACGCAGATCCGGCTGCGCAGGTTGTTGAGGATCAGCGTCTGCTGGGTTTCGGCAAGGCCGATTTCCCAGGGGGAACCGGCGTGGGTCAGCGAAGTCAGCGGCGAAGCGCCGGTCCCGCCTTCATAGCCGGAAATCGTCACATGGTCCGCCCGCGCCTTGGAAACGCCTGCGGCAACCGTGCCGACGCCCACTTCGGACACCAGCTTCACCGAGATCCGCGCCCCGGTGTTGACGTTCTTCAGATCGTGGATCAGCTGGGCCAGATCCTCGATCGAATAGATGTCATGGTGCGGCGGCGGCGAAATCAGGCCGACGCCGGGGGTGGAATGGCGGGTCGCGCCGATGGTCTTGTCGACCTTGTGGCCGGGCAGCTGGCCGCCTTCGCCGGGCTTGGCGCCCTGGGCCATCTTGATCTGCACGTCGTCGGCATTGACCAGGTATTCGGTGGTCACGCCGAACCGTCCGCTGGCGACCTGCTTGATCGCACTGCGCATCGAATCGCCATTGTCCAGCGGCTGGAAGCGCTTGGGATCCTCGCCGCCTTCGCCGGTGTTCGACTTGCCGCCGATCCGGTTCATCGCCAGCGCCAGGGTGGTGTGGGCTTCCCAGCTGATCGAGCCATAGCTCATCGCCCCGGTGGCAAAGCGCTTGACGATCTCGCTGGCCGGTTCGACCTCGCTGATGTCGAGCGGCTTGTCGGCCGGCTTGAATTCCATCAGCCCGCGGATGGTCAGCATCCGGCTCGACTGGTCGTTGATCGACTGGGCAAAGGCCTTGTACTTGTCCGGCACATTGCCGCGCACCGCGTGCTGCAGGGCGGCGATGTTCTCGGCCGTCCAGGCGTGTTCCTCGCCGCGCAGGCGCAGGCCATAGATCCCGCCCACGTCCAGCATGTTCTTGTAGATCGGGTTGTCGCCATAGGCGGCCTGGTGGCGGCGCACCGCTTCCTCGGCCACCTGGGCCAGGCCGATCCCCTCGATCGTGGTCGCCGTGCCGGTGAAGTACTTGTCGATGAAGGCCGAAGACAGCCCGACCGCGTCGAAGATCTGCGCCCCGCAATAGGACTGGTAGGTCGAGATGCCCATCTTGGACATGACCTTGAGGATGCCCTTGCCGACCGCCTTGATGTAGTTCTTCTTCACCGTCTTGGCGTCGAGCGGCAGCTCCTTCTTCACGCGGATCTCTTCCAGCGTCTCGAAGGCCACGTACGGATTGATCGCTTCCGCGCCGTAACCCGCCAGCACGCAGAAGTGGTGCACTTCGCGCGCTTCGCCGGTTTCGACGACCAGCCCGGTCTGCATCCGCAGGCCCTGGCGGACCAGGTGATGGTGCACGGCGGCCGTGGCCAGCAGCGCCGGCATGGCGATCCGGTCCGGCCCCTGGGCGCGGTCGGACAGGATCAGGATGTTCTTGTCCTGCAGCACCGCTTCGGTCGCGGCCCAGCACATTTCCTTGATCGCCATTTCCAGGCCATCGGCCCCGGTCCTGGCATCCCAGGTGATGTCGATCGTCTCGGTCCGGAAAGCGCCGTCCAGCGCCGCCTCGACCGAGCGGATCTTGGCCACTTCGTCATTGGTCAGGATCGGCTGATCGACTTCGAGCCGCTTGTGGGTGCCGGCTTCCATGCCCAGCAGGTTGGGGCGCGGGCCGATCATCGAAACCAGGCTCATCACCAGTTCCTCGCGGATCGGGTCGATCGGCGGGTTGGTGACCTGGGCGAAGTTCTGCTTGAAATAGTCGTAGAGCAGGCGGCTCTTGTTGGACAGCACCGCGATCGGCGTGTCGGTGCCCATCGACCCGATCGGATCGTCGCCATCGCGGCCCATCGGCTCCAGGAACTTCGAAATGTCTTCCTGCGTGTAGCCGAAGGCCTGCTGGCGATCGAGCAGGCTGGTGGTTTCGACCGGCAGCTGGGCCAGTTCCGGCTCGATCAGGTCCAGATCCTTGAGCTTGTACTGCGCGGCTTCCAGCCAGGATTCATAGGGTTCGGCATCGGCCAGGCTGGCCTTGATTTCCTCATCCTCGATGATCCGGCCTTCGGCAAAGTCGATCAGCAGCATCTTGCCGGGCTGCAGGCGCCACTTGCGGACGATGTTGTCTTCCTTGATCGGCAGGACGCCGCTTTCGGACGCCATGACCACGATGTCGTCATCGGTGACCAGGAAGCGGGCCGGACGCAGGCCGTTGCGGTCCAGCGTCGCGCCGATCTGGCGGCCATCGGTGAAAGCCACGGCGGCCGGGCCGTCCCACGGCTCCATCAGCGCGGCGTGGTATTCGTAGAAGGCGCGGCGCTTGGCATCCATCAGCGGGTTGCCGGCCCAGGCTTCGGGGATCAGCATCATCACCGCGTGGGCCAGGCTGTAGCCGCCGGCCAGCAGCAGTTCGAGCGCGTTGTCGAGGCAGGCCGTGTCCGACTGCCCGTGCGGGATCAGCGGCCACATCTTGTCGAGGTCCGCGCCCAGCAGCTCGCTTTCCATCGTGCGGCGGCGCGCGTTCATCCAGTTGACGTTGCCGCGCACGGTGTTGATCTCGCCGTTGTGGGCGATGAACCGGTAGGGGTGCGCCAGCTTCCAGCTGGGGAAGGTGTTGGTGGAAAAGCGCTGGTGAACCAGGCCGAGCGCCGAAACACAGTCCGGATCGCGCAGGTCGTCATAGAAGCTGCCGACCTGGGTGGCCAGCAGCAGCCCCTTGTAGACCACGGTGCGGCTGGAGAAGCTGGGCATGTACAGCTCGGTCAGGCCGGGCAGGCCATGCTTTTCGGCCAGCGCCGCCAGCGGGTTCTGGGTCTGCTTGCGGATCGCCAGGATCTTGCGCTCGAACGCGTCCTGATCCTCGCAATTGTCGCCGCGGGCGACAAAGCACTGACGGATCACCGGCATTTCGGCCTTCACCGTTTCGCCCAGCCCGTCGATCGTCACCGGCACGTCGCGCCAGCCGATCAGACGCTGGCCTTCCTTGGCGATGAACTTTTCAAAGATGCCGACAATGAATTCGCGGCTCGCCTCGTCCTGCGGCAGGAAGCACATGGCCACGGCATAGTCGCCCGGCTGGGGCAGCTTCAGCCCTTCGGCATCGGCCCAGCGGCGATAGAGCGCGTCGGGAATCTGGATCAGGATGCCGGCGCCGTCGCCCAGCAGCGGATCCGCACCGACCGCCCCGCGATGGTCGATGTTTTTCAGAATCTCCAGGGCCTGGGTTACGATCGCATGGCTTTTGGCGCCCTTGATGTGGGCGACAAAGCCCACGCCGCAGGCGTCGTGTTCGTTACGCGGATCATAAAGGCCCTGAGGCGCCGGAAATCCCATCGATAGTCCCATCCTGTCAAACCGGCCGGAAATCGGCGATTCGTGCACGCGGGCCGCGCAAGTCGCAGAATTCCGGCAATTAAGCGCAAGATTCCCCGCCGCGAGAGGCAGCGAAAATTGCGCAGACCTCTCCCATGGCGACAGGAACAGTCTTTTGCAACTGCGAAAAGGGGCAGGAACGCGGCTGCGTCCTGCCCCATAGCTATGTAGTGATCGGGATCGGGTTCCGGTGCGGGTTCTTACGCCGCGCCGCTCATCCGCTGCAGGTTGGCAAGCGCCATGCGCAGGGCGCGCTCGGCTTCCTCGCGGTCGACGGCCGGCGCGGCATTGTCGGCGGCGATCGGCTGGCCCTGTTCGGCATTGGCCGGGGCATCGAAGCGGCGGAACGGAGCGGCCTCTTCTGCCTGCGGGCGGGCCATCTGGCCGGGGAAGATCACCACCGGTTCGATCTCGGCGCTGTCGGCTTCGGGTTCCTCGATCCGGACCAGCCCGGCGCGCGGCCCGGCCGGCTGGATCGGCACGCCCAGCAGCGAGCCGAACTTGTCCTCGGCCACAGGCTCTTCGCCGGCCGTATCCTCGGCCGGCTCCGGCTCGGGCTGCGGCTCAGGCTCGGGCGCGATGGCCTGGGGCATGGCAAAGGGAGCCGGTTCCGGTGCGGCCACCGGGGCGGTCGCCAGCGGAGCGGCGGGCATGGCAATATGGCGCGGCGGCAGCAGGCTGCTTAGCGGCTCGGCCTCTTCCTCGAACCCGCCAAGGTCGAGCGGGCGCATCGCCGCCGGAATGGCGACCGGCGCGGGCGCGGCCGGCGCCGGCTGTGCCGGTTCGGCTGCGCTGGCCGCTGCAAACGGCGCGAAGGGGGCAGGGATCGGCGCTTCCGGCTCGACCGGCGCTGCAAACGGAGCAGCAAACGGAGCAGCGAAGGCTTGCGGCACGGGCGCCGCGACTGGCGCAGGTTCCGGGATGACCGGCGCTGCGGCCTGGACCGGGGCGACCTCTGCCACCGGAGCCGGTTCGGCTGCAACCGGTGCCGGGACCCCGCCCGCAGCGGCGGCGCGGGCCGCGCGGCGGCGGGCCATCGATTCGGCGAGGCGGCTGGCCAGATCGGTCATGCCGAGCCCGGCCGGGCTGGGCAGCGGTTCCGGCGGCGCGGCGATCGGCGTCATGGCAACCGGAACGGCCGGGGGCGAAACCGGTTCGGGCATCGCCACTGGAGCAGGGGCGGGTTCCACCACCGGCTCGGGGACGGCGAACGCAGCCGGGGCCATTGGCGGCACGGCAAAGGCTTCGACTGCCGGGGCCGGGGGCACGGTGAACTGCGGCACGCCCGGGTCGGCTTCGGGGGCGCCGAAGCGCGGCGGCACGGCCATGGGCGCGGCAGCCACTTCCGGCGCAGGCTCGCTCTGGGCAAAGCGCGGCGGGAACAGCGGTTCGGGCGTTTCGGTGTCGAACACGGTCGTCTTGAACCCGGCGGCCTGGACGAAGGTCTGGTCGATATGGTCGCCGTCGACCGGCTGGCCGAAGATCTGGCGCGGCGCTTCAGCCGGGGCAGGGGCCACCATGGCCGGCTGTTCGGCTGGCGGGGGCGCTTCCGCCACGGGCTGCGGCTGGAATTCCTGGCGCACCGGCTCGGCCTGATAGGCCCCCAGATCGAGCGCGGCATGCGGCGGCGGAGCATCGAAGCCGACCTTGGAGATATCCAGAATCTGCGGAGCGCCGCCAGGCAGCGGGGCCATTTCGTGGGGCACGAAGTCCTCCTCGTCGTGTTCGATGGTCAGGGCTCGGCGGCGCTGGGCAAGGATGCCGCCAGCCGGCTCGTCGTCTTCGGCCTCGTTAAAGGCCGGGTGGTTGGTATAGCGCGGCGCGGCCTCTTCGCGGTCGGCCAGCTTGGTCCGCTTGCGCTCGCGCACTTCGGGCTTGGGCCGGGTCAGGCGGCGGGCAATGATCAGCCCGATCGTGCTGCCGATTGCGGCCAGCACCAGCGCAACCAGGATCCGCGCAGTCACGCCCAGCGGCGGGGCGGCGGCGGGAATGACCAGATCGATCCGGCTGGCCATGACCACCGATTCCAGCAGCGAGGGGCGCACGGCCAGGCTGCCGAGGCCGAACAGGGCCCCGAACCACAGCGCCACGACCGCCGGAAACAGCTGGTGCGATGTGATCGGCTTGCTTGCCGGTTTACGCTTCTGTTTGGCCACGCCTGCCAATCCCTTTCACTATCCCTCCCGGCGCTGCGCCGCCATCAGGCAGCGGCGGACACCGGGCAATCGACAGTTCGGGCTAACAGGGTTTGGTAAACATCGTGATAACGATGCACGTTGCGGGCCCAGTTGTGTTTTTCCGCAACGTGGGCGAGGCCGGCGCTGCGCCGCGCCTCCCACAGTTCCGGCGCGCCGAGCAGGCCGGCCAGCGCCTGGGCGCAGGCGGCGGGATCGTCGGGCGGGAACAGGGTGCCGGTGACGCCATCCTCGATCAGCTCGCGGTGGCCGCCCACGTCGGATGCGGCGACCAGCTGGCGCTGGGCCATGGCCTCCAGCGGCTTGAGCGGGGTGACGAGATCGGTCAGGCGGCTCTTCTTGCGGGGATAGGCCATGACATCGACCAGCGCGTAATAGCGCTCCACTTCGCTGTGCGGGACCCGCCCGACAAAGCGGATCGCATCCCGCGCGGCAGAGGCTTCGGCCTGGGCCTTGAGCGCCTCTTCCATCGGCCCGCCACCGACCAGCAGCAGTTTCGCTCCCGGCAACCGCGCGGTCAGATCGGGCATGGCGGCGATCAGATCGTCTAGTCCTTCATAGTCATAGAAGCTGCCGATGAAGCCCACCACCGGGCCGTCGCCCAGCCCGAGCCGCTCCGCCAGGGCCTCGTCGCGCGGCGCCGGTTCGCCGAACAGCGACAGGTCTACCCCATTGGGGCTGAGTGTGATCTTGCCCGGCGCAACCCCGCGCGCCACCAGATCGTCCTTCAGCCCCTGGCAGATCGTCACCACCGCGTCGGCACCGGCAACCACGTGGCTTTCCAGTGCGCGGGTCAGGCGGTATTTCAGATTGCCTTCGCTGCCGGTGCCGTTGGACACGGCGGCATCTTCCCAGAAGGCGCGGATTTCATAGACCACCGGCAGGCCCAGCCGCTTGCCCGCGATCAGCGCGGCCTTGCCGCACAGCGCCGGGGAATGGGCGTGGAGCACGTCGGGCCGCCAGTCTTGCGCCAGGGCGACGATCGCATCGGCCAGCAGGTTGATCTCGCGCCATTCGCGCAGGCCCGCCGGGCCGGTCGCCGATCCCCGCGTCCGGTGGAACAGGATGCCGTCTGCTTCCTCCGCGTCCGGCCCCTCGCCGGTGTGGCGCAGCCCGGTGATCCCGCGCACTTCCAGCCCGGCGGCCTGCTGGCTTTTCAGGATCGCGCGGGTGCGAAAGGTATAGCCGCTGTGCAGCGGCAGCGAGTGATCGAGGACGTGGAGGATCCGGGTCATGGCCCGATCTTCTAGGGCAACAAGGCTTAACGCGCCGTCAACTCCGCGCTGCTAAGCCGCTGCCACGATGGTCGATTACTTTGCCCTTGCCCTGTCGCACGGCCTGCTGGTGCTGGCCGGCCTGAAGCTGCTGGCGCGGCAGGATCTGGATGCCGATCCGGCGCCGCCGAAACAGGGCGAAGAGCCGGACGAGCCACCGGCCAGGCGGCCCAAGCCGGAGTTGCGGCTGCGTGCTTGACCTGGCGATCACCGGCTTCACCCTGGCGTTCCTGGCCCTTGGCCTGCGCAAGCCCTTCGTCTGGGTGCTGGCCTTCATCTATATCGACATCCTCACCCCGCAGAAGATCAGCTGGTCGCTGCTGGCCTCGCTGCCGATCTCGCTGATTGCCTTCGTGCTGGCCTTCGGCGGCTGGATCGCGCTGGATGACAAGCGCGACACCCGCTTCACCCTGCGCCAGGGCCTGATCGTGCTGCTGCTGGTCTATTGCGGCCTCACCACCATGATGGCCGAATTCCAGACCGAAGCGGCCGAGAAATGGTCGTGGGTGTGGAAGGCGCTGCTGTTCGCGATCTTCCTGCCGCTGACCCTGCGCACCCGCCTGCGCTTCGAAGCGGTGGTGACGGTGATCGTGCTGACCATCGGCGGGATCCTGATCACCGGCGGGATCAAGACCGCGGCGGGCGGCGGGGGCTATGGCCTGCTGCGCACGTTCGTGGCCGAGAACGCCGGGATCTATGAAGGATCGACCCTGTCCACCATGGCGATCGCGATCATTCCGCTGATCTGGTGGGTGGCGCGCTATACCACGCTGTTCCCGCAGCGGCGGCTGGTGCTGCTGTTCGCCGCCGCGCTGACCTTTGCCGCCTTGCTGATTCCGGTCGGCACGCAGACCCGCACCGGCCTGCTCTGCATCGGCCTGCTCGGCGTCCTGGCGCTGCGTTCGGTCAAGCGGCGGTTCCTTTATCTCGGGGTGGCCGGGGCGGTGGCGGTGGCGGCGGTGCCGTTCCTGCCGGACAGCTACATGGAACGGATCAACACGATCGAGAATCACAAGTCCGACCAGTCGGCCAGCACTCGCGTGGCGGTGTGGATGTGGACGCTCGACTATGTGAAGGACCACCCCTTCGGCGGCGGGTTCGATGCCTATCGCGGCAACAACCTGCAGGTTGAAACGGTCAAGGAACTGGGGCCGGACAACAACGCCAAGCTGGATGTGCAGGTGCACGAGGAAAAGGCCCGCGCCTATCACTCGGCCTATTTCGAAATGCTGGGCGAACAGGGCTATCCCGGCTTCCTGCTGTGGGCCTGGATCCATTTCCTCGGCCTGTGGCAGATGGAGCGCCTGCGCCGCCGCTGGGGCAAGGAAAAGGCCGAACATCTCGCCTGGATCGCCCCGCTGGCCAATGCCCTGCAGATGGCACAGCTGATCTACCTCTTGGGCGCGCTGTTCATCGGCATTGCCTTCCAGCCGGTGATGTTCATGCTGATCGCGGTGCAGTGCGGGCTGTGGTCCTATGCCAAGCGGATCGGCGCACCGGCGCGCCAGCCGCTGCGAACCGGTCCGCCGCCGCTCAGGGTCTCGGCAGCATGAGCGGCACATCCTCGCCCCGTCATCTCGACGCACTGACCGGGATCCGCGGGATCGCGGCCTGGGGCGTGGTGCTGTACCACATTCGCCTGTCGCTGACCGCGATCCTGCCGCCGGAGCTGATCGGCCTGATGGCCAAGGGCTATCTGGCGGTCGACCTGTTCTTCATCCTGTCGGGCTTTGTCATCTGGTACAATTACGCCGGGCGGATCGCGCAGGGCGGCTGGGCCGAGACCCGGCTGTTCCTGTGGCGGCGGTTCGCCCGGGTCTGGCCGCTGCACGCCGCCATCCTGGCCGCATTCATGGCCTTTGTGGCGCTGCTGGTGCTGACGGGGCGCGATGCTGCGGGCTATCCGCTGGCCGAACTGCCGCTGCACCTGCTGCTGGTCCAGAACTGGGGGCTGACCCCGGACCTGACCTGGAACCATCCGGCCTGGTCGATCAGTACTGAATTTGCCGCCTACCTGCTGTTCCCCGCGCTGGTTCTGGCCGCGCGGTGGGACCGGATGCCAGGCTGGGCGCTGGTGCTGCTGGCCGGCGGCGTGGCCGCGCTGCTCCACCTGCTGTTCGCGGCGCGGGGTTATGACGGCCTTGGCGATGACATCCCCGGCATGGGCCTGTGGCGGTGCCTGGCGGGCTTCACGCTCGGCTGCCTGATGTGCCAGCTGTGGCAGCGCTGGTCGGGCCTGCGCCATGCCGCGACCCTGGCCGTGCTGGCGGGCATCGCCATCGCGCTGGCCGGCTGGGGGCTGGGCCTGCCGGAGACGGCCTTTGTCCCGGCGTTGTTCCTGGCCCTGCTGCTGGCGCTCGCGCTGGGGCGCGGGCCGCTGGTTTCCCTGCTGGGCGGGCGGGTGCTGACCTGGCTGGGGGAAGTCAGTTACTCGACCTATCTGGCGCACTTCTTCCTGTTCATCCTGTGGAAGATCGCTTTCGTCGACGCCTCGCTCCAGCTGAGCTGGGCCAGCCTCGCGGGCTATCTGCTGCTGGTTCTGGCCGCTTCGGCCGCGCTCTATTACGCGCTGGAGAAACCGGCCCAGCGCTGGCTCAACCGGCATCCGCCGCGCTGGGCGGTGCGGGCTCCCGCGCTTCCGGCCGAGTGATTCGCGCGGTCCGGTCCGAAGGCCGTGCCGCCTTGCCGTAGCGGCAGGCCAAACCGCGTTGCACTGCGGCCAAGCTTGGGCCATGACAGCGCCTTTCCAGCGATAAGGAGAGGCCCATGACCCCGCAGGAACTCGCAGCCAAGACCGGTGAAGTGATCGGCGTTTCGGACTGGTTCCACGTTACCCAGGAACGCATCAACATGTTCGCCGATGCCACCGGCGATCACCAGTTCATCCACATTGACGAGGAAAAGGCCAAGCTGACCCCGTTCGGCGGGACCATCGCCCACGGCTTCCTCACCCTCTCGCTGCTGCCGGTGCTCGGCGCGATGACCGAGGGCGCGCGGGTCGACGGGATCAAGATGGGCGTCAACTATGGCGGCAACAAGACCCGTTTCATCAGCCCGGTGCGCGCCGGCAAGCGCGTGCGCAGCCACACCAAGCTGCTCGAACTGGTCGAGAAGCGCCCCGGCCAGTGGCAGCAGACCAACGAAGTGACCATCGAGATCGAGGGCGAGGACAAGCCCGCGCTGATCTGCGAATGGATCACGCTGTTCTTCGTGTGATCCGGACCCTCCCCGGGGGCTCACACTTTTCAGACCAAGCAAGGAATTTCCCATGTCTCGTGACGCAGTCATCGTTTCCACTGCCCGCACCCCGCTGACCAAGGCGGCGCGCGGCGCTTTCAACAACACCACCGGGGCCACCCTTGGCGCCTTCTCGATCCGCGCCGCGGTTGAGCGCGCCGGGATCGAGGGCGGCGAAGTGGATGACGTGCTGATCGGCACCGCCGTCCAGCAGGGCTCGACCGGCGGCAACGTTGCCCGCCTCGCCGCGCTGCGCGCCGGCCTGCCGGTTTCGGTGCCGGCCATGACGATCGATCGCCAGTGCTCCTCGGGCCTGATGAGCATTGCCACCGCGGCCAAGCAGATCGTGATCGACAACATGGACATCTGCGTCGCGGGCGGCCTGGAAAGCATTTCCAAGGTGGTCGGCAGCGGCAAGATGTTCGTCGAGCCGGACCGCGAGCTGCTGGAAATGCACCCGCACATCTACATGCCGATGATCGGCACCGCTGAAGTCGTCGCCAAGCGCTACAACATCAGCCGCGAATACCAGGATGAGTATTCGCTCCAGTCGCAGCAGCGCACCGCCGCGGCCCAGGCTGCCGGCAAGTTCGCGGACGAGATCGTCGCCTGCAGCACCACCATGGCCGTGGTGAACAAGGAGACCAAAGAAGTCTCCTATCAGGAAGTCACCGCCGACCGTGACGACTGCAACCGCCCGGATACCACGCTGGAAGGGCTCGCCAGCCTCAAGCCGGTGATGGGCGAAGGCCACTGCATCACCGCCGGCAATGCCAGCCAGCTGTCGGACGGGTCCTCGGCCTGCGTCGTGATGGAAGCCAAGGTCGCGGAAAAGCGCGGCCTGACCCCGCTGGGCCGCTATGTCGGCATGGCCGTGGCCGGCACCGAGCCTGACGAAATGGGCATCGGCCCGGTCTTCGCGATCCCCAAGCTGCTCGAGCGCTTCAACCTGAAGATGGACGACATCGGCCTGTGGGAACTGAACGAGGCATTCGCCGTCCAGGTGCTCTACTGCCGTGACAAGCTGGGCATTCCCGACGAACTGCTCAACGTCAACGGCGGCTCGATCTCGATCGGCCACCCCTTCGGCATGACCGGCGCGCGCTGCACCGGCCACGCCCTGATCGAAGGCAAGCGCCGCGGTGCCAAGTATGCCGTGGTGACCATGTGCATCGGCGGCGGCCAGGGCGCTGCCGGCCTGTTCGAGGTGTTCTAAGACCGATGCGGCTTCCCGCGCCCCGGATCGCTCCGCTGTCCGACAGCGAACTGACCCCCGAGGCGCGGGAGGTGCTCGCCGCGCTGCCCGAATATGCGCGCGGTTTCAATATCTTCCGCACTCAGGCCCACAATCCGGACGCGCTTGGCGCGTTCCTCGCCTGGGGCAATTACATCCTCTCCCCCCGCAACAGCCTGAGTGAACGGCAACGTGAGCTGGCGATCCTGCGGGTCGGCTATCTGTGCCGGGCCGGATATGAATGGGCCCAGCACGCGGTGATCGGCCAGCGCGCCGGGATCACGGCAGAGGAACTCGGCGCCATCAAGCAGGGGCCGGATGCGTCCGGCTGGGATCCGCTCGACGCCGCGATCCTGCGAGCCTGCGACGAACTTGTCCGCGATCATCATATTGGCGATGCGACCTGGACCGCGCTGGCCCCGCTGGGCGATACTGGGCGGGTCGATCTGGTCTATACCGTGGGGCAGTACACCCAGGTTTCGATGCTGCTCAACAGCTGCGGGGTGCAACTCGATCCGGGTCTGGCCGGGGATCCCGACCTCGGCTGACTTGCCAAGCGCCGCGGGCGCGCGCATCCTTCCGGCCCG
Source organism: Sphingomonadales bacterium (assembly GCA_017302615.1). Classification (GTDB taxonomy): domain Bacteria; phylum Pseudomonadota; class Alphaproteobacteria; order Sphingomonadales; family Sphingomonadaceae; genus Novosphingobium. The sequence continues at coordinate 65,292 of JAFLDB010000003.1, forward strand.
ATCAGGTCAGGCCAGAAGGGGAGCGCCGGAATGACCGAACAGCTGGGCATTGCCGAGATTCTCGGCATCGCCGCCTCGATCAGCCTGCTGTCGGGCTGGCGGCTTTATCTGACCGTTCTGGCTACGGGCCTTGCCATGCGGCTGGGCGCGCTGCCGCTGCCGGAACATCTGGCCGCGCTGCAGGTGCTGGCCAATCCCTGGGTGATGGGCGCGGCCGGCCTGGCCGCCTTCATGGAATTCTTTGCCGACAAGATCCTGTGGCTCGATTCGGTCTGGGATACGGTGCACAGCTTCATCCGCCCGGTGGGCGGCGCGCTGCTGGCGCTGGCGGTGATCGACCCGTCCGATCCGGTCACCCAGGCGGTGGCTTTTCTGCTGGGCGGCGGGGCCAGCCTGCTGGCCCACGGCGGCAAGGCCAGCGCGCGGGCCGTGGTCAACACCAGCCCGGAACCGTTCAGCAATATCGCCGTATCGACCGTGGAGGACGTGGCCAGCGCCGGGCTGCTCTACCTTGCCTACAGCTATCCGATCGCCGCCGGAGCCGTTGCGGCGGTGCTGCTGGTGCTGACCCTGGCGCTGATGATCCTGGCCTGGCGGGTGCTGCGGCGGATCTATCTGAAAGTGCAGGGCGAGCCGGTCAGGCCCGCCCCACCGGCCGCCTAGGCCACCACTTTCAGCGCCGGGCGGTCGTGCTTGGCGATCCAGGCTTCAAGGATCGGGGCGATCTTCTCGCGCCACTTGCTGCCGTTGAAAATGCCGTAGTGGCCGACTTCCGGGGCCAGGTGATACTGCTTCTTGGCTTCCGACAGGCCGGTTGCCAGGTGCAGCGCGGCCTTGGTCTGGCCGATCCCGGAAATGTCGTCGCGCTCACCCTCTACGGCCAGCAGCGCGGTGTCCTTGATCTTGCCCAGGTCCACGGTCTTGCCGCGGTGGACGAAAGTGCCGTTCGGCAGGCTGTGCTTCTGGAACACCTCTTCCACCGTCTGGAGGTAGTAGGCGGCGTTGAGATCGCAGACCGCGCGGTACTCGTCATAGAAGGTCTTGGTCGCATCGGCGCTTTCGCCGTCGCCCGCCACCAGGTGCTTGAACATGTGATAGTGGCTCAGCATGTGGTTGCCGAGATTCATCGACATGAAGCCGGCCAGCTGCAGGAAGCCCGGATAGACCCGGCGGCCCGCGCCCGGATACTGCAGCGGCACGGTGGCGATCACCGTGTGGCGGAACCATTCGATCGGGCGCTGCATGGCGAGGTCATTGACCGAAGTCGGCGCCTCGCGCGTGTCGATCGGGCCGCCCATCATGGTCAGGGTCAGCGGGCGGCAGGGATGCTTGGCCTCGGCCATGATCGCGGTCGCGGCCAGGGTCGGGACCGAAGGCTGGCACACCGCCAGGGCGTGGGCGCCCGGGCCGATGTGCTCGAAGAACTCGATCAGGTAGTCGATATAGTCATCCAGATCGAACTCGCCGGCCGACAGCGGCACCATCTTGGCGTCGGCCCAGTCGGTCACATAGACTTCGCAGCGTTCCAGCATGCGGGCCACGGTGCCACGCAGCAGGGTGGCGAAGTGGCCGCTCATCGGCGCGACGATCAGCAGGCGCGGCGCATCCTTGGGCAGGCCGGTGTGGGTGAAGCGCAGCAGGTTGCCGAACGGCTTGTGCATGACGATCGCCTCGGTCACCGGATGGCTGGCCCCGTCCACTTCGACCGACTCGATATCGAACTGCGGCTTGCCATAGGGCGCGGCGGCGTGGGCGAAGACTTCAAGCGCGGAGGCCATCATCGAGCCGCCCGGGCCGTAACCCAGCGGCAGGGCCGGATTGTTGAGCATTTCGGCCCCCACCGAAGCCCAGGTGCTGGCGGCGTTCAGCCACGAACGCTGCAATTCGTATGCGGTGTAAAGCACGTGCTGCGAACTCCCTCTTTCCCGCCATGGTGGCCCCATTCGCGCGATTGTGCAACGCACAATATCGTGCCGCGCCGCACAACGGCTTGCCGATAGGCTCTTTCACCCTGCTGCCAGTGTGCTAGGGCGCGGGCCATGCAAGCCGAACCCGAGGGCGCATCCGCCGCGCCCAGCGCCGAGAGCAAGAGCACCGAGCCCGCACCGGCGCGCAGCCTTGGCCCGCTGCGGATGATCTGGCGCGAAACGGCCAAATATCCCCGCCAGGTGATCTTCGCGCTGCTGGCGCTGATGGTCACGGCATCGGCCACCCTGGCGATTCCGGCGGGCTTCAGGCTGGTGGTCGATCGCGGCTTCGGCCCGGGCGGCGACGTTGAAACGATCGGCCGGTGGTTCCGCTACCTGCTCCTGATCGTCGGCGTGCTGGGGCTGGGCACGGCGGTGCGGTTCTATTTCGTGTCCTGGCTGGGGGAACGCGTGATCGCCGACATCCGACTGAAAGTTCAGGAAAACCTGCTGCGCCTCTCGCCCGGCTTTTTCGAGGAAAACAGCCCGAACGAGATTTCCAGCCGGATGACTTCGGACACTGCGCTGATCGAGCAGGTGGTCGGCACCACGGTGTCGGTCGCCTTGCGCAACCTGATCATGGGCGTGGGCGGGGTGGCGATCCTGTTCTCGCTGGCGCCTAAGCTGACCGCCGGGTTGCTGATCGGGATCGTCGGGATCCTGTTTCCGCTGCTGGCCTTCGGGCGGCGGATCCGCACCATTTCGCGCACCAGCCAGGACCGGGTGGCCGATATCGGCGCAACCGTGGCCGAAGTGCTGGGGGCGATGAAGATCGTCCAGGCCTTCAACCAGGAAGCGCGCGAACAGGAACGTTTTACGACCTCGGTGGAACTGAGCTTCGCCACGGCCAAGCGGCGGATCATGCTTCGTTCGGTGATGACCATGCTGGGGATCGTGGCGATCTTCGGCGCGATCGTGGTGTTGGTCTGGCAGGGCGCGATCGGGGTGGCCGAAGGGACCATCACCAGCGGCACGATCGTGCAAATCGTGTTCGTCGCGGTGATCGTGGCCGGATCCTTCGGGGCGCTGACCGAAGTCTATGGCGATCTGCTGCGCGGGGCCGGGGCGGCCAGCCGGCTGTCCGAACTGCTCAACGAAAAGCCCGAAATCGCCATGCCTGAGCGGCCGCTGGCCCTGCCCAGCCCGGGGCGCGGCAAGCTGAGCTTCGAAAACGTCACCTTCCGCTATCCGACCCGGCTGGAAGTGGCCGCGCTCAGCGATTTCTCGCTGACGGTGGAACCGGGCGAAACCGTGGCGATTGTCGGCCCCTCCGGCGCAGGAAAGTCGACGCTGTTCCAGCTGGCCGAGCGGTTCTACGATCCGCAGGCCGGGACGATCAAGCTGGATGGCGTGCCGCTGACCGCGGTCGATCCGGCCGAAGTGCGCCGCCGCATGGCGCTGGTTCCGCAGGATGCCGTGCTGTTCGCCGCCAATGCGCGGGACAACCTGCGCTATGGCAACTGGGACGCGAGCGACGAGGACATCTGGGACGCGGCCCGCGCCGCCAATGCCGAAAGCTTCCTGCGCGATCTGCCCGACGGGCTCGACACGTTCCTGGGCGAAGGCGGGGCGCGGCTGTCCGGCGGGCAGCGCCAGCGCGTGGCGATTGCCCGCGCGGTGCTGCGCAAGGCGCCGATCCTGCTGCTGGACGAGGCGACCAGCGCGCTCGATGCCGAAAGCGAGCGCCTGGTGCAGGATGCGCTCGACCGGTTGATGCAGGATCGCACCACGCTGGTCATCGCCCACCGGCTTGCCACCGTCCGCAATGCCGACCGGATCGTGGTGATGGACGGCGGCCGGATTGTCGAGACCGGCACCCATGACCAGCTGACCCGGGCCGGGGGGCTTTACGCCCGCCTCGCCTCGCTGCAATTCGACGAGCGCGCTTTCGCTGCCGAGGAACAGAACTGATGGACCCGATTGTCACCGCGATCCTGCTTGGCATTGTCGAAGGCGTCACCGAGTTCATCCCGGTATCCTCCACCGGGCACCTGATCCTGGCGACCGAGCTCTTCGGTTATGATGCCAAGACCTGGGCCGCGTTCAACGTGGTGATCCAGCTGGGCGCGATCCTGGCCGTGGTGGTGCAGTACTGGCGGACCTTCTGGGCGGTCGGCACCGGCCTGCTCCGGCTGGAGCCGATGAGCATCGCCTTCATCCGCAACATCCTGCTGGCCTTCCTGCCCTCGGCCGTGCTGGGCCTGCTGCTGAAGGACTATATCGACATCATGCTGGGCAGCCCGATGATCGTCGGCTGGGCGCTGATCCTGGGCGGGATCGCGATCCTGGCGATCGAGAAGTGGGCCAAGCCCGGCGGCCCCAGCGGCGTGGCGCAGCTGCCGGTGCGCCAGGCGCTGGGCGTCGGCCTGTTCCAGTGCATTTCGATGATCCCCGGCGTGAGCCGTTCCGGCGCGACGATCATGGGCGCGCTGGCCATGGGGATCGAACGCCGGACCGCGGCCGAGTTCAGCTTCTTCCTGGCCATTCCGACCATGCTGGGGGCGACCACGCTGGAACTGTGGGACAACCACGAACAGCTGATGGCCGGCACCGGCGTGGTCGGCTGGACCGAGATCGCGGTGGGCTTCGTGGTCAGCTTCGTGGTCGCGCTGGCGGTGATCAAGGCCTTCGTCGCCTTCGTCAGCCGCTCGGGCTTTGCTCCGTTTGCCTGGTACCGGATCGTCGCCGGTTCGCTGGCGGTGTGGCTGCTCTGGCCGTAAACCGAAGACCCGCCGCGCTCACCCCTAGACCGGCATGGCCCCTGATCCCCGCCCGCCGCGCAGGGCATATTCCTGGGTGCCGCGGTGCAGCACGTCGTCGATGTCGATCACGGCGCTGTTGGCATAGGTGAAGCCGGGGGCAAGGCTGCGATAGAGCCGGTCGAAATCGCGCTCCACCGTGTCGTGGTAGAGCTCCTGGAAACTCTCGATCACGAAATAGGTCGGCTGCAGATCGTCGATCACATAGTCGGTCCGCATCACCCGGTCGACGTTGAGCATGATCCGGTTGGGGCTTTGCGCCTCAAGGCAGAACACCGCCTCGGTCGGGCCGGAGAGGATCCCGGCGCCATAGGCGCGCAGCCCCTCGGCCTCCTGGATCAGGCCGAATTCGACCGTGTACCAATAGAGCGCGCCCAATGCCTTCAGCCGGTTGTAGCGCATCGCCTTCCACCCGGCGCGGCCGTATTCCTGCATGTAATCGGCATAGGTCGGATCGGTCAGCATCGGCACGTGGCCGAACACATCGTGGAACACGTCGGGTTCCTGGATGTAATCGAACGTCTCGCGGGTGCGGATGAAATTGCCGGCCGGAAAGCGCCGGTTGGCCAGGTGCCAGAAGAACACGTGGTCGGGGATCAGCATCGGCACCGGCACCACCGACCAGCCGGTCAGCGCACCCAGTTCCTCCGACAGGCGGCCGAAATCCGGCACGCCGCCCCGGCCGAGGTCGAGCTTGTCGAGCCCGGCCAGAAAGGCGCTGGCGGCGCGGCCGGGCAGGACCTCGATCTGGCGGGCGAAGAGATCGTCCCACACCGCGTTTTCGGCCGAAGAATAGGTGCGCTGGGCCGGTTCCAGCCAGTCTTCGCCGACGTGGGCAGGACGCTTCAGCGGGGCGGTGAAGACGTCGGGACCGGGTTCGGGCAGGCGGGTGAAGTCGGCATCCAGCATGGTTGCAGTTGTAACCATACCGGATCGGGACAGCAACGCCGCTTTTTGCCGGCTTGCGCGCTGCGCGGCGCGGGCGCATCTTCCCGCCCATGAAACGGCTGAAAAAGAAGAAGTTCGCCAGGCTCTATGCTCCGCTGGAGGAAGAACTCGTGGCGATGGCGCGGTGGGCGGCGAAGACCGGGGCGCGGATCGTGGTCCTGTTCGAAGGGCGCGATACGGCCGGCAAGGGCGGAGCGATCAAGGCCGTGGCCGGCCCGCTCAACCCGCGCCAGTGCCGGGTGGTGGCCCTGCCCAAGCCCAGCGAGACAGAGCGCACGCAATGGTATTTCCAGCGCTACATCGCGCACCTTCCGGCCGCGGGTGAAATCGTCCTGTTCGACCGGTCGTGGTATAACCGCGCCGGGGTGGAAAAGGTCATGGGCTATTGCACGCCGGAACAGACGCAAGCCTTCCTCGAGCAGGTTCCGGCCTTCGAGGAACTGCTGGTCAAGGACGGCATCCTGCTGTTCAAGTACTGGCTGACCACCGACCAGGCCGAGCAGGAAAAGCGCCTGGCCGAGCGGCTGGAGGATCCGCTCAAGCGCTGGAAGCTGTCCCCGGTCGATCTTGCCGCGCGCGAGAAGTACGATGCCTATACGGCGGCGCGCGAGGCGATGCTGAAAGCCAGCCACAGCAAGCAGGCGCCCTGGACTCTGGTCGATTTCAACGACCAGCGGCGCGGCCGGCTGACCCTGATTCGCGACCTGCTCGACCGGCTGCCCGATACCCATGTCGAGCCGGAGGCGCTGGAGCTGCAACCGCTGGAGCGCGAGCCGGCGCAGGAAAGCTTTGCCGTGCTGGGCCCGATCGCGCCCTATGAGGGCAAGGAAAAGCGCGGGAACAGTTGACTTTCACGCCATCCTGACGCATTGGCGCGGCCTTCCGGGGCGGCGCGTCTGTGCCGCCTCCGCAGTTTTCAGCGCCTTCGGGCATCGAATCGAAAGTTCAGGACAAGCGCCATGGCGAAGCCCGCAACCGTCAAGATCCGTCTCGTGTCGACCGCCGACACCGGCTTCTTCTATGTCACCAAGAAGAACCCGCGCAACACGACCGAGAAGATGAGCTTCCGCAAGTACGATCCGGTCGTGCGCAAGCACGTCGAGTTCAAGGAAGCCAAGATCAAGTAAGGTTCATGGCGAGTTCAAGGCAGCGCGGCTAAGCCCCGGCCCATGAACAGCATGAAGCTTCCGATCCGCTTTTTCGCAGGTGCCGCCGTTTCGGCGGCGCTTGTCGTTTCCGCTCCGCACGCGTTCGGCCCCGCCGCGCCTGCCGCAGCCCAGGCCCAGTCCGGCGATCTGGCTCAGGCGGTCGCCGCGCTGCGCGGCATTTCCACCCTGAAGGCTGATTTCGTCCAGATCGACCGGGCCGGAAAGCGGCTGAAGGGCGTGATGACGCTGAAGCGCCCGGGGCGGGTCCGCTTCCAGTATGAAAAGGGCGTGCCGTTCCTGATCGTCGGCGATGGCCGCGCGCTGACTTTCGTCGATTACCAGGTGCGCCAGGTGCAGCGCTGGCCGATCGGCAACACCCCGCTCGGCGCGCTGCTCGATCCCAAGCGCGACGTGATGAAGTACGGCAAGCTGCAGCCGGTCAGCAGCCCGAACATCGTCAGCGTCGAAGTGCGCGACAAGGCCCACCCGGAATTCGGAACCATAACGCTGGTCTTCGTGCGCAAGCCTTCGGCCCCCGGCGGGCTGGAGCTGACCAGTTGGGCCGCGCTCGACTCGCAGAACAACCTGACCCGGGTAAACCTGTCGAATCACCAGTACGGCCTGGCCGTTGCCGACAGCACCTTCCGCTTCAACGATCCGCGGCCCACCACTCGTCGATGATGGTGGGCGGTCCGTCGCGGACCGTGCCGAACTTGCGACAATTTGCGACACGGCTGTCACGATTGTTCATGGGCGAGCAAGCCAAAACGGCCTAAAACCGATCTCGACGAAGCGGCCTGAGGCGGGTTTCCCCCCTGTTGCCCGAGCCTCCTGACGGGCCGCCCAGTCAAGCGTGACGAACGCACAAAGGAACCCTCGGTCCAATGCCCCCGGACCGAGGGTTTTTTGTTGGCAATTCCGCGATTTTGTGGCGAGTAGCAGCGCTCCATCTTGCAGCGCGCCTGGCGCCATCAACAGGGAAACAGCATGAATCGCGTTCTTGCCTCGCTTCTGATCCTGATCACTGCCGCGATGCCGCAGGGCGCGGCCAATGCCAGCAGCGATTACTATTACAATCGGCTGGTTTCCTGTTCGATCGTAACCCGGCTCGCGCCGCAGCTGGGGATCAATGTCTTGCGCTATCCGGCCAAGCGGTGGGAGGCCCTGCTGGTCGAAGAAGCCCGCTCGCGGGGGCGCAATGCCACCCAGGACATCAACGCCGAGATGCAGCGGATGATCGATCAGTATTCGAAGCCGGGCGGCGGGATGAACACCGACCAGCTGCTGCAGGAACTGCGTTCGTGCGAAGACTATATGGACCGGATTAAGAGCTGGAGCCAATGAGGCCGAACGGGGCGGCTTCTCCCACCGCAAGCCTTGCCGCCCCGCTGCTGGCTGCCTAAAGCCGCTGCATGGTTTCTATTGCCACCTGGAACATCAATTCGGTCCGTTTGCGGGTCGACCAAGTCGTGCGCTTTCTGGAGCAGGAGCAGCCCGACGTGCTGTGCCTGCAAGAGATCAAGACCGAGGAAAAGCACTTCCCGCACGAGGCTTTCGCTGCGCTGGGCTATACCCACCGCGCGGTACATGGGCAGAAGGGCTATCACGGCGTTGCCACGGTCAGCCGGATTCCTTTTCGCGAACACGCCCGCAACGACTGGCAGGCCAATGGTGAGGCGCGCCACGTGGGCGTGGAGCTGCTCGGCCCCGGGCAGGGCATGGTGCTGGAAAACGTCTACATCCCGGCCGGCGGCGACATTCCCGATCGCGAGGCCAATCCCAAGTTCGGCCAGAAACTGGACTTTCTGGAGCGGATGACCCGCTGGTCGGACAAGCTCGACCGGCCGACGCTGCTGGTCGGCGATTTCAACATCGCGCCATTGGAGTGCGACGTTTACGATCACAAGGCGCTGATCAAGGTGGTCAGCCATACCCCGATCGAGATTGAGGCGCTGTGGCGGTTGCGCGATGCCCACGGCTGGGTGGATCTCGGCCGCAAGCACATCCCCGCGCCGCAGCGCAACTGGACCTGGTGGTCCTATCGCACCTTCTGGCAGGAAAAGGACCGGGGGCGGCGGCTTGATCACATGTGGGCCTCGCCGGACCTCGCCGCGCAAAGCCGCAGCCACCGCCTGGTCGAGGTAACCCGCCGGTGGGATCAGCCCAGCGATCACGTGCCGCTGATCACGGAGTTTGACCTGTGAGCAGCTCCGCCCGCCGCGTCGCCCAGGCGCTCGACGCCTTGCGCCACGGCTGGCCGATCGTGCTCGATGGCCGCTTCACGCTGCTCCCCGCGGAAACCGGTCTGGGGCAGGCGCGGGCGCGGACCATGCTGATCTCGGCGGCGCGGGCGGTGACGCTCAAGCTGGCCAACCAGCGCGAAGCCGCCGTGCCGGAGGCCCCGGTGCTGATCCGCGGGGCAGAGCCGTTCGATCTGGCTTCTGCCCGCGCGCTGGCCGATCCGGCGCTGGACCTCACCTGGCCGATGAAAGGCCCGTTCCTGGCCGAAGCGCTCGACTGGCGCGAAGCAGCGGCCGCAGCGATGGAACTGGCGCGGCTGGCCGGGATATTGCCCGCCTTTCTGGTCGATCCCGATCCGGCGGGCGAGGCCGTGGCGCTGTCCGCGGCCGATCTGGCCGAATGGAAGGACACTGCCCACCTTAGCATCGCTGCCCGCGCCCGCCTGCCGGTGGCGGCGGCGGAAGAGGCGGAGATCGTCGCCTTCCGCGCCGCCGATGACCTGCGCGAACACGTTGCGCTGGTGATCGGCAAGCAGACCAGCGACCGCGCGCCACTGGTGCGGCTCCATTCCGAATGCCTGACCGGGGACATTCTTGGCAGCCTGAAATGCGATTGCGGGCCGCAATTGGATGCCGCGCTGCGGGCCATGGCGACCGAGGCGAGTGAAAAGGGCGGCTGGGGCGTGCTGCTTTACCTGCGCCAGGAAGGGCGCGGGATCGGCCTGATCAACAAGCTGCGCGCCTATGAATTGCAGGACCAGGGGTTCGATACGGTCGATGCCAACAACCGCCTGGGCCTGCCGACCGAGGCGCGCGATTTTCCGGTCGCGGCGCGAATGCTGGCCTTGCTGGGCATTCCCGCGATCCGGCTGATGACCAACAACCCGGCCAAGGTCGAAGCCCTGGCAGCCGCCGGCGTGACCGTGACCGAACGGGTCCCGCACCAGTTGCCGCCCAACCCGCACAATGCCCGCTATCTCGATACCAAGCGCGACCGGACCGGGCATATCCTGTGAGCGGGTGGACGATCCGTCCCGAACGGCCGGGTGACGAGGCCGCGATCCACGATCTGGTTGCCCGCGCCTTTGCGCCAATGCCGTTCAGCGAAGGGGACGAACAGGATCTGGTCGATGCCCTGCGCGCGGCGGGCGATTTGATCCAGTCGCTGGTTGCCGCGGACAGCGCGGGCACGATCATCGGGCACATCTCGTTCAGCCCGGTGACGGTGGATCAGGAGGCCTGTGGCTGGTTCCAGATGGCCCCGGTTTCGGTCTCGCCCGAAGTTCAGCGCAGCGGCATCGGTTCGGCCCTGATCGAGACCGGGATCGCGCGGCTGAAAGCGGAAGGGGCGCGGGGCGTGGCCGTGGTCGGCAACCCGGCCTATTACGAACGCTTCGGCTTCACCCAGGTTCCCGGGCTGGCGCCACTGTCAGCCCATGACGCGCCCTATTTCCGGGCCATGGTGCTGGCCGGGCCCGCGCCGCAAGGCATCCTGCGCTACGCTCCGGCCTTCGGTTAGCGCCGGTCGCGCTGCTTGATGCCGGGGGCGAGGCGGTTGACCCCGATCCGCACCGGATCGTCGGTCCAGTTGGCAACGAAAGTGCTGCTGCGGCTGACGCCGGGGGCAAAGCGCGCGTCGTTGCCTTCCACCACCAGCCCGGCCGAGCTGTACTGCCGCCCTTCCGGGGCAACGGTGATGAAGGCCGAATAGTTCTCTTTCGACTGGCCCTGGACGAACCAGTTGTTGGCGATCCGCCCGCTCGATCCGCCCGGCAGGTCGATCATGTAATTGGTCTCTCGCCCGGCGGTATCGTCAAAACTGCAGCCGATCACGGCCACCTGGCGGCTGCGGCTCTTCACATAGTGCCCGCCGCGCCCGGCCTCGAACCGGCTGCGGGTGACCGACAGCGATCCGTAATCACCGATGTAGATCGAATGGGCGCAGCCGCCCGGCCCCTCGCAAGTGCCGAGCCGGGTGAAAGTCGACTTGTCGATGCTGATCGCGCTGGCCGTGTCGACACCGGCCAGGATGCCCTGCTGGCTGTCGCGGAACCACGCCTGGCGGACCACCAGGTCGCCCTTTTCCAGCCGGATCCCGGCCCCGTTGAAATCGGCCACGCGGATGTTGGCAAAGACCAGCCCTTCGACTTCGGCCTTGCGGCCGCGCAGCACCAGCGTGCCCTTGCCTTCGCAGGCTCCGCCATCGAACACGGCCTGTCCCGGCGTGGCGGCGACATAGCGGATCGCGCCCGCGCCCTGCACCGCGCAATCGCCATAGCGGCCATTGGCCACGCGGATCGTGCCGCTGCCGTCACCGATCGCGGTGACCGCATCCTGCAGGCGGGTGAAGCCTTGCCCGGTCTCCTCCACCACGAAGGGTGCGGCGGTCTGAGCCGAGGCGAATGCGGCGGGCAGCGCGGCAGCCAGGGCTACCGCAAGGGCGATCAGCGGAAAGCGAACGGACTTCTTCATGCCGCCGGGCTAGCACCTGCCGGTTAAGAATCCATGGGTTTGCGGCCCGCGTCCCGACGCAAGACAGCTGCGCGGGCAAAGGTTTACGCCCCGCCGGGCCCGCGCCATTTCCAGCCGCCACGCGTCTTGGCGGCATAGATCGGCAGCGGCAGAAGCGCTGTCAGGAGAACCCAGGCCGCGACCGCTTCCGGCCTGCGCTGAAACAGCCAGGTGCCGCCCAGGATCACGGCGACATGTCCGCCCAGCAGCAGCCACCCCTGCCAGGCGATCGGCAGTCCGGCACCATAGCCAAGCCGCTTGGGCGCGAACCAGGCACCGTCGTTTGCTTCATTCGGCATTGCTTCTCTCCTTGGGTGGGCGGCCCCGGCGCGGCGGTTCGGCCGGGGCGACCTTGATCCCGCGCCGTGCGAGGGCTTCGCGCAGCAGCACTTCGACCTCGGCGTTGACCGAGCGGAAATCGGCGGCTGCGGCCCGCTCCAGCGCCGCGTAGAGCGCCGGATCGAGCCGCAGCGGGAATGCTTTCTTGGCCGGGCCGGACATGGCTGGTGACTAATAGAGGCTGCCGGCGTTGACGACGGGCTGGGTGTCACGCTCGCCGCACAGCACCACCATCAGGTTGGAAACCATCGCCGCCTTGCGCTCGTCATCGAGGTGGACGACGTCCTTCTCGCTCAGCTGGGTCAGGGCCATTTCGACCATGGTCACCGCGCCTTCGACCAGCTTGGTGCGGGCCGCGATCACCGCTTCGGCCTGCTGGCGGCGCAGCATCGCCCCGGCGATTTCCTGAGCATAGGCGAGGTGGGTAAAGCCGCATTCGTCGACCGTGATCCCGGCCATGGTCAGCCGCGCGATCAGTTCCTTGCGCAGTTCGGCCCCGACCTCGTCGTGGTTGCCGCGCAGAGTCACTTCGGCGTGGGTGAAATCGTCATATGGATAGCGCGAGCCGATGGTCCGTACCGCCGCCTCGATCTGCACCACCACGAAGGCCTTGTAATCGTCGACATCGTACAGCGCCTGGGCGGTATCGACCACGCGCCACACCACCTGTGCGGCCATTTCGATCGGGTTGCCGCGCAGGTCGTTCACCTTGATCCGTTCGGACACCAGGTTGTTGGCCCGGACCGAGATCTTGGTCTTGCCCATCCACGGCCAGACCCAGCGCAGCCCGGTGTTGCGATCAGTACCGCGATAGGATCCGAACAGGGTGATCGCGGCGGCCTGGTTGGGCTGGATCATGTAGAACCCGCTGGCCAGGATCACCAGGGCGACGGTCATCAGCCCGGTCGAAACGACGAAGCCGAACACCTCGTCGTCGGCCGGATTGCTGCCGGCAAAGGCCACGATCCGCCAGATGGTGAGAGCCAGAAGGGCCAGAAAGGCGACGAAAATCAGATAGCCGCTGGTCGACCAGGCCCGGCGCTCGGTGCTGGCGGTCATGGCTTCATGCGAGACGGTCATGGGAAACTCCCCGTTTAATTTGATATCATATTAATATCTGATTCGGAGCCTTAGTCAAGCAGGGGTTGAAATCGGAGCGAATCACTCGTATAACAGCAGGGCGGAACCGGGCCCCTCTGGCGCGGCGTCCATGGCCAACCCCCCATCCTGGCCGGGCGCAGCGTGATGTCGGACCGCATCGGATGCACCGATGCCAGGGTCCGGGTTTGCCCCCTCCCTACCCATTAGCGGCCCGGCGCGGTGCATCCGATCGTACTTGTCTTGTGCGATAGAGGAGCATCCAACGATGTCTGACCGTGTTTTCCGTCTGCTTGAGCGGCACCAGAAGCTGGACGAGGCGCTGCGGCGCCTGCAGGCCAAGCGCTGGCCCGATCCTTTCGAGATCGCCCGCCTCAAGAAACTGAAACTGGCAATCAAGGACCGCCTGGCGCGGCTGGCCCGGCGGCCGGCCCGTTCGCGGGCCTGAACCATCCACCCAACCTGGCCGGTGCTTCCCTTTCGGGGGGGCGCCGGCCTATTTCGTGAATTGAACAGGGGTACGCATACATGGAATTCCTGATGGCCGACTGGCTCGGCACACCGGTCTGGTTCTGGATGACGTTCATCGGCATCGTCATCGCCCTGACCGCATTCGACCTTGGCATCCTGCACAAGGAAGACCGCGAAATGGGCATCGCGGAATCGCTCAAGCTTTCGGCGTTCTACATCTCGATCGCGCTGGCCTTCGGGGTCTGGGTGTGGATCGAGAAGGGCGCCGATCTGGGCATGAAGTACTACACCGGCTTCTTCATCGAGAAGGCACTGTCGATCGACAATGTCTTCGTGATCAGCCTGATCTTCACCTTCTTCGCGATCCCGCCGAAGTACCAGTACCGCGCGCTGCTCTGGGGTATCCTGGCCGTGATCGTGCTGCGCGGGATCATGATCGCGCTGGGCGCGGCGCTGGTCGAGCAGGCCTACTGGGTGCTCTACATCTTCGCGGCCTTCCTGATCTTCACCGGGGTCAAGATGTTCTTCGCGGGCGATCACGATCCCGACGTGTCGAAGAACCCGGTGGTGAAATGGATCTCCAGCCACATGCGGGTCACCAAGGAACTGCACGCCCAGCACTTCTTCGTGAAGGTGCCGGATGACAAGACCGGCAAGCTGGTTACGGCCGCGACCCCGCTGTTCCTGGCACTGGTGGTGATCAACCTGGCCGACCTGGTCTTTGCGGTGGACAGCGTGCCGGCGATCTTCGCGATCACCACCGACACCTTCATCGTCTATACCAGCAACATCATGGCAATCCTCGGCCTGCGCGCGCTCTATTTCGCGCTCTCGGCCATGGTCCACCGCTTCTACTACCTGAAGTATGCGCTGGCTGCCGTGCTGATCTTCATCGGTTCCAAGATCTTCATCGCCGACTTCGTGATGGGCGGCGAGAAGTTCCCGCCGGTGCTGAGCCTGGGTGTGACCGCGGCTCTCATCGCGGCCGGGGTGTTCTACTCGCTGTGGGCCACGCGCCACGGCGAGGACGCGGCCCCGCAGCTGCCGCACGACGAGATCCGGCCGTGATCTGATGGGACTGCGCGGCGGGCGGTTTCAGAACCGTTCGCCGCGCACCACCTGAACATCCTGCAGCGCGACGACCAGGCCGTAGCGCTCGATATGAGGGGCGATCCGCTCCAGCAGGGCGGCGGCCTTGTCTTCGTTGGTCAGGGCCAGGAACATCCGCTTGGCCACCGTGCCGAAGCCCTCGTCGCGCCATGGCCCGGTCCGGCCCAGGCCCGATTCGACCGGCAGGACCGAATGGTGGACAATGCCGGCAGCGGCTGCATGTTCCACCAGCCAGTCGCACAGCGGGGCATCGACCAGGATGTCGATCCGCTTGCGGGTGAAGGTCTGGATCATTGTCAGGCTCCTAGCCAAGCACGGTCGGGGCAAGCTGCAGCATCAGCGGGATCCCGACAAGGATGTTGAAGGGGAAGCTGACCGCCAGCGACATCGACAGGTAGATACCCGGATCGGCATCGGGCAGGGCCAGGCGGACAGCGGCGGGCACCGCGATATAGGACGCGCTGGCCGCCAGCATGGCAAGCGCCGCACCGGTACCCGGATCGAGCCCGAGCAGCGCCGCCACGCCCAGACCGACCGCACCGTTCAGCACCGGAATGGCAATCCCCAGCATCACCATCGGCCAGTTGAGCGCACGGCTTTCCCGCAGGCGGCGCATTGCGATCAGGCCCATGTCGAGCAGGAACAGGCACAAGAGGCCGGTAAAGCCGGTGACGAAGACCGGCGCGATCGGATCGAACCGTTCCTTGCCGATGGCCAGGCCGATCAGGAACGAGCCAAGCAGCAGCACGACCGAACCGTTGAGCAGCACTTCGCGCAGCAGCTTGCCGCGCTGCCCGCCGCTAAGGGTGCCGCTGCCCCGCGCCAGCAGCAGGCCGGTGATAACCGCCGGGGTTTCCATCAGCGCCATCACCGCCACCATGTAGCCGGCGGGGGCCATGCCGGCGCGGGTCAAAGCATCCGACGCGGTGACGAAGGTGACGATCGAGACCGAGCCATAGTGCGCCGCGACCGCACCGGCATTCAGCCGGTCCAGCCGCGCCAGCGTGCGCAACAGGGCAAAGGCCAGCAGCGGCAAGGCAAAGCTGAGCGCCATGCCGGCGGCCGAGACTTGCAGCAATTGCGGCGAGAACCCGGCCTGAGCCACCTGCACCCCGCCTTTCAGGCCGATCGCCGCCATCAGGTAGAGCGACAGGCTCTTGGCCAGCGGTTCGGGCACCGACAGGTCGGATCGCGCCGCGGCAGCCAGGGCGCCGAGCACGAAGAACAGGATCACAGGGGATAGCAAAGTCTCGAATGCGGCCACGGTCGTTTTTCCCAGTCCGTTTCGAGATCGTCGCGAGACAGCAGCGCGGCGATCCTGTCAAGCACTTTATTGCGAAGTATTCGCAATATCGCGCGTCAATGCTGGCGGATCACGGCCAGGAAGGCATCGCCATAGGCTTCGAGTTTGCGGCTGCCGACCCCGCCCAGTTCGCCCAGCGCGGCCAGGCTGGCGGGCCGGGTTTCGGCCATTTCGCGCAAGGTGGAATCGTGAAAGATCACATAGGGCGGCACCCCGGCCTCGGCGGCCAGATCGCGGCGCAATGCGCGCAGCGCCTCGAACAGCGGATCGCCCAGCGGGTTGACCCCGGCGCTGCGTTCGCGCCGGCCCTTGCGGGTCCGCTCGCGGCGGGGGGCCAGCGCGATCATCACTTCCGCCTCGCCGGTCAGGATCGCCCTGGCATCGCCGCCCAGCGCCAAGCCGCCATGCTCGGTCGGCACCAGGCTGCCCCGGGCCTGGAGCGCGCGGGCCAGCGGGCGGAGCAGGGGGGCTTCCTCGCCGGTCACGATCCCGAACACGCTCAGCTGGTCATGCCCGCGCTGGCTGATCCGCTCGTCCGCCGCGCCGCACAGCACTTTCTCGATATGGCCGAAGCCATAGGTCTGGCCGGTGCGGTAGACCGCCGACAGCAGCTTTTGCGCCAGCACGGTGGCATCGGCCACGCCCGGTGCCTCAAGGCAATTGTCGCAATTGCCGCAACTTTGCGGCGGATCCTCGCCGAAATGGCGCAGCAGCAGCGCGCGGCGGCAGCCAGCGGTTTCAACCAGCGCGGCCATCGCGTCGATCCGCTTGCGCTCACCCTCGCGGCGGGCCTCTTCCACTTCGCCCAGCCGCATCCGGGCGCGGGCGAAGTCGTCCGCCGCCCACAGCAGCAGGGCCAGCGAGGCATCGCCATCGCGGCCGGCGCGGCCGGTTTCCTGATAGTAGGACTCGATCGACTTCGGCACGCCGGCATGGGCGACAAAGCGCACGTCGGGCTTGTCGATCCCCATCCCGAAGGCCACCGTGGCGACCATCACCATGTCCTCGCTGGCCACGAAGGCGGCCTGGTTGGCGGCGCGGACCTCGGGCGGAAGACCGGCGTGATAGGGCAGTACGGTTCGCCCGGTCGCTGCGGCCAGCTTTTCGGCCAGTTCCTCGGTCTTCTTGCGGGTCGGCGCATAGACGATGCCCGGCCCCGGCTGTTCGGCCATCAGGGTGGAAAGCTGGCGCACCGGATTATCGCGGTGACGAATGGCGTAACGGATGTTGGGCCGGTCGAACCCGGCCACGATCAGGCCGTCGTCGGGAATGCCCAGCTGGGTCAGTACGTCGGCCCGGGTCGCGGCATCGGCGGTGGCGGTCAGGGCCAGGCGCGGCACGCCGGGAAAGCTGTCCATCAAGGGGCGCAGCAAGCGGTAATCGGGGCGGAAATCGTGGCCCCATTCGGACACACAATGCGCCTCGTCGATGGCGAACAGGCTGACCGGGGCCTTGGACAGCAGCTCGCGGAAATGGCCCTGGCTGGCCCGTTCCGGCGCGACATAGAGCAGGTCGAGGCCGCCATCGCGAAAAGCGTCGATCGCCGCTTCGCGGTAGTCCTCGCTATCGGCGCTGGTCAGGCTGGCGGCACGGATCCCGTTGGCCTGGGCGCTGCGCAGCTGATCGTGCATCAGCGCAATCAGCGGGGAAATGACCACACAGGTGCCGGGCAGGGCCACGGCGGGCAGCTGATAGGTCAGGCTCTTGCCCGCGCCGGTCGGCATCACCGCCAGAGTCGACTGCCCGGCCATGACCCGGCCGACCACGCGGTCCTGCACCCCGCGGAAGGCGGAGAACCCGAAGGTCGAATGCAGCAGGTCAAGCAGGTCGGGCGCGGAAGCTGACAAAGTTCACAGGGTCCAAGGGATGAAAAAGTGCCGGGGCTCCGCACCGGGAGCCGCCGGGCAGACCGGCGCTATGGCAGATTTCAGCCGGTTAGGAAAACCGCTCAGCGGTGCGATCTGTCCACAACGGACTCTTCGGCGGCGGTAAAGGCGCTGCGGCCCGTGGGCGCATCCCATGGCACCGCGCTGGTGAAGAAGGCCAGACCCCGCCCGGCCTTCATATCGACCCACAGTCCAGAGCGCAGACCATAGGCATCGCCGGAATGGCCGATCCGGATCCGGCCATCGCCGAACAGGTCATCCTTGCAGCCCTTGCCCTTGCTGCCGATGGTGTGGACCGCCAGGCCATAGGCGCAGAAGAAGCCGCTGGCCGTGCCGTCCTCGCCCAGCCCGTTGCTGCCGTCAAAGCGCCACTGAGGCCGGGTCAGCTCGGCAAAGGCGCGGGGCGAGAGGAAGCCCTTGCCGCCGCGGGCCAGCACCTGGCCGATCCGGGCGAGGTCATTCATCGAAATCCGCAGGCCGCCCTGCGGGCTCCACAAGGCGCCGTTCTCGCCCAGGGTATAGGGGTGGAAGCGGCAGGGGTTTCCGGCCTCGACATAGACCGGGCAGGCCGGCGGCGAGCCCTTCAGGTCATCGCGTGCCACTTCGCCGGTCGAGCGGTAGAGCACCACGGCCCGCTGATAAGCCCGGGCGGAACAGCCCGCACCCCAGTTGAAGCAGGCATCAAGCCCAAGCGGCTGGAGCACCAGGCCGTGCAGAGCCACGTCGAAGCGCTGGCCGGTCACCCGCTCGATCACGCTGGCGACCACCGGGAAATTGAGATTGGTATAGTGGAACCAGCCCGATCCGGGGGCGTGATCCTGGTCCCACACGCGCGGATCCTCCAGCCGCTGGCGCAGCGGCGTGCCGAGCGGGATCAGATAGAGCTCGCCCGCGTCGATCAGGCCGGACTGGTGGGAAAGCAGCAGCCGCAGGGTGATCTTGCGGTCGGGAAAGGCAGGATGGCGCAGGCGGTAGCCCAGATAGTCCGAGACATCGCGGTCGAGATCGAGCTGGCCGCGATCGACCAGTCGCATCACGCCCAGCGCGGTGACCAGCTTGGAAATCGAGGCGATCCGCACCGGGTCCGCCGCGGTCACCGCGCGGCCATTGGCGCGATCGGCCAGCCCTTCGGCCAGGACCGGGCGGACACCTTGCCGGTCAAATGCGACGGCGACCGTGGCGGGCTGGGCCAGGGCCGGTGCGGCCAGGGCCAGCAGCGCCAGCAAGCCTGCGGAAAAAGACGCTTTCATGCAAGCAGGCTAACCGCAGGGCGTGTTAGGTGTCGAGCGTGAACTTGCGGAAGGAATGCTCCATGCGCACCGCCATCGCCCTTGCCCTCGCCGCCCTCACCCTGGCCCTGCCGGCCCGCGCCAATGACAGCGAGGCCGCTGTCAACATTGGCGGGATCGAGCTGGTGGCGAACAAGCACGTGTCGATGGATGCGGAAGACCTCTACATTTCCGAGCAGGAAGTACGGGTCCGCTATGTCTATACCAACCATTCGGACAAGGACCTGGAACTGACCATTTCCTTCCCGTTGCCGGCCGTGCGCGCGGCGGACGAGGAGAAGTACGGTTACACCGCGATCCCGGATTTCAGCAAGCTGAACTTTGTCACCACGGTCGATGGCAAGCCGGTCAAGCTGGCGATGATGAAGCGCGCCGAAGTGAACGGACGCGATGTGACGAAACGGATCCAGCAGCTTGGCTGGCCGCTCGACTGGATCGACGGCAGCGGCGAGGTGCCGGGTTTCGTCAAGAAGCTGAAGCCGGCCGAAGTGAAGGCCTATGCGGCCGAGGGCCTGCTGCGGATCACCGAGAACGGCAATGCCTACCCGACCTGGGACGTCGTGACCCACGTAACCCGCAAGCAGGTGTTTCCGGCCGGGCGGTCGGTGGTGGTCACGCACCGCTATGCGCCGATGTCCGGCGGATCGGTTGCCGGCACCCTCTATCCCGCCGTGCGCAAGGAATTTCCCGAGGCGCTGAAGCAATATTGCATCGACAAGAGCTTCCTGGCCGCCTTCGACAAAAGGGCAATGGCTCGCCAGAACAATGACGGCTACCCGGTGCCCTATAGCGAAACCTGGATCGGCTACGTCCTGTCCTCGGGCCGCAACTGGCGCGGGCCGATCAAGGATTTCCGGCTGGTGGTGGACAAGGGCAAGCCCGAAAACCTGGTCAGCTTCTGCATGGACGGGGTGAAGAAGATTTCCCCCACGCAGTTCGAAGTGCGGCGCAAGAACTTTGAGCCCAAGGGCGATCTGGAGATCCTGATCGTCAAGTGGCCCAGTTCCGACGAATAGGGGCGCGGACGAATAGGGCCTCAGCCGAACACCTCGGTCAGTTCCCCGGTGCTGCCGCCTTCGTTCACTTCGACCAGCTCGTGGTGAATGGAAACGAGGAAGGCATTGAGCACCATGGCAGCGATCCAGCCATAGATGGTCGACCCGGCGATCAGGGCATAGGGCAACTGGCCGGTGGCGATGGAAGCGAACTGTTCCACACCGCCGAGCAGGCTGGCCCCCAGCACCGCGGCCGGGGCATAGAGCACGATCAGCAGCAGCAGCAGGGTTACGAACACCGATCCGCGCGATCCCCGGGTCAGGCTGCGGCTCCGGCCGAAGGCACCGAACACCCCGGCCCGTTCCACCACCAGCGCGGGCAGCGCCGCAGACCAGATCACGATCAGGATCACTGCGGGAATGATGAACACCAGAAAGCCCAGCATGATCCCCAGCCACCACAGGATCGTCAGGCCCAGCACCGGCAGGAACCGGGCAATCCCCTGGGTCAGGCACTGGTCCAGACTGGGCCGGCTGCCGCCCATTGTACGGGCATAGCCCCAGATCGCTCCGCCTGTGCCGACGGTGGACAATACCACTGCCGCCGCCATCGCCAGCCAGTAGAGCGGGGTTGAGAACAGAAACGGGGAAATATCGTCGAGCGGTACGCCTTGGGTGGTCCGGCGCAGTTGCTCCTGCATCAGCCAGGTCAGGCCACCCTGGGCGACCTGGCTCAGCAAGGTGATCGCCAGCAGGAACAGTCCGACGCTGCCCAGCCCGTCCTTCATGGCGGCGAAGGCGCGGTTCAAAGTTCGCCCGATATCATAGCGTTGCATGGTCTGCCCCCGGTGTCTGGGGGCAGACTATCAGGCAGTCACGGCGATGCCAGCCCCTAATCGAGGTTCGGACGCAACCAGCGTTCGGCCACGGCCAGATCGATTTCGCGCCGTGCGGCATAGTCTTCCAGCTGGTCGCGCCCGATCCGCGCCACGCCGAAATACTGGCTTTCGGGGTGGGCGAAGTAAAAGCCCGATACCGCCGCCGTCGGCAGCATCGCCTGGCTTTCGGTCAGGGTGATGCCGGTGTTGGCGGTGGCGTCCAGCAGCTCGAACAGGATCGGCTTCAGCGAGTGGTCCGGGCAGGCCGGATAGCCGGGGGCCGGGCGGATCCCGCGGTATTCCTCGCGGATCAGCGCCTCGTTGGTCAGCTGCTCGCCGGGGGCATAGCCCCACAGCTGGGTGCGCACGTGCTGGTGGAGCCGCTCGGCGAAGGCTTCGGCGAAGCGGTCGGCCAGGGCTTTCAGCAGGATGTCGTTGTAATCGTCATGCGCCGCGCGGAACCGCTCCAGGTGCGGCTCGATCCCGTGGATGCCCACCGCAAAGCCGCCGATCCAGTCACCATCCGGATCGATGAAATCGGCCAGGCAGAAGTTTGCCCGGTCACGGCTCTTGCGGATCTGCTGGCGCAGGAACGGCAGGCGCACGTGGCGCTCTTCCTCGGTCAGGTAGACCATCACGTCATCGCCCTGCCGCTCGCACGGCCAGAACCCGGCGACCCCGCGCGCGGTCAGCCACTTTTCGCTGATGATCCGGTCGAGCATCGCCCGCGCATCCTTGTAGAGCGCGCGGGCGCTTTCCCCGACCACTTCGTCATCAAGGATCGCCGGGAAGGTCCCGGCCAGTTCCCAGGCGCGGAAGAACGGGGTCCAGTCGAAGCATTCGGCCAGATCGGCCAGATCCCAGCTGTCGAACACGTGCAGACCCGGCTGTTCGGGCGGCGGGGCCTTTTCCGACAGGTCGGCCTTGAAGCCGTTGATCTGCGCATCCTCCAGGCTGAGCAGGACCGAGGCTTCCTTGCCCGCGCGGACATCGCGGACGTGCTGGTATTCCTCCGCCACGCTGGCGATGAACGGTTCGGCCTGGGTGTCCGACAGGAGCTGGCTGGCCACGCCGACCGCGCGGCTGGCATCGAGCACGTGGATCACCGGGCCGTCATAGGCCGGGTCGATCTTCAGCGCGGTGTGGACCTTGCTGGTGGTCGCCCCGCCGATCAGCAGCGGAATCGTGAAACCGGCGCGCTGCATTTCCTCGGCCACGGTGACCATCTCGTCGAGGCTGGGCGTGATGAGGCCGGACAGGCCGATGATGTCGGCCTCTTCCTTGCGGGCGGTGTCGAGGATGACCGACCACGGCACCATGACGCCCAGGTCGATCACTTCATAACCGTTGCACTGCAGGACCACGCCGACGATGTTCTTGCCGATATCGTGGACGTCGCCCTTCACGGTCGCCATCACGATCCGGCCCTTGGCCTTGGCGCCTTCCTCCTTTTCCGCTTCGATGAAGGGGATCAGGTGGGCGACGGCCTTCTTCATCACCCGGGCCGATTTTACCACCTGCGGCAGGAACATTTTCCCTGCACCGAACAGGTCGCCGACCGTGTTCATGCCGGCCATCAGCGGGCCTTCGATCACTTCGATCGGGCGGCCGCCCCGCTCCTTCGCCGCCTGGCGGGCTTCCTCGGTATCCTCGACGATATGGGCGTCGATGCCCTTGACCAGCGCGTGTTCCAGCCGCCGGACCACGTCCCAGCCGCGCCACTCCTCGGCTTCCTTGGCCGTCTTGGCATCGGTGCCCTTGAAGCTTTCGGCCAGCGTGATCAGCCGCTCGGTCGCGCCCTCGTCGCGGTTGAGGATCACGTCCTCGCAGGCTTCGCGCAGCGCCGGGTCGATCAGGTCATAGACGTCGAGCTGCCCGGCATTGACGATTGCCATGTCCAGCCCGGCCGGGATCGCGTGATAGAGGAACACGGAGTGCATCGCCCGGCGCACCGGCTCGTTGCCGCGGAACGAAAACGACAGGTTGGACAGCCCGCCGCTGAAATGGACATGCGGGCAGCGCTGCCGGATCTCGCGCACCGCCTCGATGAAATCGACCGCGTAATTGTTGTGCTCCTCGATTCCCGTCGCCACGGCGAAGACGTTGGGATCGAAGATGATGTCTTCCGGCGGAAAGCCGATCCCGGTCAGCAGCTTGTAAGCCCGCTCGCAGATTTCGACCTTGCGGTCCTTCGTATCGGCCTGGCCCTTCTCGTCGAACGCCATGACGACCACGGCCGCGCCATAGTCCATGCATTTGCGGGCCTGGTCGAGGAAGGCTTCCTCGCCTTCCTTCATCGAGATCGAATTGACGATCGGCTTGCCCGACACGCATTTCAGGCCGGCCTCGATCACTTCCCACTTGGAACTGTCGATCATCACGGGAACCCGGGCGATGTCCGGCTCGGCCGCGATCAGCTTCAGGAACGTGGTCATGGCGTGGACCGCGTCGAGCAGGCCTTCGTCCATGTTGACGTCGATGATCTGGGCGCCGTTCTCAACCTGCTGGCGCGCGACTTCGACCGCCCTGGCATAGTCCCCGGCCAGGATCAGCTTCTTGAAGGCGGCCGAGCCGGTGACATTGGTGCGCTCGCCGATGTTGACGAAAGCGGAGCCGGTGGCGCGGGGGGAAGTGGTGCTGTCAGTCATCGGTTTCACGCCGCCACGGTAAAGGGTTCAAGCCCGGCCAGCCGGGTCACCGGTTCGGCCTTGGGCAACTGGCGGGGGGGCAGGCCGGTGGCGGCCCGGGCAATCGCGGCGATGTGGTCCGGGGTCGATCCGCAGCAGCCGCCCAGCGCGTTGATCAGGCCATGTTCGGCCCATTCGCGGACCAGGCCGGCGGTGGTTTCCGGCATTTCGTCATACTGGCCCAGCTCGTTGGGCAGGCCGGCGTTGGGATAGACCATGATCAGCGTGTCGGCGATGGCGGCCAGCGCGCGGACGTGCGGGCGCAACTGGGTGGCGCCGAACGAGCAGTTCAGCCCGATGGTCAGCGGCTTGGCATGGCGCACCGCGTACCAGAACGCCTCGACCGTGTGGCCGGAAAGGTTGCGGCCGGACAGATCGGTCAGCGTCATCGACAGCATGATCGGAATGTCGCGGCCCAGCTCGCGCTCCAGCTGCTTGACCGCCATGATCCCGGCCTTGGCGTTGAGCGTGTCGAACACCGTTTCGATCAGGATGAAATCGGCCCCGCCCTCAACCAGCGCGGCGGCCTGTTCGTGATAGACGTCGACCAGATGGTCCCAGTCGATCTCGCGGTAACCGGGGTCGTTGACGTCGGGCGAAAGCGACAGGGTCTTGTTGGTTGGCCCGATCGCGCCGGCGACAAAGCGCGGGCGGCCGTCCCTGGCGGCGAATTCGTCCGCCACCCGGCGGGCCAGCTGCGCGCTGGCCAGGTTGATTTCCCGCACCAGGTGCTCCGCGCCGTAATCGGCCTGGCTGATCCGGTTGGCGGAAAAGGTGTTGGTCTCGGCAATGTCGGCCCCGGCCGCGAAATAGGCGCGGTGGATCGATTCGGGCACTTCCGGCTTGGTCAGGGCCAGGATGTCGTTGTTGCCCTTCTGGTCCTTCGACAGGCCCAGCGACCCGGCATAGTCGGCCTCGGTCAGCTTCCAGCGCTGGATCTCGGTGCCGAAGGCCCCGTCGATGATCAGGATGCGCTTGGCCGCTTCGGCCTGGAACGTTTCACGCGGGGTCATCATTGGGCATCCTTGGGGCGCAGGCCGAGCAGGTGGCAGATCGCATAGGACAGCTCGGCGCGGTTGAGAGTGTAGAAGTGGAACTGGCGCACGCCGCCGGCATAGAGCCTGCGGCACATTTCGGCGGCGACCGTGGCGGCCACCAGCTGGCGCGCGGCGGGCAGATCGTCCAGCCCTTCGAACAGGTGGGCCAGCCATGCCGGAACGGCAGTGCCGGTCATCCCGGACATGCGCTGCACGGCGGCGAAATTGCTGACCGGCATGATCCCCGGCACGATCTCCGCGTCGATCCCGGCGGCCGCGGCAGCATCGCGGAAACGGAAGAAGGTGTCCGGTTCGAAGAAGAACTGGGTGATCGCGCGGTCGGCCCCGGCATCGATCTTGCGCTTCAGGTTGTCGAGGTCGGCCTCGGCGCTGGCGGCTTCGGGATGGGTTTCGGGATAGGCCCCCACCGAGATTTCAAACGGAGCGACCGCTTTCAGTCCCGCGACCAGATCGGCCGCGCTGGCATAGCCGTCGGGCCGGGCGACGAACCTGGTCCCGGCCTGCGGCGGATCGCCGCGCAGGGCAACGATGTGGCGCACGCCGATGTTCCAGTAATCGCGGGCGATTTCCTCGATCTCGGCCCGGCTGGCATCGACGCAGGTCAGGTGCGCGGCGGCGGGAATGCTGGTTTCGCGCACGATCCGCTCCACCGTGGCGTGGGTCCGCTCGCGCGTGGTCCCGCCCGCGCCATAGGTGACCGAGACGAACCGCGGCCCCAGCGGCGCCAGGGTGGCGATCGATTCCCACAGGATCTCGCCCATCCGCTCGGTCTTGGGCGGGAAGAATTCGAAACTGACGCCAATGTCGCCTTCAAGGCCCGCGAACAGCGGAGT
The DNA here is from genome assembly GCA_017302615.1 of Sphingomonadales bacterium. Classification (GTDB taxonomy): domain Bacteria; phylum Pseudomonadota; class Alphaproteobacteria; order Sphingomonadales; family Sphingomonadaceae; genus Novosphingobium. Next base: position 90,812 of record JAFLDB010000003.1, read on the forward strand.
GGCAAGGGCGCGGCGGGCTTCGCTGCTCGGGTTCATGCGGAAATGGCCTTCTTGGGGGATGCGGGGGCGGGCGCGGCCAGACGGCGGCCGGTCCAGATCTTCACGGTCAGCGGCTTGCCCGGCAGGGCGACCGGTGCGGCGGCGGCAAAGCCGGCCTCGGCCAGCAGGGCCAGCATCGCCTCGTCTGAAAAGCCGAGGCGGGCGTGGGCATGCTCGGTGCGCAGCTCCTCACGCTCGTGCGCGGCAAAATCGACCACAGCGATGGTTCCACCGGACCGGCATACCCGCGCGGCCTCGGCCAGCGCGGCCAGCGGATCCTGCGCATAGTGCAGCACCTGGTGGAACACGACCGTATCGAAGCTGGCCGCAGCAAAAGGCAGGGCGGTGAAATCGCCCTGGACCAGGTCGACCTGCCCGGCCGGCAGGTCCTGCAGCCGGGTCCGGGCGAGGCGGAGCATGTCCGGGCTCTTGTCCAGCCCGGTAACATGGCTGGCGCGCGGGCTGAGCAACTGGGCAATCCGGCCGGTGCCGGTGCCGATGTCCAGCAGCGCGCCAAGCCCGCCTTCGCCCAGCGCGCCCTGCAGGGCGGCCTCGACCGGACCGTCCGGGGAGTGCAGGCTGCGTAGCCGGTCCCATTCGTCGGCATGGCGGGCGAAATAGCTTTCCGCCGCGCTTTCCCGCGCGGCGCGGATCGCGGCCAGATGGCGGCGATCCTCGGCGCAGCGGGCGGCGAACTGGGCATCGCCCTCTTCGGCCACGGCCAGCAGGCGGGCGGCCGCCGCGCCCAGCGGCGGGGCGCGGTGTTCGCCGATCGCGCTGCGCAGGAACACCCAGGCCCCTTCCTTGTGTCGTTCGGCCAGGCCGGCATCGCACAGGATCCGCACATGGCGTGACACGCGCGGCTGGCTTTGTCCCAGCACCTGTGCCAATTCCCCCACCGACAGCTCCATCGCCGCGAGCAGGCGCATGATGCGCAGCCGCGTCGGGTCCGCCAGGGCGCGAAGGGTGGGTTCGATCCGCATTGCCACATCATATAAAGAAATCTTTATATCCGATCAACCACTCGCTGCGGGAATGTGACATTTTGGGGAATTGGCGGTTGGCAGCCGATTCCCGCGCGGTTAGAACCCTGCCCACGCGGCAATCGGGCCGCCGGGCCGCACGTTCTGAAAGGTTGATTGCATGAAGAAGTCGCTCACTCTCGCTCTTGCTTCCGGCGCCGCCCTGCTGCTCGCGGCATGCGGCTCGTCCGAAAGCGCCAAGGAAGAAGCCCAGGCCGACAGCGTCGAAATGCCGGCTGAGGAAGCGGTGGGCGACATCGCGGCTACCCCGGTGACCGATGCCTCGGCCGCGGCCGGTGCCGAAGCGGCCAAGTAATCCGCCTGACCGGGCAGGATCGAAGGCGGGCGGGGCCACGGCTCCGGCCCGCCTTTTCCTTTGCGCGGGCCGCGCTATGGTGCGGCCATGCGCAGTGTCCCGATCCTTGCCGTCCTGATTCTGCTGGCCGCCTGCGGAGACGATAACCGCACCGCCGGCGGAGTGACCAAGGCCGAGGCCGAGGCGCTCGACGAAGCGGCCGAGATTATCGAGCAGCAGCGCCTACCGGCCGAAGCGGTCCAGCCGGGTGAGGCGCCGGCTGCCGAAGGCGCCGCTACCGATCCGCCCAAGAGCGGCGGTTGATTTTGCCGGTCCGCTCCGTAAGGGGTGATTAAACGATCGGTTAAACGGGAAAGGATTCGCCGCCGTGGGCATGCTTGAAGGCAAGGTTGTGGCAGTGACGGGCGCCGGGCGCGGCGTGGGGCGCGAGATTGCGCTGCTCTGCGCGAAGCACGGTGCGGCCGTGGTAGTCAACGATCCCGGTGTCGGTGGCGGCGGTGAGGGCGGGGATGAAGGCCCGGCCCAGGAAACCGTCAACGACATCATCGCGGCGGGCGGCAAGGCCCACGCCAACCTGGCCTTCGTGAACGACCCGGCCGGTGCCGCCTCGATCATCGAGGATGCGGTCCAGCGGTTCGGGCGGATCGATGCCGTGGTCAACAATGCCGGCATCCTTCGCGACACGATCTGGCACAAAATGAGCCACGAGGACTGGCGCGCGGTGATCGACGTGCATCTCAACGGCACGTTCAACGTTTCCAAGGCGGCGACGCCCTATTTCCGCGAGCAGCAATCGGGCAGCTTCATCCACTTCACCTCCACTTCCGGCCTGATCGGCAACATCGGCCAGGCCAACTATTCGGCGGCCAAGCTGGGGATCGTCGGCCTGTCGCAGTCGATCGCGCTCGACATGGCCCGCGCCGGGGTGCGCTCCAACTGCATCGCGCCGTTTGCCTGGAGCCGGATGACCGCCTCGATCCCGGCCGAAACGCCGGAACAGAAGCAGCGGGTCGAGCGGCTCAAGACGATGAGCGCCGACAAGATCGCGCCGCTGGTGGTCTACCTTGCTTCGGATGCCAGCCAGGAAGTGACCAACCAGATCTTCTCGGTCCGCAAGAACGAGATCGTGCTCTACAACAAGCCGCGCCCGATCCGTTCGATGACCAAGCTGGAAGGCTGGACGCCGGAAAGCATTGCCGATGAGCTGATCCCGGCCTTCAAGCCCAGCTTTGCCCGCAGCGACGAGGTTTCGGCCCACGTCTTCCCCTATGACCCGATCTGAGGAACCCGCAATGAACCCCGGCATGGACCCCGAAATCTTCGATCAGTTCATCGAGCAGCTGCGCCGTTATGTTCGCGAACGGCTGATCCCGGCCGAGGAAGAGGTGATCGCCCAGGACCGGATCCCGGACGACATCCTGGCCGAAATGCGCGAGATGGGCCTGTTCGGGATCACCATCCCCGAAGAGTTCGGCGGCGCCGGGATGAACATCAGCCAGTATATCGAGACGGTGAAGCAGCTCAGCTATGCCTCGCCGGCCTATCGCTCGACCATCTCGATCAACATCGGCATGACCGGCTCCGCGATCAAGAATTTCGGCACGCCGGAACAGAAGGCCGAATGGCTGCCCCGGATTGCCAGCGGCGAGATCGCCTGCTTCGGCCTGACCGAGCCGGGTTCGGGATCGGACAGCGCGGCGATGCAGACCAGCGCGGTGCGCGATGGCAACGGCTACAAGCTCAACGGCACCAAGCGCTACATCACCAACAGCCCCTCGGCCAAGATCGGGCTGATCATGGCCCGTACCTCGAAAGAGGCGCTGCCCAAGAACGCCCACGTCTCGGCCTTCATCGTGGACATGACCACGCCGGGGATCACGATCGGCAAGCCCGACAAGAAGATGGGCCAGACCGGCGCGCACATTGCCGACGTGATCATGGAAGACGTCCACATTCCCGGATCGGCACTGGTCGGCGGCGAGGAAGGACGCGGCTTCTCGATCGCGATGCAGAGCCTCGACAACGGGCGGCTCTCGGTCGCGGGGATGAGCGTGGGCATGGGCCGCCGCGCGCTCGACACCGCGATCCGCTATGCCACCGAACGCAAGGCCTTTGGCGAACCGATTGCCAACTTCCAGCTGATCCAGGCCATGCTGGCCGACAGCGAGGCCGAGCTCTACGCCGCCGAATGCATGATCGCGGATGCCTGCGCCCGGGCCGACCGGGGCGAGAACATCGTCCGCAAGGCGGCTGCGGCCAAGCTGTTCGCTTCGGAAACCTGCGGCCGCGTGGTCGATCGCTGCGTCCAGGTCTATGGCGGGGCGGGCTATCTGGCCGAGTATCCGGCCGAGCGGTTCTTCCGCGATGCCCGCATCCTGCGGATCTACGAAGGCACCAGCCAGATCATGCAGCTGCAGATCGCCAAGCACCTGTTGCGCGAATTCGCCAGCGAAGGCGCGGTCTGGTAAGGCGCGATGTACGACATCCTGACCGGCCTTTCCGTCGTCGAGGTATCCTCGTTCGTCGCCTCGCCCACCGCAGGGCTCTACATGGGCCAGTTCGGTGCCGACGTGATCCGGGTCGATCAGATCGGTGGCGGGCAGGATTTCCGCCGCTGGCCGGTGACGCGGGAAAACGATTCGCTCGGCTGGGAGAACCTCAACCGGGCCAAGCGCAGCCTCGCGCTCGACCTGACCCGGCCTGAAGGGCGCAAACTGCTGGTCGAACTGACCCGCAAGATCGGCAACCTGATCACCAACCTGCCGGTCAAGGGCTTCCTCGCTCATGACAAACTGGCCGAAGGGCGGCCGGACCTGGTCACGGTGCGGATCATGGGCTGGCCGGACGGTTCGGTCGCGCTGGACTATACCGCCAATGCCGCGGTCGGTTACACCGCGCTGACCGGCCCGCTGGAGGATCCGCGGCCGGTCAATCACGTGCTGCCGGCGTGGGATCTCCTGACCGGAGCCTATGCCGCCTTTGCCCTGCTGGCCGCGATCCGGCGGCGGGAGCAGACCGGGCTGGGCGGCGAAGTGCGCCTGCCGCTGACCGACATTGCCATGGGCAGCGCCGCCAACCTCGGCCGGGTGGCCGAAGTGCTCTATACCGGGCAGGACCGCGAGCGGCTCGGCAATGCCGTGTTCGGCACGATCGGCCGCGATTTCTTGACCCGCGATGGCGACCGGCTGATGATCGTGGCGATCAACGAGCGGCAGTGGCAAGGCCTGGTCAAGGCCCTGGGGCTGGCCGAAGGGCTGGCCGCGCTGGAGGCGCAGCTCGGCGTCACATTTGCCAATGACGATGGCACCCGTTTCCGGAACCGCATGGCGATCTTCGCGCTGATCGAGGCGGAAGTGGCGAAGTACGATCATGCCGATCTGGCCGCGCTGCTCGATGCCAATGGCGTCGTCCACGGCCCCTATCGCACCATGGTTGAAGCGGTGCAGGATCCGCGCCTGCTGACCGAGAATCCGATGTTCGCGCCCAGCAGCGACAACCCCTCCGGCTTTGCCTATCCGGCAGCCGGGGCCTTCGCGACGCTTCCGGGGCTGGAGCGCAAGCCCGCCAGCCCCGCCCCCCGCAACGGCCAGCACAGCGAGGCCGTTCTGGCCGAACTGCTGGGCCTTTCATCGGGCCAGATTGCCCACCTGATCGACACCGGAATTGTAGGAACCGACCAATGACCCAGCTTCGTCGCGCCGCCATCGTTGCCCCGATCCGCACCGCCGTCGGCAAGTTCGGTGGCAGCCTTTCCGCCCTTACCGCCGGACAGCTCGGCGCGACGATCCTGAAAGCGCTGATGGAGCGTACGAAGATCGATCCTTCGCGCGTCGACGACGTGATCTTCGCGCAAGGCTACGGCAACGGCGAAGCGCCGTGCATCTCGCACTGGTCGTGGCTGCTGGCCGGCCTGCCCGAGGAAGTGCCCGGCTATCAGCTTGACCGGCGCTGCGGATCGGGTCTGCAGGCAATCGTCAATGCCGCGATGATGGTCCAGACCGGGGTGTCGGACGTGGTCGTGGCCGGCGGCTGCGAATCCATGTCCAATGTCGAGCATTACAGCACCGATATCCGCAAGGGCGTGCGCGCGGGCAACCTGACCCTGCATGACCGCCTGACCCGCGGCCGGGTGATGAGCCAGCCGATCGAGCGCTATGGCGTGATCAGCGGCATGATCGAAACGGCCGAGAACCTGGCCAAGGACTGGAACATCAGCCGCGAGGCCTGCGATGCCTATGCCGTGCGCAGCCACCAGCGGGCCGCCGCCGCGTGGGATCAGGGGCTGTTCGCCGATGAACTGGTCCCGGTCGAGATCCCCCAGAAGAAGGGCGATCCGGTGGTCTTCGCGCATGACGAGGGTTACCGGGCCGATGCCTCGATGGAAACGCTGGGCAAGCTGCGCGCGCTGGAAGGCGGCGTGGTGACGGCGGGCAACGCCAGCCAGCAGAACGATGCCGCCGCCGCCTGCCTCGTCGTTGCCCAGGACAAGCTGGAAGAGCTTGGGCTGGAACCGATCGCCTTCTTCCATTCGTGGGCCGCGGCCGGCTGCGATCCGGCCCGCATGGGCTTCGGCCCGGTTCCGGCGACCGAGCGCTTGTTCGCCAAGAACGGCCTGTCGTGGAACGACATCGGCCTGATCGAGCTGAACGAAGCTTTCGCGCCGCAGGTCCTCGCCTGTCTCAAGGGCTGGGGCTGGGCGGACGATGACAGCCGCCATGACATGCTCAACGTCAACGGTTCGGGCATTTCGCTGGGCCATCCGATCGGCGCCACCGGCGGGCGGATCCTGGCCAACCTTACCCGCGAAATGCAGCGCCGGGATGTGAAGTACGGCCTTGAAACCATGTGCATCGGCGGCGGGCAGGGCATCGCGGCGGTGTTCGAAAAGGCCTGACGCCATGGAAACAGGTGCCGACTTCGCCAAGGTGCTGGGCGCGGTGCGGGGCTATTGCGACCTGGCCCGCGCCGCGGCAGCGGAAATCGACGCTCCCAATCAGCGCGCGCACCATGGCTTCGCCTGGATCGCCACCAGCGTGGCCGCGCTGGAAGCAGTGGCCGGCTGGCTGGACGCCAATGGCGGCGGGACAGAGCTGGACCGCAATGTCGCCCTGCTGGCCTTTGCCGAAACGCTGGGGCAGCTGACCGGCGGCCTGCCGATGGGACAGAACGAACTGCTGCGCCCCGGCGATCTCGGGCTGGGGCAGGCCGCGCGTGACCTGGCCCAAGCCTGCGCCGATCTGATCGAGGCCGATCTTGCCCAGACCCGCGCTGCCGTCGCTGCCGCGCTGGCTACCGGGCAATGGCCCAGCGAAGGGCTGCACGATGCCGAGCTCGACACGATCCGCGACCAGTTCCGCCGCTTTACCGAGGCGGAGATCCTGCCGCACGCCCACAAGTGGCATCTCGCCAATGATCTGATCCCCGATGGCACGGTCCAGGCCATGGCCGATCTCGGCACCTTCGGGGCGACCATTCCGGAGCAGTTCGGCGGGCTGGGCCTCAGCAAGCTGGTAATGTGCCTGATCACCGAGGAGCTATCGCGCGGCTGGATCGGCGCGGGCTCGCTTGGCACCCGCAGCGAGATTGCCGGTGAACTGATCGCGATGGGCGGCACGCCGGAGCAGCAGGCCCACTGGCTGCCCAGGATCGCCAGCGGAGAGATCCTGCCGACCGCCGTGTTCACCGAACCCGATACCGGTTCCGACCTTGGCTCGCTGCAGACCCGCGCGCGGCTGGTCCCCGGATCGGCGTCCGGGGCAGGCGATGGCGAATGGGTGATCGACGGGGCCAAGACCTGGATCACCCATGCCAGCCGCAGCGACCTGATGACGCTGCTGTGCCGGACCCTGCCGGATGCGAAGGGCTATGCCGGCCTCTCGATGCTGCTGGTGCCCAAGCCGCGCGGGACCGAAGGCGATCCGTTCCCGGCCGAGGGGATGAGCGGCAGCGAGATCGAGGTGCTGGGCTATCGCGGGATGCGCGAATATGCGTTGCAGTTCGATGGCCTGCGCGCGCCCGGCGATGCCCTGCTCGGCGGCGAGCAGGGGCAGGGCTTCAAGCAACTGATGCGGACGTTCGAAGCCGCCCGGATCCAGACCGCCGCCCGCGCTGTCGGCGTGGCGAAGCGGGCGCTGGAACTGGGGCTGGACTATGCCCTCAGCCGCAAGCAGTTCGGCAAGGCGCTGGTCCAGTTCCCCCGCGTGGCCGACAAGCTGGCGATGAGCCTCGCCGATTTCGTCCTGAGCCGCGAGCTGACCTATGCCGCCGCCCGGGCCAAGGATACCGGCAAGCGCTGCGATATCGAGGCGGGGATGGCCAAGCTGCTGGCTGCCCGCGCCGCCTGGTCCAATGCCGATGCGGCGCTGCAGATCCACGGCGGCAACGGCTATGCGCTGGAATACGAGATCAGCCGCGTGCTGTGCGATGCGCGGATCCTCAACATCTTCGAAGGCGCGGCCGAGATCCAGGCCCAGGTGATTGCCCGCGGCCTGCTGGAAGGGCGCAATTGATGGCCGACTGGAGCGCCTGGATCGGGCGGGAAGAGCACCGGACGGACCGGATCGATCCCGGCCACTTCGTCCGCTGGTGCGCCACGCTGGATCGCGATGCCCCGCAGGACGGCACCGTGCCGCAGGGCTTCCACTGGTGCCTTGGCCTGCCCGATGCGCCAACCGCGCGGCTGGGGCCGGACGGGCATCCGCGCCGCGATGACAGTCCGGACAGTTTCCTCCCGCCCGTGCCACTGCCGCGCCGGATGTGGGCATCGAGCAAGGTCGAATTCCTCGCGCCGCTGCGGGCAGGGGAGGCCGTCAGCCGCACCTCGCGGGTGCTGTCGATCGCCGAGAAGACCGGCGGCACCGGCTCGCTGGTTTTCGTCGATGTAGCGCATGAGACGAGCGGCGAGGCCGGCCTTGCCGTGCGTGAAGTGCAGACCGTGGTCTATCGCGCGCCCGCCGAGGCCGGCACGCCGCCGGCGCCGCCGCCGCTGGGCGAGGGGCGGTTCGATCCCTCGGGCTGGCAGGCGCACCGCGCGGTCCTGCCCGGCGAGCCGCTGCTGTTCCGCTATTCCGCGCTGACCTTCAACAGCCACCGGATCCACTATGACCTGCCCTATGCTGCGGGCGAGGAGAACTATCGCGGGCTGGTCGTCCACGGTCCGCTGACCGCGACCCTGCTGCTCGATCTGGCGCGGCGCGAGCTGGGCGACAATGTCCTGAAATCCTTCGCCTTTCGCGGCGTCTCTCCGGCGATCTGCGGCGAAATGCTGCACCTTGTGCTGCGCAGCAATGATGCAGCATTCGAGCTCGCCGCCTTTGCTCCGGACGGGCGTCAGGTGATGAGCGCCAGCGCGGCCTAATCCAGCCGCACCTTGCCGCGTCCGGCCTTTACCGCGCTGCGGATCTTCTTGCCCGCCAGCCGCTCGGTCTTGCCCACCCGGTTGAGCCGGCTCTTGGCGCGCTTCTCGGGCAGCTTGAAGGCTTCCTCGATCAGTTCGCTCAGCCGGTCGCGCGCGTCCTGGCGATTGGCTTCCTGTGTGCGGAAGCGCTGCGCGGTGAGCAGCAATTCGCCTTTCGCGGTCATCCGGCTGCCGGCCAGCTGCCTGAACCGGCTGAAAACTTCGGGCGGCAGGCGCAGCGCATAGACATTGAGCCGCAGCTGGACGGCGGTCGCCACCTTGTTGACATTCTGCCCGCCCGGACCGGATGCGGCGATGAAGCTTTCGCTTACCAGCGCCAGCGCGCGGGCAACCGTGTCATGCGCCGAGGTCGTCATCGCCAAAGCCCAGGGCGCGGAAGTCGGCCGGGAGCGGCGCCACCGCCGTGACCGGGCCCTTGCCCTCGCGCGGGATGGTCAGGGCGCGGGCGTGAAGCATGGTGCGTGGCGCGCCCTTCCCGTCGCCATAGACCGGATCGCCCAGCAGCGCATGGCCGAGGCCGTGTTCGGCATGGACGCGGATCTGGTGGGTGCGGCCGGTCTCGGGGCGGAACTCGACCAGGGTCAGGCCGCCGCGTTCCGCCAGTTTGCGCCAATGGGTCACGGCCGGCTTGCCCTTCTTCGCGGCAATCATCCGCCAGCCCTTTTCGGCGCTGGAAATCTTGCTGAGCGACAGGGCGATGGTGCCTTCCTCCCCGTCGACCGGGCCGGCGACCACGCCAAGGTAGACCTTCTCCACCTGCCGGGCTTCGAAGGCGGCATTGAAGCGCTTCAGCGCCCCCGGATTGCGCGCGAACAGCAGGCAGCCCGACGTATCGGTATCGAGCCGGTGGACCGGCACCGGCGAGCGCGCGAAGCCCAGCCGCAGCTCGCTGGCGCGGTCCTCAAGGCAGGGTCCGCCGGCGCGCGGGCGCTCGATCGGCAGGCCGGCGGGCTTGTCGATTACCAGGGCCTCGCCGTCTTCGAACAGGATCGACAGGGGTTTCATTGAACGGCCTCCGCAATGCGGCGCACCGCTTCTGAAAGTCTGGCCTCGTCGGCCGCGAAACTGATCCGGAAGCCATCGCGACCGCCGAAGGCCGTGGCCGGAACCACCGCCACGCCATGCTCCAAGAGGTGCAGGCACAAGGCTTCGTCATCGCCGAACCGGGCCATCAGCGGCGCGGCATCGACCATGCAGTAGAACGCGCCGTCCGGCACCGGGGTGGACAGGCCGGGAATGGCGTTGATCGCGCCGACCACCATGTCGCGCCGGGCGCGGAACCGCTCTCGCCAATCGAGCAGGAAGTCCTGCGGCCCGGTGAAGGCCGCCACGGCGGCGGCCTGGCTGATCGAGGCAGGATTGCCGGAGGAGTGCGATTGCAGCCGCGCCATGGCCTTGATCAACCATTCCGGCCCGGCGGAAACCCCGATCCGGAAGCCGGTCATGGCATGGCTTTTCGATACGCCCGATACGGTCAGCACCCGCCCGGCCAGGTCCGGGCATTCGGCGGCGAGCGTGGCGTGGGCGCCTGCGCCATAGCGCAACGGGGCATAGATATCGTCGCTCATCACCAGCACCTGCGGGTGGCGGGCCAGCACTTTGCCCAGCGCGCGCAGCTCTTCCGCCGGGTAGGTCGCGCCGGTCGGGTTGCCGGGGCTGTTGAGCAGCAGCCAACGGGTGCGCGGGGTAATTACAGCTTCCAGCTGCTGCGCGGTGATGCGAAAGCCGCCCGCCGCCGTGGTCGGCAGGTCGACCGCCTCGGCCCCGGCAAAGCGGACGATTTCGGGATAGGAGACCCACCACGGGCTGGGGATCAGCACTTCGTCGCCCGGATCCAGCGTGGCCAGCAGCGCATGGAAAATCGCCTGCTTGCCCCCGGCGCTGACGATCACCTGCGAGGGCGGCACCACGATGCCCAGGTCGCGGGCGAAATGCAGCGCGGCCGCTTCGCGCAGGGCCATGGTTCCGGCCACCGGGGTGTAGCGGGTTTCCCCGGCATCGAGCGCGGCCTTGGCCGCGGCCAGCACGTGGGCCGGGGTGTCGAAATCGGGTTCGCCGACCGACAGCGAGATCACGTCCCGCCCGGCCGCGCGCAGTTCGGTCGCGCGGTCGGTCATCGCCGTGGTCTGCGACGGGGCGATGCGCAACAGGGCCTGCGACAGCTTCACAGCAGTACTGCCGGGATCAGGCCGCGCAGCGCGTTGCCGATCAGGAACCCGTCCTTGAGATCGTCCAGGGTCAGCTCCGCCTCCTCGGCGCGGCCCGCCTCGATCAGCGAGCGGCGCAGCACGCCCGGCAGCAGGCCCAGCCGGGCGGGCGGGGTCAGCAGCTTGCCGCCGCGCTCGACGAACAGGTTGGTGAAGCAGCCTTCGGTGACGAGGCCATCGTCGCGCAGCAGCAGCGCCTCGTCCGCGCCCACGGCCTTGGCGGCGGACAGGCCAAGGTCATAAAAGCCGCGGTCGCTGGTCTTGTGGCGCAGGCGCCAGTCGCCCGGGTCGATCGGCAGCGGCAGAACCGCGCAGCGGGCCGGTTGGCTGAGCTCTGCGGGAAGCGGCGAAAGCTCCAGAGTGTAGGCTCCGCTGCGCGCCGCCACCAGCCGCAGCCGGGCCGCGGCATCGGCATCGAAGCACAGCGCCTGGATCGCGTTGCGCACCGCGTGGCGATCGAAGGCAAAGCCCAGTTCCGCCGCGCTGGCCTTGATCCGCTCAAGGTGCAGTTCCAGCAGCGGCACGCCTTCTTCCGGAGTGAAGCGCATCGTTTCGATCAGGTCGGCCCCGGCGGCATGAAGCTGCACGAACGTCCCCTTGACCAGGCATTCGCGCCATTCCGGCAGAGCCTCACTGTCGGCAACAATGGCCGATCCGACTCCCAGCACCGCGCGGCCCCGGCCGTTCTCTCCGGGGGTCAGCCGCAGGGTGCGGATCGCGACGTTGAAGGCGGCGTCCGACGTGCCATCGGCCTTGGGTGCATCGATCCGGCCGATCGCCCCGCAATAGGGCCCGCGGGCATCGCGCTCGACCTGGTCGATCAGTTCCATCGCCCGGATCTTGGGCGCACCGGTGATCGATCCGCAGGGGAACAGCGCGCGGATCATGTCGACCGGTCCCTTGCCGGCCTGCAGCCGTGCGCGGACCGTGGTGACCATCTGATGGACCGTGGGATAGCTCTCGACCGCGAACGGCCGTTCGACCTTGACCGATCCCGCCTCGGCGACGCGCGACAGGTCGTTGCGCAAGAGGTCGACGATCATCAGGTTTTCGGCGCGGTCCTTGGCCGATCCGGCCAGCTCCTCGGCCAGCGCGGCGTCCTCTGCCGCATCGCGGCCGCGCGGGCGCGTGCCCTTCATCGGCTTGACCATCGCCGCCCCGTCCTTCTCGGCGAAGAACAGCTCCGGCGAGCAGGACAGCAACCAGTGCGATCCGTCGAACACCACCCCGCCATAGCCCGCCCCGGCGGCCGGGCGCAGCGCGGCATAGAGCGCCAGCGGATCGCCCCGGAACGATCCCGCCAGCTGGAAGGTCAGGTTGGCCTGATAGATGTCCCCCGCCGCGATCGCCTCCTGCAGCGCGGCAAAGGCGCGGGCATAGCCGCCGGGCGAAAGCTGCGGCTCCAGCGGGCCGATCCGCGCCAGCCCCGGTTCGGCCTGGCCCTCCAGCCAGCCCGGCACATCGGCCGCGGCAATCGTCTCGTACCCCTTGAACGCCCCGAACCAGACCAGCGGCCCCATTGCGCCGGACCGGGCATCGGCCAGCGGCATCAGCCGTTCTTCCAGGGCCAGGCCCGCTTCATAGGCCATGTAGCCGGCCAGATCGTAGCCGGCCTGGCGCAGCTCCTCCAGCCGGGCCAGGGCGGGTTCGACATCGGCGGCGCGGCGCGCCACCACCACTTCGGCGGGCGCGCGATAGAGCCGGGCCGCGCTGGCTCCCGCCGGGCGGGCATCGTCTAGCAGGATGAAGGGTTCGGTCATCTTGGCGGCGCTTCTAGCCGCCTATTGCCGCTCTTGCAAAAAGCCGCTCGCACAAGGGCGTAGGGCGTTCTATCTGTTGGCCAATCCAACCGGAACTTGCGGAGCTTGCCCCCCATGGAAGACATCTTCATCGGCCTTGGCGCCAATGGCGAAAAGCAGACCCTGCGCCTTGGCCGCGCCAACCGCCATGGCCTGATCGCCGGGGCGACCGGCACCGGCAAGACCGTGACCCTGCAGACCCTGGCCGAACAGTTCTCCGCCGCCGGGGTGCCGGTGTTCATGGCCGACGTGAAGGGCGACCTGTCCGGCATCTCGATGCCCGGCAGCAGCACGTTCAAGCACGCCGACAAGATCGAAGGGCGGGCGAAGGAACTGGGGATCGATCCGTTCGAATACCGCGATAATCCTGCCGTGTTCTGGGACCTGTATGGCGAACAGGGCCACCCGATCCGCACCACCATTTCCGAAATGGGACCGCTCCTGCTCAGCCGCCTGATGGGCCTGAACGAGACGCAGGAAGGGGTGCTGACCATCGCGTTCAAATGGGCCGACGACAACGGCCTGCTGCTGCTCGACATGGACGATCTGCAACAGACCCTGATCGCCTGCGCCGAGAATGCCAGCGAACTTGCCACCACTTACGGCAACATCTCCAAGGCTTCGGTCGGCACGATCCAGCGCCAGCTGCTGGCCTTCGAAAGCCAGGGTGCGGACCGGTTCTTTGGCGAGCCGGCGTTCGAAATCAACGACTTCATCCGCTGCGACGAGACCGGCCGGGGCGTGATCAACGTGCTTGCCGCCGACAAGCTGATGCAAAGCCCCAAGCTTTACGCCACCTTCCTGCTGTGGCTGCTGGCCGAACTGTTCGAGGCGCTGCCCGAAGTGGGCGATCCGGAAAAGCCCAAGCTGGTGTTCTTCTTCGACGAAGCCCACCTGCTGTTCGACGATGCCCCCGAAGCCCTGTTCGACAAGGTCGAGCAGGTCGTCCGCCTGATCCGATCCAAGGGCGTGGGCGTCTATTTCGTGACGCAGAACCCGATCGACATTCCGGAAAAGATTGCCGGGCAGCTCGGCAACCGGGTGCAGCACGCGCTGCGTGCCTTCACCCCGCGCGATCAGAAGGCGATCAAGGCGGCGGCGGAAACCTTCCGGATCAATCCGGAACTGGACGTTGAAACCGCGATTACCGAACTCAAGACAGGGGAAGCGCTGGTTTCCACCCTGGACGAGGAAGGCGCGCCGACCATCGTGCAGCGCACGCTGGTCGCCCCGCCGCATTCGCGCCTGGGGCCGATCACGCCCAAGGAGCGGGCGATCATCCAGTCGATCAGCCCGTTTGACGGCAAGTACGACAGCGCGGTCAACCGCGAGAGCGCGGCCGAAGTGCTTTCGCAGAAGGCCGCAGATGCCGCCGCCGCCGCCCAGGTGGTCGAGGAGGAGGGCGAGGAAGCCCAGCGCGCCCAGCCGCGCGCCACGCCCTCGATGTGGGAAAAGGCCGGCAAGGCCGCCTTCGGTGCCGCTGCCGCTTCGGCCGGGACGATGGTCGCGCGCAAGATCACCGGGCGCAAGTCCAGCGGATCGCCGGTGGCCTCGGCCGCTAGCGCGGCGGCGGGCGCAATTGGCACCGCGTTGGGCGGCGCAGCGCTGGGCCGCTTTGCCCGCGGCCTGCTGGGATCGCTGCTGCGTTGACGCCCATCGGTCCGGCTGGCCCCTTGGTCGAGCCGGACCCTTGCCAAACGGGCGGTGCTGGTCTTGGGAGGGGCGATAAACGGTCGCTTTTCGCGGAGATTTCATGCGCACCCTTCTGCTTGCCGCTTCGGCGCTTACCCTGGCCCTTACCGCTGCTGCCCCCGCAACCATTGCCCGGACCGATTCCGCGGCGGAAGCGGCGCGGGCCCTGGCGCCGGTGCCGCCGGGCAAGCTGACCGACGCGGTCCGCCCCACCGCCTACCGCATCGATCTGACCGTCGACCCCGCGCAGGAGCGGTTCTCCGGCAAGGTCGAGATCGACACCGTGCTGAAGCATCCGGCGCGCTTCATCGACCTGCACGGGCGCGACCTGAAGATGGCCAGCGCGGTGGCCATGGTCGGCGGAAAGCGCTTTCCGGCCCGGTACTTCGAGCTTGACCCGACCGGCGTTGCCCGCCTGACCTTCGACCGCACCCTGCCGGCCGGTGCGGTTACCCTGCTGTTCGATTATGACGCGCCGTTCAACACCGGGCCGGCCGGGATGTTCCGGGTCAAGGTGGCGGACCAGTGGTATTCGTGGACCCAGTTCCAGTCGATCGATGCCCGCGCGGCCTTTCCGGGGTTCGATGAACCGGGCTTCAAGGTGCCCTTCACGGTTACCCTGCGCACCCCCAAGGGGCTGACCGCAGTCAGCAACGCGCCGCAGACCGGCCTGACAACCGAGAACGGCATGGACGTGCACCGCTTCGCGCCGACCCTGCCGCTGCCGACCTACCTGATGGCTTTCATGGTCGGGCCGTTCGCATCGGTGGCCGATTCTGTCGCGCCGACCCCGCAGCGCGATTGGCCGCTGCCGGTGCGGATCGTCACCACCCAGCCCAACGCGCCGAAGATGGACTTCGCGATGCGCGGCACCAAGGACATCGTCCGCATCCTGGAAGACTATTTCGGGCAGGCCTTCCCCTATCCCAAGCTGGACCAGATCAGCACCCCGATCCTGCCCGGCGCGATGGAGAATGCCGGGGCGGACCTCTACAACGATTCGATCCTGATCCTTGATGACAATGCCACCACCCGCCAGAAGCGGACCTTCGGCATGGTCGTGGCGCACGAGCTGGGGCACCAGTGGTTCGGCGACATGGTTACGCCGGCCTGGTGGGACGACATCTGGCTGAACGAAAGCTTTGCCAACTGGATGGGCTTCAAGATCGGGCACCAGTGGCGGCCCGATCTCAACATCCAGGCCGGGGCGCTGGCCGAAGGGTTCAACGCGATGAACACCGACGCGCTGGTGGCGGGCCGTCCGATCCGCCAGCCGATCGAGACCAATGCCCAGATCGACGAGGCCTTCGATTCGATCACCTATGGCAAGGGCGGCCACGTGGTGGCGATGATCGCCGGCTACATGGGCGATACCAAGTTCCGCGACGGGGTGCGTGCCTACATGAAGGCACACGAACACGGCAGCGCGACCAGCGCCGACTTCTTCGGGGCCATGGCCAAGGTGGCGGGCGACCCCCGTATCCTGCCCGCGATGCAGAGCTTTACCGATCAGCAGGGCGTGCCGCTGGTCACTTTCGCGCCCGACGGCAAGGGCGGCTATACCGTCACGCAAAGCCGCTACGCCCGGCTGGGCACCCAGGCTCCGGCCACCCGCTGGGGCATCCCGCTGTGCGTGCGCCCGGTGGACGGGCAGCAGGCCTGCCAGCTGCTTGACGGGCCGAGCGGCAGCGTGGCCGTGGCCGGGCCGTTCGTGCCCAATGCCGGAGGCACCGGATACTACCGCTTCGAACTGCCGGCGCAGGATTGGGACGCGCTGATCGCGCTGGCCGGCAAGCTGCCCGGCGGCGAGGCCCTGGCGCTTGATGATTCGCTGTTCGCCAGCTTCCAGGCCGGACGGGCCAGCCCGGCCCAGCTGATCGCCGGGGCGCGCCAGCTTTCCACCAACCCTGACAGCTATGCCAGCGCTTCGGGCATGGACAGCCTGCAATGGTTCTTCAGCGCCGGGATGCTGGATGAAGCCGGTGAGGCGGGATACCGCCGCCTGGTCGGCCAGACCTATGCCCCGCGGCTGGCTGCGCTGGGCTTTGATCCCAGGGCCAAGGCCTATGCCGGGGAAGATCCGGAAAAGTCGGAAATGCGGGCCGAGGCGGTCGGCAAGCTGGCCAGCGTCGCCCGCGATCCGGCGCTGCGCAAGCAGCTGGGCGATGCCGCCCGGGCCTATCTTGGCGGAGACAAGGCCGCGCTCGATCCGGCCTGGTTCCGCTCGGCCTTTGCGGTTGTGATCGATGAAGGCGGGCTGGAAGCGGCCAAGCGGGTGGCGGAACTCAGCCTTGGCTCGCAGGATCCGCTGCTGCGCCCGGCGACCCTTGGCGCGGTATCGGCCTCGGGGCAGCTCGAAATTGCCCGCTGGCTGCTGACCGAATTCAGCGATCCGCGCCTGCGCACCAGCGAAAAGCTGGGCCTGATCCGCGGCGTGGTGGGCCGGCGCGAGACGCGCGATTTCGGCTTTGCCTGGCTCAAGGACAATTACGAGGCGCTGAGCTCCGGCGGCGGCGGGATCTTCTTCACTTCCGGCCTGCCCGGCCTGTTCGGCGGCTATTGCTCGGTGGCCAAGGCGGACGAAATTGCCACGTTCCTGCGGCCCAAGCTGGCCGGCAAGACCGGGGCGCTGGCGCTGGAACGCACCGTGGAGCGCGTCCGGTCCTGCGGCGTGCTGAAGGACGCGCGCGGGGCGGAGCTTTCGGCCGAATTCGCCAAGGTGAAGTAACCGGGCTCAGCCAAGCGGCAGCGCGATTGTCGCGGTCAGCCCGGTAATCGCACCGGCCGCATCGCGGCGGTTGGTCAGGTCCAGCCGCCCGCCGTGCTGATCGGCAATGGCGCGGGCCAGGGTCAGGCCAAGACCGGCCCCGCCGGTCGCGCTGTTGCGCGATGGCTCGCCCCGGGCGAAGGGCTGGAACATCGCTTCCATCCGCTCTTCGGGGATGCCGGGGCCGTCGTCCTCGATCCGGATCAGCACTTCGCCCCCGGCCCGCTCCACCGTGATCCGGGCCTGCTGGCCATAGCGCAGGGCGTTGACCGTCAGGTTGCGCACCGCCCGGCGCAGCCAGGTGGCGCGCAGCGGCAGGACGATCCGCCCGGCGGGCTCGAAGCTGACCGGCTCGCCGAGGTCCTCGAACTCGGCCGCCACTTCCCCGACCAGGGCGTTGAGCTCGGTCGGCTCGACCGGATCGGACGGACGGCCGACCCGGGCAAGGCTGAGGATATCGTCGAGGCTGCGGGTGATGTCCTCGATCGTTGCGGCCATCCGCGCCCGTTCGCCTTCGTCCTCGACGCTTTCGATCCGCACCCGCAGTGCGGCCAGCGGGGTTTTCAGATCGTGCCCGATCGCCCCCAGCATCACGTCCTTTTCATCCAGCATCGCGGCGATGCGGTCTTCCATGGCGTTATGGGCCAGGATCAGGCGGCGCATGTCGTCCGGCCCCTGCGGCTCCAGCTGCCCATGGGTGTCGCGATGGGCGGCAAACTGCTCGACCCGCCCGGTCAGCGCCGCCAGCGGCCGGGTGATCCGCCCGACGATCAGGGCGATCGCGCCGACCATCAGGCCATAGAGCAGCAGGGTCTGGCCGATCAGGGTGAACAGCAGGGCCGGCTCGCCGCGGGGCACCGGCACCCGCACGGTCAGCCAGCGCTTCGCCTGGGGCAGCTCGACCGAGGCCACCAGCAGGTGGTTGGGCCGGGCCGGATCGCGGCCCAGGATCGCGGCGCGGCGTTGCAGCCGCTGGAGCAGCCGGGGATCGTCGCTGAGCGGGCGGGCCACCACGATGACTTCGCCCAGCACCAGCCCCTGGCCTTCCATGATCTCGCGCAGATCGTCCTCGGCCCGGTCGATCCGGCGGGTGGTGATGAGGTCCGGCCGCGCCTCGCTGCGTTCGACCTGAAGCTGCCGTTCGCCATCCTGACGGCCACCGCGCCGCCGGGGTTGCAGCGTGGTCAGGCCTTCCTCGCGCGCGGCGGAAAACAGCCGCAGCGCGGCGGTGTGGAGCAGCGCGGCCTCGCGCCGTTCGGCCTGGGTGCGATAGAGCAGGGCCGCGCTGATCCCCTGCGCAACCAACAGCGCCAATGCGATGGCCAGCAGCAATTGCCCCTGCAGGCTGCGCGGCCAGAGACGCCCCAGCAGCTTCATCAGCCGGTCCCGGCCGGTTCACGCCGGACATCGGCGGCCAGCATATAGCCTCCGCCCCAGACGGTCTGGATCAGCACCGGGTTGCGGCTGTCGACCTCGATCTTGCGGCGCAGGCGGCTGATCTGGTTGTCGACCGCACGGTCGAACAGGTGGGCCTCGCGGCCCTGGACCATGTCGAGCAGGCGGTCGCGGTCCAGCACCTGGCGGGGATGTTCGGCAAAGGCCATCAGCAGGCGGAACTCGGCCGAGGAGATCGCCACCACGGCACCTTCGGGATCGGTCAGACGGCGCTTGAGCGGATCGAGCCGCCAGCCATCGAAGACCAGCACTTCGTCCTCGCTCGGCGCCGGGCCGCCCTTGGCTGCGCGGCGCAGGACCGAGCGGATCCGGGCGACCAGTTCGCGCGGTTCGAACGGCTTGGTGACGTAATCGTCGGCGCCGATTTCCAGCCCGACGATCCGGTCGGTCGATTCGCTCCGCGCGGTCAGCAGGATCGTCGGGATCCCCGCGCTCTCCGCCAGGTGGCGGCACAGCGACAGGCCGTCCTCGCCCGGCATCATGATGTCGAGCAGGACGAGGTGAGGGGTCTCATCGCGGATTGCGCTGCGGGCTTCGGCGGCGCTGGCGGCCTGGCGCACGACAAACCCCTGGCGGGCCAGATAGTCCGCCAGGGGTTCGCGCAGGGCAGCTTCGTCATCGACAAGGAGCAGGCGGACCTGTTCGCTCTGATCCATGGGGTGACGGGCCTTTGCCGGTTCAGTTGGCGGGCGGCGCGGTGCGGCCGGCGCCGCGCTTGCCATGCATTTCGCGCATCTTGGCGGCCTGGGCCTTGCGCTCTTCCGGGCTGATCTTGCCGTCCTTGTTGGTGTCGGTCATGTCGAAATGCTTGCCGTGGGCGGCAAGGAACTCGTCGCGGGTGATCGCGCCGTCCTTGTTGGCATCGGCCATGCGCAGCATCATCATGCCGCGCTTGCCGCCACCGCGCTTGCCCATCCGGCCTTCGCCGCGCTTGCGATCGCCGCCCTGCCGGGCCTGGCCATCGCGGGCCTTCTGGGCCGCGGCAAATTCGTCGCGACTGACCGAGCCGTCCTTGTTGGCATCGAGCCGGTCGAACATCTGGGCGCGGTGTGCGCCGCGATCGGCCTGGTCGATCTTGCCGTCCTTGTTGGCGTCCATCCGGGCGAACATTTCCCCGGCGTGGGCCTGAGCCTCGGCCTTGGTCACGGTCTTGTCGCCCATCGGGTCGGGGCGCTGGCCGGCGGGCTGGGCCACGGCGGCACCGGCCAGACCGGTGGTCAGCAGGGCGAGAGCGAGAACAGTCTTCTTCATTTCGCGAACTCCTTGTCGCAGCAAACAGGAAGAAGCCGCCGGCCGGGGAGAGGGGGGGAGGGGCGAATCCGGCCTGGCCCGGCGGCTTCCTGTGATCCTGTCTAGGCGCAAGCTGTCGCGCGATTATGCCGCATGGCAAGCACTTTGTATCAAATTGTCGCGCTTGCGAGCCGCCGTTCATCGGCCCGCAAGCGCGGCCTTGCGGATCAGGCCTGTCCCATCAGGAAGGCGTTGCACTTGTTCCCGTCCGGGTCGCGGAAATAGGCGGCATAGAACCCGTCGCCGCGCGGGCCGGGCGCGCCTTCGCAAGTGCCGCCGTTTTCCAGCGCAATGGCGTAAAGCCGGTCGACCTGGTCCTTGTCGCCTGCCTCGAAGGCCACCATCACGCCGTTGCCGACGCTGGCGGGATTGCCGTCGAACGGCTTGGTCGCCGCGATCCCGCAGCCGCCGCCCGGCGTGCCCCAGGCGATGAAGGTTTCAAACTCCATCATCCGCCCGGTGCCCATTTCGGCGGCGATCGCATCGTAGAACTTCGCCGCGCGGGCCAGATCGTTGGTGCCGACGGTTACATAGCCGATCATTGTCCTGTCTCCTTCATCCGATTCGTTCCGGAACAATACAGGAACAAAGGATTCCTACAAGGGCGCGCAGGCGGCCTTCAGCCAGGCCAGGTCCGCGCCTTCCAGCTGGGGCGAAAGGATCGCCCCGACCCGCGCGTGGTAGTCGTTCCACCAGGCAATCTCGTCGGCGGTGAGCAGGCCGCGATCGACCAGCGTGCTGTCGATCGGCGCCCAGGTCAGGTTCTCGAACCCGAAGTATTCGCCTTCCTGCCCGGCAATCTCGCGCGGTTCGACCAACACCAGGTTCTCGATCCGGATGCCGTAATCGCCCGCCTTGTAATAACCCGGCTCGTTGGACAGGATCATGCCGGGCAGCAGTTCCTGATTGGTCCCGGCCTGGCCGCCGGCCGGCTTGGCGATGCGCTGCGGCCCTTCGTGGACCGAAAGGAAGCTGCCGACCCCGTGGCCGGTGCCGTGGGCATAGTCGACGCCGGCCTGCCACAGCGCGTGGCGCGCCAGGATATCGAGCTGGCCGCCGACCGTGCCGCGCGGAAATACCGCCCGGGCCAGCGCAATGTGGCCCTTGAGCACGCGGGTGAAGCGGTCCTTGTGCTCCGCTGTCGGCTCGCCCGGACCGACCCAGACCGTGCGGGTGATGTCGGTGGTGCCATCAAGGTACTGCCCGCCGGAATCGACCAGGTAGATCGAGTTCGGGGCTATCGGAATGTTGGACTCCTCGTCCACCCGGTAATGCGGGCTGGCGGCGTGGGGCCCGGCGGCGGAAATCGTGTCGAACGACAGATCGCGCAGCAGCGGGCTTTCCGCGCGCAGCGCCTGCAATTTGGCCGCAGCGGACAGTTCCGTCTCGCCGCCCTTGGGGGCTTCGACGCTCAGCCAGTGGAGGAACCGGGCGATTGCCGCGCCGTCGCGGGCCTGTGCCGCGCGCTGGCCGGCCTGTTCGACCGGGTTCTTCTGCGCCTTGGGCAGGATGGTGGGGTCGGTCAGCTCGATCACGCTGGCCCCGGCCCCTTCCAGCACCCCGAACACGGCCTGGACAGTCCGTTCCGGATCGACCGCGACCTTCTTGCCGGCCAGCGCCTGAAGCTGCGGAACAAAGGCCTCGCGCGGGCGGATCGTCACTGCATTGCCCAGATGCGCACGCAGCTCCGGCGTGACCTTTTCCTCGGCGATGAACAGTTCCGCCGTGCCATCGGTATGGGCCAGGACGAAGGACAGCGCGACCGGGGTGCGATCGACGTCGGAGCCCCGGATGTTGAGCAGCCAGGCGACGCTGTCGAGCGCGGAGATCACCGCCGCGTCCAGCCCGCGCGCGGTCAGCCATTCGGCCACAGCGCTGCGCTTGGCCTCGCTCGATTGCCCGGCAAGATCGGCCGGGTGAACCAGCGCAACCGCGGGCGAGGGGGCAGGCTGGTCGGCCCAGACCGCATCGACCGGATTGCCTTCGACAGGCTCCAGCGAAGCACCCTTGCCGCGCAGGGCATGTTTGACCGCATCGACCCACGGCTTGCCGTGCAGCCACGGATCGAACCCGATCTTTCCTCCCGCCGGGGCATTGGCCGCCAGCCATTCGGCAACGCTCGTGGCCGGGACCGACTGGTACTCGTAGAGCCGTCCGTCGACCTGCTCGCGCACTTGCAGGGTATAGCGCCCGTCGACGAACATCGCGGCCTTTTCGGCCAGCACCGCCGCGGTTCCGGCCGAACCGCCAAAGCCGGTCAGCCAGCCGAGCCGCTGGGCATAGCCGCCGACATATTCGCTCATGTGCTCGTCCGAAATCGGGATCACGAAGCCATCAAGGCCGCGCGCCTTCAGTTCGGTGCGCAGCGCGGCAAGGCGCAGTTCATGGGTCGTGGCGGCGGGGCATTCGGGCGCGAGCGTATCGGTCATTGGGCCTTTATAGGATTGCCCTGCCGCTTTGGCGAGGGCGCGGGGATCAAGGCGGAGTGAGTTGCAGATTGGCCCAGCCGGTCAGCTTGCCGGGCTGGCCGAAGGCATCGCTGGGCGGAGTGAACCGGGCCTCGCTGCGGAACAGGCGGCAGGCGGCGACATCGGCCGCGTCGCTGCCGGAACTTTCGAATACCTCGCAGCCCGTGGGCCGACCATCCGGCCCCATCCGGCCGGCCATCCGCACCACCTTGGCCCCCGCTGCGGAGGGCTGCCACAGCGCATTCAGGCGCGCGAGCTCGGCCGGTTCGACCCGCAACCGCCGGATGGCGTTCTCATCGGCGGTAATGGCCCGGAAGCCCTTGCCTTCCGGGCTGAGCAGCAGCGGCCAGCGCCGCACCGGAAAGCGGACCGTATCCGCCCACTGCGGCTTCAGCTTCTTGCGGGCAAAGTCACAGGCCTTCTGGTCCAGCTTGGCATCGCCGGAGGACAGCACCACCCGGCATTCCGGATCGCCGCTTTTGGGATCGGCAATCACCACGCCGATGGCCGGCCCGGTCAGCGCTGCCCCGCCGGGGCGCTCAACCGGAAGCGCGAAGGCCGGCTCCCGGGCGACCGAGCGGAGCCAGTATCCCGAAGGCGGCCATGACATCAGCTGGGGATTGGTATCGCCCGGCGGCGGCGGCGCGGGCGACAGGCCATAGCTGACGACCAGTGGCCCCGATCCGCGCGCCATGTTGCGGCTGAACTGGAAATTGGCCGTGAAAACGAACCGGTCGGCCATCGGCTGGCCATCCTCGCGCAGGGCGGGGATGAAAGCCGCACGCCGGATCAGCAGCGCGCATAGCTGGTCCGCCCAGGGCGGCGTCCGTTCCCAAGAACGCGGAGCCGGCTTGCACTCGGTCACTCTCCCGCTGGTGCCGACGGCCAGTTCCAGCGTCACGTTCTCGATCGTCTCGGTCTTGAGCCAGGCCGCGACCGGGGCGTCGGTTTCCTTCAGCCAGCCGGCCGGATCGTCCTTGGCCGCAGCGCGGCGGATCATTTCGGCCGGCGGGGCGGGCCACTGGCTGGGTCCTGCGGGAAAGCCGCGGAGCGCGATCTGGCGGAACGGTTCGCGCTCGGGCTTGGCGGCTTCCGGCGCGGCCTGTGCCCATGCCGATCCGGCCAGCCCGGTCAGCCCCAGAACGCATCCCGCCACAATCCCGCGCATCGCTTTTTCCCTTTCCCGGCAACGCACTTGTGATGCCCCGCTTTCATTGCCGCGACAATCGCCTAATCAGGCGGCATGAGCGAATCCCCGATCCGGCCGCCCGTTGCCGCCAAGAAGCCCCACAGCGTTACCCATCACGGCATCACCGTAACCGACGATTACGCCTGGCTGCGCGATCCCGGCTATCCGGAAGTGAGCGATCCCGAGATCCTGGACCACCTCAAGGCCGAAAACGCCTGGTTCGAGGCCCGCATGGCCGGGCAGCAGGGCCGGATTGACGCCCTGTTCAAGGAGATGCGCGCCCGGATCAAGGAAGCCGACAAGTCGGTCCCGCAGAAGGACGGCGATTATCTATACTGGATCGAGTTCGAGGAAGGGGCCGAATACAAGAAGTGGTGGCGCCGCCCGTTTGCAGGGGGCGAGGATCAACTGATCCTGGACGAGGTGGCGCTGGCGGCGGGCAAGGAGTACTTCCGGCTGGAGGCGCTGTCGGTATCGAGCGACGGCCGCCTGCTGGCCTGGTCGAGCGACGACAACGGCTCTGAGCGGTACACCGCCCGGATTACCGACCTTTCCACCGGCGAGCTGCTGGGCGACGTGATCGAAGGCACGCTTGGCCCGCTGGTCTGGGTCGCGGGCGACAGGGGGCTGGTCTATACCCCGGCCAACGAGCAATGGCGGACCGACCGGGTGATGCTGCACTGGCTGGGCCAGCCGGGAGAGGGCGATATCGAGCTTTACCGCGAGCTGGACGAAGGCTTCCGCTCGAGCGCGGGGCTTTCCGCGAATGAGCAGTGGCTGATCCTTTCCGCCGGAGACCATGAAACCAGCGAAGTGCGGCTGGTTCCGGCGGACGATCCGCTGGCACCGCCGCTGCTGGTCAGGGCGCGGCAGACCGGGGTGGAATACGATGTCGATGAGCGCGGCGGCACGCTCTACATCCACACCAACGACACCCACGAGAACTTCCGCCTTGCCACCGCGCCGCTGGCCGATCCGGGGAACTGGACCACGCTGATCGCGGGCAGCGATGATTTTTACCTGACCGGGTTTGACTTGTTCCGCGATTTCTACGTGATCGAGGGCCGGGTCCGCGGGCTCGACCGGATCGAGGTGCGATACTACGACGATCCCGCCCGGATCGAGCCGATCGCGTTCCCCGAAGCGAGCTTCTCCGCCGGGCTGGGCGACAATCCCGAATGGGCGATGGACAAGCTGCGGCTGTCCTATGAATCGATGGTCAGCCCGGCCAGCGTGGTCGAATACGATGTTGCCGGCCGCACCATGACAACGCTCAAGGTCCAGGAAATCCCCTCGGGCTATGACGCTTCGCTCTATGCCACCGAGCGGCTGGAGATTGCCGCGCGCGATGGCACGGCCATTCCGGTCTCGATCGTCTACCGCAAGGACCGGGCGGCGGGCGGGCCGCTGCACCTCTATGGCTACGGGGCCTATGGCATCGCGGTCGATCCCGGCTTTTCGACCACCCGGCTCAGCCTGGTCGACCGGGGCTTTGCCTATGCCATCGCCCATATCCGCGGCGGGGACGATCTGGGGCGGGCCTGGTACAAGGCCGGCAAGCTGGAGAAGCGGACCAACACTTTCACCGATTTCGTCGATGTGGCACGCGGCCTGATCGCGCGCGGCTATACTCAGCCTGGCCGGATCTCCATTTCCGGCGGCTCGGCAGGGGGCGAGCTGATGGGCGCGGTGATCAATTCCGATCCCGGCCTGTGGGGTGCGGTCGCGGCCCACGTGCCGTTTGTGGACGTGCTGGCCACCATGCTCGATCCCACCCTGCCGCTGACCCCGGGCGAATGGCCGGAATGGGGCAACCCGATCGAGGACAAGGCGGCGTTCGAGCTGATCCGGTCCTATTCGCCCTACGATCAGGTCAAGGCGCAAGGCTATCCGCCGCTGCTGGTCACCGCCGGTCTCAACGATCCGCGGGTGACCTATTGGGAGCCGGCCAAATGGGTCGCCAGGCTGCGCGAGCTGAAGACTGATGGCAACGAACTGCTGCTCAAGACCAACATGGGCGCGGGCCACGGCGGCAAGAGCGGGCGGTTTGAAAGCCTGAAGGAAACAGCGGAGGAATTCGCCTTCATCCTGTGGCAACTGGGGGTTGAGGGGTGATGGGCCGCTACACCATGACCTTCACCGCGCAGGCCGAGCACATTGACGAACTGGGCCATGTCAACAACGCGGTCTGGGTCGACTGGATCCAGCAGATCGCGACGGCGCACTGGTCCGCCGTCGCCGCGCCGGAGCATCAGGCGGCCTATATCTGGGTCGTGACCCGGCACGAGATCGACTATCGTGGGAACGTTGGCGAGGGTGAGAGCGTGACCGCCGAGACCTTCATCCCCAGCGCCCCCACCGGCGCGCGGTTCGACCGGCGGGTCGATTTTCGCGGGGCCGACGGCAAGCTGCTGGTCAGCGCCAATACCACCTGGGCGATGATCGACCGCGCCAGCGGGCGGCTGGCGCGGGTGCGGGACGATGTGACCGCGCCGTTCCGGCCTTTCGCCGACGAGGTGGAGGCAAGGGCTTAGGCCGCTTCGGTTCCCGGCCGCTGCGGGATGTGATCGGCAAAGACGGTCATCCGCTCGGTCACCATCCGGTTCCGCCCGGCGCGCTTGGCCTGATAGAGCAGGCCATCGGCGCGGGCATAGATCGCGGCAAAGGTCGCGTCCGGCATGACCGCGGCCGGAATCTCGACCACGCCCATCGAGGCGGTGACCGGCCGGTCCAGCCCCGGAATGTCGCGGGCAATCCGCGTGGTGATCGCCTGGCGGACCCGTTCTGCCCGCTGCGCCGCATCCTTGCCGCGCAGCAGCAGCATGAATTCCTCGCCGCCCATCCGCATTGCCATGACATCGCGGTCATCGGGCAGCGCTGCGGCCACGGCCTGCAGCACGTGATCGCCCACGGTGTGGCCGAACCGGTCGTTGACCGACTTGAAGTGATCGAGGTCGATCAGCGCCAGGGTGGTGAACCCGTCGCTGCGCAGCGCCATGAACCGCGCCTCGATCGAGCGGCGGTTGCGCAGGCCCGTCAGCGGGTCGCGCTCGGCCAGCTGGGCCAGTTCGCTGACCCGCTGCTGCTGGTCGTCGCGGTCGCGGCGCAGCTGGATGAAGCGGTCGGCAATCGCGATTGATCCGATCAGCACTTCCAGCCCGATCGCGATCCGCTGGGCCAGGAACAGGGCCTCCGGCTCGTGCTGGCCGCCCAGCAGCGCATCGCCGATCTGCCATATGCCGGCGGCGATCAGCGGCAGCCACGAGGCCAGCAGAAAGCGCACCGCGCGGCTGCCGCGGCGGAAGGCGACCGTCACGGTCCAGGCGACAATGCCCAGCACCACCAGCCAGTTGGCGAAATAGACCCGGGTGCCGGCACCCTGCAGCCAGTCGACCGTGGCGACGAACCAGGCCCCGTTGAAGACCAGCGCCAGCGCCGCCCAGCGCAGCGCCGAGCGGTGCCGGTCGTCCAGCATCGGCCGTTCGATGAATTCGCAGGCCATCATGATCGCACTGGCCGCACCGCCGCAGAACGTCAGCGCGATCAGCAGCGAGAGCGAACCCACCGGCAGCGGGAAAATGAACGGGGTCAGGCCCGAAGTGACCAGGCTGTGCGTCAGCATGAACGCCACCACTGCCACGTGCCACAGCAGAAACCGGTCACGCAGCGCGCGGTAGAGCGCGAGGTTGAAGAACAGCGGCACCAGCAGCACGCCGCAGAGCACCGCGATCCACATCTGCCGCGGCGAAAGCGCCGGCTCCGCCTCGGCATGGAGGCGGGCATTGGCGGCCAGCGACGGCAAGGTCGGGCCAATCACCGTGACCTGTACTTCGCGCGCCGGAGCGCCTGCTTCGGGCAGCGCGACCTGCAGCCCCATGTGCCGGTGCGGGGTGAAGTCGCGCATGAACATCATGTGCTGGCGGACCTTGCCGTCCGGAGCGACGATATCGAACCGCATGGCCTCGAACCGGGCCAGGCGGCTGGTCAGCTGGGCCGGAACCTTGCCGTCGGCGCCAAGCTCAAAGCGCAGCAGCACCCGGCGGGTATCGGCCCCGGGGCGGCTGCCGTCGCAGATCCAGCCCTTGCCGCCAGCCCGCAAGGCGTCCGCCTCTGACCGGGTCTGGACTTCGGCATGGCAGACAGGCGCGATCGCGTCCGAGGCCGGGGCATGGGCCAGGGCGCCGCTGGTCAGGCCCGGCGCCAGCAGCGCCAGCAATGCCGCGCCGAGCAGCCGCAAGGCGGCGCGCAGCATCGGCAGGGGCAGGGCGAAGCGGATGGCCATTCCGCCCGGTCTAGGCGAAGGGCCATGCGTTTTGGTGTCGACACGTGGTTAACAGGCTGGAAACTGGCCTGTTTTCAGTCGGATCGCGGTAATCAGGCTGAGGCCAGCGGAACGGTCAGCACGAAGCAGGCCCCTGCGCCGCTGCCATCGGCCAGTTCCAGATCGCCGCCGCAGCCTTCGGCCAGCGCGCGGGCGATCGGCAGGCCCAGGCCCGTGCCGCCGGTGTCGCGCTTGCTGGTGAAGAACGGATCGAACACCCGCACCCGGTCGGCCTCCGGCACGCCGGGGCCATCGTCGTGCAGCGCGATCCGGGCCATGCCGTCGTGCCTGCGCGCGGTGATCGCCAGCCGTGTCGCCCCGGCCTGGCGCGCATTCTCGATCAGGGTCGCCAGCACGGTTTCGAGCGCGCCTTCCTCCATCGCCAGCAAGGGCAGGGCCTTGGGCAGGGTCACGGCGATGCCTAACTCCGCGCCGCCATGGGCATCGGCCAGCCGGGCCAGCACGGCGTCCAGATCGCTGCGGGCATCGCCGCCCTGCTTGCCCATATCGGCCTTGGCCAGTTCCATCAGCCGGCTGACCAGCCGCGACAGGCGCTCCGCATCGCCGGCCATGTTGGACAGGAACCGCGCCCGTTCGGGCTCGCTCATCTCCGCGCCGTGGTCCTGCAGCAGTTCGATCCCGCCGCGGATTCCGGCCAAGGGCGTCTTGAATTCATGGCTCAGGCTGGCGGCGAAATCGCGCAGGTAGCGCCCGCGCCGCTCGATCGCTTCGGCCATGGCGGCAAAGTCGGTGTAGAGGCCCTGGACCTCGCGCACTTCCAGCGTCGGGCGGCGCAGCCAGGCGCTGCGCCCTTCGGCCAGGGCGCGGGTCGCGGCGGACAGGCGTTCCAGCGGGGCGACGATGGTGCGGGCCAGGATCGCCGCGACCAGCACCAGCATGGCAAAGATCGCGGCCACTCCGAAAGCGATCTTGCCCCAGTCCTCCCACATCCCGCGGAACAGTGCCGATGGGCTGCGCGAAACCAGCACCACGCCGACCACTTTCCCGCCGACCGTGATCGCGCGGGCATGGTGCAGCCTGAGGTCGGTTGCGCGGCTCAGCCAGCTGACCAGATAGCTGTGGCGGTAGCTCGAATTGGCCCGCATCACCGTCTGCGATCCGCCCGCCAGCGCGGCCCGGACCTCGATCAGCCCGCCCAGCGAACGCCCGGTCTGCGGCCCGGAAACGATCGTGCCATCGGCATCGAGCAGCAGGATCGAGGCCAGCGTCGCCGCCTTGGTTTCCGCCACCGCCGGGGCGATCCGCCGGGCGGCTTCCAGCGCGGCGGGATCGGGCGGAGTGGTTGCGGCAACGGGGTCGGGCCGCTCGGGCAGGATCTCGCTGCTGCGCAGGTCGATCCCGGTGGTCAGCGCGGCTTCATAGGGGTCGACACTGCTGACCCGGTCGGGCGGGCCATCGCCCTGCGGCGGCGCGGCCACCGGCGGGGCGCCGGGCCACAGCAGCGCGGCGGTGGCGGCAATCGCGGCGGCCTGGGCACTGACTTCGGCCTCGGTTCGGCGGACCAGCGCGTTCTCGTACACCCGCAGGCTCAGCGCCGCGACACCGGGCAGGGCCGCGGCAAAGACCAGCACCGCCAGCAACAGCCAGCGCAGCCGCAACACCGGCCAGAGCCGCGCGGACAGGCGGCGCAGGCGGTCGATCAGCGCCAGGCTACCCGCCCCCTTCGCACGGGCCAAGCCGGTAGCCGACCCCGGCCCGCGTCTCGATCACGTCGCTGCCCCCGGCTTCGGCGAACTTGCGCCTGAGGTTGCGGATGTGGCTGTCGATCGTGCGGTCGGTAATGGCAAAGCCGGGGCCGTGGAGCTGGTCAATCAGCTGATCGCGGCTGAGGATCCGCCCCGGCGCCAGCGCGAGGGCCTTCAGCAGAGTGAATTCGCTGACCGTCAGCGCCACTTCGGCCGCGTCCCAATGCGCGGTCCAGGCTTCGGGGTCGAGCCGCAGCCGGCCCTTGGCGATCCGGGCGGCGCTATCGGCCCCGGCAGCCGGCTTGGGCGCGCTGCGGCGCAGGATCGCGTTGGCCCGGGCCACCACTTCGCGCGGAGAAAACGGCTTGGTGACATAGTCGTCCGCGCCCAGTTCGATCCCCAGCACCCGGTCGAATTCGTCATCGCGGCTGGACAGGAACAGCACCGGCACTTCGCCCTGGCTGCGCAGGCGGCGGCACACTTCCAGCCCGTCCATCCGCGGCATGTTGATGTCCAGCACCACCAGGTCGGGCAGCACGCGCGCCACTTCGGCCAGCGCCGCTTCGCCATCGCCCGCCTCGGCCACGGCAAAGCCGGCCTTGTCGAACGCGAAGGCCAGGAGCTGGCGGATGTGCGGATCGTCATCGACCAGAAGGACGCGGCGGGTCATGGGGGGCATTGTCACTGTTCTTTCGGTCCAGTCAACTTGGGCGCGGCAGGGACAGTGATCGGCGTGGCCGGAGCCGCAGCGGCGGGGGCCGTGGCCGGTTCGGCCGGCACCGGCACCGGATAGCCGCGATAGCATGGCTCGGCATCGTCGACCGGCTGGTCGGCTTTCGGCCCGAGCAGCGCGCGCGCCTCGGCAATCCGGCGGTTGGCACGCAGGCTCCATTCACCCATATCGCGGTCCGCCTCCATCCGCTGCAGCAGGCGGCTGCGCAGCGCGGCGGCATCGCGGCCCAGCCGGCTGTTGCCCTGCTGCAGTTCCAGCCGCGCCAGCGGAACCAGCGCGCTTTCGCCCAGTTCGTTCAGGTAGCACAGGTCCAGCGCGGCCCCGGTCCCGTCGATCTCGCGCGCGTGGCGCACGTTCCAATTGGCGGCGATCGCCCCCAGATCGACAAAGCAGACCGCAAACAGCAGTGTGCCGCTGGTCGCCAGGTTGGCATTGATCAGCCAGGCCCCGCTCTTTTCCCGCAGCATCCGCCACAGCACCAGCACCAGTCCGGCCGCCACCAGCACCATCCACAGCAGCGCGGCAATCCGCAGCACGGTCAGGTCATAGGATTTGACGTAGTCCCAGGTCCGCAGCATCGCGCTGCCGACCAGAAACAGGTTCTGGCCGATCCACAGCATCACCAGCCGGCGCACCCAGGGGTGGGCGGCGGTCTGCGATCCGGGGCGCAGCGCGACCAGCACGAAGGCTGCTGCCAAGAGTGCCGTGACCACCAGCGGATAGGCCCCGCGGTGGGCATATTGCGCCAGGGTCATGCTGCCCGGCAGCTTGACCCCGCCCCACAGGAAGGCGCTGTCCATCAGGTTCTGCATGGCGAACAGCGCATTGAACATCACCAGCGAGAGCAGGACCGAGGCCAGCGAAACGCCCGGGATCGCCTTGTCGCCGCGCCCGTCGATCGTGCCCAGCAGGAAGCGCGGCGGACGCGGGCGCAGCACGCCCCAGGTCAACCAGGCGAGGAACCCGGCGACGATCAGGCGGACGAAGGTTTCCTCGTCCATGCTCGGCAGCGACAGGCCATCCAGCCAGCCTTCGATCACCGGGTTGGCCATGGCGAACAGCGCCAGGATCACTGCCGATCCGGCCAGCGGCAGGACCAGGGTCTTCGCGGCCAGGCGCAGCCCGGCAGACTGCACCGGGCGGCGGTGGCGGACCCTGTTCAGGCGCAGCGCGTCGATCAGCGGGCCGAACAGCGATTTGAAGCCATGGACCAGCAGCCGCTGGAACCAGCGCCAGCCGTCGTCAAAGGCGGCGGTGCCGGGCATCAGCGTCGCCACGCCGATCGCCAGCCAGAACAGCAGGAAGGCCAGCGGGCTCGGATCAATCACGAAGGCCGTGGCGGCCAGCGCGGCAAGGGCCAGGGCCAGCAGCGCGCGCCGGTCCTGCCGCACTGCCGGGCGGGTCAATGCCAGCGCGGCCACAATCGCCAGGCCGACGAAGCCGATCGCCCCGCCGGATTGCTCGCTGCTGAAGAACAGCCAGTCGGCAAAGGCGATCACGCCCAGCACCCCCGCCAGTTTCAGCCACAAAGCGCCATCCAGCCGCCCGGTCATTGCCCGCATTTTGGTCCCTCCTGTCAATCGCTTGTGCCGCTATCGGGCAGGGCCGTGAAGGACATGCATATGGGGGGTGACGATTGCTTGGGCTTGCCGTGCAGATCGGGTGCAGGGGCTGGCAGCGCGCGAATCCGGCCGCGTTATGCCGCGTTATAGAGCCTGCGCGGCGGCGTGGGCGCTGGCCCAGGCCCACTGGAAATTATACCCGCCCAGCCAGCCGGTCACGTCCACCGCCTCGCCGATCGCGTAAAGGCCGGGGACCTTCCTTGCTTCCATCGTCTGGCCAGACAGCTCGGCCGTGCTGATCCCCCCGGCGGTGACTTCGGCCTTGGCAAAGCCTTCGCTTCCGGTTGGCGTAAAGTGCCAGTCATGCAGCCGCTGCTCGGCGGCGCGCAGGGCCTTGTCGGACTGGCCCGCCAGCTCGCCCGCGATTCCCAGCCGGTCGGCCAGGGTGGTGGCCAGCCGCTCGGGCAGCGGCAACACCCGGCGCAGCGCGCTGCGCGGGTTTGCGCGCTTGGCCTCCAGCAGCCAGCCCTGCGGTTGATCGGGCAGGTAATCGATCCGCACATCCTCGCCGCGCTGCCAGTAGGAACTGACCTGCAGGATCGCCGGGCCGGACAGGCCCCGGTGCGTGAACAGCGCCGCCTCACGGAACGCCGCCTTGCCGCATTTCGCGATGACTTCGGTTGCCACGCCGGACAGTTCGGCAAACAGCGCGTCTTCGCCGCTCAGCGTCAGCGGAACCAGCGCCGGGCGCGGCTGAACCACCTTGAGGCCGAACTGGCGGGCCAGCTCGTAAGCGAAGGTGCTGGCGCCCAGCTTGGGGATCGAAGGCCCGCCGGTGGCGATGACCAGTTTGGGCGCGGTGGCTCCGGCGACATGGAACTGTCCGTCGCGGTGCTCGACCGCGCCGGTTTCCCCGCCCAGCCGCAGGGTGACAGCGCCGCGCTCGCATTCCTCCAGCAGCATGGCGACGATCTGTTTCGCAGAGCCGTCGCAGAACAGCTGGCCCAGCGTCTTCTCGTGCCAGGCGATGCCGTAACTCTCGACCAGCTTGAGGAAATCCGCCGGGGTGTAGCGCGCCAGCGCCGACTTGGCGAAGTGCGGGTTGGCAGATAGGTAGCGGTCCGGCGCGGTGTGCAGGTTGGTGAAATTGCACCGCCCGCCGCCGGAGATCAGGATCTTGCGTCCGGCCTCGTCGTTGTGATCGAGCAGCAGCACCCGCCGCCCGCGCTGGCCAGCCGTGGCGGCGCAGAACAGACCGGCGGCCCCGGCACCGAGGACGATGGCGTCGAACCGGTTCAAGCTCCGGCGACCAGCTTGACCGCCAGCGCCTCGGCCACCTTGATCCCGTCGACCGCGGCGGAAAGGATGCCGCCGGCATAGCCCGCGCCTTCACCGGCCGGATAGAGCCCGGCGGTGTTGACCGACTGGAAATCGGCCCCGCGCCTGATCCGGATCGGGCTGGACGTGCGGGTTTCCACTCCGGTCATCACCGCGTCGGGATGGTCGTAGCCCGGCACCTGGCGCCCGAACACGGGCAGCGCCTCGCGCAGGGCCTCGATCACGAAAGCGGGCAGCACATCGGCGAGGTCGGTCGGTTTGACCCCCGGCTTGTAGCTCGGCTGGACCACGCCGAACTGGGTCGATGGACGTCCGGCCAGCAGGTCTTCCACCCGCTGCCCCGGCGCGTGATAGTTGGAGCCGCCGGCGACGAAGGCCGCCTCTTCCAGCTGGCGTTGCAGCCGCACGCCGGCCAGCGGATCGCCGGGGAAGTCGCGCTCGGGGTTGATATCCACCACCAGGCCCGAATTGGCGTTGAACTCGGCCCGCGAATACTGGCTCATCCCGTTGGTGACGACCCGGCCTTCCTCGCTGGTCGCGGCGACCACGCGCCCGCCGGGGCACATGCAGAACGAATAGACCGCGCGGCCGTTGCTTGCCTGGTGCGAGATCGAATAGGCCGCCGCGCCGAGGATCGGGTTGCCGGCATTGGGGCCGAACCGGGCCTTGTCGATCCAGCTTTGCGGATGCTCGATCCGCACCCCGATCGCAAACGGCTTGGCCTCCACGTACACGCCGCGCTCTTGCAGCGTGAAGAAGGTGTCGCGGGCCGAATGGCCGACCGCCAGGATGACGTGCTGCGCCGGCAGGAACTCGCCAGTGGAAAGGTGTAGGCCCTTGAGCTGTCCGTCCTCAATCGCGAAGTCTTCCACCCGCGTGCCGAAGCGGTATTCGCCGCCCAGGCTCTCGATCGTCTCGCGGATGCTCATCACCATGGTGACCAGCCGGAACGTGCCGACGTGGGGATGGGCTTCGGTCAGGATGTCTTCCGGCGCCCCGGCACGCACGAACTCGGTCAGCACCTTGCGGCCCAGGTGGCGCGGGTCCTTGATCCGGGAATAGAGCTTGCCGTCGGAAAAGGTGCCCGCCCCGCCTTCGCCGAACTGGGCGTTGGATTCGGTTTCCAGCACCGCGCGGCGCCACAGGCCCCAGGTGTCCTTGGTCCGGTCACGCACTGCCTTGCCACGCTCGATGATGATGGGCTTCAAACCCATCTGCGCCAGGATCAGCGCCGCCAGCAGCCCGCAGGGGCCGGCGCCGATCACCACCGGGCGCGGGCCGCTCCAGCCATCGGGCGCCATGACCGGGAACTTGTAGGACAGGTCTGGGGTGGGCTTCACATGCGGATCGCCGTGGTGCCGTGCCAGCACCGCATCCTCATCCCGCACCACCGCATCGATCGTGTAGATCAGCTTGATCGCCGTCTTCTTGCGCGCGTCGTTGCCGCGGCGGAAGACCGAGAAGCGGACCAGATCCTCTTGCGGGATGCCCAGCCTGGCCAGCACCGCCGCTTCCAGCGCGGGCGGTTCATGGTTCAGTGGCAGGGCAAGGTCGGTCAGGCGGATCATCCTGCCGCCTTTCGCCGGGACGGTGCGCAAAGGCAAGCGTTCACGCCGCCGCTCACGCTGTCTGGCCGCGCCGCCAGGCCTGCGGCGGCTGACCGTGGCGCTGGGCGAACCAGGCGGTGAAGGCGGCCGAACTGGCAAAGCCGAGCAGCCCGGCAATCTCGGCATTGCTGCGGGCGGAACCGGTCAATTGCCCGCGCGCTAC
The DNA here is from genome assembly GCA_017302615.1 of Sphingomonadales bacterium. Classification (GTDB taxonomy): domain Bacteria; phylum Pseudomonadota; class Alphaproteobacteria; order Sphingomonadales; family Sphingomonadaceae; genus Novosphingobium. The sequence continues at coordinate 125,903 of JAFLDB010000003.1, forward strand.
TTCGCCGCGCACTTCGTCGAGCAGGGCGTGAAAGGTCGTGCCTTCCCCCGCCAGCCGCCGCTCCATGGTCCGGCGCGACAGGCCCAGCCGCTCTGCCGCCAGCGGCGCGGTGCAGCGCCCGCCCGCCAGCATCGCGCGCAGCAGGCGGCGGATCCGTTCGGCCAGCGAGAGGTCGGCCAGCCCGGGAAGCGCCGCGCGCAGCTGCGCCGTATAGGGCCGCAGGGCCGCTTCGGCGAGCAGGTTGGGCTGGTCCAGATCGGCGGCGGGAAAGGCAATTCCGCTGAAATCCTGGGCAAAGTGGACCCGCGCGCTGAAGGCCCGCTCGAACGGGCCGAGCCGGACCGGGCGCTGGCGTTCCAGATAGACCCCCTGGGCCTGCCAGCCGGTGCCCAGCAATTGCCGCAGGATCCGGTGCAGCATGGCCACGGCCACATCGGTGGCCTGCACTTTCGGTCCATCCCCGGCGACCGCGCAGGCCAGGATCGCCAGCCCGTCGTGCTCGGACAGGTCGATGATCAGCGCCTCGTTGTGCAGCGGCAGGTAGGAGATGAAGATCGCCAGCGCGCTGCGGATGTCGGGCTCGTCACGGGCCAGCAGGGTCACCGGGCCAAGGTTGGAAAAGCCGCGCAATTCGGCCAGCCGGAGGCCGAAGTCGTCGGTTCCGGCCAGCTCTGCCGCCTGTTCGAACATGCGGTTGATCGGCCCGGTCGGCAGGCGGCGGTCGGGATCGCTTTCGGCATCGGCGGGCAGGCCCGCGGCGCGCAGCAGGCCCACGGGATCCAATCCGTAGGACCGGGCAAGGGCACCGAACCCGGTCAGGGCGGCGGCGCGGACGGTGGGCATGTGGCGCATTTGCGTAATTGTATGGCGCAAATTCTAAATCAAGTCCAGTGCGCGGCGTTATGCTGGCCCCATAACGGGAGAGACATATGCCAGCTGCCACACCGATTAGCGATGCCGCGCGGGCCAGTGGGGCGTGGAACCAGGCCTGGGATCAGGCTGCCGCGTTCGACGCCGAATGGATGGAAAAGTTCCTCGACATGGGCACCCATTCGGTCCGCAAGGGGATCATCGATCCCAAGACCTACGAATTCCTGGCCATCGCGGTCGATGCCAGCTGCACCCACATGTATTCGCCCGGGGTCAAGCGGCACATCGCGAAAGCGCTCGATCTGGGGGCAACGCCCGAAGAGATCATGGCCGTGCTGCAACTGGTCGCCGTGCTGGGGATCCACTCGGTCGCGCTCGGCACGCCGCATCTGGTCGATGAAATGAACGCACGGGGAATGCCCGTACCCACCACTTCCGCACCGAAAGGAGCCTGACATGCACTTCCTTGACGATAGCCTGCTGCCCGAAAACCAGGAAAAGCTGGTGATCCAGGTCGCCCCCTATGGCCCGCAATGGCTGCCGGGCGATTTCCCCGAAGACATCCCCGTGACCATGGCCGAGCAGGTCCAGAAGGCGGTCGATTGCTACAACGCCGGGGCCACCGTGCTGCACCTGCACTGCCGCGAAGCCGACGGTTCGGGTTCCAAGCGCCTGTCGATGTTCAACGAGATGATCGACCGCATCCGCACCGCCTGCCCGGACATGCTGATCCAGGTCGGCGGCTCGATCAGCTTCGCTCCCGAGGGCGAAGGGGCCGAGGCCAAGTGGCTGTCCGATGACACCCGCCACATGCTGGCCGAACTGAAGCCCAAGCCGGACCAGGTCACCATCGCGGTCAATACCAACCAGATGGATATCTCCGCGTTGATGAACGAGGACGACATTGCCGGGACCTGCCTGACCAATCCGGCCATGTTCGAAGCCTATCGCAATATGTATTTCGAATGCGGGCCGGTGTTCATGGAAGAGCACCTGAAGCGCCTGGTCACCAACGGCATCCAGCCGCACTTCATGGTTGGCGACCTCAGCCAGCTGGAAACGGTCGAGCGGCTGATCCGCAAGGGCCACTATAACGGCCCGCTGGTGCTGAACTATGTTGCCATCGGCAGCGGCGCGGCGGGGACCCACCCGGCCGACCTGATCGAATTCGCCCGCCGCGTGCCGGATGGCGCGGTGCTGACGATCGAGACGGTGATGCGCAATGTCGCCCCGTTCAGTGCCATTGCCATCGCGCTTGGCCTGCACGTGCGCTGCGGGATCGAGGACAACCTGTGGAGCCGCAAGGGCGAGCGGATGACGTCGGTCCAGCAGGTCGAACAGATGGTGCGGATCGCGAACGAACTGCACCGCGATGTCGCCACCGGGCCGGAAGTCAAGGCGATCTACCAGATCGGCACCTTCTATCAGTCGACCGACGAGACGCTGCGCAAGCTGGGCTATTCGCCCAACCGCCAGCCCGGCCAGCGCGGCGTGCCGCGGTGGGAATACGCGTGAACTCTGTTGAGGGGAGGGTCTGCGTCGTCACCGGGTCGGCGCGCGGACTCGGGCGGGCGATCGCCGCCGCGCTGGGCGCGGCTGGCGGTCGCCTCGCCTTGTGCGATGTGCTGGCGGACGAGCTTGAGCAGACCGCCAGGGACCTGCGCGCCGCCGGGTGCGAGGTGTTCACCGCGCCTTGCGACGTCAGCGACAGCGCCAGCGTCGATGCGTTTTTCGCCAGCGTGGAGCAGGCACTCGGCCCGGTCGAAGTGCTGGTCAACAACGCCGCACTGGTCCCCGGCGCGCCTGAGGACGAAGCGCGCCGCAGCCGCCACTATGCCTACCTGACCACGCCGGAACCGCGCACTTCGCTGGGTTTCACCAGCGCGATGGAGGACGCGGAATGGCTGAAGTACTGGGGCGTCAACGTCCACGGGGTGTTCTTCTGCACCCGTGCCGCGCTGCGCCTGATGGAACCGCGCCGGTTCGGCCGGATCGTCAACATCGCCTCGATCGCGGGAATCTCTGCGCTCAGCGCGCACAGCCCGCACTATTCCGCCACCAAGGGCGCGGTGATTGCCTTCACCCGCGCGGTCGGCGCTGAAGTGGCCGGGGCCAACATCTTCGTCAACGCGATCGCGCCGGGCGGGGTGGCAACGCCGATGTTCGACCAGTACATCGCCGGCCTTGACGCCGAGGCGCGCGGCCGCCTGTTCCAGATGATCCCGGCCGGACGGCTGGGAACGATGGACGAGTATGCCGGGCTTGTGCTCTACCTTGCCGGAGACGGGCATTACCTGGCCGGCCAGGTGATAAGCCCCAACGGGGGGATGGTTTGAATGGACGGAACTGGCGGCGCATCGGCGGGCGCTCCATCGACAGGCGGAGGGCGCGGCTTTCCGGTCGGTCTGATCCTGTTCCTGACCTTCCTGCACATCGTCAACCAGATTGACCGGCAACTGGTGGCGGCCTTTGCCGCCGACATCATGCGCGACCTTGACCTGAACCGCAGCCAGTTCGCGCTGATCGCCGGGCTGGCCTTCAGCGGGGTCTATGCCTTTGCCGCGTTGTTCGCCGGGGTGCTGGCCGACCGGCTGGGGCGGGTCAAGGTGCTGGCGGGGGGGCTGAGCATCTGGAGCCTGTTCACCGGACTGGCCGGGCTGGCCCAGGGGTTCTGGACCATGCTGGCGGCCCGGCCGTTCGTGGCCGCCGGGGAAGCGACCCTGGTGCCGACTGCCAGCAACATCATTCTGGCCAAGGTGGGGGACCGCCACAAGGCCGGGGCGCTGGGACTGTTCTTTGCCGGGATTCCGCTGGGGATCGGCGGGGGCTTCCTGATTGCCGGGGTGCTGGGGCCGCTGATCGGCTGGCGCGGCACTTTCCTGGTCATGGGGGCCATCGGCATCGCCGCGCTGGCGGTGCTGGTGCGGCTGAAGGACGCGCCGCCCGACCTGTCGCACCGCCCGACCCTGGCGGGCAACCTTGCCGCGCTGATGGCCGTGTTCAGGGCCAAGCCGCGCGCGATGTGGGCTTCGCTGGCGATCATCTTTGCCCATTGCCACACCGCCACCGGGCCATTCGTGCAGCTGTGGCTGGTGGCCGAAAAGGGCCTCGATCCGGCCCGCGCGCAAAGCCTTTACGGGCTGATGTTCGTGGTCGTGGGGCTGGCCGGAACCTTTGGGGCCGGACTGCTGGGCGATTGGGCGCAGCGCCGCCTGGGCTGGGACCATGCCCGCACCGCTTTCCTGATCCTGCTGGTGCTGGGCCCGCTGCTGCCGCTCTACCGCCTGTCTGGCGGCGACAGCGGGGTGTTTCTGATCGGCATGGCCGGGTCGATCCTGTTCATGACCGTGCTTTACGGGCTGGTCTTTGCCGTGATCGAGGAACTGCTCCCGCAGCGGCTCAAGGCCACCTCGACCGGGCTCAACATGTTGCTGATCAACGTCTTCGCGATTGGTGCGGTTTCGCTGGCAATCGGCTTTGCCAGCGACCGGCTGGCCGCCGCCGGATCGGCGCAGAGCTGGACCTGGCCGCTGATGGGGGCCGATGTACTGGCCTTGCTGGCCATTCCCTGCGCCTGGCTGGCCATGCGCAGCCCGCGCGTGCCGGACGCGGGTTGATCTTCGCTGCCGCGCTGGGAGCGGGTCATTTTCCTACAGCGCCGTACGGCGCTATGGCTGGGGGCCGCTCTTTGCCATTGTTGTCCCCCCTTTGCCCACCGCATGGCCGATGCCGGTGCAGTTGCAAAAAAGTTTACATGAATTTCGCGCACGAAACCGGAAATTCGCACGCAAAGCATTGATATAAAAATGGAAAAGCGGATTCCAGAACTTCGCGGACAGTGAAGTTCGCGAAGTTCCGGGCGTCAGGTCCTGACCCTAGAGCGGGTTGCCGTCCTTGTCGCGGTAGATGTCCCGGCGGCCGACGTGGTTGGCCGGGCCGACAAAGCCGTCGGCCTCCATCCGCTCGACCCATTTGGCCGCGGTGTTGTAACCCACGCCCAGCTGGCGCTGGAGCCACGAGGCCGAGGCTTTCTGGCTTTCGAACACGATCTGGCAGGCCTGGCGGTACTTGCGCTCTTCCGGGCTGTCCGATGCGGTGGCGTCCAGATCGTCGAAGCCGAAGCCGCCGTCTTCCGGTTCTTCCGTAACCGAATCGACGTATTCCGGCTTGCCCTGGCTGCGCCAGAAATCGGCGATCCGCTCCACTTCCTCGTCCGAAACGAACGGCCCGTGGACGCGTTTGATCGGGTCGGTGTTGGGCTTGTAGAGCATGTCGCCCTTGCCCAGCAGCTGCTCGGCGCCCTGCTCGCCCAGGATGGTGCGGCTGTCGATCCGGCTGGTCACGGCAAACGAGATGCGGGTCGGCAGGTTGGCCTTGATCACCCCGGTGATGACGTCGACCGACGGGCGCTGCGTCGCCATGATCAGGTGGATGCCGGCGGCGCGGCTCTTCTGGCTGAGGCGCTGGATCAGCACTTCGACTTCCTTGCCGACCGTCACCATCAGGTCGGCCAGTTCGTCGACGATCACCACGATCTGCGGCAGCGGCTGGTAATCGAGCTGCTGGTCCTCGTACAGCTCCTCGCCGGTATCGGGATCGAAGCCGATGGCGATGCGCCGGCCCAGCGGTTTGCCCTTGGCGGCGGCGGCGCGGACCTTTTCGTTGAAGCCGTTGAGATTGCGGACCGACAGCTCGCTCATCTGGCGATAGCGCCGCTCCATTTCCTCGACCGCCCATTTCAGCGCGCGAACAGCCTTGGCCGGCTCGGTCACCACCGGCGAGAGCAGGTGCGGAATGTCGTCGTAGGACTTGAGTTCCAGCACTTTGGGATCAACCAGGATCAGGCGGCACTGCGCCGGGGTGAGCCGGTAGAGCAGCGACAGCAGGATGCAGTTGAGCCCGACCGACTTGCCCGAACCGGTGGTCCCCGCCACCAGCAGGTGCGGCATGGTGGCCAGGTCCGCGACGATCGGTTCGCCCGCAATGTCCTTGCCCAGGATGATCGGCAGCGCGCCCTTGGAAGCGGCGAACTGTTCGCAGGCGACCAGTTCCTTGAAGCCGACCATCTGCCGCACCGCGTTGGGCAGCTCGATCCCCATCACCGTGCGCCCCGGGATAGAGGACACGCGGGCCGAAATCGCGCTCATGTTGCGGGCGATATCATCGGCCAGGCCGATCACCCGGCTGGCCTTGATCCCTGGGGCGGGTTCCAGCTCGTACATGGTGACGACCGGGCCGGTGCGCACCGCCGTGATCTCGCCCTTGACGTTGAAATCGTCGAGCACGGTTTCCAGCAGGCGGGCGTTGCGTTCCAGCGCCAGCTTGTCGACCTTCGGCGCGGAACTGGGCGGCGCATCGTGGAGCAGATCGAGCGCGGGCAGCGTGAAGGTATCGAAGAAGTCGCCCTGCCGTCCCCCGGTGGCCAGCTGCGCTGGTTTGGCCGCACGGATCGAATCGGTGATCTCCGGGGCCTTGCGCGGTTCGCCCAGTTGCACCGGCGCTGCCCCGGGGCGCTTCTTGTCCGGACGGATCGAGGGCAGGGCATCGCTCACCCGCTCGGGCAGGGAAATCGCCGGGCGGCGCTTGAGGAAGGCCGGCAGGGTAAACAGGCTGCCCCAGTCGACCGCGAAGACCCTTCCGGCGATGATCGCGCCAGCGGCCAGGCTCGTCACCCCGCCGCCAAAGGTCGCGATCCAGCGCCAGCCTTCGGGCAGCAGCCCGGCCAGATAGCCGATTGCACCGGCACCCAGCAGGCCGGAAATTCCGCCCCAGCCGGCCGGCAACGCGCTGTCGACCTCGATCACCAGGGTGATGGTGGTGGAAATCAGCGCCATGGCGAACACCAGCAGCGCCACCGGCCTCCACCAGGCATGGTCGGAATAAGGCAGGTCGGCGTCTTCCTCCTCGACCAGACGCCACAGCTTGCGGGCCATGACATAGAGCATCGGCAGCAGCAGGACGGCGGTCCAGCCAAACAGGAACAAGGCCCGTTCCGCGGCCCAGGCGCCCGCTCCGCCCATCCAGTTCTGCGCCGGCCCCGCCGCCGCGGTGGAAGCCGACGGATCGGTCTGGTGATAGGTCATCAGAGCCACGGCCAGGAACACCATCGCGCCCAGCAGCACGATCGCTCCGCCGATCTCGGCGCTGCGGCGCAGGGCGCGCTTCATCGCCGCGCGCCAGTTGACGCGCGCGCCGCGATGGCTGGCAGTTGCCGGACGTGTTGCCATGATGCTCCCCTCAGGTCGGCGGGTGTTATGCGCCTGTGGGTGACTCCGCGTCAAGAATCCTTGGAATCGCTGGGATTCAGCTCACCGCAAAAAGGCATCAATCCCGGCCCAGTGCCTTGCCTTGAGCCGCGCGGCGCGGCGTGCATCCATGCCGCCCAGCGCAATCACCGGCACGCGCGCATGGGCGGAAATGGCGTGCCAGCGCAGCGGCCCGAGTGCCTTGCCGCCGGGGTGGCTGCGGGTCGGGAACACGGGGGAGAGCAGCACCGCATCGGCCCGTGCCGCGCGGCGCAGTTCGCGCAGGGAATGGACCATCACCAGCCGCAGCAGCGCCGCCCCGCGCGCCAGGTCCGCGCTGTAGGCGGCCTGCGCCCCCCAACGCCGCGCCTGCGCCGCACTGCCGGCCAGCGCAACCGTGTGCCCGCGCGCCCGCGCGATCCGTTGCAGCTGGCGCAGTCGCGCAAGCCGCTCACCCTGCGGCAGGTGGTAGTGGCGAAAGATCAGCCCGCTGCCACGCGGCAGGCGCATTAGCGCGCGGTCCAGCGCCGCGTCATTGCGCGCGTCGGAAATCAGCCAGATTGCGGGCAGGGGCTGGCGCCGGTTCATCGCATCGCTATAGCAGCGCGCCATGATCGATCCAGCCGCTGCCCTGCAAGACGTCAACGCCCGCATCGCCCACGCCGCCAAGATCGCGCAGCGCAAGGCGGAAGAGGTCACGCTGATCGCAGTCAGCAAGACCCACGAGGCTGCGGCGATCGAACCGCTGATTGCTGCCGGTCAACGCGTCTTCGGGGAAAACCGGGTGCAGGAAGCGGCCGCCAAGTGGCCCGCCCTGCGTGAGGTCCATGCCGGCATCGAACTGCACCTGGTCGGCCAGCTCCAGTCCAACAAGGCGGAGGATGCGGTGGCGCTGTTCGATTGCATCCACTCGCTCGACCGGCCGAGCCTGGCCGCTGCGCTGGCCAAGGCGATGGACAAGACCGGCCGCCGCGTGCCGTGCTTCGTCCAAGTCAACATCGGCGCGGAAGAGCAGAAGGGCGGCTGCGCGATTGCCGAGCTGCCCGCGCTGCTGGATCAGGCCCGCACCGCCGACCTGCCGGTGATCGGCCTGATGTGCGTGCCGCCCGCCGGGATCGAGGCCGCGCCGTTCTTCGCCCTGCTTGACAAGCTGGCCCGTGATCACGGCCTCGCGGGCCGCTCCATGGGCATGTCCGACGACTTCGAAACCGCAATCATGCTGGGCGCGACCCACGTGCGGGTTGGTTCGGCCCTGTTCGGGGGCCGAGCCTAAACCGTCTGACCCGCGCAGGCGCGCATCGGTTCCGCGCCTTCCAGCGCTTTCAGACCAAGCTTGGCGAACAGCGCGGCGTCGGCATCGTCGCCCGCATTGCTGGCGGTCAGCAGCTTGTCGCCGGTGAAGATCGAATTCGCGCCGGCCAGGAAGCACAGCGCCTGGGTGCTTTCGCTCATCGATTCTCGCCCGGCGGACAGGCGCACCATGCTCAGCGGCATGGTGATCCGCGCCACAGCCACGGTCCGGACGAACTCGATGTCGTCGATCTTCGCGGTCGGAATGTCGGCCAGCATATCGCCCAGCACGGTCCCGCGGATCGGCACCAGGGCGTTGATCGGCACGCTTTCGGGGTGGCGCGGCAGAGTGGCGAGAGTGTGGATGAAGCCGACCCGGTCGGCCCGTGTCTCGCCCATGCCGACGATCCCGCCGGAACAGACGTTGATCCCGGCGCTGCGGACATGCTCGAGCGTATCCAGCCGGTCCTCCAGGCTGCGGGTGGTGATCACCTCGGCATAGCGTTCGGGCGAGGTATCGATGTTGTGGTTGTAGTAATCGAGGCCCGCCTCGGCCAGCATGTCTGCCTGCTGCGGGGTCAGCATGCCCAGGGTCATACAGGTTTCCAGGCCCATGGCCCGCACGCCTTTCACGATTTCGACAATCGCGGGCATGTCGCGGTCCTTGGGGTTGCGCCAGGCCGCGCCCATGCAGAACCGCTGCGATCCGGCATCCTTGGCCCGGGCCGCCGATTGCAGCACTTCGCGCACGTCCATCAGCTTGGTCGCCGCCACGCCGCTGTCGGCATGGACCGACTGCGCACAATAGCCGCAGTCTTCCGGGCAGCCGCCAGTCTTGATCGACAGCAGGGTGCACAGCTGGACCTGATCGGCCGGATGATGCGCGCGGTGCACTTCGGCGGCGCGGAACAACAACTCGGTCAGCGGCAGATCGAACAGTTCGGCAATCTCTTCGCGGGTCCAGTCGGTGCGATTAGGGTCTGGGCGCATCGGGTCCTCCTTGGGGAGCGATGCCCCTAGGCAGACCCTTTATTGCGCGCAAGCCTAGCTGCCGTGCTTGCTCAGTTCGTCCCCGCTCAGTGTCACCACGTGCAGCAGGTTGGTCGATCCCGGCGTGCCGAACGGGACGCCGGCCAGTGCGATCAGTTTGGATCCGGCGCTGCCGAAGCCGTGGCGCAGGGCCATGCGCTTGCCCTTGCCGATCATTTCTTCAAAGCTGCCGATGTCCTTGGTGTTGACCGCGTGGGCACCCCACAGCAGTGCCAGCCGCCGGGCGATCCGGTGGGACGGGGTCATCACCAGCATCGGCGCGGCCGGGCGCTCGCGCGCCACGCGGCGGGCCGTGCTGCCCGATCCGGTGAAGACGATGATCCCGGCAATCGGCAGGGCTTCCGCGATCGAGGCGCAGGCATGGCTCAGCGCGTCGGCGGTGGTGGTATCGGGCATGACGTGGGCAAAGCTGACCTGGTGGCGATAGCCGGGGTCGCGCTCCACCTGGCCGGCGATGCGGTGCATGATCGTGACGGCTTCCTCCGGCCAGGCCCCGCTGGCGGTTTCGGCGGAGAGCATCACCGCATCGGCCCCGTCATAGACCGCATTGGCCACGTCCGACACTTCGGCACGGGTCGGGGCCGGGCTTTCGATCATCGATTCCAGCATCTGGGTGGCCACCACCACCGGCTTGCCGCTGCGGCGGGCGGCGCCGACGATCAATTTCTGGATCGGCGGAACTTCTTCGGGGTTCAGTTCCACACCCAGATCACCGCGCGCCACCATGATCCCGTCGGCCAGTTCGATGATTTCCTCGATCCGGTCGACCGCGGCGGGCTTTTCGATCTTGGCCATCAGCGCGGTTCCCGATCCACCGATCAGGCGGCGCGCCTCGGCCACGTCCTCGGGCCGCTGGACGAAAGACAGGGCAATCCAATCCGCCCCCTGATCGACCGCGAAGGCCAGGTCGCGCCGGTCCTTTTCGGTCAGCGCCGGGATCGGGACAACGGCATCGGGCACGTTCACGCCCTTGCGGTCCATGATCACGCCGCCGACTTCAGCCGAACAAAGGATCCGGTCCTCGCTGGCCTCGATCACTTTCAGGCGCAGCTTGCCATCGTCGATCAGCAGGCGCTGGCCCTTGCGCAGCACGCTGAACAGTTCCGGATGGGGCAGGCAGACGCGGGTTTCGTCTCCCGGGGCCGGATCTCGATCAAACACGAAATGGCCGGAATGGCGGATCACGGCCTTGCCATCCTTGAACTGGCCGACCCGCAGCTTCGGCCCCTGCAGATCGCACAGGACGGCGACCGGCCGGCCGAAATCCTTTTCCGCGGCGCGGATCGCGGCGATGGTGGCCGCGTGGGTTTCGTGATCGCCGTGGCTCATGTTGACGCGGAAGGCATCGGCCCCGGCGCGCAGCAGCTTGGCGATCATTTCGGGGGAACGGCTGGCAGGGCCCAGCGTTGCGAGAATCTTTACCTTGCGCCCGCGCGGGTCGATCTTGGCCACGAATTGTCCTTCCTCTGCTCAGCGCCCCTATGGCAAACCGGGGCGCAAAACCCAAGGCAGGGCTTTGCCGTAGCGCTGAAAATACGTTTGCGGCATCCGCCGGCACGATTTCCACAGCCCTGCCTTTGCCCGAATCCCCCACCCTCGCTATCCGCGCTGGCCAAGCGATTCATTTCACCGGAGCTTTCCCCATGGCCAATGCCACCGACGACCGCCTGCGCCTGCTGATCGAGCGTATCGAGCGACTTGAAGAGGAGAAGAAGGGCATCGCCGACGACGTGAAAGACGTCTACGCAGAGGCCAAGGCGGTGGGCTATGACGTGAAGATCATGCGCCAGATCGTTCGCCTGCGCAAAATGAAGCCCGATGACCGCGCCGAAATGGAAGCGATCCTCGACACCTATAAGGCAGCCCTCGGCCTAGGCTGACGCGGGTTGAAGTCGCCGGGGCAGGCCCTATCTCGTTACCGGATGGGTTATTCAGAAAGGACGCCCCGATGATTTCCACCACCACCGCCCTGATCGAGGGCCAGCCGGTCCAGCGCTATCTGGGCATTGTCACCGGCGAAGTGATCGTCGGCGCGAACATTTTTCGCGATCTGTTTGCCGGCATCCGCGACATCGTCGGCGGCCGGTCGGGTTCCTATGAGAACGTGCTGGCCGATGCCCGCCGCCAGGCCATCGCCGAAATGGAAGCCGAAGCGCAGAAACTGGGCGCCAATGCGGTGATCGGCGTGGACCTCGATTACGAAGTGCTCGGTTCGGGCGGCTCGATGCTGATGGTCAGCGCGAGCGGGACCGCCGTCGTCGTCTAGGCGTGGAGATCCGCCCGGCCTGTCCGCAGCGCGATGCGGCCCGGTGTGCGGCGATCTACCGGCCGTTCGTGACCGACGGCTGGACCAGCTTCGAGATCGATCCGCCCGACGCCGCGGAAATGGCGCGGCGCATCGCCGATTATGGTGCCAGCCATGCCTGGCTGGTGGCAGAGCGGGACGGCGCGATCCTGGGCTATGCCTATGGCTCGCAACACCGCACCCGGGCGGCCTATGCCACGTCCTGCGATGTCGCGATCTATGTCGATCCGGCCTGTGCCCGCCAGGGTGTGGGCCGGGCGCTTTATGCGGCGCTCCTGCCGGCGCTTGCCGCGCGGGGATTTCACGCCGCCTTCGCCGGGATCACACTGCCTAATCCCGGATCGATAGCCCTGCATCAGGCGATGGGCTTTACCCCTGTGGGCATTTATCGTGAAGTCGGCTGGAAATGCGGCGGCTGGCGCGATGTCGGGTGGTGGCAGCGGTTGCTATAACGGGCGCTGGCGGTGTAAGGGCCGCGCCAATTCCACTTTCAAGCTGACGGCGATCCCATGGCAGGCCATTCCAAATTCAAGAACATCATGCACCGCAAGGGCGCGCAGGATAAGAAGCGCGCCGCCCAGTTTTCCAAGCTTTCCCGCGAAATCACCGTCGCGGCGAAGATGGGCATGCCGGACCCGGACATGAACCCGCGCCTGCGCGCCGCTGTCAACGCCGCCAAGGCGCAGTCGATGCCCAAGGACAACATCCAGCGGGCGATCGACAAGGCCAGCCGCGGCGATGGCGAGAATTACGAGGAAATCCGCTATGAAGGCTATGGCCCCGGCGGCGTTGCCCTGATCGTCGAGGCGCTGACCGACAACCGCAACCGCACCGCCACCAACGTGCGCACCGCCTTTGCCAAGAACGGCGGCAACCTGGGCGCTTCGGGCGCGGTCAGCCACGGGTTCGAACGGCTCGGCCTGATCGAATATCCCGGCAGCGCGGGCGATGCCGACAAGGTCTTCGAAGCCGCGCTGGAAGCGGGCGCCGACGATGTCGAAAGCGATGCCGACAGCCACGCGATCTGGGTCGCGGTCGAGAACCTGCACCCTGTCGCGCGCGAGCTGGAAAAGGCGCTGGGCGAGGCCGAGGGCGTGAAGCTCGCCTGGCGGCCCAGCCTCAAGACCGAGGTCGACGAGGAAACCGCCCGCACCCTTCTGAAGCTGATCGACGTGCTGGACGATGATGACGACGTCCAGACCGTCTGGGGCAATTACGAAATCCCCGACGCGGTGATGGAGAAGCTGGGCTGATCATCATCGGCCTCGATCCATCGCTCAGCTGCACCGGCTGGGGGATCATTGCCAGAAGCGGCAACCGGCTCAGCCATGTCGCCAATGGCCAGGTGAAAACCGACCCCAAACAGCCGCTGGCCGAACGGCTGGTGACGCTCGACCGCGAACTGGCCGAAGTCATTGCCCTCCACCGCCCGGAACGCGGAGCGGTGGAAGAGGTCTTCGTCAACCAGAACGGGCAATCGACGCTCAAGCTTGGCCAGGCCCGCGGCGTGTGCCTGCTCGCGCTGGCCCGGGCCGGGCTGCCGGTGGCGGAATATGCCCCGACGCTGGTCAAGAAGGCGATTGTCGGCACCGGCGGGGCGGAAAAAGCCCAAGTCCAGGCCATGCTGAAAGTACTGCTGCCTGGCGTGAAGCTGGCCGGGGCCGATGCCGCCGATGCCCTGGCCGTGGCCATCGCCCATGCTCACCTGCTGCGCGGCTGATCGGGCAAGCCCCGGTTCAGGCGGGCGCTACTAACTCCCCGGCAACGAACTATTGCCGGAGTCGCCCATGACCCTCTCCAAGACCTTTTCGCTCGCCGCGCTGGCCGGGCTGACCCTCGCGGGCTGCACCGCCTCGCGCTATCAGATCTCGGACGCGCTGATGCGCTATGGCCTCAATGAGAACCAGGCGAGCTGCGCGGCGGAATTCCTGCGCGGGCACCTGTCGACCGGGCAGGTGGGTCGCCTTTCGAAGGCCGCGCGCTTTTACGACAAGGACGGGGCGCTGACTTTCGGCGATCTGGTCCGCGTGGCCGCATCGATTGACGATCCCGAAACCACGCTGCAGGTCGGCGCGGCGGCGCTGGCCTGCAAGATCGGCGCGGACGTTCCCATCCCCCGGTTCTAGGCTGCCGAACCGCCCTGCCGGATAAATCGCGCCGCGCATTGCAAGGTGCCGCGTTTTCCGGCAGGAACAAACCATGATCGCCAAACTGACCGGCACGCTGGACGATTTCGGGCCCGATTGGGCCGTGATCGACGTGAGCGGGGTCGGCTACCTCGTCCAGTGCAGTGCGCGTACGCTTGATGCCCTGGGTCTGCGGGGAGAGCGGGTGACGGTCCACACCGAAATGCAGGTGTCGGAAAACGACATGCGCCTGATCGGCTTTGCCAGCGGCGGAGAACGCGAATGGTTCCGCCTGCTCACCGGCATTCAGGGCGTCGGCAGCAAGATGGCGCTGGCGGTGCTGTCCGCGCTGACGGTGGAAGAACTGCAGCGCGCCTGCGCCGGCGGCGATGCCGCAATGGTCGCCCGCGCGCAGGGCGTCGGGCCAAAGCTGGCCAGCCGGATCGTCAACGAACTGAAGGACAAGGCCGGCGCGCTGCCTTCGGTGGCCGGTGCGGCGCTGGCGGCGGTTCCGGCCGGATCGGCCAGCAGCGATGCCGTCTCGGTGCTCCAGAACCTCGGCTTCAAGCCGAATGTCGCCACCGAAGCCGTGGCGAGGGCGCTGGAGGAACTGGGCGAGGGGGCGGACCTCAACGCGCTGGTGCGGGTGGCATTGAAGAGGGCGGCGGGGTGAAGGGCAAGTTGTCTGTCACGCTCGGAGCGTCGATCTTTGCAGCCACGCCAGCCGTGGCCTGCATGGAAAGTCCCTTGCCGCAAGCGGTCGTCTTTGGGTCAAAGCCAGCCGTTCAGCCGGGAACCTTTGTCATCAATCTGACGGCCATGTCGCGGGTTCCAAATTCATATGACGCCCGTGTCCTTGTCATGGATGGGCCATCGGATCTGATCGGACAGACGGTCAACTTCACCCCTGAAAACCTTGGTTCGTGCACTGCGTTTGGCCGACAATCCGGTTACGCGGTTGTCCGCAGGTCCATCGTGGAGGGTAAGGCCATGCTGATCGGTTTGGCGTATGAGCGATCCTGGATCGACACGCTGTTCGCATTTTTCGGCATGGAGCCTTACTACGTCCCCGCCCAGTATCAGCCGCCAGTTCACTTCCAATGACCGATAACCCGCTCCTCTCCTCCACCCGCCAGGCCGAAGACGCCGATGCCGCGCTGCGGCCGAAGACGCTGGCCGAATTCGTCGGGCAGGCGGCGGCGAAGGACAACCTGCGGGTGTTCATCGAAAGCGCGAAGTCGCGCGGCGAGGCGATGGACCATGTGCTGTTCTTCGGCCCGCCGGGGCTGGGCAAGACGACGCTGGCGCAGATCGTCGCGCGGGAACTGGGTGTCGGTTTTCGCGCCACCAGCGGCCCGGTGATCGCCAAGGCGGGCGATCTGGCCGCGCTGCTGACCAATCTGGAAGAGGGCGATGTCCTGTTCATCGACGAGATTCACCGGCTCAATCCGCAGGTTGAGGAAGTGCTCTATCCGGCGATGGAGGACCGCGCGCTCGATCTGATCATCGGCGAGGGGCCATCGGCGCGCTCGGTGCGGATCGATCTGCCGCCCTTCACGCTGGTCGGCGCGACCACCCGGCAGGGGCTGCTGACCACGCCGCTGCGCGACCGCTTCGGCATTCCGGTGCGGCTCAATTTCTACACCATCGCGGAACTGGAACGGGTGGTGACGCGCGGGGCCGGGCTGCTTGGCATCGGTATCGATCCTGAAGGCGCGCGCGAGATTGCGCGGCGCGCGCGCGGCACCCCGCGGGTGGCCGGGCGGCTGCTGCGCCGGGTGCGCGATTTTGCCCATGTGGCGGGCGATGGCACCATCACGCAGGACCTGGCCGATGGCGCGCTGACCCGGCTGGAAGTCGATTCGCTCGGCCTCGATGCGATGGACCGGCGCTACCTGTCGATGATCGCGGACATCTACAAGGGCGGCCCGGTGGGGGTGGAAACACTGGCGGCGGGATTGTCCGAACCGCGCGACACGATCGAGGACGTGATCGAGCCGTACCTTATCCAGCTGGGCCTGATCGCCCGCACCGCGCGGGGGCGCTGCCTTAACGATGCGGCCTGGCGGCACCTGGGAATCACCCCGCCTTCGGGCAGCCTGGGCGGGCTGTTCGATTCCCCCGATCCCGCTGGCAAGTAACCATAATCGCGCTGAATTGATTTGCAGATCGGGCGGCTTTCGTTCCGTTATGGGACAGGCTGGCCACCTGGCCGACCCGATCGGCACATTTCCCGCATCGGGACGGCCAAAACACGGTTAACGCGATTGTCGCCTTAACCTTCCTCTGTCCTTTTGACTCTATCGGGGCGTGCATGCGGCGAGGGGCCGCAGGATTCGTCGCCCGCGAAAAGTGTAAAAGAGAGCAGAGCTTATGTCGGTTCGGATGGCCCTTGCGAAAGTCGCGTTGTTCACCGCAGGCGGTGCGGTTGCCGGTGGCGGCGCCGTCCACATGGCTGAAGCGCCCGCAGCCCAGACGCAATACGTCAAGCAGGCCAAGCGCTCTGCCCAGACGACCAAGCCCAAGGTGGTGAAGCGCAAGGCAGCGGTTCGCGTGGCCAAGGGTGGCGCGGTCAAGCAGCGCAAGATCACTCGCGTGGTGACCCGGACCACCACCTGCCAGCAAGCTCCTCAAATGGCGGTCGCGGCTGTGCCGATGCTGCCCCAGCTTCCGCAGCAGCCGATGCCCGAAGGCGGCAGCGGCGGCCAGACGGTGATCGTCGGCGGTAGCGGCGGTCTCGGCTTTGGCGGCGGCTTCTTCGGCGGCTTCTTCGGGGGCTCCAGCAGCGGCGGCGGCTCAGTCGTGGTGACCAGCACGACCACCGGCGGCATTGCCAGTTCCACCTCTACCGGCGGCAGCTCGACCTCGACCGGGGGTAGTTCGTCCTCCACCTCGGGCGGTTCCACTTCCACTTCGAGCGGTGGCAGCTCCACCACGACTGGTGGGGTTTCCACCAGCACCGGCGGGATCAGTTCGACCTCCACCACTGGCGGGGTGTCCACGTCCACAGGTGGTGTTTCAAGCTCGACCGGTGGTGTCTCGACCTCCACGGGCGGCGTTTCCAGCTCGACTGGCGGGGTTTCCACCAGCACCGGCGGCGTTTCGACCTCGACCGGTGGGGTGACTTCCAGCTCGTCGACCTCAACCAGCTCTGGTAATGTCTCGACTTCTTCGGGCGCTGTGTCCTCGTCTTCGGGCAACTATTCGTCGACCTCGTCGTCGTCATCCGGCAACGTGACTTCATCGTCCTCGGGTAACGTGACGTCTTCGTCGTCGTCATCGACTTCGGGCAACGTCAGTTCTTCGAGCTCCACCTCGGGTAATGTGAGTTCGTCGACCTCGACTTCGTCGAGCTCGTCATCCTCGGGCAACGTCACTTCTTCCAGCTCGACCTCGTCGTCGACCTCGACCAGCTCGTCCACGTCCACGTCCGGTTCCTCGTCGACTTCGACCAGCACCGGCGGTTCGACCAGCGGCGGCTCGAACGGTGGTCACGATGTCCCGGCCCCGCCGATGCTGATCCTGTTCGGCGCGGCGGCTGCAGCGGTGCTCAGCCGCCGCCGTCTGGCCGCCAAGGCCGACTGAGCAAGCCATTCCCGATAGACGGGGCAAATGGGGCGGTCCTGCCGGGCCGCCCTTTTGCTGTGCGTGTCGCGCCTATGTCCGGCACGAAAAACCCCGCCGGGCCGAAGCCGGGCGGGGCCTTTCGTCAGCAGAGCCGGCCTGGGATCAGGCGGCCAGCTTGCGCAGCACGTAGTGCAGGATGCCGCCGTTCATGAAGTACTCGACCTCGTTGGCGGTATCGATCCGGCAGAGCGCCGTGAAGCTGAACTGGCTGCCATCGCCGCGGGTGACGTTGACGGTCACGTCCTGGCGCGGCTTCAGATCGGCCACGCCGGTGATGGTGAAGGTGCAATCGCCGTCGAGGCCCAGGGTCTGGCGGGTCTCGCCATCCTTGAACTGCAGCGGCAGCACGCCCATTCCGACCAGGTTGGAGCGGTGGATCCGCTCGAAGCTTTCGACGATCACCGCGCGCACGCCCAGCAGGTTGGTACCCTTGGCCGCCCAGTCACGCGACGAGCCGGTGCCGTATTCCTTGCCGGCGACAACCACCATCGGGGTGCCATCGGCCTTGTGCTTCATCGCCGCGTCGTAAACCGGCATGACTTCGCCGTTGTACTTGCTCATCCCGCCTTCGACACCGGGGACCATTTCGTTGCGGATGCGAATGTTGGCAAAGGTGCCGCGCATCATCACTTCGTGGTGGCCGCGCCGCGCGCCGTAGGAGTTGAAGTCGGCCTTGGCGACCTGATGCTCCATCAGCCACTGGCCCGCCGGGCTGTCGGCCTTGATGTTGCCGGCCGGGCTGATGTGGTCAGTGGTGATCGAATCGCCCAGAACCAGCAAAGGCTTGGCTTCGATGATGTCCTGCACCGGGGCCGGGGTCATCGTCATGCCTTCGAAGTAGGGCGGGTTGGCAACATAGGTGCTGCCCGCGCGCCATTGGTAGGTTTCGCTGCCGGTGACGTTGATCGCCTGCCAGTGGGCGTCGCCCTTGTAGACGTCGGCATAGCGGGCCTGGAACATGGCGCGGTCCATGCAGGTGGCCATGGTCGAGAAGACTTCCTCGTTCGTCGGCCAGATGTCCTTCAGGAACACGTCCTGGCCATCCTTGCTCTTGCCGATCGGAGTGGTGACGAAGTCTTCGATCACCGTGCCCTTCAGCGCATAGGCCACCACCAGCGGCGGGCTGGCGAGGAAGTTGGCGCGCACGTCGGGCGAAACGCGGCCTTCGAAGTTGCGGTTGCCGGAAATGACGGCGGCGGCAACCAGGCCATTCTCGTTGATCGCCTTGCTGATCGGCTCGGCCAGCGGGCCGGAGTTGCCGATGCAGGTGGTGCAGCCATAGCCGACCAGGTTGAACCCGACGTTGTCGAGGTGCTGCTGCAGCCCGGCCTTGACCAGGTAGTCGGTAACGACTTGCGAGCCCGGTGCGAGGCTGGTCTTGACCCACGGCTTGGGCTTCAGGCCCAGTTCGTCGGCCTTCTTGGCGACCAGGCCAGCCGCGACCAGCACGCCGGGGTTCGACGTGTTGGTGCAGCTGGTGATCGCAGCGATCATCACGTCGCCATCGCCGATATCGAAGTCCTTGCCTTCCACCGGAACGCGGGTCTGGGTCTTCTTGTAGGTTTCGGCCATGTCCTTGTTGAACACGTCGTCCACCTCAGGCAGCGAGACGCGGTCCTGCGGGCGCTTCGGACCAGCGAGCGAGGGAACGACGGTGCCGAGATCGAGTTCCAGCGTGCTGGAAAACACTGGCTCGATCGACGGGTCGATCCAGAACCCCTGCTCCTTGGCATAGGCTTCGACCAGCGCGATCTGGCTCTCTTCGCGCCCGGTCAGGCGCAGATAGTCGAGCGTCTTGTCGTCGATCCCGAAGAAGCCGCAGGTCGCGCCGTATTCCGGAGCCATGTTGGCGAGCGTCGCGCGGTCGGCGAGCGTCAGGCCGGCGAGGCCCGGGCCGTAGTACTCGACAAACCGGCCAACCACGCCGTGCTTGCGCAGCATGTTGGTGCAGGTCAGGACCAGGTCGGTCGCGGTGACGCCTTCGGCCAGCTTGCCGGTCAGTTTGAAGCCGACCACTTCGGGGATCAGCATCGAAACCGGCTGGCCAAGCATCGCCGCTTCGGCTTCGATCCCGCCAACGCCCCAGCCCAGCACACCCAGGCCGTTGATCATGGTGGTGTGGCTGTCTGTGCCGACGCAGGTGTCGGGATAGGCCACGGTCGCGCCGTTCTGATCGGTCGAGGTCCACACCGTCTGGGCGATGTTTTCCAGGTTGACCTGGTGGCAGATGCCGGTGCCCGGGGGCACGGCGTAGAAATTGTTGAGCGACTTGGAGCCCCACTTGAGGAAGTCATAGCGCTCCATGTTGCGCTGGTATTCGATCTCGACGTTCTCCTCGAACGCCTTGGGGTGGCCGAATTCGTCGACCATCACCGAGTGGTCGATCACCAGGTTTACGGGGACCAGCGGGTTGATCTTGCTGGTATCACCGCCCAGCTTGGCGATCGCATCACGCATTGCGGCAAGGTCCACCACGCAGGGCACGCCGGTGAAATCCTGCAGCAGCACGCGGGCCGGGCGGTACTGGATCTCGTTGCTCGATTCGGCCGGGTTCTTCTGCCAGTCGATCACCGCCTTCACATCATCGGTCGAAACGGTGAAGCCGCCGTCTTCGAAACGCAGCAGGTTTTCCAGCAGGACCTTCATGCTGAACGGAAGGCGCGAAACATCGCCGAACTTTTCGGCTGCCTTCTTCAGCGAATAATAGGCGTAGTCCTTGCCCCCGACGTTCAGCGTGGAGCGGGTGCCAAGCGAGTCCTGTCCGACCTGAGTCATGCCTGCGTGATCTCCTGATTTGCAGGGCCCCGGGGGACTGCGCGCGATCGCCGCAGCAGGGCCAGTTGTCGGCGCCGCCGATGCGCGCGAATCTGCCGCGCGTCAAGGGTTGCGGGGCAATATTAGACTAAAGTGCGGTCTGTTCGGTCGGCCTGCGGGCCGCGATCAGGCACCCGGCCACGATCAGCACCGCGCCGGCCACGGTGGCCAGGGTGACTTCCTCGTCAAACATCAGCCAGCCGAACAGCGCGGCCCAGATGAAGGCGGTATATTCGATCGGCAGCAGGGCCTGAGTTTCGGCCCGGCCGTAACCCCAGGAAATCACCATCAGGCTGATCATCGCCAGCACAGCTCCGCCGAATATCAGGGCAAAGGCTTCGGGATCAGGCCAGACGGCCAGCCATGGCGAGGCAAGGCCGAGGAAGATCCCGACCCACACGGTCTGGAACAGTGCGACTTCCACCGGGCCGGCTATCAGCGCCTGCTTGCGCTGGAGAATCAGATTGAAGGCATAGAGGACGGCGGAAACCAGAATCGCGGCGATGCCCCAGGCGGCCATCGGATCGGCCGTGCTTTCATCGCCGATCCGTGCGGCCGCAATCACCACAACGCCGGCCAGGCCCAGGACTGAGGCGATGACCGCGCCGCGTCCGATCTGCTCGCCCAGCAGAACAGCGGCCAGGAACAGGGCGATCAGTGGTGCGATGAATGACAGGGCGATGCCCTCGGCCATCGGCAGATAGACCAGCCCCCAGAAAAAGCTGGTCGCCATGGCCCCGCTGACCGCGCCGCGCAGTGCGTGGAGCTTCATCGACGAAACATCGGGCCAGGCCCCGCCGCGCCACTTCCACAGCGGGAACATCAGCGCCGTGCCGAACAGGCTGCGAAACAGCATCGCGCTGTAGGCCCCGACCGCCAGCGACGCCCCTTTCATCAGCCCGTCCATCAGGCTGAACAGGGCAATGCCGAAAGTCACCGCCAGGAACGGCGCGGCATGGTGGTGGCGGTCGATGGCAATCTTGCGCGCGGGCGGCACGGCGGTTCTCCCCTGCCGGTGCGGTAGGGAAGGGGCCGCGCCGAGGCAAGCCGGTTACATCAGCTTGCGCAGTTCCTCGGCGCTGTAAAGCCTCAGGTCCGCACCTTCGCGCTTCACGCTGCCCATTGCCTTGTTGAAATCGGCCATGTGCGCGCTGGCCGAATGGGCGGCGAGCGCTTCCTGGCTGGCCCAGCGTTCGGAAATGCGGATCAGGTCGGGATCGGCAATGTCCTGGGCGAAGGAATAGTGGATGCAGCCTTCCTCCTGATTGGTCGCCTTGACCATCGCAATGGCCTGGTCGCGGACTTTGTCGAACTCTCCGGTTGCCAGCTTGAGCCAGCCTTCGATCAGCAGCATGGGAAACTCCTCTCCGTCTTAATCGAACGATTAAGACCACGGATCGAGGTATCCGCGCAAGAGGGGTCAACGCGCCGCCAGCATGGTGCACCAATCGCTGCGCCGTCCGCGCCAGGGTTCGGCCAGTCCTTCGCTGACCAGCACATCACCCAGCGAGCGACCATGACGCCGCGCCACCCGCAGCGCGCGGCCATAGCGGTCGGTCGGCCGTCCGCCTATTTCCAGTGTAAACGGTCCGGCATTGAGCAGGTCCAGCAGTCGCAGCTCGGCGCGCTGGCCAAGCGTACGTTCCTCTGCACAGGAAGCCTGCGCCGTTTCGGGCGCGTTGATGTCGGCCAGGCGCACCTTCACGCCATTGATCCAGAAGGTATCGCCATCGACAACGCAGTTGATCCGGGGAGCTTCAGCGCAGAGCGTGAACACGGCGGCAAGGGTGAGGAGCGTGGCTGCCATGCGGGTTGCATGGCCATTGATCGCTGCCCGCCCTATCCGGGAAAACGCTCAGTTTTGCACCGTTCTCGAACGGTTAGAGGCTGAGGAACAGCCCCGCCAGTGCCGCGCTCATCAGGTTGGAAAGGCTGCCGGCGACCAGTGCCTTGATGCCCAGCCGCGCGATCATCGGCCGCTGGTTGGGGGCAAGGCTGCCGGTTACCGCCATCTGGATCGCGATCGAGCTGAAATTGGCAAACCCGCACAGCGCGAAGATCACGATTGCCTGGGTCTGCTGCGATAGATTGGCTGCAGCACCCAGATCGATGAAGGCAACGAACTCGTTCAGCACCACTTTGGTGCCGAAAAGCCCGCCCGCGGCCATTGCCTCGGCCCAGTCCGGCGCGCCGAGCAAGAGGAATACCGGGGCAAAGACATAGCCGAGGATCTTCTGGAATGAGAGGTTCTCAAACCCCAGCAGTCCGCCGATCCCGCCCAGGATTCCATTGGCCAGCGCCACCAGCGCAACAAAGGCCAGCACCATGGCGCCGACCATCACCGCCAGCTTGACGCCGGTCTGAGCGCCCTGGGCGGCGGCCATGATCACGTTGGCGGGGCGCTCCTCCTCGTCGGGAATGACGATCTCGTCCGGCTCGACGATCTGTTCGCCTTTGGGATCGGGCATGATGATCTTGGCCATCAGGATCCCGCCGGGGGCCGACATGAAGGCGGCGGCGACAAGGTAATCGATCCGGATTCCCATGCTGGCATAGGCCGCGAGGATGGTGCCCGCGACACCCGCCATGCCCACGCTCATCAGGCAGAACAGCTGGCTGGGGGTGAGGGCTGCAAGGTAAGGCCGGATCACCAGCGGGCTTTCCGACTGACCGACGAAGATGTTGGCCGCGGCCGACAGGCTTTCGACCTTGCTGATCCCGGTCAGCTTCTCCAGCGCGCCGCCGACCCATTTGATCACCAGTTGCATGATGCCCAGGTAGTAGAGAACCGAGATCAGCGCGGCGAAGAAGATGATCACCGGCAGCGCGGCGATGGCAAAGGAATTGCCGCCGATCTCCGGTTTGGCCAGCGGACCGAAGATGAACTCGGTGCCCTTGCCGGCATAGGACAGCAGCGCCGAAACCCCGGCCGCGATCCCTTGCAGCGCGGCATTGCCCCACGGCACATAGAGTACTAGCGCGGCGAAGCCGGCCTGTAGCGCAAAGGCTGCTCCGACCACCCGCGGGCGGATTGCCTTGCGGTCCGATGAAAGCGCCACGGCAATGGCCAGAATCAGGGCGATGCCGATAAAGCTGAAAAGGTGCGGCATGGTGGCGAGTGGTCCCCCGGTAATGCGGTCTTGCGGCGGAGTGGTAACGGCTTGGCGTGAACAGTCAAATCACCACTCCAGCAAGCTGTGGGTTGCGTAAAGTCCGGCCATTTACAAGCGCTGCCAGCGCGGTAAGCCTATCGCGCATGACCAATCCGGCTCCCGCTATCCCGCGCTCGCTCTTTGTCCTTGCGATCCTTTACGGCGGCATGGTTCCGCTGGGCGGTTTCCTCGGAGCCAAGCAGGTGACCCTGGGGCCCCTCGCGGTTGAGGCAGGGATCTTTCCGTTTCTGACGCTGGTCGCGCTTTCGTCGGCCATTGCCGAACTGCATGGGCCCGGCACTGCCAACCGGCTGGTCCGCTATGGCTTTGTGCCCCTGATCGTGGCGATTTTCTGGACCTTTCTGGTCGTGAGATTGCCGACCGATCCGGGCATGTACGAACCGGCCAAGGAAGCCTTCCCGATCATCATGGCCCAGGGCGCGCGAATGATGGCCGCCGGGATCATTGCATACGGTGTGTCGGTCACCCTCAACATCTGGCTGTTTGACCGTTTGCGCAATGCGGTGGGCCGGTTTGCCGCGCTGCGCGGGTTCATTGCCGCTGCGCTTTCACAGATCGTCGATACGATCCTGTTCATCGGCATCAGTTTCTATGGGGTCCGCCCGATCATGGAGTTGATGGTTGGCCAGGCCATCGCCAAAGTGGTCCTGTCAGCCGTTCTGGTGCCGTTGATCGTGATCGTCGCGGTGCGGATCGGCAAGCGCCTTGATCAGCAGGCGGCCTAAAAAAGCTTCAATTCTGCCGCAGGGGGTCTAAAGGGCGGCGATTATGCCGCACTCTGACGATCCCGCCCAAATGACGGCAATGCTCGCCAAGGCCGAAACGCTGGTCGAGGCGCTGCCCTATCTCCAGCGCTATGCCGGACGCACCTTCGTGGTGAAGTACGGCGGCCACGCCATGGGCGATCCCGATCTGGCGCACGACTTTGCGCAGGACGTGGTGTTGCTCAAGGCAGTCGGCATCAACCCGGTGGTGGTTCATGGCGGCGGGCCGCAAATCGGCGCGATGCTCAAGAAGCTGGGAGTCGAAAGCACCTTCGTCGACGGATTGCGAGTGACCGACAAGGCCACCGCCGAAGTCGCCGAAATGGTTCTCTCGGGCGCGATCAACAAGGAAATCGTCCGCTGGATTGCGGGTGCGGGCGGCAAGGCGATTGGTATCTCCGGCAAGGACGGCGGACTGGTTACCGCTACCAAGGTGCAGCGCACCACCAAGGATCCCGGCAGCAACATCGAACAAGTGCTGGATCTTGGCTTCGTGGGTGAGCCGAAGGCGGTAGATAGCACGGTGATCAAGACGATTTCCGATGCCGGCATGATCCCGGTCATCGCCCCGATCGCGGTGGGCGAGGACGGCGAAACCTACAATATCAATGCGGATACCATGGCCGGCGCGATCGCGGCGGCGCTGGGCGCGGCGCGGCTGTTCCTGCTGACCGATGTTGCTGGCGTGCTGGACAAGGAGAAGCAACTGCTCACCGATTTGCGTCCCGCAGATATTGAGCGGCTGCAGAGCGATGGCACGATCAGTGGCGGCATGATCCCCAAGCTCGAGACCTGCATCCATGCAGTCGAAGCGGGTTGCGAGGCAGCGGTCGTGCTTGATGGCCGGGTCCCGCACGCCATGCTGCTGGAAATCTTCACCGAACGTGGCGCGGGAACCCTGATCCGGGCCTGATCGACTGCCGCACTGGCTTCATCGACGGGCGGCCATTGCCCCGCCCCCTTCACCTCGGCTATCAGCGCCGCATCAACTGGAACAAGGACGGGTCCCTTGATTGCTATCCTGGTCGGCGTGCTTTCGCTTCTGACGCAAGTCATCATCATGCTGGTGATCGTGCAGTTCGT
Organism: Sphingomonadales bacterium; assembly: GCA_017302615.1. GTDB lineage: Bacteria > Pseudomonadota > Alphaproteobacteria > Sphingomonadales > Sphingomonadaceae > Novosphingobium. The sequence continues at coordinate 151,250 of JAFLDB010000003.1, forward strand.
GGTCGGGCTGCTGTTCGCCTTCAACGTGATCAATCCGCACAACGAATTTGCCGGAGCGCTTTACCGCACGTGCAACATGCTGCTCGATCCGATCCTGCGGCCGATCCAGAAGATCATGCCCGATACCCGGCCGCTCGATCTTTCGCCGATGGTGCTGATCATCGGACTGTCGATCCTGCAAAATGTGCTGGTCCGCGCTGCCAACCAGGCGATGTGATGACGGCTGCGGTGATTGACGGCAAGGCCTTTGCCGAAGGGCTTCGCGCCCGCGTGGCGGACTATGCCGCAACCTTCGAACAGAGCGCCGGGCGCAAGGCGGGTCTCGCCGTGGTGCTGGTGGGGGATGATCCCGCCAGCCAGGTCTATGTCGCGTCCAAGGCCCGCCAGACGGTGGCCTGCGGCATGGCCAGCTTCGAACACCGCCTGCCCGCCGATACCGCACAGGCCGATCTTATTGCGCTGGTTGACCGGCTGAACGCCGATGCTTCGGTCGATGGCATTCTGGTCCAGCTGCCGCTGCCTGCCCATCTCGATGAACAGGCCGTGGTCGAACGGATCGATCCGGCCAAGGATGTCGACGGCCTGACACCGATCAGCACCGGGCGCCTCGCACTGGGCCTGCCGGGGCTGGTGCCTTGCACGCCGCTGGGCTCGCTGATGCTGCTCAAGGATCGGCTGGGATCGCTTTCCGGCCTCGATGCCGTGGTGATCGGCCGGTCGATTCTGGTCGGAAAGCCGATGGCGCAGTTGCTGCTGGCGGAAAACTGCACAGTGACCATCGCCCACAGCCGTACCCGTGACCTGCCCGATGTGGTGCGCCGCGCCGATATCGTGGTGGCGGCGGTCGGCCGGCCGGAACTGGTCCGGGGCGATTGGCTGAAGCCCGGCGCGGTGGTGATCGATGTTGGCATCAATCGCCTGCCCCCTGCCGAGGGCGAGGCCAAGGGCCGGCTGGTGGGCGATGTTGCCTATGCCGAAGCCATGGCCGTGGCCTCGGCCGTCACGCCGGTGCCGGGCGGGGTCGGGCCGATGACCATCGCCGTCCTGCTGCGCAATGCGCTGGTCGCGGCGCATCGCAACGCCGGTGTGCCGCTGGCTGAAGGCGCGCTGTAAAACGCCAAGCTGGTCAGTCCGCCCACCCGGCGCTAGACAGGCAGGCATGAAACGCACGATTCTGTTCGGGCTTGCCCTGTCGTTCGCCACCGTTCCTGCCCTGGCGCAGGATCGCCGCAATGAAGGCCCCGGCCATGCCGATCCCGGCGCGGTGGTGGCGGCGGAGATCGCCTTTGCCCAGCTGGCGGAAAAGAAGGGCCAGTGGACCGCCTTTCGCGAGACCGCGACCAGGGACGCGGTAATGTTCGTGCCGCAAATGACCTATGCTCAGGACTGGCTGAAAGACCGGGCCAATCCGCCCCAGGCAGTCAAGTGGCAGCCGCACCAGGTCTGGTCGAGCTGCGATGGCACTTTGGCGGTAACCCGCGGCGCCTGGCAGCAGGGCGACAAGGCCGGCTATTTCACCACAGTGTGGCAGCGCCAGAAGAACGGTCGCTACAAATGGGTGCTCGATCAGGCCGAAGAACTGCCGATGGCGCTCGATGCACCGGACATGATCGTCGCCAAGGTGGCCGATTGCCCGCCGGGCTATACCGGACGGCGCGGGCCGAAAATCCAGGACTTCAAGGGCAAGCTGCCCCCGCTCGATCCGGCTGGACGGCGCGGCCAGTCGCTTGACGGTACGCTGGGTTGGGAAGTCGCTGTCGCTCCCTCGGGCGCGCGGCGGTTCGTGGTGACCATGCAGGCGGACGGCCAACGCGTCACCGTACAGGACATGCAGGTAGAGGCACCCGCCCAGCCGTGATGTGGGAACTGTTCCTGTCTGCCTTCGTCACCCTGTTCGTGGTGATCGATCCGCCCGGCTGCGCCCCGATCTATGCCGGGCTGGTCAAGGGGGCAAGCCAGCGCCAGGCAACTTCCATGGCAGTGCGCGCCACGGTCATCGCCACGCTGATCCTGCTGGTCTTTGCGCTGTTCGGGGAAAAGCTGCTGGGCGCGTTGCACATCGAACTCAACAGTTTCCGCATTGCCGGCGGGATCATGCTGTTCGTGATCGCGATGGACATGGTTTTCGAAAAGCGCACCCAGCGGCGCGAGGAGCGGGCCGAGAAGGTGCGTGAGGACCATGTCGAGGACGTCTCGGTCTTCCCCATGGCCATGCCGATGATCGCGGGACCCGGCTCGATCGCCACGATCATGCTGCTCACTGCGCGGGCTGACGGGACCGAGCAGACCCTGGCCGTTCTTGCAGCAATGGGCGCGGTCCTGCTGCTGACCCTGTTCGCACTGGTTGCAGCGGTGCCGCTGATGAAGCTCCTGGGTGCCCGGGTAGAGGCAGTGATTACCCGGCTGCTCGGTGTGCTGCTGGCGGCGCTCGCCGCGCAGTATGTGATTGACGGAGTGAAGGCGGTGCTGGCTGCCGCGTAAACGGAGTCTCGATGATGACGGTTGAGCAGGCTCAGGCGGCCATGCGGCAGGCTTTCGTACACGGCGGACCGGGGGCGATTGTCTCGTCCCTTGTCTGGTTCGCTGCGGCGATTGCCTTCATGCGGACGGACCATGCCACGGCCTTTGCTGTGCTGTTCCTCGGCGGAATTCTCATTTTCCCGGTCGCCAGCCTGATCGAGAAGTTCGTCTTCCGGCGGAGCGCTTCTCCCGCCGGCAACCCGCTGGGCCTGCTGGCGCTGGAAAGCACAATCGCCATGATCGGCTGTCTGCTGGCGGCCTGGCTCCTGCTGCGGGACCGGCCGGATTTCGTCTTTCCGGTGGCGGCGATTGCTGTCGGCACTCACTATCTGCCGTTCAAGACTGCCTATGGCGATCGCACCTATTGGTTGCTGGGCACGGTGGTGACCGTGATTGGCTGTGCCGGGATTTTCTGGGTTCAGGGCCAGACGCTTGCCGTGATTCTGGCCGTCGCCATTGCCGAACTGGTCTTTGGCCTGGCCTTGACCCGCGCGGGGATGCGTAATTCTACTGCAACGTAACCTGCGGATCGTCGCTGTCGCGGCGACCGAAGAATTGCATCAACTGAACCAGCAATTCGCAGCGGGCGGACAGGCTATCCGCTTCGAGCAGCGCCTGCTTGGCGGCAATGTCAAACGGCACGATCTGACTGGTCCCGTCGATCAGCGACTGGTCATCCAGCCGGGTCACCGCATCCCAGTCCACCGCAAAGCCCTGATTGGCGGCAAAGCGCCGGGCCTCGCGCTCGAAACCAGCGCGTTCGACCGGGGACAGGGTCGGGGCCGGATCTTCCTCGATCAATTCGGCCTCGATCTGGCGAAATGGCGTTGCGGCGTCCAGTTCGTGCAACAGGCGGAACCGGGCAACGCCTTCGAGCAGGAGGTTGAACCGGCCATCGGGCAGGGCCTCCACCTCGTCGATCCGGCCGAGGCAGCCAATCGTGTAAAGCGGCGCGCCTTCGATCGCCTGCTGCGGCTGGATCATTCCGATCCTCCGGTCACGCGCCAGCGCATCCTTCACCAGCGCGCGATAACGCGGCTCGAAGATGTGCAGCGGCAACTGCATCCCCGGGAACAGGATCGCGCCGGGCAGGGGAAAGATCGAAACGCGCATGATCCGCTGCCGCTGCGTCAGCCGAACAGGATCAGCGACAGGCGGCGGCGCTGGGCGGCGACCCACGGGTCTTCCAGCCCGACCGCCTCGAACATCTGCAGCAGCTTGGCCTTGGCCGCGCCCTCCTGCCACTCGCGGTCGGCAGCGATCATCGCCAGCAGTGTGTCGGCCGCACCATCGCGGTTGCCGGCGGCAAAGGCGGCTTCCGCATAGGCCAGCTGTCCGGCCGGATTGTCTGGCGTCGCAGCAGCATGCAGCGCCGCCAGCTCGTTATCGGCGGGGCGGTTCTTCGCAAGCTCCAGCGCGGCGCGCGCGCGCGTCACTTCGGGATCGCTGGCCAGCTCGGTCGGCAGGGCATCCAGCACGCCTTCGGCCTCGGTCAATTCGCTCAGCGCCACCATGGCCCGGACCAGACCGCCATAGGCAGCGCCGCTGGCCGGATCGATCTCGGCAATCTGGGAGAAGATCGAGGCCGCACGTTCGGCATCGCCGCCACTCAGTGCGTCCTCGCCCATGGCCAGCAATGGGGCGATGTCCTGCGCGGGCGCGCCGCCGGGCTTGATCGGCAGTTTGGCCAGCAGCTGGTCCAGCACGCCCTTCAGTTGCGATTCGCTGCGGGCATTTGTGAGGTCGGCCACCGGCTGGCCCTGGAAGATCGCGTAGACGGTCGGGATCGAGCGGACCTGGAACTGTCCGGCGATGAAACCTTCCTCATCAACGTTGACCTTGGCCAGAACCACGCCCTTGTCGGAATAATCGGCCGCGACCTTTTCCAGCACGGGTGTCAGCGCCTTGCACGGGCCGCACCATTCGGCCCAGAAATCAAGGATGACCAGGGCATTCATGGAGGGTTCGACCACGTTCTTGCGGAACCGGTCGACCGCCTTCTGCTCTTCCAGGTTCAGCCCCATGCTTGCCACGTCAAACTCCATCCGATCAGGTGATTGACCGCCAATGTGGGCCTTTCGCGCGATTTGTGAAGGGATAAACCGCGCTTTCACGGCAAAGGCAATTTTCCCCTTGGCAAGGGCAAAACCCGGTGCTAACCGCGCGCCTCACCCCGGCCCCGGGCGCAAGGCGAACAGGGCTGTGAAACGTTCGAGCGGGCGTAGCTCAGGGGTAGAGCACAACCTTGCCAAGGTTGGGGTCGAGGGTTCGAATCCCTTCGCCCGCTCCAAATCTTTGGATTCCAGTAAACATCTGAAATATAACAGCAAAAATCACCGATTTTTGCCTGTGTAGGTATTGTGCAGAAAAATTTGCGGAATCGTCGGCGGAGCGGCCCGCAATCTCCCACATTGAAAGCTTCAAATAGAATCGGGCGGGGTTCCGGGGCCGGGGCGGAATTGCGTTGGCCGCGTGCATTTTCGAGCGGCCTCACGCATTGGGGTGGGTGGTGCGGGTCAAACGACATGCGCCGCCCCGTGTTGGGGCGGCGCTCGTTTGCAGCGGCTCAAGCCGCCTCCCTCACTTCATCGGGGTTCGCCAGTCGGTGAAGATACGCAACGGCACGCTCGGCGTGGGCAGCGGCTTGCACGATGGCGCGGGTGTCGTTCTGCAAGACCTTAATCCAGCTTGCGAGATAACTGGCATGATCGGGGCGCGGCTCAATCGACAAGCCAAGATCGGCGGCAAGAAAGGCAGCACCAAGTTCGGCAACCAGCTCCTCGCGGGCATAACCTTCATCGCCCCATTTTTCGCGCCCGAATGAGCGATCAAGGCGACTCTTGTGGTTGGTCCAGTGGACTGTTTCATGGCCTCGGGTGGTGTAATAGCCGTGTGCATCATGGAACGCCGCAAACGGCGGCAACTGAATGCGGTCGGCTGACGGGATATAATAGGCGCGGTCGCCGCCGTGGTTCACGGTCGCGGGGATGCGATCAAAGAAAGCCTCGGCGGCTGCAATGCGCTCCACCTCCGGCGTGGGTTCGGGGACATAGTGAAACCGCTCGGGAAGTCCGTCGATCTGCGCCACGTTGAATACGGTATAGCTTTTCAGGAAACGGAATCGTTGTTCGCTGTCCTCTCCGCTTACCTCGTCGCGCACAGTCTTGTTGCTGTCGCCGTAATAGACAATGGTTGCGCCACGTTCGCCCTTGCGCACCTGTGCGCCCAAGGCTTGGGCTTGGCGATAGGTCATCCATGACGGGCTAATAAAGCCCGATGTCTGCGCCTCGATCCATAGCAATAGAACATTGATGCCGCGATACGGCTGGCCGGTGGCGCGCAGTGGGCGGGTTGCGCCAGATGTCGCCATGTCGCCCCCGCTCCACGGTTTCAACCAAGGGCGGGTGCCTTGTTCAAGTTCGGCAAGAATCCGGTCGGTGATGCGGGTATGTGGGTCTAGCTTGGTGGTTGGTTTGGTCATGGTGCTTGCTCCTTTTCTGATCCGCGCAGCGGGTCATGCGCCGCGCATGACCCCTGCCGACCCGGCGAGGGGCGGAGAGAGAGGGGGCAAGGTCCGGTGCCGGGGGGTGGTGCGGGCGCAGCAAAGTGAGCCACGGCCCCAAAGCGGCACCTTGCAGGGAGAGAGAGGCAGAGCCGCTTTCTTCCTCGAAACGGAAAGGACTGGGCCGCTGGCAGCGGCACCAAAGGGGCGGCAATGCCGCCCTGTCTTGCGTGAGGGATTGTCACCCGCATGGGCGGAAACCGCAGCGCGGGTTCCGTCGCGTCAGCGATAAAGCCCGGCCCGAAGGGGACGCCCAAGTGAGTGTTGCTTCAAATTGCTTCCGCTCTGGCGGGCAATCTCGCATAATCGAGACTTAGGAGCAGAAGTAATGAGCGACGACGACCATCCCGCCAAAGATCACGGAGCAAAGCAGCTTTCGGAGGCCATGAAAAAGGCTGGCCTGCTCAATCCCGTTATTAGAGGTGATGTCTTTGGCGGCGCGACCAATGCGCTCAAAGAGCACAGCGAACGCTGGGCGCGCATAATGGAGCCTCTTAAACTAAAGCCTCCGATTGTCCCTGACCTATCAGCATGGACTAGGGTTCAAAGCGAACTTGGGAATGTCCTGTCCGGCTTCGTAAAACAGATGGAGGCGTTCAACTTCAAGCGGGTATTCAGCGCCTTTGATTGGCTCATCGAGGAAGGCCGCAAGGCGGCGATGGTTGAAAAGTCCGGCTGGCTTCCGCATCACACTACGCCTTTCGATCTTCTCGAAAGTGAGGGCATGGAGCAGGATCAGATCGCTGACCTGATCGCAGGATACTACGCGAAGGAATGGGCTGCGGTAGAACAAGCGTTCCTTGCAAAACTCGCCGACTATGACGTTGACGAGGAAGCGAAGGAAACGATGAGCGAAGCATTGGCGGCGCACCGGCAAGGCATGTTCCGTGTCGCGCCTCGGCTACTGTTCCCAGAGATTGAACGGGTATGCAGTGATGCGTTCTTTGACGGCAAGCGGACGATCACCGTCCCCACAAAGAATGGCAAGCAATCCCGCCTGCGTATCACGCGGCTGAAAGAGGTTTGGGAAATGGTCCGCGAAATGCCGCTCGGCGATCTGGCGGCATATGAGTATTCATGGCAGTTGTTCAGGAAGGTGGAAGATCACCTGTATGACGAAGTTGGCGATGATGATACGGCGCGAGAGAAATACCGCGCCGACCCCGTTCCCAACCGACATGGCGCTTTGCACGGCATCATTTGCTACAAGACACAGCAGACGAGCCTGAACACCATCATCATGGCGGACTTTATCTTCCACCTCGTCAGTCAGCTTAAAAAATACGCTGTCGAGGACACCACGGTTGATGAGGCCGGATAGCCGGGGGCGCTTTAGCGCCCACCGGCCTTCGGCTTCGGGCTGTAGGCCCGCATGACGATCCTGCCTTGCAAAGGAACGGCATCACAGAGAATACTGAAGCCCTTGCCATCCTTGTTCGGCCACGCAGCGCCGATCTTGGTCCAGTTGGCATCCTTGCCGTTGCCGACGACGCGATAGAGCATGAAGGCCGGGCTATTGATGGTTTCGGTGGTCATGTCAGTTCTCCTTTTCAGTTTTCAGCCGCAACCGTTGCGGGCCGATGTGGAGAACAAGGCGCGGACAATGGGTCGTGGGGTCATGCCGGTCAAGGACCGCCCGACAGGGGAAGCTGCACAAACGAAGTGCGGAAGCGCCCGCGATTGACGCACGACCCGTCCAAGCCAGTGAATCCACGCATGAGGCCCGTGACTGACGCGGCCCTTGGTCAGGAGAAAGTGACCATCCCCAGCGGCACTGGCCGGATTTACCAGAAACTAGCGGTGGTTAGACACGGCGGGGCAAAATTGGGGAATCCCAAACGGCGATGGTTTTGCTAAGTTGATGGCGGACTAGGTGCGGAGATGAGATTCTTCTGCGCTGCACATAATATAGAAGCGGAGCAGACGATGGCGGCAGATTCGACTAACACGTCGGTATATAAGCACGAAAAAAAGGCCGTGCAGCGGCCCGATGTGGGTGTCGAAGCGCAGTTCTCGAACAAGAAAGCGCCGAAAACCTATCGTTACGATTCAAGTCTCGCGCCGGAGCTGGCGTGGGATGAGAACGGGGATCGCGATTTTGCCGAATGGCTGCTCGGCCTGATCGCCGATGCAGCCGAAAAGGGCGAGCCAACCGTATTCGCGGAACCGCAGGTGTGGGCTGGGACGGAAGAACGGTTCACGTCCCTGTCGCAATGCGCTGCCCGGCTGCGCAGCCTCACCCAGCCATTCCTGAACTGGGCGGGCAAGGCCGAACGTCAAAAGATCAGTGTGCCGACGCTGCCGTTGTTCGTGCATGAGCGCCATTCAACCCAAGCCATCCTCGATACCCTGAAATCGCATAAGGCCACGGGCACCAATCTCGACCTGTTCGGCGACATTGATCTCGACGTGGCCGACAAGCTCGATGCCTACGAGCACAAGGGACCGTGGACCAACCGCCTAATCCTTGGCGATTCACTGCAAGTGATGAACTCGCTCCTTGAATACGAAGGCATGGGCGGTCAGGTGCAGATGGTTTATTTCGACCCGCCATATGGAGTCAAATTTGGCTCAAACTTTCAGCCCTTTGTTAGAAAAAACAGCGTGAAGCATGGGGCTGACGATGAGATGATCCGCGAACCAGAAATGGTGAAAGCCTATCGGGATACATGGGAGCTAGGTTTACATTCATATCTCACTTATCTCCGGGACAGGCTGATGATGGCCCGCGAGATGCTTAATAATTCCGGCTCGATATTTGTGCAGATATCAGATGAAAATATTCATCATCTACGAGAGATTCTAGATGAGGTGTTTGGTGCTGAGAATTTCTGTTCTTGTATCACCGTTCGTAAGACAAGCGGGATGGGAGCAACCCTGCTTCCGACCACCCAAGATTTTTTGCTCTGGTATGCAAAAGACAAAAAGGTTGTCGCCTATAATCAAATCTACACTAGTAAATCAGAAAGTGCAGAAACAGATTCCCATTATCAGCGGGATGAGTCTGGCAGATTATTTACGCTCAGCGATCTCACCGGGCAGAATAATAATGTCCAATCGTGCGTGTTCGACTACCAATTTGAAGGGAGAACATATCGTCTCCCGGCGAGTCGGCAGTGGAAAACTACGCGCGAAGGGTTGGATCGTCTAGCAACGGCGGGACGTATAAAGGCGTCGGGCAATTCTATCAGGTATGTTCGCTATTTAGATGATTTTCCATTAAGCCCGATTACCGATACTTGGCATGATATTGGTGGTAGCGTGCAAAGCCGCTCTGATCCGAAAATCTATGTCGTTCAAACCGGCACAGCGCCTATCCAGCGGGCGATGTTGATGACCACCGAGCCGGGCGATTTGGTGTTGGACATCACTTGTGGTTCAGGAACGACTGCATTTGTAGCAGAACAGTGGGGGCGACGTTGGATCACTTGTGATACTTCGCGCGTGCCAATTGCTCTTGCGCGACAGCGCTTGCTTACTTCAATTTTCCCATGGTTCCGTTTAAAAGAACCGTCTATCGGACCGGCGGGTGGTTTTGTTTACGAGCGAAAACAAAACCGAAAGGGCGATGAGATCGGTGGTCTTATGCCGCGACTTTCCATGAAATCGTTCACAAAAAATGAAAGTCCTGACTTTGAGACGATTGTTGATCGTCCAGAGCTTGCAGCGGGCGTGGTTAGAGTTTGCGGACCTTTTACGGTCGAAGCGACCATTCAAGCGGCGATGACAATGGAAGATAGTGCGGGACCGACACCGCAACCGGCAGTCAGCCCTCGTGCCTACCTTGATCGCATGATCGAGGTGCTGCGCCAAAGTAAGACGCTGCAACTTCCCGGCAACGTCACGTTGGAACTCGAAGCGATCAGTCCGCTTGCTGACCGCGAATATCTCCATGCGGAAGGTGTAGCGCGCAACGGGACAGAAAAGCGTATCTCCTTCGTGTTCGGACCCGAAGACGGGGCTATTGGCTCGGAATACGTGTTCAACGCGCACACGGAGGCGCTGCAACAGGGTTATCAGCAACTGTTTCTTTTCGGCTTCGCCATTGATGCAAAGGCGCGAGAAATGCTGGCGAAGCTCAAGCTCCCAACGACCTACGTTGCGGTTACGCCGGACGTGGTAATGTCAGACCTGCTCAAAACCAGCAGGTCGAGCGAGATTTTCTCGATCACGGGATTGCCCGATGTGCAGCTCGAAGCGGCGGACAAGGACAAAGACGGCACGTCGCTATATCGTGCCGTTATCAAGGGTCTCGATATTTTCCGCCCCGACACGATGGAAACCGACGAGGTGAAGGCTGAAAACCTCCCGTGCTGGATGCTCGACACGAATTACAATGGCATGGCTTTCTTCGCCACGCAGGTATTCTTCCCGAAAACAAGTGCATGGGATAACCTGCAAAAATCTCTCAAGGGCCAGTTTGCCGATAGCGTGTGGGAACATCTTGCAGGAACATCGAGCGAGCCGTTTGCACTTGGCGATAAGAACAGAATCGCGGTCAAGGTCATTGATGAACGCGGTAACGAACTCATGGTCGTAAAGTCGCTGGAGGATATTCGCTAACAATGTCTCCAGCAACTCAACGCGACGAAGCGCCGATCACGGTTGCGGAAGTCGACTCCCCGATCATCAATTCACCCTTTGTCGAGCCGGTCTGCCATTGGCATATCGAGCGCGGAAAAACTCCGGTCAAAGCCGAAGGGCGGCGACGTGCTAGCTTCTTCTATCGTGTGCCCGAACATGCGGGCGGCGGGCGGCGGCCGCGTAATCAGGCGGAAATGTTCGAGAGCGAGCGCGGCGAAGAAGTCGAACTCGCCATCGTCAATGTTGTGCGCCAGCATGTGCGCGAGTGGCGCGAAGGCAAGCACAGCGGCGGCGTCGCTTATGACGGTGCATCGCACGTCACTAAGGAGTTGCTTGAGCTGTGGCGCAGCAGTGAGCGGATGCAGCGCCTGTTCTTCGCGCAAATTGAAGCGGCGGAAACCATCATCTTTCTGGTCGAGGCACCGCAGATATATCTCAAAGGCATACCAGAGATTCCGAAGGATGAGCCGAGCCTGACGGCGAAGGCCGCTGGTGTGCGCGCCTTCATGCGCTACGCCTGTAAAATGGCAACCGGGTCGGGCAAGACCACGGTGATGGGGATGCTTTCGGCGTGGTCGATCCTCAACCGCGTGGCCAGCCCGCGCGATGATCGTTTCTCTGACACCATCCTTGTCGTCTGTCCGAACGTCACCATCCGTGAACGGTTGCAGGAACTCGATCCGGCGCTTGGCGATCTTTCGCTGTATCGCACGCGCCAGCTTGTGCCGCCTCACCGCATGGAAGAACTGCGGCGCGGCGAAGTGATGATCGCCAACTGGCATCGTCTCGCCAAGAAGGAGACGAACAGCGTCAACGGAGATTCCGCGAAGGTCGTCAAGACAGGCGAGCCGGTGACGGTGGTGAAAAACGCTGGCAAGGCCAATGAAGCCGTCGAGACGAAATACTTTGAGTCCGACGCGGCGTGGTTCAAACGCATCCGGCGCGAGCTGGGTAGTGGCAAGGGCCGCAGCCCGCATTGGCTCATCTTCAATGATGAAGCCCACCACGCCTATCGGCGCGGCGATACCGAAAGCGACGATGTAACCCTTGATGACGACAAGGACTTGGCGAAGAAGAACGCGCGCGAAGCGACGATTTGGATCGAGGGTCTGGATCGTATCAACAAGTTGGCAGGTGGTAGTCGCCGCAAGGGTATCAACCTATGCGTCGATCTCTCCGCAACGCCATTCTATATTCAAGGCTCTGGTAACGAAGTCGGCCAGCCCTTCCCGTGGATCGTTTCGGATTTCGGCCTGCTGGATGCCATCGAGTCCGGACTCGTCAAGATTCCGCAGCTCCCGGCCCGCGATGTCAGCGGTGCCGAGGAGGCAGCGTATTTCAATATTTGGCGCTGGGTGCAGGCGAAGGCGAAGGAAGCGGGCTTCCCGACGAATCTGACGCCGGAAATCGTGATGAACTTCGCCAGCGCGCCGATCAACCTGCTGGCTGCCGAATGGCACCAGCGATTTGTCGAATGGGAAACCTTCGCCAAGGATCAGCACAAACATCCGGTGCCGCCGGTATTCATTGTGGTGTGCCGCGACACGGCGGTTGCGAAGGAAGTCCACGCGTGGCTGGCCAACGGCAACGACTCCTATGGCGTCTCCCCTCCGTGGTTCAAAAATGAACCCGGTCAAGAAGTCACGGTGCGCATCGACTCCAAGGTTATCGAGGACATTGAAGAAGGCGGCACCAAGGATGAAACGCGCCGTCTGCGGTTCATTCTTGATACGGTTGGCAAGGCCGAATGGCCGGGCGGTAAGGTGCCGGATGACTGGTCGGAGCTGGTGCGCAAGCACAACGACAAGGTTGCCAGCGATGATAATGACGGCTCCCTCAAGTGGATCGACGAGCGTATTCCGCCCGGTCGCGATGTGCGCTGCATCGTCTCGGTCGCCATGCTGGCGGAAGGCTGGGATGCGAATACCGTTACCCACATCGTCGGCTTGCGTCCCTTCGGGTCGCAGCTCCTATGCGAACAGGTCGTGGGCCGCGCACTGCGGCGCAAGAGTTACGCGCTGAACGAAGAAACACAGATGTTCGCGGAAGAAACCGCCAAGGTGTTTGGCGTGCCGTTCGAGCTGATTCCATTCAAGGTGTCGCCGCCTGGACCGCCGCTGCCAACACCCGAACCGCACCATATCTATTCGGTGCCGGAAAAATCGGCATACGAGATCACCTTCCCCGTCGTCACTGGCTATCATCAAAGAGGTCAGTTCGACGTGTTCGTGGATTGGGAGCAAGTGGCGAAAGTCACTATTGATCCTATGAAGATTCCTCAAGTGGTGGAGCTGACGCCGCTGACCACACCGGATGGCACGCTCGCGGCTTTTGGTCCCGGTGAAAAGCCAGTGCTATCGCTAGCGCAATGGCGAGGGCTGTTCCGCGAACAGCAGGTGGCTTTCCGGCTCGCAAAGGAAATCTGCACACGCTGGGCGGCTGACAATGGCGCGGCAGCCGTGCCGATGCAGGTCTTGTTCCCCAAAGTCGCCTTTGCGGCCAAACGGTTCCTTGCAGAGAAGCTCATCCGTCAGGGTGCGAGTCAGCCTTGTGACGTGCTGCTCGTCGGCGAATACATGCAGGCTGCGGTTGCTTCGCTGTTAGAGGCGATCAAGAAAGGTGCATCCACGGTGGACGCTGAAGTGGCCGTGGTGCCGCAAGGTGCGGCGGGTCGTGGCAGCACGCTGTTCGTGGATTTCCATACCACGAAGCCAATCTATGCCGCCGCCCATTGCCATCTCAATGCAATGGTTGCGGACACGCAGCAGTGGGAACAAAGCGCGGCGTTTCTGCTGGATCGTCACCCCGGCGTGCTGCGTTGGGTGAAAAATGACCGGCTAGGGTTCTTTGTCCCATACCGCAATCGCGGCGTCCCCGCTCGTTACCTGCCGGATTTCATAGCTGTCACGGACAGCGGCCTGAACGTGATTCTCGAAATCAAGGGCCAGTATAACGATAATGCGGACGTGAAAGCGAAGGCAGCGGAACGCTGGGTGGCTGGCGTCAACCGGCTCGGCGGACATGGTGAATGGCGCTATGTCGTTGTGACTGATCCGGGCCGCGTGGCGGAAACGATCAATACCTTCACAACTGCGCAATGGAGCGAGGGGCCGTTCACTTTGTCGTGACAACTGGCCTGATAGATCGTGGCCCGGTCTTTCAGCATGTGACGTTATAGCTCCAATCAGCGAAGCCACGGCGGCTTCAAGAACTGCCGCGCCCGGAATCTCGAACGCAGGCGACGGCGCACTGCACGCGGCGGCTTGGGTCGCGGTGCCAGCGGCGGAGCAAGGAACATTGACCCGAAATCGGCACCGTCAGCAACGCCCTCCGATGTGCTGCCGGAAGTCGAAAAGAAACTGGACGTGATTTCGGTGTGGCTCGCGCTACCAGCCCCGCCCTTGGCTTTCTTGGCGCGTCGGGCAACCGCTATGAAGCGTGAAACAAGGCTCGGCACAAGCGCAAGCGCCGTGCCGCGCACGAAGCGGGACACCGATTTCGCGGCTTGAGGCACAAGGCTGGCAACCTTTTCTAGCAGCAGGCCCGGTTGCGATTGCAGGAAACGCGAGCCTGTCAGCGTGCGCGGGGGTCTCGCTCCGGTCCTTCCCGCTCTCGCGCCAAGGCTTCCCGCTGCCGTTGCTCATACTCACGCGCAAGCTGGCGGGCGCGTTCGTCGTCCTCGATGATGCGTTTGAGGTCGCGCGCCTGTTCGTGCAGCAGGTCGGCGCGCTCTTTGCCCTGACGGTCAACAAGGGTGTTGATCTCTGCGCGCTGCGCAGCATCAAGGCCGGACACCATGATGCGGATTTCATCGTTACGGCGATCCTCACGGTCGGCGGCGAGACGCGCCTCGTCGGCAAGGCGCTGGCGTCGGGCTTCCTCGTTCACCGCCTCGCGGATATTGCGCCACATAAGCTCAAAGCCCCCCGGTTCCTGTGGGCGCTCGGCGACTACGCGGCGCGCTTGCTCCTTGGCGAAGTCCTCAATGGCTTTGCTTGCTGCGGCCTGCTGACTCTCCTGCAACTCTGTCACCTCGCGGGCGTGGCGCAGCTCCTGTTCCCGCAATTCGGTTGCGTGAAGCTCCATCACAGCGCGGCGCAAGGCGTCGATATGCTGACGCTCGGCTTCTGCCGCTGCCTCCTGCGACATCGGTGTATCGCGATCAGCGGATTTTGACTCTTGAACCGTCTGCTCTGCGCTGATGTCGGGCTGGCCGGACTGATCGGCCTCTGGCGATGGCGCGACGCGCCCAGCTTCGCGGATCGCGGCGCGGGCTTCCTTCACGCTCGGCAGGCTCTCCGGGTTAATGTCCACCATGAAGGCGCGCAGGTCTGCGGCCTTCACGCCGGGAAGCTGGCGGCCAAGGCTATGCACCTTGGCGTCGTCATCAAGGATAACAAAATCGCGGCGGTCGCCGCGCGCCAGCACGTATCCCGCATCTTCAAGCGCGGCCTTGAAGGCGGGGCCGGAATCGCTGGCTTCATAAAGCGCCGTGACCTGCGCTTTGCGCTCCCGATGGTCGATACCGCTGCGCTCGGCCTGTTGCCATTCGTCGTGGCTGACTTCGGCGGTCGGGAACTCGGGCTGGGCCTCCTTGTCGCGTTTGGCGTGCTTGCCGGGCACATGCTCGTGCCCGAACTCCTGCTCCATCCGCAAGCTGGCCCGCTCGTGCGCCTGATAATTCTGGCTGTCGGAGCGCAAGGCCATGGTGTCCATGTCGGTGCGCGCCCAGACGACATGGATATGCTCGCGCCCGTTCTTCTCGTGCATCACGACGGCGCGGGGCTGGCCCTGCAAACCAAGCTCCTCCTCCAAGATTTCGACTGCCCGCGTCCATTGCTCTGGCGTCATTTCATACTTGGTGTCGGGATCGATATTGGCGTGGTAAAGGCCCAGCTTGCCCTTGGTGGCGAGGGTGTAGGTCTGCCAGTCGCGGAAAGCTTGCTCGGGGGTGCCTGCGGAATCCAGTTGCAGGATTTCGACGCGCTCGTTGGTATCTGCGCGGCCAAGGTGGTAGGCGAGCTGACTAGGGCCAGCCCGGCTCTTGCCCTTGATTATCACGGGCTGGCTCCATTCCGAGGGCTTGGTAGATGGCGGCGATCACTTGATGATATTGGTGCAGCGCGTCACGCAGTTGCGGCACGTCAATATCCATCCCGCGATTGGTATTGCGGGCAATCTGGTTGAGATTGTTGCCAACGCGGTTGAGAGCTGCGAGCGCCTGCACAAGTGCCTGATGCTCGATGGGGCGACGGCGACGCGCGCGCGGGCCTGCATCGCCTAAAGCGAGGGCGCGCATGAAGGCAGCGGACGCCATACCGGCACGGTCGGCGCGGGCGACAAAAGCGGATTTTTCTTCGGGGGTGACGCGGGCAAAAAGGGTTTCCGTGCGCTGCCGTTTATCGGACTTGCGCCGGGTGCCGGGCGATACTTCGCGCGGCGGCGTTTGCTCGTCGTCGGCCATAATGTGGCCTCTCCGTTGCCCCCGACAACAAATCCGCCGGGGATCGAAGGGGGTTCACCCTCCCTTCGTCAGGGTGCAGGGGCCGACACGCTCCTGCTCGTGGTCCGGGGCGCGAAAGCTCCGGTCAGGGTTCCAAGGGGCATGAACGCCCTTTGGTCGATGCCGCTGCCGAAACAGCGGTCGATGGGTTCCAAGGGAGCGCGATAGCTCCTTTGGCTGGGATGCAGTCATGCCCGATATGCGGGTCATGCGAGCGTCCCGGTCCAGTGTGCAGGGGCGGGAAGGCTCCTGCTCTGGGGGTTCCAACGGGGGGCACGAAGGCTCCCATTGGTCGCGGGGATGCAACGGGGTAGAATAGACCCCTTGCCAAGCCGGAACCGTCAGGTTCCAGTGTGGACGGTTAGTCCGCACATGGCTTGCACCTTTCAATATTTCCATAATAGCACGATTCTCGGGTTTTTCACGCAACATTGTCACGGGCAGCCTGACGGGTGTTGCAGCCAAGGGGTGCCAAAGGTTGTGGGATCAGAACTCGTGCGCCAGTGCCACCACGTCCTGCCGCGCGATACCGGCACGCTGGATATGGGCATAGGCGTGCCAGCGTCCCATTGCAATGAAGTCAGCGGGGGTCATCGCCGGGGCCATCGCGTTGCCTTCGGAGCGGTATTGGCGGTCACGATCCTCCTGCCGCCATGCCGCTTGTTGCTGGGCGCTCAAGGCCGCAAGCTGGGTGGCCTGATCGGTGGCTTCGGGCACAAAACGCATATCGGGCGCATAGGTCGGCTTGGCAGTCGCCGAGCCGATGGCGGCGCTGTCCAAGAAGCCGCGCGCCGCCTTGAAGTAGAACCCCGCCCCGCCCGCGTCCGGTGGGGGCGCGTCATCGTCCACCGGCGCAAAGGGCGACCAGCCGCTTATCAATTCACGTTGGTCTAGGCTCTCCCACTGCCCTTCGCCAAAGACACGGTTGCGCTCGAACTCGCCCGCAAGCCAGCAGGCATATGACACGGTGGCCTGATCTTCGCTACGCAGGAATATTTTGCTGCGGGCCTGTTGCATGAAGTTTTCGGCGGCGTCTTTGCCCATTGCCTGCGTCAGCGCCGCCACCGTCTGCGTGGCGAATATGCCCGCAACCCCGGTCGAGCGGGCGACGTTCCAAAACGTCGCGTCGCTCAAGCCCGATGCGGGGTCCACGGTCGCCAATTCCTGCACCTCGTCCATCATCACGACGCAGGGCTTGGACTGCGGGCTGCCGCCCTGCTTTTTCAAGGTAGCCTCGCGCCGCCGCGCTTCCCGATACAGCACCGTCTTGAGCAGGATGGCGACAAGGCGCGCGGGTAGGCCGTCCTCCATCGTGTTCAGGGTCACAAGTGCGATCTTGCCATTCAGCGGTGCATCAAGGCTGGCGGTATCGGCGTCCTGCCCGCACAGAAAACGCTCGCGCAGGGTTGTGGCACCAGCAAAGCCGTCCATGAGCTGGGAGATATTGGCGGTGATACCTGTCTTAGTGTCCTTCGCCATGTCCTTCCATGTGGTCGTCACATAGGACAGGCTGGCGGCAACATCGGATGCCGACAACACCCCCATGCGGTCGATCTGGCGCAAGAGGGCTTCCTGATCGCTCGCTTTGCGGGCGTCCTCCATCGCCTCAAGGCAGGCTTTGTTGGCGCGGGCAATCGCATCGCAGGCGGATTGCAGGCGCTTTTCGTCCAGCACGGTTTGATACGCCCACCATAGGCTTGACGGATGAACGCGCGCCGCCTCCGCTTCTCCTTCTGGTGTTGCCGCATAGGCACGGCCAACGGTGAGCGCATGGCGCATGAGGTTGGCGGCCATGTCGGGCCAGAAGGTATCGCCCTGTGCCCCGCCGACCTGTGTGAGAACCGAGCGCAGGACGGCGGCAACGTGGCTGGGTGCGAGGCTGGCGGTGATGTTCACGCCAAGGTCGCCCGTGCCTGTGCCGATGCGCAGCACGTCGTCCGACCGCCCTGCGGCGGCTGCGATCTTCTCGGCGTCGTGCCACAACACGCCCTTGGCGTCAGTGATGTATGCGCCGCACTCCGGCTCTGCGAATACCTGCCGTAGTAATGGCTTCAAAATGGCCGTGGTCTTGCCGTCGCCGGTGCCGCCGAACACCAGCAGGTGCTGGAACAGGGACTCTCCGTCGAGAGCGAGGGCTTGCCCCTTGCTTGGAGCTGCCATGTCACCGCGCACCCGCAAGGTGCCCGTGCCCTTTCCGATGTGAAACAACGGCGCTTCTGCCAGATAGTCGGTGGCATGGGCGACCTGTCGCACGTAGCCAGCGCGGGCGATCTCCCGCGCTTCGGCACGAAACGGCCAGCGCACATGCGCATCCTTGGACAGCACTTCATAGGGGGCCGATGCTTCGCGCCGCCAATGTTCAATGGCAGCGATAGCGACAAGTATGCCAACGCCAATGGCAATCAACAGCCATGCGGCTAGCAGGCCCAGGACGGTGATGGCACCGCCGAACAGGGTTGCGGCGAAGTCCGCTGCAACGGCCTGCCATACGTCCCAGCCCGAAACATAGGCAGGTGCTTCGCCGGGGAATTGTTCGAGCAGAACGGGTGCGGCAGTTGCGCCTTGCGAGGCGACGCCCTTCCACGCGAGCAGCAACAGCGGTTGCGCGACAAGGGCGATCAGTGCCGCTGCAAGGCCGCTTTGTGCTGCGGCCTTTGTCAATCCCGCGCTGAAATGGCGGTCGGCCATCCACGGAATATCCTGACCGCCAACAAGTTTGCCATCCTCCCACAAGGGACGGCGAATATCCTCCGGCACCTCTTGATATAGGAACGGGTAGCGTTCTTCGGGCCATAGGTCGCGCGCAATCGCCGCGCGATCGCCAGCAGGCAATCCGGTCTTGCGCGTGCCGATGCGCTCCACGCCCGCCGCTAAGCGGTCGCTTGCATTGGCAAGGAACGGCACACGCGCGACAAGCCAGTTGACCGGCCTCCACAGCACGTAGGCGGCAAGACCGATGATAAACAGCGCGAGCGCAGGAATGAGATTGAGCGCCTTGCGCAAGATTTTGCGGATGGGTGCGAACAGCAGGGCTACCGCGACAGCGGCGGCGATAGCAAGGGGGATAAGCCAGCCTGTCATCTTTGCACCTCAAAGGCAGCGGCGGGCAACATGCCGCGCATGGTTGCGGGGATGGTGGTCGGGTCGATAGTGGACGATCCGCACGGCGGCGCACCCGGCATCGCAAGGCAATAGTGCTGCCATGTGCCTTGATCGTCGCGGCGGATCAGCTCGAAGATGCGCCGCACTTGCGGCGGCTGCTGATAGCTGCGGTCGGCGAAATCGACGTAATAGCCGATCAGGATATTATGCCCGTCCTCGACCGCCTGAATGCGGTCGGCCTGCCAAGCGCCACGCCAGAACGCATCGGCGGTCAGGCGGGTAACAGTCGCTGGCAAGTCTCCATCGCGGCGCAGCGCACCAATCGCGGCGGTCACTGCGGCTTGGGCTGCATCGGGCGTGGGTGCCTGAATGGCGGGCTGTAGCGGCTGGCTGAGTCTGTCCCCTGCCTCCTGCATAAATTGACTGACGGCGCGGCGCTGCTCGTCGGCGTAAGCAGTTTTGGCCTCGGACGTGCGCGTTGATGGCGGGCTATGGGGTAATGACAGAGCAAGCAAAACACCGAGAATGATCGCGGCCACCGCGCCCCAAAACAAGAAAGGCGCAGCCTTGCGCCATCGTGCCGCTCTCACATGGCCTTGCGTTACAAGCTGCTCCCACTGTTCCACAAGCAAGCTCCCCCTAGCTTGCCACGGCTGCAACTAACGGTGCGGCAAGCCAATGATTCAGCTCGGCATATTAAGCGGGGCGGCGGTGCGATCAAGCAGACTGTGCATTGCATCCCGACATCAGCGAACAAGTAATTGCGCGATTGATGTTGTTTTTTCATTTCAGCACGGATGATGGGCGGAAGTTGAACGTCTGACTTCCCTGCCAACCCGACACTCTCGACCTTCTTTATTCGCATCCTTGCAGTGGATTCGCCCTAATACGCCGCAAGCCATTTCACGGCTTCTCCACTTCGTTTCGACCTTGCGGTGCGTCAAAGGCGAACGCCCTGCCTCTGTCTGCTTATGAAGGCCGCGATGGTCGCGGTTCAGACAGGGAGAAAAATCATGTCACAATTCATCGCCCCCAACGAGCTGCACGGCATGAACGAACAAGAACTGCGCGCGCTGCGTGGCCGCATCATGGCCGATCTGCGGAGCACGGGTCAGTCGGTCTTTCTCAACCCGCATATCTACGCTTCACTGCAAAACATCGACGCTGCAATCCAGCGTCTGCAACAGCAGCCCAAGGCGCGTGGGCCGAAGCCGCCGGGGTTCTAAGGGCTGCGCCGAACTGCGCTGGCTTCGCTAGAGCTTATAGAAAAGCCTTTGTTTTCGGTGTGTTAAACTAAGACATCCGGTGTGCCATCTTGCCTCCGACGCCGCTCTGTGTCAGAATTAGAGTATGAAAAGAGAGGTAGCATTGGCCCGATTGAGGCCGTTGGAACAGAGGCTGCGCCAGCAAGGCGTGACGGCCTTATACCTCTTTGGCTCCACGGCCCGTGATGAGGCTGACGACAATTCAGATATAGACCTATTGTTCGAGTATGATCCGGAGATAAAGTTCTCCCTGTTCGATCAGGCTGGTGTGTATTTGGACATCAAGGAAACTCTGGAACGGGAAGTTGATCTCGTCCCACGTCGCGGCCTGCGGCCTTCCTTAAAGGCCAAGGTTGAGCCGGAAATGGTGCAGGTGTTCTGATGAACAATGAGAAGCTCTCCCACGAGCTTGATACCATTCATCTCATTATTGCGCGTATTCAGGAATCGTTGAAAGCGTATGACGATGAAGCATTTGCAAAAAATCAGGAAGCGATAGATGCAATGGCTTATCGCCTTGCAATGGTTGGCGAGCATTGCAATCGACTTCCTGCTGACTTGAGGGAACGTCATCCCGATATTCCGTGGCGAAAAATGGCTGGGATGCGAAATATCGTCAGCCACGCTTACGAAAAAATCGACACTCACATTGTCTGGTCGGCGGCGACAGTTGACCTGCCGCAGATTGAAAAAATGATCCGCGAGGAACTGGCACGCATCGAAGCGGAGCGGCGTGATCGCGATGGTGGCCGTAGCCGCTGATGGTTTTCCGGCGCGTCCGGTGGCGACGCGGAACAGGACAGCATGGAGCAATGGATAGAGGCTCAAGACTTTATCGCCGCTGACGTAATCCGGTGGAAAGAAGGCGTATTCCACAACCGCCGCAAAGGTAAGGCACTTCGCATAGGCGAACGACAGGTTGCCGCCGAAGTGCTGGAACGTGGTGAGGATGGTTGGATAAAGCTGCTCGTGCGAGGCTGCGCCATCACAAAAGACGAAGCTGCCGGAAAGACGGTTCAGACTCTCAAGGCAGGCGAACAGATACGGCGGGCAATCAAAACCATTTTACGTGGCAAGGTCGAACGGTTGCTCTGGGACGATGAAAGCGCACGGGCGGCGGTGCTGGCGAGCAAGCCCGCCACGTCGCGCTTCGCGGACATTCCAAAGGGCGAATAGACATAGCGATAAGCGGGGCGCATCCGCGCCCCGCTCGCGGCGTTACCACCAAGAGTCGTAATAGACGGTGTTGCCTTGTGCGATGGCTTCGCGGGCCTTGGCGACGAAGGCCAGATCGTCGGCGGTTTCCGTGCCATCGGATGATCCGAAGAAAAAGCCGCTGGTCTGCGGTAGGTTGCCAGCGCGAATGTCGGCCTCAAGGCGGTTCAGGTCGTCGGCGGTCAACTCGACGGGCACGCAGTTGAACTCCTGGGCACCGCCCTTCTCGAAGTAGAGGGCTTCCATCCAGCCATGCAGGTTCGGATGCTTGCGCCAGTAGTGCAGCTCCGTGGCGTCAGCCACCTTGAAGTCCACCGGGCGGTCCGGCAGCGTGGTTGTAACCATTGCATACATATCGAGTCCCATGTTTTCGCTCCTATGGATTGGGGTTGATCGTCCCGAAGGACGCGGACCCGGAAGCGGCGGGATCGAGCTACGGCTGTCATGGCCAACACGGCCCGAAGGGGTGGTGCGGGCGGGCCATTGACGGCAAAGCGCCCGACGCAAATGTCGCGTCAACGATGTGAGGGCGATCAATTCCAAGCGGAGCGATCTGCGGACTCTCTTTTTCGCAATGGTCACGGATGCAGCCGGATTGTGGAGCAAAAAGGCCGTGACGGGGGATGCGACCGTAAAGGTGCGATCCAGCGCCTACGGCGATGGGATGGTGTTCAAGCTCAAGAGAAGGCTGCGCAGGTATTCAGCGCGGTGCGGGCGCTATCGGCAAAGGCCATGATGCGGATTAAATGTATCTGCCGCAAAGCGGTTCATTCAGATGTCAACGGTCAGTCGGATGACCGCGCGACAATCCATGTTATCGCTTTCCGGCCTTACAATACCGCCAAATCGGGCCTCCATGTCTTGCGAACGTGCCCATTCCAAGAATCCCTCAAAGGCGAAGGATTGGATAGCTCCAAGTGGTGCGTCCAATATGATCTCGTTTGATCCGGCGTTTACTGCTCCCGGAATACAACCCGGAATAACCTCACTCTTGAGTTGTTCGAAGTAAGCATATCCGGCTTCTTCATCAGGAGCTGGGAGCTGGTTTGGTGTGAGAGTCGTTTTACGCAGCTCGTCCCGCCAGCTTTGTCCAATGGTTGCCAGTGCACCCGATGCCGTCATGTGTGTTGCTCCTTTTTGGGAAGAACGGTAGACCTAGCAAAATTTACGGGAGTCGAGACCGTGCGGTCAATACAATCCATGTCGGCGGAAGAGTTTAACGCCCTTCCGCACATTGATGAGGTCGATCCGCTGAATGTCAGCGATCATGAATGTATGCAAGAATTGAGGGATGTTCTTGAAAAGCATGGCAAGCTCTCACGGTTTGGCATAACCCTTCTTCATCGTCATTTCGACTTGAACGAAGGCGAGATATTGGTCGAGTTCACCGATACCGCCAACAGGGTGCAAACAGTCGAGATTGAAATGCTCGCTGACAAGCGCTCATGCGCTGTTGAAACTGCTTGGGTTCTCAAGGCGGGGACTTCGATGGCTGCTTGTTATCCGGGGGTCTGCGTCCATAGCAGTAGCGGCCATTATCGTGGGCATGTTAGTCAATAATTCCTCCGAACGGGACGCAAGAGAAGATTTGTTCGTCTAGCGGATGCGTAGTTTATTGCCTCTGTTTCGCCAGCGGCTGAGGCAACAGTCCTGCCCTCAAGATTGCCAGCGGCAACGGGCAGGCAAAAAGGCGGCGTGGGGGCCGTGTCGAACTCGACACGGCTTGATTCCCCAAACCGCCAGCCGGTTCACAATCGAGAAGCGCCAGCGGCGCATTGTGAATCCGGCAGAACGCAAGGCTTGAAGCATCGGCAACCGGACCCGGCTGCTGGTTCGATGCCCGCCTAGCGTTTGGGCCGGGACGGTTTGTCCGTCTGCTTGGCCTTAATGGACTCAACGGCTTTCGCCTTGGCTTCCAGCTTGTCGATTTCCTCGTTCATTTCATTGTGCATGGCGTCCCATCCGCCAATGCCCATCAACACGCGGTCGGCGTGTTTGATGGTGTTCACATGCCCATAGTGTTGTTCGATCATTTTGACAGACGTGCCCATCTGCTGCGCGAGAATATAGACATCGACACCTGCGGATAGTCGCAGCGTGGCGTAGGTATGGCGGAAGCAATAGGTCGTGCGTGGAATCCCGCTGGGTCCATCGCGAAGGTCAGTATATTTGAGCAGCTCCTCGACCGTATCGCGATAGAGCCATTTGGCAGGTTTGCCGTTGATGATCGTGAATACGTGGTCGTCCTGCTTGGTCGCCTTGGACAGTTCCCGCACACGGTCGAGGTATTTTCCGACACTGATGGGAGCGATCAGTTTGCGGGTCTTTCCTTTGCCCTGAACATAGAGGACAAGGATTTCCTGCCCGTCCTTGTCCTTGGCAGTGGTGATGTCCCGCCAGCGCAGGTTCTTCGCTTCGGGCGGGCGCATCCCTGTGTTGCACATGATGAGAATGAAATTGTAGCAAATCTGGCGATACCAGATGCCCTGCGGCGTGGTCGCCTCCTTCATCCATTTGCGCCCCTTCGTGTGCAGCTTGCGGTATTCCTCAAGCGTGAACTCGTCGCGGCGGTTGGATTTGAGTTTCGGCATCCCTTCAAAGCGGTGGTGTGCTGGCACATAGCGCTTGCTGATAGCGAAATTCATAATGGCAGCGAAAATGGTCATCTCGATGCGGATGGTGGAATCGCTGATGACGCCTTTGCGACGGCCTTCGCCGTTTTCCCGTCGCCACAGCGGATAGTCGGCCCAGCGCTCCTGCGTCACCAGATGAATCTGTGTGCTGCCGACATAAGCCTTTAGCGGGCCGTCGATCTTGCTTCTGATATTTCTTGAGCGGGCTTTGCTGACTTCGCCTGCGTTGGCGCGGCGCTGCTGGGCGTCGGCATATTCCTCCGCCACCTGTGAGAAGGGACGGTTAAATACCGGAACGTCGTGCTTCACCCGAAAACGGATATCGGCGTATTCGTCCAGCGCCCGGTCGCGCGCTGCCTGCCTGTCTGCTGTGCGGAGCGAGATTGTCTTATAGCGGTCCTCGTTCTGGATTCTGACCCGGCAATAGTAGTTGTCGTGACCGACATCGCCGCGCCGGAAGATGATGAGGCCCGGCTTGACCTGCTCTTTATCGAGGATGAAACTCATTTCCCTGCTTCCTACTGTGCAGAAACTGTGCAGAATGGCGGGGTAAGTGGTTGATTCCCCGTGCCTGTGTAGGTTCTGTGTAGGCCATTGTAGCAAAAAATAGTAAATAATTCTAATGGTTTATTGTGTTACCTTCACCCGCTCCAGTTTCCTCACCAGAGTCAGACATTCTCCCGGGCGCTGAAGTGGCGGCGGGCCATGCCTGTGCGCTGGGCGACGGTCAGCAGGCAAAGCCCGGCGAATCCCAGGGCGATGACCGGGAACTGCGCCGGCCACAGGCACATGGCAATGAACGCCGCGATGGTTTCCGCGCCTTCGGCCAGGCCCGTCGAATAGAAAAAGCTCTTGGCCCCGTGGGCGGCGGTCTGCTGGCCGCGGCGGGCGGCAATGGCGGCATAGACGAGGAAGCTGGCGCAAGTCAGAGTGAAGCTGGCAACCAGCAACAACGCCGGCAGGCTATTGGCGGGGTTGGCGATCCCGAAGGCGAGCGGCACCGTGACGTAGAACACATAGTCGGCCAGGGTATCCAGATAGCCGCCAAAGTCGGTCAGGCCCCGGCTGCGGGCAACCGCGCCGTCCAGTCCGTCAAGCAGGCGGTTGAGCAGGATCAGCGCCAGGGCAAGGGCGAAGTGTCCTGCCGCGATAGCAACGCCTGCGCCCAGCGCGGGGGCCAGCCCGGCCAGCGTCACCGCATTGGCCCCAATGCCGCGCCGTGCCAGCCAGCGGCCGGCGGCGTTAAGGGGCGGATCGATCAGCGGGCGCAGGCGGGCGTCGAACATCGCTCAGCCCCAGGTCACCAGACCGATCACCGCCCCGGTCATCAGCGAGGCCATGTTGCCCGAAAGCCAGCTCTTCATGCCCAGTGCAGCCACTTCTCCGCGCCGTTCGGGTGCGAGAGTGGCGATGGTCGAGACGATCAGCCCGACGCTGGCGAGGTTGGCGACGCCGCACAGCGCATAAGTGACGATCAGAAGGCTGCGTGGCTCCAGAGTGCCGGGCGGCACGGCGGCGAGATCGAGATAGGCGACATATTCGTTGAGGACCGCCTTGGTGCCCATAAGCGCGCCGGCGGCGCCGGCCTGGTCCCAGGGCACGCCGATCGCCCACATCACCGGAGCAAGCAGCCAGCCGAAGGCGCGGCGCAGCGTGACGGGGGCGCCGTCGACCAGAGGGAGGAGGGCGAGGATCTGGTCGACGAGGTTGACCAGCGCGAAGACCGTGATGATGATCGCGATCACGGCCAGGACCAGCTGGATCCCGTCCATCGCCCCGCGGACGACCGCGTCCATGCTGCTTTCATAGCGAATTTCCGCTTTTATTTCAGCATCTTCGGCGGTCGGTTCGCCGGGAACCAGCAGGCGGGCGAGGAGGATGGCGGCAGGTAGCGAGATCAGCGAGGCGACGATCATGTGGCCCACCGCATTGGGCACGGTCCGGGCGAGGGTCGTCGCGTAAAGCACCAGAATCGCGCCGGAAATCGTCGCCATGGTCAGGGTCATGACCATGAACAGGTCGGCGCGGCTCATCCGCGCGAACCACGCCTTGAGCACCAGCGGGGTTTCCACCACGCCCAGAAACATCGTGGATCCGCCGCTGAGACCGACCACACCGCTGACACCCAGGGTGCGGCGCAGCGCAGACGACAGGCACTTCACCGCCACACGAAGCACACCCCAATGCCACATCAGCGCAGACAGCGCGGAAAAGACGATGATCAGCGGCAGGATCTGGAACGCGACGATCACAGGCGGCTGGGCCCCCGGTTGCAGCACGAAGGGAATCGGCGCCCCGCCGGTATAGCCGAACATGTAGCTCGACCCGACCAGCGTCGCCGCCTCGATCGCCGCCACGGCGCGGTTGGCATAGCCGACCAGGTCCCAGATCAGCGGCACCCGGGTGACGACCACGGCGATGGCCAGTTGCAGCAACAGCGCTCCGCCGATCCAGCGCCAGCCGGGCCGGGCCTGGCGGTCTTCAGACAAGGCCCAGGCCAGGGCGAGGATCCCTGCAATCCCGATCAGGCCCTGCAGATTGGCGAGGGCGCTCATCCCCGCCGCCAATCGTGATAACGGCCGACCAGCCGCAGCAGGCCCTCGGGCGCATGGCGTTTCTTCCACACTCCGGCGGCAAACTTGTTGGCCTCGATCATGGTCGGATAGGGATGGATCGTGCCGAGGATCTTGTTGAGCCCGAGCCCGTGCTTCATCGCCAGGACGAATTCGGCCAGCAGGTCCCCGGCATGGTCGCCGACAATGGTCGCGCCCAGGATCCGGTCCTTGCCCGGCGGGGTCAGGATCTTGACGAAGCCGTGGGTGGCACTTTCGGTCAGCGCGCGGTCCAGCTCCTTCAGCGGGAACACGGTGACTTCATGAGCCACGCCCTGTTCGCGCGCTTCGGTTTCGGACAGGCCGACCCGGGCGATTTCCGGATCGGTAAAGGTGGTCCACGGGATCACCCGATAATCGGCCTTGAACCGCCAGACCTGCCCGAACAGCGCGTTGACGCTGGCAAACCACGCCTGGTGCGATGCGGTGTGGGTGAACTGGTAAGGTCCGGCCACATCCCCGGCGGCGTAGATGTTGGGATAGAGCGTGGCGAGGTATTCGTCGGTCACCACGGTCCGCTCGGTCTCGATCCCCAGCTCTTCCAGCCCATAGCCCGACAGCCGCGCCTTGCGCCCCACTGCCACCAGCAGCGCATCGAAGCCGATCGCGCGCTCGTCCTGCCCGTCCGAAACCACCAGCCTCTTGTCCGCACCGCTTTCCACCCGCAGCGCGGTATGGCCGGTCAGCACGGTCACGCCGGATCGTTCCAGCGCGGCGCGGGCGGCTTCGGCCACGTCCTCGTCCTCGCGGCCCAGCAGACGCGGGGCCTGCTCGATCTGCGTCACTTCCGCACCCAGCCGGGCCAGCGCCTGGCTCAGTTCGCAGCCGATCGGCCCCCCGCCCAGCACGGCAATCCGGCGCGGCAGTTCGTCCAGCGCGGAAAAGGCATCCCACAGCGTGTCGCTGGTCAGGTATCCGGCCTCGGCCAGACCCGGCAGGTCTGGCACTACCGGCGCGGCCCCGGCGGCGATGATGATCGACCGGGTGGTCAGGCGCTGGACCGAACCGTCGGCTCCGGTGATCTCCACCGTCCAGGGATCGACAATCCGGGCATGGCCCTGCGCCACGTCCACGCCAAGCCCGGTATAGCGTTCCACGCTGTCATTGGGTTCGATCGCGGCGATAATCTCGCGCACCCGGCGCATCACTGCGGCAAAGCGGAACTGCGGCTCGGCGCTTTCCAGTCCGTAGCGGTCGGCATGACGGATCTGGTCGGCGATCCGGGCCGATTTGATCAGCGCCTTTGATGGAACGCAGCCGAAGTTGAGGCAATCGCCGCCCATCTTGTGCTGTTCGACCAGCGTCACTTTGGCCCGCACGGTTGCCCCGATCAGCGAGGAGACGAGGCCCGCCGCCCCGGCCCCGATCACCACCAGGTTGCGATCGAAGCGGCGCGGGCGCGTCCAGCGGGCATAGACCCGGCGGCGGCGCAGCACGGCCATGATCCATTTGGCCACCCACGGCAGCAGCCCCAGCGCCGCGAACGAGCCGAGCAGCGCGGGCGAGGCAATGTCCGACAGGCTTTCGATTGCCGCCAGCTGGGTCCCGGCATTCACATAGACAACCGTGCCCAGCAGCATGCCCAACTGGCTGACCCAGTAAAAGGTCCAGGTGCGGATCGGAGTCAGGCCCATGACGAGGTTGACCACAAAGAACGGGAAGACCGGCACCAGCCGCAGCGAGAACAGGTAAAACGCGCCGTCGCGTTCCACCCCTTCGTTGATGGCCTTGAGCCTTGCGCCCAGGCGGCTTTGCACCGCATCGCGCAGCAGGAAGCGGGAAGACAGGAAGGCCAGCGTGGCACCAATGGTGCTGGCAAAAGAGACGATCAGGGTGCCGGTCACCACGCCGAACAACGCTCCGCCGGCCAGCGTCATGATCGCGGCTCCCGGGATCGAAAGCGCGGTCAGCGCCACATAGATCAGGAAGTAGACCGAGATCACCAGCAGCGGGTTTTCTGCCTGGAACGTCGAGATCCCCGCCTGCTGGGCCTTCAGCGATTCGAGCGTCAGGTATTGTCCCAAACCCAGCTGGAACCAGGCAATCAGGGCCAGCGCGAACAGAGCGGCAAGGGCAAGGCGTTTCAAGCGGTGGGTCCTTTCGCGCCGATGGCGTGGGTCAGCATCCTCCGCTTGCGACCATTTCGCAAGAGCAAGACGCGAAACCTGTCCTCCAAAGGCCGAGACTCCCCTCCCCGCCGGGGAGGGGTCGGG
This sequence comes from Sphingomonadales bacterium, assembly GCA_017302615.1. Taxonomy (GTDB): domain Bacteria; phylum Pseudomonadota; class Alphaproteobacteria; order Sphingomonadales; family Sphingomonadaceae; genus Novosphingobium. The sequence goes on from JAFLDB010000003.1 coordinate 180,459, forward strand.
GGTGGGGGTTCCACGCCGGAGAGGGCAGACCCCCCATCCCAACCCTTCCCCAGCGGGGAAGGGCTTCGGTGGTTCAACTTCGGCCGGACTGGTTCAGCCAAGCCGACCCTGCCTGCGGACAAAGCCCCGGTCGATACGGTCCTTGAGCCACCATACCGCACGCCCGGCCAGCGCGAAGCCGCCCCACGAAGCGATGGCGCGGCGGTCTGCGGTGGACATCAGGTACAGCGTGCGCAGCCCCGGCTGGTAGCTTTGCATGGTCCCGCCGTGCAGCGCGGCGGCCAGGTTGGCGGCCAGGACCGGCCCGGCCTTGACCGCGTGGACGCCCGATCGCGGCAGCGGCCGGTCGGTGCGCTCCACGATGTCACCGGCGGCAAATACTGCAGGATGAGAGACCGAGCGAAGGTCCGCCCCGACCAGCGCAAAGCCTTGCGCCGAGCAGGCCAGGCCCGATGCGGCCAGCCAGCCGGGCGGGCGGCTGCCGGTGGCGAGCAGGACCAGATCGGCGGGGAGCAGTTCCCCGTCGTCCAGCACCAGCCCGCCGGGCGCACCGGCGGCAAGGCCATGGAGCAAGGCAATCCCGCGCCGGTTCAGCGCGGCGCGGGCCAGCCGCCGCACCCGCAGGTGGTGGCCGGACAGGAAATCGCCGCGCGGGCAGACCAGCGTGACCGTGGCCGCACCAGCCAGCCGGGCCTGCGCGGCCAGCGCCAGTTCCACCCCGGCCGCGCCGCCGCCGATCACCGGGATAGCGGGTTGGCGCGGGGCGGCGGCCAGAAATGCCTCCCACCCGGAGATCAGCCCTTCGACCGGGCGGACCGGCAGGATCGTGGCGGTGCTGCCGGCAAACGGGGCGAGGTCGATCCCCCCGCCGGTCGCCAGCGAGAGCAGATCGAAGTCCAGCAGTTCACCGGTGGAGAGGGTCAGGCACTGCCGCGCCGCGTCCAGCCCGGTGACTTCGGCCGGCACCAGTTTCGCCCCGGCCCGCGCGGCCAGTTCGGCCAGATCGATCCGCAGGGCCTCGGCCGGATAGATCCCGGCCATCCAGCCCGGCACCATGCCGGAATAGAGCGCGTGGGCCTGCGGGGTGATCAGCAGGCGGTCCTCGCCCCGGGCGGGTTCGCGCGCCCAGCGGTGCAGCACGGCCAGATGGGCGTGACCGCCGCCCGCCAGAATCACCCGCTTGCTGATGTGCCGCTCATTCAATTGACGCTACCCGGCTTTCCTGCTGTCTTCCGGTAATTGGCAGAGGAGCAGGACATGGCAGGAAACACGGCGCCGGGACAGCGCCTTCAGGGCATCGCCATCCGGTTGACCGGGGCGGCGGTGGTGATCGCGGCGCTGGGCCTGACCGCCGCACGCTATGACATGGTGCCCAAGCTGACCGGCTTCATGGCCTTTGTCGGCGGCGGACTGGTGGCGGCGCTGGCGCTGGTGCTGGGGCTGATCGCGCTGGTGCGTGGGCGGGGGCAGGCTGGGCCGGGCCGGGGCAAGCTGATTGCCGCCGTGCTGGTCAGTCTTGGCTATGCCGGGTTCATCGCCTCGCGCCCCTTGCTGGCAGCCGATGTACCGCCGATCCACGATGTGACCACCGACCTTGCCAATCCGCCGCAGTTTGAAACGCTTCCCCTGCGCGAGGACAATCTGGCCGGGGTCGGCACGGTCGACAACTGGCGCAGAATCCATGCCGGGGCCTATGGCCGGCTGGCGCCGCTTACCGTGCCGGGCACCGTGGCGGAGGTGACCGCCCGGGCCGCGCGGCTGGCGGAAGCGGAAGGCTGGAAAGTGGCCGTCAGCGATCCCGCGCGCGGGCACGTGGAAGCGACCGCCAGCGTATCCTATATCCGGTTCAAGGACGATGTGGTGATCCGTGTCACCCCCAGTCCGGACGGCGCGGGCAGCCGGGTCGACATGCGCTCGGTCAGCCGGGTCGGGGTCAGCGATTTCGGCGTGAATGCCAAGCGGATCGAGGCCTTCCTCAAGGCCCTTGCCGCCGGTTGAATCCGCCTCTGACCACTCTCCATGACCGGCTTTCTTCTCGCCTTCATCGCCACGGTCCTCGCCGGCCTTGGCGCACGCGACCAGGTGCTGGTGGCCGGAATTGCCGCGCGGCTGGGTCAGCGCTTCAGCCTGCTGCTGATCGGCATGGCCAGCGCTGCGCTGGCCGCGGCCGGGGCGGTGTGGCTGGCCGGTTCGTTCGCGCCGCTCTTGCCGCCTGCGGCGCGGCAGATGCTGGCCGTGCTGGCGTTGGCCCTTGCCGCACTGGAAATGCTGCTGTGGCGGGTAAAGCCTGCCCCGGACGAGCCGACCCAGTCGCTCGGCGCATTCAGTGTGGTCCTGTTCGGCCTGCAACTGACCGATGCCGCCCGGTTCCTGCTGTTCGCGATTGTCGTGGCCAGCCTGCTGCCGGGCGCGGCCGGGGTGGGCGGGGCGCTGGGCGGCATGGTGGTGGTGGCGATCGGCTGGGTCGGTGGGCAGGCATTGCTCGATCTGCCGCTGGCGCGCTGGCGGCGCTGGCTGGGCGGGGCTCTGCTGGTGCTGGCCATCGGCATCGGGCTGTTCCTGCGCCTGGGCGCATAGCATTGCGCGGCCATTCCGGGGGCGGGCTGGACCTGCTATTGCCGCGCCATGCCTGATGCCGAACTGATTTGCGGGGCCGATGACGCGGCGATTGCCCGCTGGCTCCACGCCCGCCTGAGCGAAGCCCTGGCCGCAAGGGACGGGGAAGTGGCGATCACCATTCCCGGTGGATCGACTCCGTTTCCGATCCTGGCCGAACTGGCGGGCCTGGGCCTCGACTGGCACCGGATCGCGGTCTGGCCCGGGGATGACCGGATCGTCGCCGAGGATCACCCGGCCAGCAATGCCGGCCGGATCCGTGCCGCGTTGGAGCCGCTTGGTGCGCGGGTGGTGGCGCTGGAGGAAGGCCTCGCTCCGCCGCGTTTTGCCCTCGCCTGGCTGGGCATGGGTACTGACGGGCATGTCGCCAGCCTGTTTCCCAATACCGATCCGCGCGCCGACGATCCGCTGCGCCTGCGCCGGCTGGTGCCCGATCCGCTGCCGCCCGAAGCGCCGTTCCACCGGCTCAGCCTGACCATCCCGGCCCTGCTCAACAGCGATGCGCTGGTCTTCGTGATCCGGGGCGAGGAGAAGCGCGCCCTGTTTGAAGCGGCGCTGGCGGGCGGGCATGATCTGCCGGTGGCGCGGTTGCTGGCGGCGGCGCATCAGCCGGTGACATGTTTCACCTGATCCCCGCCCCGCTGCACCGCACCGCGCTGCGTCTGGCCCACGCGGTGCGGCGGCGCTGGTGGCGGCTGGCGCAGGTAAAGCTCAACGGCTGCCGGATCCTGGCCTTTGACGATGCGGGCCGGATCCTGCTGATCCGCCATTCCTATGGCAGCGGCAACTGGATGCTGCCGGGTGGCGGGATCGGCCGGCGGGAAGACCCGCTGGATGCAGCCTTGCGCGAACTGGTCGAGGAAACCGGCTGCCGGCTGGAGCGCGCGCGGGTCTTCGCCGTGGTGGAGGAACCGCTCTACGGCACGGTCAACCGGGTCCACCTCGTCACCGGCCGCGCGCTCGGCACGCCGCGCGGGGATGGCCGGGAAGTGATCGAGCTGGGCTTTTTCGCGCCCGATGCCATGCCGCAGCCGCTTTCGCCCACGCTGGAACGCGGCCTGCCGGGCTGGCTCGCCAAGGCCGGCGGATAAAGCAAAGGCCCCGGCCCGACCTCCGTTGCGGAAGGCGCGGACCGGGGCCTGAACCCTGGCCGGAAAACCGGCTTACTTCTTCTCGGTGATCGCGGCGTAGGCGGCCTTGCCGAGGTTGTTGCAGGTTTCGAAGTTGTCGTTCACCAGCTTTTCAGCGGCGCCGGAATCGCCCAGCGACTTCACCATCTTGTCGTTCTGCGAGAACACTTCTTCCTGCACGACCTTGGTGTCCTTCTTGCCGACGATCGAGGCGACCACGATCAGCGCGGCGGCCTGGTTGGTGAAGGTTTCGGCAGTGGCCTTGCTTTCGGCGGTGTCCTTGTCCTTGCCGGTGCTCATCACGGTGCTCACCAGCATGTTGAAGGCGGCGCAGTGGGTCAGCTTTTCATAGGACAGGTCGTTGTTGGTCTGCGCGGTCGAAACGGTCGGCATGGCCATGGCGAACAGAGCCGCGGCAGCGGCAACAGCACGGAACTTCATAATCGGTAACCCCTTCAAATATGGTATCGGCAGGTCATCGCCCCCGTTGCTCGCACCCGCCGAAGGCATGACTCTTCGACCACATTTACGAGAACCGATCCCCGGCCTTGGTTTTCTGCCAAGACGCTGCTCTTGTCCAACATTATTGCTTTCGCATCTCTGAATGGGACGTTTGCGGCGGTTAAGCGGGAACGGGCCGGCTCAGAACGGCAGCTGTCCCTGAAAGGCCGTGGCGGGTGCGTTCGGCGCGGGATCGTCGTCTTCCATGGCCGAAAGAGTCAGCCCGACCAGCCGCACCGGCTGGGCCAGCGGCAGCACCTCGTCCAGCAGCTCATGCCCGATCCGGTTCAGTTCGGCACGGCTGGCAAGCGCTTGCGGCAGGCTGCGCGCTCTGGTCAGGTTGCTGAAATCCTTGAATTTCAGTTTGAGCGTGATGGTCCGCCCCCGGGCTCCGGCCTTGTCGATCCGGTCCCAGGTGATGGCGATGATCCGCTCCAGCACCTCGCGCAGCGCCGCGCCCGAGGCGAGGTCCTTGTCGAGCGTGCGTTCCGCCCCCAGCGACTTGCGCGCCCGGTCGGCCTTGACCCGGCGCAGATCGATACCGCGCGCGGCGCGGTAGAGGTAATCGGCCTGGGATCCGAAGTGCTGGCGCAGGAAATGAATGTCCTTCGTGCGCAGGTCCGCCCCGGTTTCGATGCCCAGCGCAGCCATCTTCTCGGCACCCTTGGGGCCGATTCCGAAGAACCGCCGCACCGGTAGCCGGCCCACGAAATCCGCGCCCTCGCCCGGGCGGATCACGCACAGCCCGTCGGGCTTGTGCTGGTCGCTGGCCAGCTTGGCGAGGAACTTGTTGTAGGACACCCCGGCACTGGCGGTGAGGCCGGTTTCGGCCTTGATCCGGGCGCGGATCAGCTCGGCAATGCGGGTGGCAGAGCCGATGCCCTTGAGGTCCTCGGTCACGTCGAGGAACGCCTCGTCCAGGCTCAGCGGCTCGACCAGCGGGGTGTATTCTTCGAAGATCGCACGGATCTGGCGGGAAATCGCGGTATAGACGGCAAACCGAGGCGGGCGGAAAATCAGCTGCGGGCACAAGCGTTTGGCCGTGATCGAAGGCATGGCCGAGCGGCACCCGAACTTGCGCGCTTCATAGGAACAGGTGCTCAGCACCCCGCGCGGGCCGTCGCCGCCAACCGCCACGGGCCTCCCCCGCAGCGACGGATCATCGCGCTGTTCGACGCTGGCATAGAAGGCATCCATGTCGACATGGATGATCTTCCTCAGGCCGCTGCCACCCGCGTGCTCATCGGCTGAATCGGGCAGGGCAGGGTCCATGCGCACCACCTTAACCGCCCTTCCGTGCATACGAAAAGGGTAGATCAAGGGTGGCAAACCGGCAGCAAAGCGGCCATGGCCCGACCATGCCCGCCGCGCCGCGCCACATGCCCACCCGAATCGGGGAACGCGAGTTCATCGTCCTGATGGCCTCGCTGATGGCGTTGCAGGCGCTCAGCATCGATTCGATGCTGCCCGCGCTGGGCGCGATCGCGAGCGATCTGGGATCGGACAATCCCAACCACCGCCAACTGGTGATCGGGGTCTACCTGTTCGGATCGGCGATCGGCGCGTTGCTGCCCGGCGCGTTGGCCGACCGGTTCGGCCGCCGCCCGGTGCTGTTCGCGGCGCTGGGGATCTATACCGTGCTGGCGCTGGCCTGCGCGGTGGTGCAGGATTTCACCACCCTCCTCGTGCTGCGCGGCCTCCAGGCACTGGGCAGCGCGGGACTTTCGGTCATGCCGAGCGCGATTATCCGCGATTGCCACGAGGGCGACCGGATGGCGCGAATGCTGTCCACCACGGCGCTGGTTTTCATGATCGTCCCGATTCTGGCCCCCAGTTTCGGCCAGGCGGCGCTCCAATTGGGCGGCTGGCGCTGGATCTTCGGACTGACCACGGTGCTGTCGGTCGCGGTCACGGCCTGGGTCTGGCTGCGTCTGCCGGAAACCCTCGATCCCGCCAACCGGCAGGCAATCCGACCGCGCCACATCGCCGCCAACATGGGTACCGCGCTGAGCAACCGGGCCTCGATCGGCTATGTGATCGGCGCCGGGCTGGTTTGGGCCGGGCTGTTCGGGTTCCTCAACAGCTCGCAGCAGCTGGTTGCCGAGCACTTCGGCGCGGGCGACAGCTTCCCGCTCTATTTCGCGGCGATGGCTGGCTGCATGGCCCTGGCCAACCTCGTCAATTCCCGCATCGTCGAGCGGTTCGGCGCGCGCCGCGTATCGCACACCGCGCTATTGGCCTTCATCGCCCTGGCCGCTTTGCAGGTCAGCCGCGCCTATGCCGGGGACGAGACCCTGAGCGAATTCGCCGTGATGATGGCAGCGCAGATGTGCCTGTGCGCGTTGATGGGGGCCAATTTCACTTCGATCGCGCTGCAGCCGTTCGGCCAGATCGCCGGGGCGGCGGCCTCGGTCCAGATGTTCACCCGCTCGGTCCTGTCCTCACTGTTGGGCGGAGCGATCGGGCAGGCGTTCGACGGCAGCGCCCGGCCACTGGCCACCGCGCTGCTGGCGGGTGGGCTGATCGCGCTGGCGCTGGTGTTCTATAGCGAGCGCGGGCGGCTCTTCCGCCGGCTCAATCCACCCGGTAGACAGACGGTATGAACGAACCATTCGATCTGGCAGTCATCGGTGGCGGCGTGAACGGAGCCGGGATTGCCCGCGACGCCGCCGGGCGCGGCGCGAAAGTGCTGCTGCTCGAAGCGGGCGACCTGGCGCAGGGGACCAGCTCGGCCTCGACCAAGCTGATCCACGGCGGCTTGCGCTATCTGGAGCATTACGAGTTCGGCCTGGTCCGCGAATCGCTGACCGAGCGTGAGGCGCTGTGGGCCATTGCCCCGCACATCATCCACCCGATGCGCTTCGTGCTGCCTTATGTCGACGGGCTGCGGCCGCGCTGGCTGCTGCGGCTGGGCCTGTTCCTGTATGACCATATCGGCGGTCGCAAGCGCCTGCCCGCCACCCGCACGGTCGATCTGCGCCGCCATGCCGCCGGCGGTCCGCTGAAGGGCGGCTTTTCCACCGGGTTCGAATATTCCGACGGCTGGGTGGACGATGCCCGGCTGGTGGTGCTCAACGCCAAGTCGGCCGAGGCCAAGGGCGCAACTGTGCGCCCGCGCACCCGCGTCACCTCGGCCCGGCGCGAGGACGGGCTGTGGCGGATCGAGGCCGGAAACGAGACGTTTCATGCCAAGGCGCTGGTCAATGCCGCCGGTCCCCGCGTGCTCGAAGTGGACGGTTTGATCGGCGAAGCGCCGGACTATGCCATGCGGCTGGTGCGCGGCAGCCACATCGTCGTGCCGCGCCTGTTCGATCACCCCTATTCCTACTTCTTCCAGTTGCCGGACGGGCGGATCTTCTTCGCAATCCCCTATGAACGACACTTCACCCTGATCGGCACCACCGACGTCGACCATGACCGTTCGCTGGACAAGGTCGAGGCCAGCGCCGAGGAAATCGCCTACCTGTGCGAAGGAGCCAGCCGCTACTTCGCCAAAACGGTCACCCCGGCCGACGTGGTCTGGACCTATTCCGGCGTGCGCCCGCTGGTCAGCGACGGATCGGACAAGCCCGAAGCGGCGACCCGCGGCTACCGGCTCGACCTGTCAGGCGAAGCCGAGGGCGCGCCGCTGCTCTCGGTCTATGGCGGCAAGATCACCACTTACCGCCATCTTGCCGAAGAAGCGGTCGACCTGCTCGTCCCGCGCCTGCCGGCGCTGACCGGCAAGGGCTGGACCCGGCGCGAGGCGCTGCCCGGCGGGGACTTCGCGATTGACGGCCTCGATGCGCTGATCGCCGCCTATGCCCGTGACTATCCGTTCCTGTCCGCCGACGATGCCGACCGCATCGCCCGCGCCTATGGCACCCGCGCGCGGGACTGGCTGGGCAAGGACCAGGGCCGCGACTTCGGCGGCGGCCTCAGCCGGGCCGAGGTCGATTACCTGGTGGCCGAGGAATGGGCCGTCAGTGCCGAGGACGTGCTGTGGCGCCGCACCAAGCTGGGCCTGCGGCTCAGCGCGGAGCAGGCGGCGGGGCTGAGGGACTATCTGGGGGCCTGATCCTCAGTCTGCCCCCAGCGCCTTCCACGCCAGATCGGCAAATTCGCAGAGCAGTGGCCGCGTTTCGCGCGGGTCGATGATGTCCTCGATCCCGAACTTCTCGGCGGTGCGGAACGGGCTGCGCACGCGGTTGAGGCGTTCGCGGATCGCTTCGAGGTGGGCCTGCGGGTCTTCCGCGGCTTCGATCTCGCTCTTGTAGGCAACTTCGATCCCGCCTTCGATCGGCAGGCTGCCCCAGTCGCCGCTGGGCCAGGCGAAGCGGTACTGGAAGGCTTCGGCGTTGCTCATCGCGCTGCCCGCGATGCCATAGGCGCGGCGGATCACCACGCAGCACAGCGGCACCGTGGCCTTGTAGATCGCGTTCATGGCATTGACGCCGTAACGGATCGTGCCGCTGCTTTCGGCGGCCAGCCCGATCATGAAGCCGGGGTTGTCGACCAGGTGGACCACCGGCAGGCGGAACTGGTCGGCCAGCTTGATGAAGCGTTCCACTTTCTCGCTGGTCTTGGCTTCCCACGATCCGCCCAGGAAGCTGGGATCGCTGGCGACGACCGCGACCGGCCAGCCATCCAGCCGGGCAAACGCGGTGATCGCGGCGCGGCCCCACATCCGGCCCATTTCGAACACGCTGCCCTTGTCGAACGCGGCGTCCAGCAGCTTGCGCATCGAATAGACCTGCTTGGCCTCACGCGGGACCAGGCTGATCAGGCTCTGCTCCTTGCGGTCCACCGGGTCGGTGTTCATCGTGCGCGGGGCGTGCTGACCGACGTGGCTGGGCAGGTAGGACAGGAACCGGCGGGCGGTGGCGAAGGCTTCGGCCTCGCTGGCCACTTCCTCGTCGACCACGCCGTTGCGGGTGTGGATGATCGATCCGCCCAAGGATTCCTTGTCGCTCGCTTCGCCGATCGCCTCGACCACGGCGGGGCCGGCGGCGAACAGCTGGGACAGGCCCTTGACCATGATCGAATAGTGGCTGGCCACCACCCGCGCCGCGCCAAGGCCCGCCGTCGGGCCAAGGGCCAGGGCGACGACCGGCACCGTCTCAAGGTTCTTCACGATTTCGCCCCAGCCCGGTGTGGCGGGAACGTAGGTCGCGCCGATCTCTTCCAGCGTCTTGACCGATCCGCCCCCGCCGGTGCCGTCGATCATCCGGATCAGCGGGATTTTCAGCGTGGAGGCCATCTGTTCGCACTGCACGAACTTGCGGTGGATCGCCGCATCGGCCGCGCCGCCGCGCACGGTGAAATCGTCGGCGCTGGCCACCACCGGGCGCCCTTCGATATTGGCGCGCCCGAAGACCAGGTTGGAGGGGGAGAGGTCGAGCAGCTCGCCGTCCGGCCCGTAGTGGCCCTTGCCGGCGATCTTGCCGACCTCGCGGAAAGACCCGGGATCGATCAGGCCCTTGATCCGGGCGCGGGCGTCCAGCTTGCCCCGGCCATGCTGCCGCGCGACCTTTTCCGGCCCGCCCATCTGCTCGGCCAGCTTGCGGCGGCGGCGCAGTTCCTCGACTTCGGGTTTCCAGGTCATTCGCTGGCCTCGATCCGCGCCAGCAGCGCCTCGACCTGCACCTGCGCGCCCGGCGTGGCAGAAAGCTGCGCTACCCTGCCATCGAACGGCGCGGTCAGCGTGTGCTCCATCTTCATCGCTTCCAGCGTCAGCAGTTTCTGCCCCTTGGTCACCGCCTGTCCTTCGGTGACTTCGACGGCGATGATCTTGCCCGGCATGGGCGAGAGGATATCGCCATCGTGGGCACCGTGGTGCGAGCCGCCTGCAACCCGTTCCAGCGTATAGCGGCGGGCGAAACCGGCATCGAACACCAGCACGTCTTCCGCCGGGTGATCCGCCGCCACCTCGTCAAGCGCAACGCGGTGCAGCGTTCCTTGGTCATCGACCATGCGAACTTCGGCACGCGGAGCAGCGTTGGCGCGGAAACCGAGCGCGGCCGACCACGGCCCCGAACCGGGACTTGCCGCCAGAAGCGCTGCTGCTTCGGTCAGTTCTTGGTTATCGGGCTCTGGTGCCTGAACCAGCAGTTCAAGATCGCGCCCGATCAGGCCGGTATCGACCTTGCCGGACTGAAATCCGGGATGTTCCAGCAGCAGGCCGAGGAACCCGGCATTGGTGCGCACCGGCCAGACCTCGGTCTGATCGACGCCTTCCAGCAGCGTTTCGATTGCCTCTTCGCGCGATTCTCCATGCGCGATCAGCTTGGCGATCATCGGATCATAGAACGGCGATACTTCGCCGCCTTCCTCTACGCCGGTATCGACCCGCAATCCGCTGCCAAGGCGCAAGTGATCGAGCGGGCCAATGGCGGGCAAAAACCCCTTCGCCGGGTCTTCCGCATAAAGCCGCGCTTCCATCGCCCAGCCGTTGATTGAAAGGTCTTCCTGCCGTTTGGGCAGTTTCTCGCCTGCCGCCACCCGCAGCTGCCATTCGACCAGGTCCACCCCGGTGATCTCCTCGGTCACCGGGTGTTCCACCTGCAGGCGGGTGTTCATTTCCATGAACCAGATCCGGTCGGCGCGCAGGCCTTCCGAAGCATCGGCGATGAACTCGATCGTGCCCGCGCCGCGATAGTTGACCGCCCTGGCCGCGCGGACAGCCGCTGCGCACAGTTCGGCGCGGGTCGCCTCGTCCATGCCGGGGGCGGGGGCTTCCTCGATCACCTTCTGGTGACGGCGCTGGAGCGAACAATCGCGCTCGAACAGGTGGACGACGTTGCCGTGGCTGTCGCCAAACACCTGCACTTCGATGTGGCGGGGGGAGAGGATGTATTTCTCGATCAGCACATGATCGTTGCCGAAGCTGGCCGCGGCCTCGCGCTGGCAAGAGGCAAGCGCGTCGGCAAAGTCCGCCGCGCTGTCCACCCGCCGCATCCCCTTGCCGCCGCCGCCGGCCACGGCCTTGATCAGCACCGGATAGCCGACTTCGGCGGCGCGTTCGGCCAGGAAGGCCGGGTCCTGGTTTGCGCCCAAATAGCCCGGGGTCACCGGCACGCCGGCCTGCTGCATCAGCTGCTTGGCGGCGTCCTTCAGGCCCATCGCCTCGATCGATTCGGGGCTGGGGCCAACCCAGATCAGCCCGGAATCAATCACCGCGCGGGCAAAGTCGGCATTTTCGGACAGGAAGCCATAGCCGGGATGGATCGCCTCGGCCCCGGTGGCCTTGGCGGCGGCGATGATCTTTTCGCCGACCAGATAGCTCTCGCGGGCCGGGCTGGGGCCGATATGGACCGCCTCATCCGCCTGCCGCACGTGCAGCGCGCGGGCATCGGCGTCGGAATATACGGCCACGGTGCGCAGGCCCATCTGGCGGGCGGTGCGGATGATCCGGCAGGCGATTTCGCCCCGGTTGGCAATGAGAAGCGATGAAAACATGGGGACAGTGGCTAGGGCGCATTTGACGCGGCTGCAATGCCCCTTGCGCTCGGGCGGAGCCGACACTAGAGCGACGCGCAAACCAATCGCGCGGATTCCCAACGGGGCACACTATGTCAGACCGCTTCAATACCATTGCCGGATGGACGTTGTTTTCCGGTATCGTCCTGCTTGGCCTCTCGGCCGTCAGCTCACGCTATTACGAAGGCGGCAAGAACGAGCGGCCTGAGAAGATGGGCTTCGAGATTGCCGGTGTCGTCCAGGAAGGCGAAGGCGGCGGCAAGGACGCCACTCCGTTCGAGGCCTACCTGGCCAAGGCCGATATCGCCAAGGGTGAAAAGGCCTTCGCCAAGTGCGCCAGCTGCCACACCATCGACCAGGGCGGCGCGGCCGGATTGGGGCCGAACCTGTGGGGCACCCTGGGCGCCAACGTCGCCAGCCATCCCTTTGCCTATTCCGATGCGCTGAAGGGCAAGGGCGGCAAGTGGGACTGGACCAGCATGAGCGCCTGGCTGGAAAACCCGGCCAAGTATGCGCCGGGCACCAAGATGAGCTTCGCCGGGCTTAGCGATCCGCAGGAACGCGCCAACCTGATGGTCTATCTCAATTCGAAGAGCGCCAGCCCGCTGCCGCTGCCGGCCGTGCCGGAAGCACCCGCCGCCGGGGCCGCGCCGGAAGCCGCTGCCGTGGTCGGCGATGCCGCCAAGGGCCAGAAGAGCTTCGCCAAGTGCGCGGCCTGCCACACCATCACTCCGGGCGGTGCCAACGGCATCGGTCCGAACCTGGTCGGTGTGTTCGGTGAAGGGATCGGCCAGGGCCGCGGCGGCTATGCCTTCTCCGATGCCCTCAAGGGCAAGGGCGGCACCTGGGACGATGCGACCATGGATGCCTGGCTGACCGATCCGGCCAAGTTCGCGCCCGGCAACAAGATGACCTTCGCCGGTCTCGCCGATGCGCAGGAACGCGCCAACATCATCGCCTACCTGAAGTCGGTCAAGTAAGACCGGGCTTCAGGACCGAACCAAGGGGCGGGGCCGCAAGGCTCCGCCCTTTTGGTTTGTGCGGCCCGCGCGAGTGGATGGAACCTTGCCGCCCTAGCCCTTGAAGCCCTGTGCGATCACGTACCATTCCGACGAATCCTTGCGGCTGGCTGGCGGCTTGGCGTGCTTCACGGATGCGAAGTGCTGTTTCAGCAGGGCGAGCAGGTCCGTATCGGTCCCCCCGGCGAGCACCTTGGCGACAAAGGCCCCGCCCGGCGCCAGGTTCTCGATCGCGAAGTGGGCGGCGGTTTCCACGAGGCCCATGGTGCGCAGGTGATCGGTCTGCTTGTGACCGACGGTGTTGGCCGCCATGTCGGAAATGACCAGATCGGGCGGACCGTCCAGCGCCTCGGTCAGCGCGGCGGGGGCCTCGTCGGCCATGAAGTCCATCTGGAAGATCGTAACGCCCTCGATCGGGTCGGTCGGCAAGAGATCGATCCCGACCACGGCGGCCTTCGGGTTCTGCTTCCTGACCACCTGGCTCCACCCGCCCGGCGCAATGCCCAGGTCGACCACCCGGCGCGCGCCCTTGATCAGGCCGAACTTCTCGTCCAGCTCGATCAGCTTGAAGGCGGCGCGGCTGCGCCAGCCGGCGGCCTTGGCCTGCTTTACGTAAGGATCGGCCAGCTGCCGGGAAAGCCAGCGGGCCGAACTGGCCGAACGCTTGCGCGCGGTCTTCAGCCGTTCACCGGACGGTTTTCCGCCTCTCATGCGCTGCCCCTTTGCATTCTCAGCAGCGCCGCCCTGGCCCGCTCACCATGGCCGCCGGCCGCCATCAGCCCGCGCAGGATCCCCTCGCGGATGCCGCGGTCGGCCACGCCGAGCCGGTCCGCAGGCCACAGGTCGAGGATCGATTCGAGAATCGCGCAGCCGGCCACGACCAGATCGGACCGCTCGCGCCCGATGCAGGGCTGGGCCCGCCGCTCTGCCGGGGTCATCCGGGCGAGGCCCTGGCACAGGTCGCGCATCGAATCGGACACCACGATCAGTCCGTCGACCGCGCTGCGATCATACTGCGGCAGTTCCAGGTGCAGGCTGGCCAGGGTGGTGACCGTGCCGCTGGTGCCCAGCAGGCGCAGCGGATGATCGCTGGCGTTGCGATCGATCCAGTCTCCGATCCGCGTGGCAAAGGGGGCGAGGCTGCCCGCCACCGTGTCGCGCATCGCCGCATAGCGCGCGGCGCGGCCGACGGGGTCTTCGGGTTCGTGCCCGACCGTCTCGGTCAGCGAGACGACGCCCCAGGGCACGCTGTGCCAGTCATGGATCAGCGGCGCGGCATCGTGGCGGCTTTCCACCAGCACCAGTTCGGTCGATCCGCCGCCGATGTCGAAGATCATCGCCGGGCCTTCGTCCGCCTCCAGCAGGATGTGGCAGCCCATCACCGCCAGCCGCGCCTCTTCCTGGGCGCTGATGATGTCGAGCAGGATGCCGGTTTCCTCGCGCACCCGCTGGATGAAATCGGCGCCATTCTCGGCCCTGCGGCACGCTTCGGTCGCGACCGAGCGGGCCAGATGGACGTTGCGGCGCTTCAGCTTGTCGGCGCAGATGTGCAGCGCGCCCAATGCCCGGTCCATTGCGGCCTGGCTCAGCCGACCGGTCTGGGCCAGGCCTTCGCCCAGCCGCACGACCCGGCTGAAGGCATCGATCACGACGAAGTTTTCCCCCTGCGGACGCGCGATCAGCAGGCGGCAATTGTTGGTGCCAAGGTCGATCGCGGCAAAGGCCTGACGCTGGGGCTGGGCGGCGCGCTGGGCCTGCTGCCAGGCGGCAGGCTCGCTCCGGCTGGGGCCACCGGGGCGGTTCCGGGACGAATCCGGCGGCTGCTTGCGCTGGGCCTTGCCGGATTCCGGGCGGGCCTTGGACCCTGGGGAACCACCGGGCGGCGGGGAATAATCCGCCATGTCACATACACTCGTTATCGTTTTCCCGACCATTGCGGCGGGTACCTGATGCCGATGCTAGACCTGTCGCGCGCGCGGGGCAAGGGCACCGCCTTTCCCCGGCTTGACGGCGCGGCGCGGCGGCACTAGAGGCACCCCCCTATTGCCCGATCCTCTAATGGTAAGAGAGCGGACTCTGACTCCGTCAATCAAGGTTCGAATCCTTGTCGGGCATCCAGCTTTTCCGCCGGTCCAACCACCCGCCTTGCCAAGAGCGGCGGTCGGTTGGCGCGCGGCTCCCCTTTGACAGCGCCCCCTGAGGGCCTAAAAGCGAACCAATGACTGAAGAAGAACAGGAAAGGCGGCTGCACAGGCGCCGCTTCTACAAGGCTGAGCAGGAAGCCGGCTTTGTCGAATCGCAGGATCACTCCACCCCGCAAACCCGCAGCCCGGCCTACAAGCTGGCGTTTCGCGATACCGACTTCCTCCTGCGCGAGGAATTGCGCCCGGTGCGGTTCCAGCTGGAACTGCTGAAGTGCGAAATGCTGCTGGACGAGGCGAACATCGGCTCGACCCTGGTGTGCTATGGCTCGGCCCGGATCCCTTCACCCGAAGCGGCGGCGGAATTCGTCGCCAATGCCGCGCCGGAAAAGAAGGCCGTGGCCGAACGGCTGGCCGCCAATGCCAAGTATTACGAGGAAGCGCGCAAGCTGGCCCATATCGCCAGCAGTTGCGGGATCGTCGAGCAGGGCATGCGCCAGTTCGTGGTCTGCTCGGGCGGCGGTCCCTCGATCATGGAAGCGGCCAACCGCGGCGCGGTGGAAGCCGGGGCCGAAACCATCGGGCTCAACATCGTCCTGCCGCACGAGCAGGCGCCCAACACCTACGTCACGCCGCGTCTGGCCTTCCAGTTCCACTACTTCGCGCTGCGCAAGATGCATTTCCTGCTGCGGGCCAAGGCGGTGGCGGTGTTCCCCGGCGGCTATGGCACCTTCGATGAGTTCTTCGAGCTCTTGTGCCTGATCCAGACCGGCAAGATGAAGCCGATCCCGATCCTGGTGTTCGGCCAGGCGTTCTGGAACCGGGTGGTCAATTTCGAGGCGCTGGCCGAAGAAGGCGTGATCAACGCCGACGATCTCAAGCTGTTTCACATGGTCGAGACGGCCGAGGAAGCCTGGGACGTGATCCGGGACTTCTACGAACTGGATTGAGCCCGGCGGCGGCACGCTTGCAAGCTGGCCGGGATGGAATAAGCTGCGCGGAATCAAGCCGGAAAGGCGGGTTCCTTCGCGGTCGCACGCGTCAATCCATTGAACGGAGTTGTCCGGTGCGAACCCTTGCCTTCCTGCCGCTTGCGGCCAGCCTTGCCGCACTTGTTCCAGCCGCGCTGATCGCCGAGTCCGCCGTCCCGGCACCGCGCGCCGTGCCGCTGACCGAAACAGTCCACGGCATCACGCTGAACGATGAATACCGCTGGATGGAAGACCCGGCGACCCGGCCGGAATGGAGCGGCTGGGTGGCCGCCGAATCGCAGCGGACCGATGCCCTGCTGGGGACAGTGCCGCAGCGCTCCGGCTTTGCCGAAACGATTGCCCAGGTTTCCTCCAGCCTGACCCGGCAGAGCGGTTATCGCCGGGCCGGGCCGACCGAGATCTGGCTGAAGGCGCAGCCCGGCGATCCGGTCGCCCGGCTGATGGTACGGGATGTCAGGGGGACCCGCGTGCTGGTCGATCCAGGCAAGGTCGATGGCGACAAGCTGGCGGCGATGGGGGCGATCACCCTGTCTCCCGATGGCCGGACCGTGGCGGTGCACCTGTCGAGCGGCGGATCGGAAGTGGGCAGCACCCGGTTCTTCGATGTCGCCAGCGGCAAGGAAACCGGCCAGCCGGTACCCGCGATGTGGGGCGAATTCGGCATAGCCTTTCTGCCTGGCGGGATGATTGCCTATACCCAGCTGGCTCCGGAACCGATCGGCGGCGATCCGGTAAGGGGCATGACAACCTATTTGCGTCCGCTGGCAGGCGGCACTCCGGTCAAGCTGCTGGGAGGCCAGACCGGCGGAGCCAATGTGCCCGACAGCGACTTTCCGATCGTGATGGACAGCCCGCACAGTCCATTTGTGGCCGGGATTGCCGCCGGGGCGCGGGTTGATCAGGTGCTCTACCTCTCGCCGCGCGCCGCGGTCCTGGCGGGCAAGCCGGAATGGCAGCTTGTGGTTGGGATGGACGACAAGGTTGGCGGTGGTGCGGTGCGCGGAAACCAGGTCTATCTGCTCAGTGCCAAGACCAATCCGGCGCGCGAAGTGCTGGTGCGCCCGCTCGATGCCAAGGGCCGGCCCGGCCCGGCAACCCTGCTGTTCAAGGGCAACGAGCGGCTGATCCTGAACGGAGTCATTGCCGCGCGCGACGGGATCTACATCACCGCCACCACCGATGGGGCGGCACGGCTGTTCTTTACCCCCGGCGGGCGCGCTGCGGTGCGCGAAGTGAAACTGCCGTTCGAAGGATCGATCTTCGGCCTTGATGCCCAGCCCGACGGCAATGGCGTTTCCTTCGCCCTGACCGGCTGGACCCAGCCGGTGACCAGCTTCACTGTCCGCAGCGGCGTGGTCCGTCCGACCGGAATCGCGTCTGAAGGCTGGTCCGGCGCGAGCGGCATTGCGGTGCAGCGGCTGGAAGCGGTCAGCGCCGATGGCACGCGGGTGCCGCTGGTCGTACTGCGCAGCAAGGGGGCAAGTGGACCGGTGCCGACCATCGTCGAGTCCTATGGCGGCTATGGCATGGATACTGCCGCGCCTTATTATGATCGCAACGGCATGGCCTGGCTGGCCAAGGGCGGCGCCATGGCGTTCTGCGGGGTGCGCGGTGGCGGAGAACGCGGCCGGTCATGGCACGAAGGCGGGCGCGGACCCAACAAGCCGCGCGGCATGGAAGACCTGATCGCCTGTGCCGAAACACTGACCGCGAAAGGGATCGCCCCGGCGCGCGGACCGGTGGCTACCGGGGCCTCGATGGCCGGAACGCTGGTGCCGACGGCCGTGCTGCGCAAGCCGGCAGCCTTTGGCGGGATGATCACCCGGGTCGGCGTGGTCAACCCGGTTCGGATCGCCCAGGCGGAGAATGGCGCGAACCAGTTTGCCGAGATCGGCAATCCGGCCGATCCGCAGCAGTTCGCCGATCTGGTGGCGATGGATGCCTATCAGATGATCCCCAAAGCTTCCGGTCTGCCGCCCAGCCTGATGGTGATCGGCATGAATGATCGCCGGGTCGCGCCGTGGATGACGGCCAAGTTCGTCGCGCGGGCGCAGCAGAAGTGGCCCGGCACGGTCTGGCTGCGCGGCGATGACAAGGCCGGGCACGGGGTCGGCACGACCGAGGAGGTGCGGCGCAGCGAATGGGCCGATATCTTTGCCTTCGCCTGGTGGGCGCAAACGAAGTGAGCGCCTAACCGCGCGCTTCGGTGTGGCCCAGTGGGCCGCTTCCGGCGCCGAAGCCGGGAGCGGCGCGCAGGGCCGAGCGGACGAACAGCCGCGCCCGGTCAACCGCTTCGGGCAGTTCCAGCCCGCGTGCCAGATAGGTCGCGATCGCGCTCGATAGCGTGCAGCCGGTGCCGTGGGTGTGGCGGGTGTGGATCCGCGTGGCGGCCATCACGTGCGGTTCCGCGCCGGGCAGGCACAGCATGTCTTCCACCCGCTCGCCTTCGGCATCGCCGCCCTTGGCCAGATAGGCGATGCCGCGCGCGGCCATGCCTTCGTGCCCGCCCAGGGCTTCCAGTTCCGGCACGTTGGGGGTGGTCAGGGTGGCGAGCCGCATCAGCCGCTCGAATGCGGCGATGGTCTCCGCGTCGGCCAGCGCCGCGCCGCTGGTGGCGATCATCACCGGATCGAACACCACCGGCACGGAAAGGGCCTCCAGCCGCTCCGCCACCACGGCCGCAATCGCGGGCGAACCCAGCATCCCGATCTTGACCGCATCGACTCCGATATCGCTGGTGCAGGCATCGATCTGCGCCCCGATCAGATCCGGGCTGAGCACTTCGACCGCGGTCACCCCCAGCGTGTTCTGGGCGGTGATCGCGGTAATCGCGGTCATCGCATAGCCGCCCAGCATGGTGATGGTCTTGATATCGGCCTGAATGCCTGCGCCGCCGGAACTGTCGGACCCGGCGATGGACAGGATGCGGGGCGGAGCCATCAGCCCTTGAACTTCCTGACGGTGCTCGGCGGATACTTGTCATGCAGCGCCCTGGCCCGGGTCGGCCGGTCGAGCAGCTCGCCGCCGCAGTTGGGGCAGCGTTCGTCCAGCGCATCGGCACATTCGGTGCAGAAGGTGCATTCGAACGAACAGATGAAAGCGCCGGGCAGGTCGGCCGGAAGGTCGCTGCCGCACTTTTCGCAATCGGGGCGCATTTCAAGCATCGGCCGCTTCCTTTACTGCGGCGCAGATCGCATCGACCACCTGCTCCACCTGGCCAGCATCGTCGCCTTCGGCCATCACGCGGATCACCGGCTCGGTGCCGGAGGGGCGGATGACGAGGCGGCCCTTGCCAGCCAATTGCGCCTCGGCCTCGGCAATCACGGCCTGAACGCGCGCATCCTCCAGCGGCTTGCCGCCGGCAAAGCGCACGTTCTTCAAAAGCTGCGGGACCGGATCGAACAGGTGGAGCAGTTCGCTTGCCCGCTTGCCGGACTGGACCAGCGCGGCCAGCACTTGCAGTGCCGCCACGGTGCCATCGCCGGTGGTGCCGTGATCGAGCAGGATCATGTGGCCGGACTGTTCCCCGCCAACGTTGAAGCCGGCCGCCTTCATCCGTTCCAGCACGTGGCGGTCACCCACCTTGGTGCGCTCAAGTGTCAGTCCCTGCCCCGCCAGATAGCGTTCCAGCCCCAGGTTGGACATGACAGTGGCCACCACGCCGCCGCCGCGCAGCTTGCCTTGCGCTGCCAGCCGTGTGCCGATCAGCGCCATGATCTGGTCGCCGTCGACGGTCTGGCCCTGTTCGTCGACCACGATCAACCGGTCGGCATCGCCATCAAGGGCAATGCCGATGTCCGCCCCGCTGGCCACGACCGTTTCCTTGATCAGGCCAAGGTGGGTCGATCCGCACTTGTCGTTGATGTTGGTGCCGTTGGGCGACACGCCGACCGCGATGATTTCCGCACCCAGCTCCCACATCGCCGAAGGGGCCACCTGATAGGCCGCGCCATTGGCGCAATCGACCACGATCTTGAGGCCGTCCAGCCGGACATCGTCGGGCAGCGATCCCTTGACCGCGTGGATATAGCGCCCGCGCGCGTCCTCGATCCGGCGAGCCCGGCCGATCTCGGCGGCCGGGGCCAGGGGCAGATCCTCGCCCAGCATGGCTTCGATCGCCAGTTCGTCCTCGTCCGACAGCTTGAAGCCATCGGGGCCGAACAGCTTGATCCCGTTGTCCTGATAGGGGTTGTGGCTGGCCGAAATCATCACGCCGACATCGGCGCGCAGTTCGCGCGTCAGCATGGCGATGGCCGGGGTGGGCAGCGGCCCGGTCAGCACCACATCCATCCCTACGCTGGTAAAGCCCGCGACCAGCGCGTTTTCCAGCATGTAGCCCGACAGGCGCGTATCCTTGCCGATCACCACCCGGTGGCGGTGCGTGCCGCGCAGGAACCGGGTGCCGGCCGCCTGGCCTACCTTCATTGCCACGGCGGCGGTCATCACCCCCGCGTTGGTCAGGCCCCGGATCCCGTCCGTGCCGAAATAGTTGCGTCCCATGCCCGCCTCTTAGCACCCCAACTCTCAAGAAATTGCTATGTCGCTTCGGCGCGCTAAAGTCACGCGCTCAGACACTTGCCTTGGGGAGCAGACATGACCGAACGCCAGCCCGCCGCGGGCTTTCCCGAAATCCGGGTGCCCGCGCTTTATACCTTTGCCGGGCTGGTGCTGGGCTTCCTTGCCGCCATGGCGCTGAAAGGCACTGCCGCGCTCGATCCGCTGCTGGCCGTGGCCGAGCCGATGGGCAGCCTGTGGCTGAAGGCGCTGCAGCTGACCATCCTGCCGCTGGTGATCGGCCTGGTCGTGACCGGCATTTCCCAGACCTTGGCGGCAGCCGGCGGCGGCGGGCTGGCGCGCCGCGCGGTCGGCCTGTTCGTGGTCCTGCTGCTGGCGGCCGGGTTCATGTCGGCATTGCTGGTGCCAGCCCTGCTGGAACTGTTCCCGGTTCCGGCCAAAGCGGTGGCGGCGCTGAGCGGCGGGGCGGCCGATCCGGGCAAGGTGCCGGGCGTGGCCGACATTCTCGATGCGATGATGCCGCAGAACATCTTTGCTGCCGCCGCCGGGGGGGCGATGCTGCCGGTGGTGATCTTCGCCTCGCTGTTCGCGCTCGCGCTGACTCGGATCGGGGCGGAGCAGCGCCGTCAGATCGTGCTGTTTTTTGAAGGGCTGGCCGGCGCGATGATGGTGATCGTCGGCTGGGTGCTGATGCTGGCGCCGCTGGGCGTGTTCGGCCTGGCCGCCACGCTGGGCGCGCAGACCGGGGCCGACGCGATCGGTGCGCTGGCGCATTACATCGTGATCGTTGCCTCCGCCGGCTTCGTGGTGCTGCTGGGCGGCTACGCCCTGGCCGTCACGCTGGGCCGGCAGAAGCTGGGCGCCTTTGCCCGGGCCATGGCCCCGGTTCATGCCGTGGCGATTTCAACCCAGTCCTCGCTGGCCAGCCTGCCCGCGATGCTCGCCGCCTGCCGCAAGCTGGGCGTGCGCGAGGCGACGGCCGATTTCGTCCTGCCGCTGGCCGTGGCGATCTTTCGCGGGACCAGTCCGGCAATGAACATGGGCGTGGCGATCTATGCCGCGCACCTCACCGGAACGCCGCTATCGGCCGCCGCGCTGATGGCGGGGGTGTTCGTGGCTTTCCTGGTGTCGCTCAGTTCCGTCTCGCTGCCCGGCACGATCAGCTTCGTCATTTCGGTTGGTCCAATTGCCAATGCGATGGGCGTGCCGCTCGCCCCGCTGGCGCTGCTGGTGGCGGTGGAAATGCTCCCCGACATCATGCGCACGCTGGGCAATGTGACGATGGACGTGGCGGTGACCAGCGCGGTGGACCGCGAGGAATAGGGTTAGCGGCTTTTTTTGTCCGCCTCACGGCGGTGCGGGAAAGCCATCCGGCTTTCCCTGCCTGGCCAGCCCGCTCCCCCGGCCCAACCACCCACAGGGTAACCTTCATCGGGTGGTTGGGCCGGGGGAGCGGGCTGGCCAGGCGAAGCTGTTCAAGGATGTGAACAGCGCACCAATCAAAGCCTCTTTTCGTAGATCGTGTATTCCTTGTTGACCGTGCTTTCGATCGCGTCGGCAATCGCGTTCATGCCCTGGTTGTCGTCCAGCACCCAGCCGATCTCGCCCCGGGTCGCGCCGTAACGGGTGGTGGCGGCGCGGCGGATGTATTCGATCATCATGAAGGCCAGCTGGCTGGCCAGGCGGCTGGACTGGTGCTTCTTCAGCACGCCCATCAGCGGCACCCGCATGGTCCGGCTGCGCGGCATCCGCAGCCACCACAGCAGCTTGGCCCAGCCCAGCGGGAACAGGCTGCCGCCCAGCGGCTGCAGCACTTCGTTGAGATTGGGCAGGGTCATCATGAAGGCCACCGGCTCGCCCTCGTACTCGGCGATCATGATCAGGTCTTCGCGGACGATCGGTTTGAACTTCTTGCCGGCATAGGCGATTTCCTTGTCGGTGAAGGGCACAAAGCCCCAGTTGTCCGACCAGGCATCGTTGAGGATGTGGAGAATGATCGCCGCCTCGTCGTCGAACTTCGACTTGTCCACCCCGCGCACGTTGATCTTGGCATTGCGCTCGCCCGACTGGACCACCCGCTGGATCAGCGGTGGAAACTCTTTCGTGATGTCCAGCTCATAGGTGCGCAGCAGCTTGGCCGGGGTATAGGCAAGGCTCTCGATATAGCGCTGATAGCGCTGCGGCTGGTGGCCCATCATCACGGTCGGCGGATGATCGAAGCCCTTGGTCAGCTGGCCCGGCTCTTCCCACACCGACATCGACAGCGGAGCCAGCACGCGGGTCATGCCCTGTGCGCGCAGCCAGTCCTCCGCCGCGCCGATCAGGGCCGCGGCCACCGCCTCGTCCTCTGCCTCCAGCAGGCCCCAGTTGCCGGTGCTTGGCCCCATGCCCTGTTCGGGCGGCTGGGTCAGGGCCAGCTCGTCGATATGAGCGGAAATCCGCCCCACCACCGCCCCGCCGCGCCGGGCCAGCATCAGCTGGACTCTGGCATGGTCGAAGAACGGGTTCTTGCCCGGGGTCAGCAGCTCGGCCATGTCCATCCGCAGCGGCGGCACCCAGTTCGGGTCCGAACAGTTCAGCCGATAAGCAAGATCGATAAAAGCGTTGAGGTCGGCCTTGTTGGCTACGGGGGCGACGGTTATCTCTGCTGCTGCCACGATACTGCCTTTGTTTCAGGTCAATGCGACCCGCGATAGGCCCCGGCACTACGCCAAGCCGGGCTGCAATGGAATAAGCTGATGACTGCCCAGACCAAGATCGATGCCGCCGAGGGCCAAGCCGTGAAGAAGTCCGCGATCCCGGACGACATGGCGATGCTGCGCGCGGCGGTGGAACTGACCCGCGATATCGCCACTGCTCGGCCGGAAATCTACTGGCCGGACATGCTGGTTTCGGCTGCGGTCGGCTATGCCGCGCTGGCCGGGGCGATCGTGCTGGATGGCTGGCAGGCCTGGGCCTGCGGGGCGCTGGCGGTGTTCACGCTCTACCGCGCGCTGCTGTTCATTCATGAACTGACCCACATCCACAAGAACGCCCTGCCGGGCTTCCGCTTCGTGTGGAATGTGCTGGTCGGGATCCCGATGCTCACGCCTTCGTTCATGTACGAAGGAGTCCACACCCTGCACCACGCCCGCACCCGCTATGGCACGGCGGAGGATCCGGAATACCTGCCGCTGGCGCTGATGAAGCCGTGGAGCCTGCCGGCCTTCCTGCTCGTCTCGCTGCTGCTGCCGGTCGGCCTGCTGATCCGTTCGGCCATTCTGGTGCCGCTGGGCGTGATCGTGCCGCCGCTGCGCAAGCTGGTGTGGGAACGCGCCTCGTCGCTTTCGATCAATCCCGATTTCCGCCGCCGTCCGCCGGAGGGCGATTTTGCGCGGATGGTGTTCTGGCAGGAACTGGGGGCGAGCGTCTGGGCCCTGGCCCTGCTGGCCGGCACGCAGGTGTGGGGCTGGCGCTGGCTGGCGATCGCCGTGGCGGTGGTGGCGGTCACCGCGCTGCTCAACCAGATCCGCACGCTGGTCGCCCACCTGTGGGAGAATGACGGCGATGCCATGACCGTGACCGGGCAATACCTCGATTCAGTCAACGTTCCGCCGCCCAACCTGCTTTCGCCGCTGTGGGCGCCGGTCGGCCTGCGCTATCACGCCACGCATCACCTGCTGCCGTCGATGCCCTACCATTCGCTGGGTGAGGCGCACCGCCGGATCAGCCGGCATCTGGGCGCGGAATCGACCTTCGAGAAATCGAGCTACACCGGCTTCATGCCGCTGCTGGCCAAGATCGCCCGCAGCACGATGGTGCGAGGAGGATAGGGGAAATTATTCCTCTGTTCTGACCAGCACTGTCTCGCCCAGCAGGGCGAACAGCATGAACGGCGCCCAGGCGGCGACGATCACCGGGTAGCCGCCGAAATTGCCCATGGCGAGCGCGGCATTGTCGACCACGAAATAGGCAAAGCCCAGCGCCATCCCCGCCACTGCGCGGACCAGCAACTGGCCCGACCGCGCCAGACCGAACGCCGCAACCGAGCCGAGCAGCGGCATCAGCAGGGCGGATAACGGGCCGGACAGCTTGTGCCACCATTTCGCTTCCAGCTCGCTGGTGCGGCGGCCAGCGGCCTTCAGGGCATCGATCGAGCGGGATAGTTCGAAGATGTTTTGCCCGTCGGGATCGACCTTGGTGATCAGCACCTGATCAGGCGTGACGCCGGGGGCGACGATCTGGTTCGGCACGGCCTTGAGGTCGGTGGTCTTCACGTCGAACCGGCGCGGGCTTTCCAGCCGCCAGCCGGGTGCGGCCCAGGTCGCACGCGGGCTGCGCAGTTGTTCGGTGACCATGCCGCCGGCATCGCGGCGGTACCAGGTGACGCCGGTCATCTCGATCTTGTCGCCGGTGCCGGTCACTTTCTCGGCGGTCAGGATATGGGTTCCGTCCCGCAAATAGACGTTGGCGCGGACCCCGGTGTCCTTGGGGATCGGGTAATATCGCATCGCGTCCCACTGCTTCAGCGTGCCGGTCGCGCGGGTCACCACGGTTTCGTTGAAGGCAAAGCTGATAAGGCTGATCGCGCCGGCGGTCAGCAGCATCGGCGCAAGGATCTGGTGCGCGGACAGCCCGGCCGCGCGCATCGCGATGACTTCGCTGTTCTGGTTGAGCGGCCAGAAAGTGAACAGCGTGGCGAGCAGCACCGAATAGGGCAGGAACCGCGCGATCAGCTGCGGCACGCGCAGGCTGACATAGTACCACAGTTCCGCCTCGCCATTTCCGGGCACGGCCAGGATGTCGCCGCTTTCGGACAGCAGATCGAGCATCTGCAGCACCAGCACGAGCAGGATCAGCACGCCCAGGATGCGGGTGACGAACAGCCGCGCAAGGTAAAGCGTCAGCGTGCGCGACGGGAAGATTTCGGCCAGCATCAGGCGGCCCCCACCTTGCGCCGACCGCGCTTCCACAGCGCGGCGATCTTCTTGCCGGCGACCGCAGAGAAGCGTTCCAGCGCGCCGATTGCCTGCCCGCCGGGGACATAGGCGACCCGCCAGTACATCCACACGATCAGCGCGGCGAAGATCACGAACGGTCCCCACAGGATCAGTTCGGGCGGGAACCGGCCCTGAGCGGCGGCGGCCTGCCCGTATTCGTTGACCTTGTGATAGGCCACCACCAACACGATCGAGACAAATACGCCGAGCGGCGAGGTCGAGCGCTTGGGCGGCACCGCCAGCGCCACGGCCAGCAGCGGCAACAACAGCATCATCACCACTTCGACCACCCGGTAGTTGAGACTGGCCCGCGTTTCGTTGCGGACCTGCTGGGTCACCTGGTCGCTCCACCCGATCCGCAGCAGCTCGGGCAGGATATACTCGCGCTCCTTTCCGCCGCGCTCGCGGAATTCCTGGATCGCCGGCAAGTCGATCGGCAGGTCGTGGCGGGAAAAGCTGAGGACGCGCGGGCTGGCCCCGGGTTCGTCCTGGATGATCTGCCCATCGGTCAGGCGCAGGATGATCGTGTCCGGGCTGCCCTTCAGCGCCAGGAACCGGCCTTCGCGGGCCGAAATGGTCAGCACTTCACCCTTGGGTGAGGAGAACCGCGCGAAAATCCCGATCAGCTGGCGGCCTTCGTCCTTGCTCTGCTCGATCCGCAGCGCCATCCGGTCCTGCAGGGTGGTGAACTCGCCCACCTTGATCGAGGCCCCCAGCGCCCCCGAACGCAGTTCGAAATCGAGCTGTTCGTACCAGTAACGCGACAGCGGCTGGAGATAGCCGACGATCAGCAGGTTGATCCCGGCCAGGAATATCGTGATCAGGTAAGGCACCCGCAGCAGCCGGGTATAGCTGAGCCCCAGCGCCCGCATCACGTCCAGTTCGCTGGTGGTGGCCAGCTTGCGGAAGGCAAACAGGATGCCCAGCATCAGCCCCAGCGGGATCGCCAGGCTGGCATATTCCGGCAGCAGGTTGGCCAGCATCCGGAACACCACCCCGATCGGCCCGCCTTCATTGCCGACGAACTCGAACAGCTTGAGCATCTTGTCGAGCACCAGCAGCGAGGCGGCGACGACAAAGACCGCCAGCATGGGCATCAGCACCAGCCGGAAGATGTAGCGGTCAATGGCGGGGATGGATTTCACGAAAAGGGATCGGCCCGGAATAGCTGCTCTGCCGCTTCCTTAACCGCAGGGCAGGCAGCGGCAAAGGGCAAAGGCGCGGCTCAGGCCTTTTCCAGCGTGCACTGCAGCGGGTGCTGGTTCTGGCGGGCGAAGTCCATCACCTGGTTCACCTTGGTTTCGGCGATTTCATAGGGATAGATCCCGCAGACGCCGACCCCGCGCTGATGCACGTGCAGCATCACCCGGGTGGCCTGTTCCAGATCCATGTTGAAGAACCGCTTCAGCACCATCACCACGAATTCCATCGGGGTGTAATCGTCGTTCAGCATCAGCACCTTGAACTGGCTGGGCTTCTTGGGTTTGGCCCGGGTCTTGGTGGCAATGCCGATCTGGCCCTGGCCATCACCCGAATCGCCCTCGTCCCCGGCGGCGCGGATCGCGCGGCGGAGCGGCGGGAATTCAAGGTCGGCGCTGAAGATCATTGCGGGCAAATATCGCATCGAAGGGGTAAAGGACAAGTGTTCTGACACCTGTCCAAAAGCGAAGGGCCGGACAGCGCCGCTGCGCTGTCCGGCCCCAGGCGATTGAGCTCGCGGTCCGGCGGGGAGAGAGGAGAGGTCGCCAGACCGCGAGGAACGGCTGCCCTTAGGCGGCCTGCTTGACCTTTTCGATCGCCAGGCTGACCCGGTTCTGGATCGGGGCGAAGGCTTCGCCGGCAACCTTGACGACCTTTTCCGAGTGCTTCGAACCCGAAGCGACGGCAGCGTCGAAGTTGCGGCGCAGGATTTCACCCTGCAGCTTGAAGAAGTCAGCCGGGGTCTTCACTGCGGCCAGGTCCTTGATGTCGGCCTGGACGGTTTCGAACGCGGTCTTGGCTTCGGCGACATAGTCCTTGCCGAGGTCCTGCATGCCGGCGGCCAGCACCTTGCCCGATTCGACCAGCGCTTCGACGTTGCCCTTGGTGAATTCACCGGCATCGCCGAACAGGGCCTGGCTCTTTTCGAAAGCGGCCTTGGCGCGTTCCTGCGCTTCGGCAACGGTTTCCTGCACCTTGGCGGTGAAATCTTCGGTGGCGATCTTGGTCTTGGTCATGATGGTGTCCTTGAAAGAATGGGCGGGGGCGGCAGCGGGCTTCGCGGCCTTGGGCGCGGCTGCCTTCTTCTTGACGGGGGCCTTCTTCGGCGCGGCAACCTTCTTGGCGGCAACCGGCTTGGCGGCGGGCTTCTTCGGAGCGGCCTTGGCCGGCGCCTTCTTGGCGACCGGCGCGGCAACCTTGGCGGCCGCCGGCTTGGCTTCGGGCTTGGCTTCCGCCTTCACCGGGGTGGCGGCGGCAGCAGCGGCATAGGCCTTTTCGGCCGCGGCTTCGGCCTTGGCGGCGTCGATCTTGCTTTCGGTGGCTTCAGCCATCGGTCAAATCCTTCGCAGGGGCCACGCGGACAATCCACACAGCTCATGTTGCAGTGCACAAAATAGGTATTGCACCTGCGAAGTCAAGGAATTTTTGTGCAGTGCAGCATAAATGGCATTTGCCTTTATGATACAATGACTTACCGCATCTTCACATAGCGACCCGGGGCGTCCTCGATCACATGATCGCCCTTGCTGCCGGGCACGCGCTTGCCCTTGGCCGGCACTTCCGCCGCATCGCGGGCGCGGATCCACTCGATCCAGTGCGGCCACCAGCTGCCCGGCGTCTCGACCGCGCCGGAAACGAACTCGGCAAAGCTCTCGGCCGGGCCGGGATTGGTCCAGTACTGGTACTTCTTCGCCGCGGGCGGGTTGACCACCCCGGCGATATGGCCCGATCCGGCCAGCAGGAAGGTCTTCGGTCCGCGCAGATGGTGCATCATCCGCCAGACGCTTTCGGCCGGGGCGATGTGATCCTCGCGCCCGGCCTGGATATAGGCCGGGGTCTCGATCCGGGTCAGGTCGATCGGGCTGCCATCGGCCGACAGGGCATCGGGCACCACCAGCTTGTTGTCGCGGTAGAGGTCCTTCAGGTAGCTCATGTGCCACTTGGCCGGCAGGTTGGTGACATCGCCGTTCCAGTGCAGCAGATCGAAGGCCGGATAGTCATCGCCAAGCAGGTAATTGTTGACGACGTAGTTCCAGATCAGGTCATTGCCGCGCAGCAGGTTGAAGGTCGCGGCCATGTAGCGCCCATCGAGATAGCCGGTTTCGGCCGAGAGCTTTTCCAGCGCTTCGAGCTGCGCATCGTCGATGAACACCTTCAGCTCGCCCGACTTCTCGAAATCGACTTGGGCGGTGAAGAAGGTCGCGCTCTCGACCTTGTCGGCCTCGCCCCGCCGGGCCAGCACGGCCAGCGCCGCGGCCAGGGTGGTGCCGGCCACGCAATAACCGATGGTGTGGACGCTCTTAACGCCAAGACGCGCGCGGACGGTGTCGATCGCGTCGATCTCGCTGCGGATGTAATCGTCCCAGACCAGATCCTTCATGCTCTCGTCGGCCGATTTCCACGAGACGACGAACACGGTCAGCCCCTGTTCCACCGCCCAGCGGATGAAACTCTTCTGGGGGGACAGATCGAGGATGTAGAACCGGTTGATCCACGGCGGGAAGATCACCAGCGGCACTTCCAGCACGCTGTCGGTGGTCGGGCTGTACTGGACCAGCTGATAGAGCGGGGTTTCATGCACCACCTTGCCCGGCGTGGTGGCGATGTTTTCCCCCACCTTGAACGCTTCGGGATCGACATGGGTCAGCTGTCCGCGCTGCAGGTCGGCCAGCAGGTGTTCGAACCCCTTGACCAGACTTTCGCCCCGGGTGGCGGCGGCCTTTTCCATCACCAGCGGGTTGAGCAGCGGGAAATGGGCCGGGCTCAGCGCCTCAACCAGAGTGCGGGCCGCGAACTTCAGCTGTTCCTTGCGGGCCGGATCGGGCGTTTCGACCTGGTCGGCCATGGCCATGACCTGTTCGGCCAGCATCAGGTAGGTCTGGTGGACCAGCGCGTAGAACGGCTGCTCCCGCCACTTGGGGTTGGCAAAGCGGCGGTCCTTGCGCGGCAGGTCCGGCGCACCGCCTTGGGCTTCGCCGGCCTTGGGGCCGATGCCGTACTGGCCCAGCACGCCCTGCCACAGTTCCAGCCCGTCTTCCCACAGCTGCTTCTGGGTTTCGATCGAAGTGATCGGCAGGGCCTTCAGCCAGTCCTGCATGATGCCCATGAAATTGCCCGGATCGGACAGGATCGCCGGCAGCTTACCTGCCGCGGTTTCAGCCTGCTGGCGCTGGAACTCGATCCACAGAGCCTGCATCCGCTGCGCCACGCTGGCCCATTGCGCCATGTCTCCCACCGCGGGGCCACCATCCTGCCCGGGCATCAGCGCGCCGGGCATGAACTGGCTTAACAGCTGCTGCGGCATCTGCAGGAAAGTGCCGAACAGTTCCGCGGGATCCTTGGGCTGGGTCATGCGCCCCTTGTATCAGCGTGCCTTGCAGCGCGCGACTCCCGACTTGCGATAGATCGCATCGAATTTCGGCATGTTCGGGGATCTCTCGCCAAAGTCCCAGCCATCGCCCAGATAGAGCTGGAACTGGTCGCGGACCTCGCCCTGCGCGCCCTGGAACAGCCAGATCATCACGTTCTTGCGGCCCGAGCCCCATTTGCCGGTGCCGCGCAGTTCCTGGTCCCCGCCGGCGCGCTTCATCAGGAAGCGGAACAGGGTGGGGCCGCACTTGCCGCCAGCGCCCACGCTGACCCCGCAGAAGTCCTTGCCGCAGGGGGCGATGTCGATCGTCTTGTACTCGCGCCCGCGGGACGAGAACGGCGCGTCCGGATCGCTGACCTGCCAGCGGCCCCAGAACGGGCTGTCCGGTGCGGCCATCGCCGGAGCGGCCAGCAACAGGCCGGCGGCAAGGCCAATCGACACGGCAGCGCGGCGGTGGAATAAGGCGGTCATGGCAAGCTCCTTCGGCAAGCGGACCGATCCTTACCCGGCCCTGCGGCGCATCGCGGGGGGCGGGGCGGTGGCGGCCCTGGGCCTCTACCTGATCGATGCCGCCATCCAGGCGATGCGCGCGCCCTGGCAGATCGACGACTTTCCCGAAGCGCTGTACATCAAGACCGAGCTGCTGCCTTGGACATTTCCGCTGCACATGGTGACCGGCGGGCTGGTGCTGCTGCTGATCCCGGCGATGATCCTGCTGCGCCATCGCCCGCACTGGCACCGCCGGTTGGGGCGCGTGACCGTGCCGGTGGTGCTGGTGGCGGGCGTGACGGCTTTCCCTGTGGCCTTGGTGGCACCGGTGACACCCTTGTCTGCCCTTGGTTTCACCGTTCAGGGCCTGTTGTGGCTGCTTTTTCTGGGCCTCGGCCTGCGCCATGTGCGGCGCGGGAACATTGCCGGCCACCGGGCGATGATGCTGCTGATGGCCGCCACCACCACCGGCGCGCTGTTCTTCCGGATCTACCTCGCGCTCTATGCGCTCTACGGCAATCCGCGCCACTATCAGGCCTTTTATGCGCTCGATGCCTGGATCGCCTGGGCGCTGCCGCTGGCGGCCATGGCGATTTTTCTCAAACGTACTGGCGCATTCGCCGCCAATCCCCGATAAGGCAGCCGTGCGCCGCGTGGCGCGTGTCACCAGGAAAGGTCCAATGTCCGAGGAATTCTACCGCATCAAGCGCCTGCCGCCCTACGTCATCGCCGAAGTCAACGGCATGCGGGCCGCAGCACGCGCCGCCGGTAGGGACATTATCGACCTTGGCATGGGCAACCCGGATCTGCCGCCGCCCGCCCACGTGATCGACAAGCTGTGCGAAGTGGCGCAGAAGCCTGACGCCCATGGCTATTCGGCCAGTTCCGGCATTCCCGGCATCCGCAAGGCCCAGGCCAACTACTATGGTCGCCGCTTTGGCGTGGAACTCGATCCCGAAACCGAAGTGGTGATGACCATGGGCTCCAAGGAGGGGCTTGCCAGCCTCGCCACCGCGATCACCGCGCCGGGCGACGTGGTGCTGGCACCCAATCCCAGCTACCCGATCCACACCTTCGGCTTCATCATCGCCGGGGCGACGATCCGCTCGGTGCCGACCACCCCGGACGAAGCCTATTTCGCCGCGCTCGACCGGGCCATGGCCTTCACCGTGCCGCGCCCGTCGATCCTGATCGTCAACTATCCGTCCAACCCCACGGCCGAAACAGTCGACCTCGCGTTCTATGAGCGGCTGGTTGCCTGGGCCAAGGAGAACAAGGTCTGGATCCTGTCGGACCTGGCCTATTCGGAACTCTATTACGATGGCAATCCGACCCCTTCGATCCTGCAGGTGCCGGGGGCCAAGGATGTCGCGGTGGAATTCACCTCGATGTCCAAGACTTTCAGCATGGCGGGCTGGCGGGTCGGCTTCGCGGTTGGCAACCAGCGGCTGATCGCCGCGCTCAAGCGGGTGAAGAGCTACCTCGACTACGGGGCCTTCACCCCGATCCAGGCCGCGGCCTGCGCTGCGCTCAACGGCCCGCAGGACATCGTCGAGATGAACCGCAGCCTCTATCAGAAGCGCCGCGACGTGCTGGTGGAAAGCTTTGGCCGGGCCGGTTGGGAGATCCCCAGCCCGAAAGCCTCGATGTTTGCCTGGGCTCCATTGCCTCCGGCGCTGAAGGAGATGGGCAGCCTGGAGTTCTCCAAGCAGCTCCTCACCCATGCCGAAGTCGCGGTCGCCCCCGGGGTCGGCTATGGCGAGGAAGGCGAAGGATTTGTCCGCATCGCCCTGGTCGAGAACGAGCAGCGTCTGCGCCAGGCCGCGCGCAATGTCCGGCGCTATCTGGCCAGCATGGGGGTCAATACCTCCGCTGCCTGAGCCCGGTGTGCCGGGATTGCCTTTAAATCGGTTGCATCTGCGCTTGCGCTGGCAGCCTGATCGGTGCAGCCATTAACCACGGGCAGGGTCGCCTGTGAGAGGAAGACGTGCGGCTGTTTCGCTGGTTCCCGGCGGGACCGGTTCCTGCCGATTATGACCTGCGCCGGCTCGGCTGGCGCCTGCTGGGCGATGACCACGCATCCGGCACGGGCAAGGCGCATGTGTTGCTCGGGCGCCCCCGTGATCTGCCACTGAGCCAATGGTTGCGCTTGGCCAGCGCCGCATCGGCCGAACGCAAGTGGATGATGATGCTTGATATTCCGGACTCGGCCGAGCGAGCGCGGATGCTCCGGCTGGGGTTCGGCGATGCTCTCGACTTCGGCGTTTCGCTGGAGGAACTGGAATTCCGTGTGCAGCGGATGGCTCACTTTGCCCAGTCGCTGCCGCGCTATCGGCGGCTTGGCGCACTTCAGATCGACTTGCTGGCCCGCGATGCCTTCATTGCCGGGCGTCCGGTTGGCCTGCACCCGCGCGAGTTTGCGCTGCTGTGGCGGCTGACCGATTCGCCGGGCGAACCGGCCTCTCCGCGCGAACTGATCAGCGATGTCTGGCGCCTGTCGTTCCGGCCGGAAACCAACAGCCTGGCGGTCCACGTCAGCCGCCTCAGGGCCAAGCTGCGGCTTGCCGGGATCGATGGCCTGGTGGAAACGTTGCCCGACGGCAGTTACCGGATCGGCGGTCAGGATCGTATGCCTGTCCAAGGGCACAGCTTGATGCCCGGCCCGTCCGTGCCTATCGGTGGCAAACGGGACGCAGCAAGCGCTGCGGAAATCCGGACGAAATAGGTTTCGAGGAGCAGGACATGGCATTGGAAGTGAAGCCCGCGGACCGGGTCAGCATCTCGTTGGGCGATGATGGAGTGGCGCAGGTCCGGCTGATCCGGTCGGACAAGATGAACGCGCTCGATCCCGACATGTTCGCCGCGCTGATCGATGCCGGGCGGGTGCTCCACGATCTGAAGGGCCTGCGCGCGGTGGTGCTGTCGGGTGAGGGCCGCAGCTTCTGCGCCGGGCTCGACATGGGCAGCATGGCCAACACTGCCCGGCATGACCGGGTGCCACTGACCGAGCGGACCCACGGCAATGCCAATCATGCCCAGCAGGTCGCGCTGCAATGGCGCAAGCTGCCGGTGCCGGTGATCGCCGCCGTTCACGGGGTATGCTTTGGCGGCGGACTGCAGATCGCCAGCGGAGCCGACATCCGGGTGGTCGACCCGGCCGCGCGCATGGCCGTGATGGAGCTGAAGTGGGGCCTGGTGCCGGACATGGCCGGCTATGCGCTGTGGAAGGGCGTGGTGCGCGACGACGTGCTGCGCGAACTGACCTACACCAATCGCGAGTTCTCGGGAGCGGAGGCCAAGGAGCTTGGCTTCGCCACCTATGTCGATGCCAACCCGGTGACCCGCGCCACTGCTATTGCCGCCGATATCGCCAACCGCAATCCGCATGCCCAGCGCGCCGCCAAGCGGCTGTTCAACCGCTACCTTGAAGTCGATGCCGATGAGATCCTGATGGCCGAAAGCGTGGAGCAACAGGCCCTGATCGGTTCGAAGAACCAGGTCGAGGCGGTGATGAGCCAGCTGGAGAAACGCCCGGCGACCTTCGTCGATCCCTGAGGCCGGCGATCAGCGGGCGTTGCGGCCCTTGTACTTGACCAGGCAATCGCGCGTGTGCCGGCGGAAAGTGGCGTTGATCTCGGCCTGGGCCGTCCCGCGCCCCCAGACCATCAGCGATCCCTTGGTGCAATAGGTCAGCTTGCTGAACTCCTTCTGCAGGGTGAAGGGGTTCGGTGCCTCGCCGAAGGATTCGAACGCCAGTGTCAGCGAATAGGCGCAGCTTGACTGCCCCGTGATCGGCATGGCTGAAACGTTGACATAGACGTCCATCACCGCTTCGGGATCGCCGGCATCATCCTGAATGGCGATCCCGGCTGCGCGCAGCTCGGCCTGGACCGCGCTGACGGCCGAGGCATGGGTGGCCTTGCATTCGACCAGTTCCCTGGTCCCGTCGTCCTCGCCATAGACATAGAACTTCGGCAGGGCTTCTTCCTGCGCGGCCAGCGGAAGCGCTTGCGCCGCCACGGCCACCAGCAGGGCCAGGCCGGCGCTGATTGGCCGGCGCATCAGAACACCACGACCGAACGGATCGACTTGCCCGCATGCATCAGGTCGAACGCGGTGTTGATCTCTTCCAGCCCCATCACGTGCGTGATCATCGGGTCGATCTCGATCTTGCCGGTCATGTACATGTCGACGATCTTGGGCACGTCGGTGCGGCCCTTGGCGCCGCCAAAGGCCGTGCCCCGCCAATTGCGCCCGGTAACGAGCTGGAATGGCCGGGTGGCGATTTCCTTGCCGGCTTCGGCCACGCCGATGATGATGCTGGTGCCCCAGCCGCGATGGCAGGCTTCCAGTGCGGTGCGCATCACGTCGGTGTTGCCGGTGGCATCAAAGGTATAGTCTGCGCCGCCGTCGGTCATCAGCACGATCTTGGCGACGATGTCCTCGCGGCTCATGCCGCGCGTGTTGAGGAACTCGGTCATGCCGAAGCGGCGGCCCCACTCCTCGCGGTCGGGATTGATGTCCACCCCGATGATCTTGTTGGCACCGGCCAGCCGCGCACCCTGGATCACGTTGAGGCCGATCCCGCCGAGGCCGAACACCACCACGTTGTCACCAACCTGGACCTTGGCGGTGTTGATCACCGCGCCGACCCCGGTCGTCACCCCGCAACCGATGTAGCAGCTGGTCTGGAACGGCGCGTCCTCGCGGATCTTGGCGACCGCGATCTCGGGCAGGACGGTGAAGTTCGAGAAAGTCGAACAGCCCATGTAGTGATAGATCGTCTGCCCCTTGTAGCTGAAGCGGCTGGTGCCGTCCGGCATCAGGCCCTGGCCCTGGGTGGCGCGGATCGCGGTGCACAGGTTGGTCTTGCCGGACAGGCAGCTTTTGCACTGACGGCATTCCGGCGTGTAAAGCGGGATCACGTGATCGCCCGGCTTCACGCTGGTTACCCCGGGGCCAACCTCGCGCACGATGCCCGCGCCTTCATGGCCGAGGATCGAGGGGAAGATCCCTTCGCTGTCCAGTCCGTCCAGGGTGTAGGCATCGGTATGGCAGATCCCGGTTGCCATGATCTCGACCAGCACCTCGCCCGCCTTGGGGCCTTCCAGATCGAGCTCGACGATTTCAAGCGGCTGCTTGGCGGCAAAGGCAACGGCGGCGCGGGTCTTCATGGAACTGTCCCTCCTGTCCGGTCATGGCCGGAAATGCCTGCCCGGCTTAGTAAGGGCGCGCGGGCCGCGTCAACGTCAAATGGCCCCGCCATCCCCCGCCGCGCTTGGCAAGCCTGTGCCCGCGCGCTAGCCCAAGGCCATGAAAGCGTTGCGCGATCCCGATTGCCTGCTGGCCGAGGGGCTGGCCGCGATCCGCGCCCAGTTCAAGGTGCCGGCAGCGTTTCCGCCGGCGGCTGAGGCTGCGGCTGAGGCTGCCGCACGGCGGATGCCGGACGCCCACGCGGACCGCACCGGGCTGCCCTTCGTCACGCTCGATCCGGCCCGCTCGACCGATCTTGACCAGGCCTTCGCGATCCAACCGGCAGGCGGGGACCTGTTGCTGCACTATGCCATCGCCGATGTGCCGTGGTTCATGGCCGATGACGACCCGCTCGATCGAGAAGCCTGGGTGCGGGGTGAGACGACCTATCTGCCCGATGGCAAAGCGGGTCTCTACCCCAAGGCGATTAGCGAGGCGGCGGCAAGCCTGCTGCCTGATGGCCCGCGTCCCGCGGTGATCTTCACCAGCCGGATCGGCCCGGACGGCAAGGCGGTGCTGCAAGGGGTCGAGCGCGCGCTGATCCGCAGCCGGGCCAAGCTGGGATACGAGACGGTCCGGCCGGAAGACCTGCCTGCTGGCTTTGCCGAACTCGCCCGGCGGGTGGCTGCCGCCGACGATGCCCGCGGCGCGGCCCGGGTCGATCCGCCCGAGCAGGAGGTGGAGCGGGGCGAAGACGGCCACTACACTCTCCGCCTGCGCCCGCTCAGCCGGGCCGAACGGCAGAACGCGGCCCTTTCGCTGGCCACCAACCTGGCGGTCGCCGATGCCTTGCTGGCGGCGGGGACCGGACTGTTCCGGGTGATGGAAGGACCTGATGCGGGGGGCGAAACCCGGCTGCGCTTTACGGCCGAAGCCTTCGGCCTTGAGTGGCCGCACGAGGCCAGCCTGGCCCGGTTCGAACGGCTGCTCGATCCCGACGAGCCGCGCGCCGCCGCCTTCCTGCTGGCCGTCCGGCGCGCCGGGGAAGGGGCGCGCTATGTCCCCTACCGCCCCGGAGTGGTGCCCTGGCACGCGGCGATGGCCGCGACCTATTGCCACATGACCGCGCCCTTGCGCCGCCTCGCCGATCGTTATGTCATCCGTGCCGCCCTCGCCGTCGCCAATGGCCAGCCGGTTCCGGACGAGGTCAGCACAGCGTTCGAACGGCTCGGCCCGGTGATGGCCAAGGCCGGCGCCCGCAGCGGGCAGATCGAACGCGCGGTGATCGATCTCGCGGAAGCGGCCATCCTTGCCGGACGAGAGGGCGAACACTTTTCGGCAGTCGTCACCGATCTGGGTGAGGCCGGGGCGCGGATTCAGCTGTGCGATCTGCCGGTCGTGGCCCGCACCGCCGCCCGCCGGGTGCGCCCGGGTGACCGGATCACCGTCAGGCTCGAAGCGGTCGATCCGGCCCGCCGCACGGTTCGCTTCGCCCGGCTATCCTGAATCGCCTTGCGCCGCCGCGCGGGCTAAGCTAGTGGCGCCCCTTCTTGCGAGGCCCGATGGCGGAGTGGTTACGCACCGGACTGCAAATCCGTTTACGCCGGTTCGATTCCGGCTCGGGCCTCCAACCGCTCGCCCTTAGCGAGTAAATACATAGCTTTAAGCCTCATTAGCGTCTAACCTTGAAACCGGGTTAGACATTTCCCATTCCACAAGGCGCTTTATCGCGCCGTCGGCAAGCCGTTCCTGATTGGCCGCTTCGGTGTATCGCGCGACTTCATCGTCCTTCGAATGGCCGCTTACCGACTTCATCGTCTTGTTGGGCATTTCCAATTCGGCCATACGCCGCATCGTGGCCTTGCGAAGCCCGTGCGCGGTGCATTGGGGCAAGCCCGCCGCGTCGCATTGCTCCCGGAACCAACCGCCGAAGCCCTTCACCGAAAACGGGCGGCCCCATTCGGTGATCAGGAAGCAAAGGGCGTCCGTTTCGGGCATCGCGTCGATCGCGGCTGCTAAGGGCGGCGCAATGGGCAGCGTCAGCAGCTTGCCCGTCTTAGACTGACGAAGCTGGAATTTGCCGTTACGGACGTGCTGGCGGCCAAGGTGGATGGCATCGACCTTGCGCTGATCGGTCCAGAGCATCAGCTCCATTGCCAGGCGTTGTTTGGTGCCAAGCGGCCAATGCGCCCGGTATGCCATAATGTCGTCTTCGGTCCAGGTGTAGAAGCCGGTGGAACGCTCGCCAGGCGCGACCTTGACCGGCTGCGAGTCGTCCACCGGATTAACCGCGATCCAGCCCAGCTTGCGCGCAAAGGCGAAAAAGCGGCGCAGTTCTTTCCGCAGCTTGCGAGCGGCTTCAACGCCGCCGACTTTTCGCCCTTTGGCGTCAACTGTCTTGATCCTTGCCTTCGCAATTATGGCGTCGATATGCTCGAAGCTGATTCCCTTGACGGGTCGATCCTCGCGCCCTTCGCAAAAGCGTTCGAGAATGTTTCGAACCTTGGCCTGGGTAACCTCACTTGGGCCAAGTCGCTCCGGTACCGCCAAATAGCGGCGCAACAGGTCACCAATGCTGCCGGGAATGCAGCGCGCCGCCGCGGCGGCTTCGCGCGCCTCTGCAATGGCCTCGGCACTGTTGAACCAATGATATTCCTGGCGGAAGGCTTCAGTTCCAAGCGGCGCGGTGAAGTACCTCGGGGGATAGCCCTTGCGCCGAAAGCGCAACCGTTACTTCCCGTGTCGATCCTTGAAGCGCGACACGTATTCGGGAAGGAACCGATTGGATTTCGACCGGCGCTTATTCATGGCAATAATTCGTCGTCCCAAGGGTTGCGACTGGCGTGGCCGTGTTGCGTGCCATCGTTCAGCATCACGATAATCGCCCCGGACGGGTCGATCTTGTAGCCGCTGGGTTGCAGGCCAGCCCTTTGGGCAGCTCGAAGCGCCCGCGTTGCATCTGCCTGCTTAAAGCTGGCACGCCGGGAAGCCGCCGCCGTCATAGCGCAGGATCTGACTTGGCGCGTGGGTTCCAGCCCTCGACGTGCCGCACTTCGTCCGGATCTAGCACGCCGGTTTCAATGGCGATCTTGTGAGCATCCCACCGGGTTTTCGGATCGCCGCGCAAGAAGCCGGAAAGGTCGAATTCCAGTTCAAGGCCGGAATTGGCCGGAAATACGCTTCGCGCGAATTCGGCTTCCAACTTGCGCGCCCACGGGGCCAGCGTGAATTGGGCAAACCAGCGGCCCGCCGTCTCCGAATTGGTGAACGTGTTGTGGCTGTAGTCCTGCACCAGAGGCGGCGGCACTTGGAATAATCGGCAAATTTCCTCGATCCCGAACTTCCGGCTTTCGAGCAATTCGGCATCCTCTGGCGAGATTGCCGCCGTCGTCCAGGTAAGGCCGTTGTCCAGCACCAACACGCGCCCGACGTTTTGCGTGCCGGTGTGTCTGGCGGCAAAGCTCCGCTGGATTTCCGCTTTTGTCTCGGCGTTCATCACACCGGGATAGGACAGTACGCCCGAAGGGTATCCGCCTCGATCCAGGAAGCCCCTGGCGAAGGTGTTGGCCGCCGCCACGCCAGACACAGTTTCGCCAGCACGGGACAGCCGCGATCGCCCTATCAGGCCATCATCCGTCCTGTCGCGCAGGTGCAGAACTTCCCCCTGTAAGAGGCGTTTGGCGCGGCCCTTACCCAGCGGGTCAGCAATGTCATAGGCGAGCCGCCCGCTGGCGAGGTATTCCACCGAAACGCGCGCCCACGGGATGAATTCCAGCCCGATTACCTGGCCGCGCTGATTGGTCTTAATCTCGGCCAGCCCGTTGCCTGTCAGCAATGTCGATGCAACTAGGTGCTCGATGAACTCTGGCCACGTCATTTGCGCGTTGACGCCCTGCCGGGTCAGCCTGGCAAGGGGATGATTGCCAGCCTCTATTCGGTTGCCTTGCGCATCGCGGCGGTACACCAGCGCCGGGATATAGGCCAGTGCGGAACTGATTGCCGACGTGCAGGCATAGACGGCGGAAATATTCTCCGCCGCGCGGGCGGTTACGGCAGCGGGCGCGCCAATGCCCGCTGACAATGCGCCCCAGCTGGGATCGGCGGCGCGTCGTTCAAAGCCATACCATCTGGCGATGGTTTCAATCAGGCGCATAGCTGCACCTCCGCAATTGTGATTGCCCTGCGGCGCGCTCCAAGGCCGGTTGCGGCATCGCGCGAGCGCAAGGCAATGCTGGTGTCGGGATAGGCCGGAAATGCGCTGACAACGGAGATTTCGCGCAAGTCCACGACCTGCAAACTTCGACGGTTGCCTGTCCAGCTATCGCCACCGCTCGGGACAAGGAAGCCAAATGACATTCCCCCAAGGTCGCTGCGTTCGGCCAGGGCCAAAATGTCGCGGCCAGCTTGCGTATCCGGAAGGTCGAGCGAGAAAGCCAGCCCCCGGCTGTCTTCTGCCAAGCGAAGCGTGCCGGATCTGGTTCGGCCCAGAACGCGGCCTGGATCGTGATCCATTAGGGCGAGAATGTCGCCTGCAAGAGCAGCGCGAAACGCACCCGGCTCAATCGTTTCCACGATATCGCCAAGGCGCGCTTCGCTACCAAAGGTCGCGGCATAGCCCTCCAAGCGCCGCTGGCCTGCGAGCGCCCGAATTTCAGGAAATGCCCGCCGCTCCATGGCGATGGAAAGGGGAGCCGCGCCCGTCATGCCACTGCAACCCCGGTTGCCGAAACAAATGCTTCGGGGTGACGGCATGCCGTATCGACCGTGGCAATCGCCCGCATGGAAATGTTGCCGCGCTTGTAGGCGGCGCTTTCATACGGATTGATCAGGATGTCGATTTCGGACCAAATGCCAATCAGCAGTTCGGCCCAGTCGCCATAGATCAGGCCATGCTTGTTCGCGCTGGGGTTAAGGTTCGTGGGAACCTGATTGCTGAAGGAAACCGCCTCCTTGTGGAAGATGGTTTCCACGCCCAGCGGGCGGCCCTGAAGGTCCAGGGTCTTCAGCGCCAGCTTGCGAACGCCGGGCGTCGTCAGGAACGAACGCTTGGCCGCGACATTGGCAATGTCGGCCTTGGCGATCATTTCCGCCGTGGTGTCCAGCAGCGACGTTGCATAGGCCTGCGTCTGGATGCCCGACGTATTCAGGATGCCCAGAGGCTCGGCAGTGCCCGCGCCGTTGATCGCGGCCTTATCGACCGCCAGGGCGATGTTGCGGGCCAGCATGGTGCGAAGCAAGCCCTCGATCTCGGGGCTGCTTTGCTGGACCATGTTGCGCGACCATTCGGTGATCGTGCCGCAATGCTTGGGGGTCAGGGCGACGTTGGCGAAAGTGGCGTCGCCGCTGTCGAAGTCCGTGTTTTCCGCCTTCCAGCCAGGCGTCGGGCTGGTCCCCTCCTTGGGAATATCGACATTGCCGGTAAGGCCGGTCAGCACGGTAGCGCCCATTGCCCGGGTAATGCTCTGCGCGGCCAGTGCGCTGATATACAGTTCCGGCCGATGATCAGTCGGGACCAGATCCGCGCCGTTGCCGCTCGAAACGATGGCGCGGGTTTCCAGGGCTTCGGTCGGGATGAAAATCCCCTGCGGCGAGCGGCCGGCGCGCTTGGCCAGCTCGGCCTGCATTTCGCGCTCGCGGCCCCAGTCAACGCCCTCCATCCCGGCTGCCCCAGCAATGGCGCGACGAATGGAAAACTGGCGCAACTCGGTTTCCAGGTGGCCATCACCGGACAGCGGGCGTCCGCGCTCCTGGCGCTCGGCATTGTCAACCACGCGGGCGCGCTCGATCTGGATGGTCAGCGTATCGAATTCGGCCTTGGCCGTGTCGAAGGCAGTGCCGCCCGCCTCCTCGTTGGCCTTCATGGTGTCGAGCGCAGCGGCGCGGCGTTCGAGCAGTTCACTCAACTTGGTCATGTTATTGCCTTTCTGTCTGGCCGGGGGATTTCTCCCCCGGCGCGGAGATTGCCGACTGTCTCTCGACGTTGGCGGTCGGGTTGCTCTCACGGGTGCCCTTGCGGCAGGAAACCACCGCTGCCCCGCCCGTGAGAGCGAAGTGCCGAAGGCGGCGGGCCGCTTCCTTCGACTTTCCGGGGCCGGAAATTGTCATGGGGTAGCTCTCCCCCGATCTGAAAGCGTGCGGTTTAGGTGCATCAAAATGCCGACAAAGAACGTCGCCTTGATGCACTTGCCGGTCGCAAAGGTGGCGCTTTCGCGCGCAGCTTCATCGAACTTCTGATCGAAGGCGCTGTCGCCGTGCGTGCCTTCGGACAAGTGCAGCGCGCGCATTTGGGGCTGTTCGAAGAACAAAGCTGAATTGCCCATCTGGATCATGGCCCCCCCGTTGGCGCGGTCAATTTCCAGCCACGTAGAGGACACGTCGCCTACGGCTATATTGGACACGTGCTTGATCAGGTATGCGACCGCCCGATCCAGCTCCATCTCGTCGTCCAAGATTTCGCGCAGAATGTCGGGCAAGCCGTCAACCGCGCCGGGACGGCAAAGGGGGAGGGCGCGACTGAAGAACGGTTCTACGTCCTGCACCCGTTCTGGATGATCTGTGGCACCCAGCGCAATCAGAAAGCGCGCCGCGTCCAGATGCGTCATTGTGGCTGCCCCTTTGCCGCGCTTTGCCTTGCTCACGCGCCCAGCTTCCCGCAACCGTCGGGAAAACAAGGTCAACGTGCCGGTCGCGTCCACGTCGTGAGACGCAAAAACCGAAACAAGATCGCTAAGCTTTGCCATTTGTATGGCGTGATACGCCGAATAAGCCAAGCTGTCAATATGGTATGATACGCCGAATTAATTAGGTTGCGAGGATCGACTGGCGCGGCATCCTCAAGTCAAAATGATTGGCAATCGGGGTTAACTCCTCGGGTTTTTCGCCAAAGTCCCAAAGATGGTGAAGCGTCAGCCGCACGCGCTCCAAGGCGATTTGGTCAGCAAGGTCGAAGCCACTATCGCGTTCGGCCCCGCGTTCGAGCAGTTCTTCGACCCGGTAGATTGCCACTGCGATCGCCAAGGCCGCATGGGCGGGAGTGCTGATCCCCTCATCAGCAACGGTATCGAGCATCCCTTCGAATGCCGCGCCAGGGAAGACGCAATCCAGGCTGTGATCTTCCTGGGCGGCCTTCTTCAAATCGAGAGCCTGAAGGAACGCCCCGACAATGCAGTCGCTGGCGTTGCCGTAGTGGGATTGCGGGCGTAATGGGGAAATAGTCATTGAAGCCTCCTGACAGGCGTTGATGATCAGAGCTGGGGCAAGGTTGCAGCCTTGTCCTGGCTCGTATTTTCTGGCACTAGGAAATTGCAATGTCAATAACTGGCGCTAGAAAATCTTTGCGGGGTAGGCCTAAGATCGGGGCAACGCCCATTAATGTCCGGCTTGCACCCGCCGAACTGGCGGCGCTTGACCAATGGATTGCCGCGCAAGACACACCGAGGCCATCGAGGCCGGAAGCTATCCGCCAGCTCCTGCGGGGCCAGCTTAAATAGCGCCATGCAGGACGCGCGTTCATAGCCATGAAATGCCCGCACCCTGATAGACTTTTTGCCCCTCGTCACGGCTTGCCAATCCGCATGCCATGATCAGCGCAACCATAGGGTCGATCCGGTCGATTGACCTGTTCTTGCTTGGCTTGCGCGCGCCTGCGGGGTCGGTTTCATAGATCATGTTTCCGGCGCACCATCGCAGCAATGGGTGCATTCCGTGGCGCAGCTGGCCTGAAAGCATCGCGGTTTCGAAGGCGTCCACCGCTGGCCCCATTGACCTGAAGCCCTGACCCCATTCGACCAGGGGCAGTGTGATCCCTTCGGCGTTCAGGATCACTTGCAGGTCCACAAAGGCGAAG
Organism: Sphingomonadales bacterium; assembly: GCA_017302615.1. Taxonomy (GTDB): domain Bacteria; phylum Pseudomonadota; class Alphaproteobacteria; order Sphingomonadales; family Sphingomonadaceae; genus Novosphingobium. The sequence goes on from JAFLDB010000003.1 coordinate 223,908, forward strand.
CGGTCAAAGGCGATGCCGCGAACTTCGAACTGGCTGGCGATCTGGCCCAGCGCGGCGGCGATGAAGCGCTTGTCGATGGCCCGCCCTGGCGTCGGGGTGATGTAATTCTGTTTTGCCCAGGTGCGATAGGGTACGCGATCGACCTCCTCGCGCTCGGCCAGGTTTTCTTTCGGGCACCATGCGAAGCTCAACACCGCGCCGCCGTCTTCCGGGAAGTAAAGCACCAATGCAGACAAGTCGCGCGTGCTGGACAGGTCAAGCCCGCCATAGCAGGGGCGACCCGCTAGCGCCGCCACATCAACCGGCGCGCCGCATGCCTCCCATTCAGCCGGGTTTATCGCCTTGGGTTCGGCGTCCACCCGCTGATTGAGATAGAGGTTGCGAAAGGCAGGCTCGAAAGTGGGCATCCGGCGCGCCCGCGCCGCCTCCTCGGCCAGCTCGCGTTCGGAACGGAACTTGCCCAGCGCTGGGTTGGCCAGCGGCCAATTCGCCGGATCAAACGGGTCGGCATCATCGGGTACGGCATAAACCGCGCCGTGAAAGCTGCGATCCTCGATCTCTCCGGACGCGATGCGCCTGGCATAATCGACCATTTCCGACATGACGTTTTCAGCGTGCGGGGATTGGGTGCCGATCACCAGCATCAGCGGCTCGCGCCGCTTGCCCAGCGAAGTGCGCAGCACGTCGTAAAGCTCGCGCCGCTTCCACTGTGCCAGCTCATCGCAGACAACGAAGGACGATGCCAAGCCATGAACGGATCCGCCATCGCTGGCCAGCGCCCGATAGATCGAACCGGTAACGCTGTCCTCGATCCGCTTGTGGAACCGCTGCAAATTGAGCCGCGCCGCCATCCAGGGCGTTGCCAGGATGATCGCTTCCATTTCCGCATAGATCAGCGCTGATTGATCCCGCGTTGCGGCGGCGCTGTAGCATTCGCCGCGCGGCTCGCTTTCCGGCCCGATCAGGTGCGCCAGGCATAATGCGGCGCATAGGACCGTCTTGCCGTTGCCGCGCGCCACGCTCAACAGGCCCGTCCTTACGGCGCGTTCGCCGCTTTCGTCGTCCTGATAGATGCCTTCGATCCAGTCGATCTGGAATTGATCAAGCTGTATCCGCTCGCCAGCGCCAAAGCCCTTGGTGATCGGCAAGCTCTGGATGAACGCAATCACGCGCTCGGATCTGGTCAAGCCGTCTTCTTGCCAGGCATGGTGCAACGGGAGCGTGCTGGGAGCGTCCCAGCCCTCGAATAGCGGCGCTGGCGCGCGCGGCTTCATCCCGCCGGCTGCGGCAAGCTGCCGTGCGGCTCCTGGTCCCCTCAATCCCATAGGTCACCAAGGTCATCGTCCAGCGGATCGGTCGCGGCGCACTGCCCGGCCCGAAGCGAAACTAACTCAATTTTTGTCTCCCTCGCCGGTCCAGAGGCGTCAGCTCCAAGCGATTTTCTCCGAGGCGTTCCCGATCGAACGACGCTAGCAGACGCCTTGGTGTGCCAGGGGTGGCGTGGATCAAGCGGTGTTCCATCGGGATTGCAGCCCTTGCGTGGCTTGCGCGTTGACACTGCCCCGGCCTCGCTTCCTCGCGCCGTCTTGGCCGAATGGCAGGGTGCGCAATAGGCGGCAAGGCCCTCCAATTCTGGAAAAGGATTTCCGCCCTCACTGACCGGAACGCGATGGTCTACAGTATTGGCTGCGGTCATCATTCCCATGGCCTCGCATCCCTCGCAAAGGGGCCTCGTGGCAAGCTTTAGCCTCCTCAATCTCTGCCACGCTTGTGTGTTGTAGGGCCAATCAGCCATGTTGATCGACCTGCACCCGTACCCAGCTGACACCATCCCCGAAGGCCTGACGCGCGGCCCTTAGAAGTTTTGGGCGGAACCGGTCTTCAATCCATGTTTGCTGGAACTGATTGCTAACAACGACGATTGCGCCTGGAGCATCGTAGATCATGGCTGCATGCTGAAGCCACTGTTCATATAATGTGCTGCCCATGTCGCGGCGCAAAGCGGCGTGCATGATTGCTGATTGGTCTGTCTCGCGCGCCTTGGCTCGGACGGGACGGTAGCTTTTGCGTTCCGCGGGCAGTGCGTTAGATGCAGGTAGCGGCTGATCGCGGCGCGAGCGCCGTTCGGGTTTACCTTCCAGCTTTCGAAGCATCTGTCCAACATCGGCCCAGCTCTTGCCTGGCGGCGTTCGCCAATACTGATCGCCGCCGTCCCGTGCGTCGCTTTGCCCCGAATGGGGGGTTTGGGGGGTAAAGGGTTTTGATAAGGGTTTGGGTAAAGCTGTTTGACCGGTGGCAGTCAAATCCGTTGACCGGTCAAGCTTCTTGACCGGTGAAGCACGTTTACGGGCTTCGGCCCGTTCGGCGCGTCTCTTTTCGTATTCGACCAGCGGCAACGCAATCAGCGCATCCACGTTGATCGCATATTCGACCGTGTGGCCCGTGTCGCACGCGCGCTCGCCGACCTCGGAAAGCAACCCGTCGTCGATCAGGCCTTTGATCGTGCTGATAACGGTCTGTTTCGAGAGGTCCAGTTCATCTGCCATCGTTTGCTTGGATGCATAGATGCCTCGACCATCGTCACTGGCTTTGTCCGCGAACAGTACCATCAGTGCCTTGCGTGTCCCGCTGCCTAGGACGCGCTTGTAGGTTATGGAGATAAGATGATTGCTCATCGCTTGTCCCCAAACAGGTTAGACAATGGATCATTTGCGCAGCGGGCTTGCGTTGTTCGGGATATATGGGTTAGACGCCGCGCGGACGCAGCAAACCGGGCTTCACGAAACCCGGCTCGGGCCTCCAAGCACCAGACTAGGTTCGCCGCTTTAGCTCAGTTGGTAGAGCACATCATTCGTAATGATGGGGTCACGTGTTCGAGTCACGTAAGCGGCACCAGTTCCTTGCTTCCCGACATTCCTGAAAGCTTGAAATTCCGGGGGTTTTGAGAGATAAATTGTCTCTCAAGGCGTTTCGGTGTGTCTGCTGGTGCCCCCAAGATTCAGCGTATTTGGGGGGCACTGGAAGGGCCGCGAAGCATTGTTACCACATGTGCCAAACAGGCAAATTGCCTGATGATTTCCGAAAATCTTGGCGGCTGCCAGATCTGTTGCCTCGGGGAGAAGGCGGTCGGTGCCGGATGCTTTGAAGTGGCGCGGAGACCTGAAGCTTGTTAGTGCTGCTGACCTGCCGAAAGGCGAATGAAATATCGCCACAGCCTTTCGGCAGGTGAGGCTCGACCACACAATAGCCAACGCCTCCGGTGCGGACGACGGGCAAGAGCAAGCGTCGCAGAACCAAGCCCAGGAAACTCGGTCTTAGCGGCAAGGCTGCACTGGCGCAGCTGATCCCTGACCTTATGATTCAGGGTTTGGGCCGCTGGATCCTCGGACCAAGCCGCTCAATTACTTCTCGAGCCACGAAGACACCTGGCCCACTTTTCGGAAGTGGTCCGTTGCCCATCCGGATGTTAGCTTTCGCTTCAAACCTCTCGACAGTGCGGTCGTCGATGTGGTCGGCCCAGAACGGATCGCGTCCATAGGGGTACCAGCTGCGCCAGCCGATGGTCGGCCCGTAATAGCGCCAGTATGGCCGCCAATAGCCATAATCGCGGGCGAACCACGGCGAATAGCGCGGATCGACCCAGGTTTCGCGCTCGACCGTGTGCTCCATGCCCTGCTGTTCGATCACGAACCAGTCTTGGCCCTGCTGCAGCGTCAGTTCGGCCGCGCGATAGAGCAGATAGGTCTCGACCTGCTCGCGCGAGGTGAGCCGGTTGCCGACGAAGGTCACTTCAAAACGGTCTTCGCCCAGCCTTATTTCGGAATAGCCGCCGCGCGAGGCGTGGCCCGCTTCGAGCGGCTGGTAATAGGGGCCGGTGGTGGCGCAGCCTGCCAAGGCAAGGGCCACGGCCGAAAGTCCGCCAAGCACGGTCAGCTTTCTGATTGCGCGCATCGATCATCTCCTTCCCGGTCGGAGCGGGCCGTGTGGCCTGCTCTTGAATGTATCGTAAGTTACGCACGCGGGAGGTCTTCGCATTGATCCCGATCAAGGCCCGAGGTTACGCAGCAGCCGGAACGGGAAAGGGGGCCGACTGGCGCCGGCCCCCTCTTCGGAGGACAGGGAGTGTCTCCGAAGCCTACATGCCCGAACCCGGACCGTAGGTGATTTCCACCCGGCGGTTCTGCAGTTCGCGCACCCCGTCGGCGGTGGGCACGCGGGGGTTGCTTTCCCCGAAGGCCTGGCTCGACATGGCGGCATCTGGAATGCCGCGCTGGCCGAGGTAGACCCGGACCGAAGCATTGCGGCGTTCCGACAGGGCCAGGTTGTACTTCTCGGTGCCGGACCGGTCGGCATAGCCGGCCAGCATGATCGGCACGCTCTGGCAGTTGCCATAGGCCACCACCGCGCTGTCCAGCACTGCGGCCGCTTCCGGGGTGATCTCCGCCTTGTCCCAATCGAAGAACACGATGTACGGACCCTTGTTGCAGACCGGGGCGGGCGACGGCGGCGGAGCCACTTCGGCCACCGGCGGCGGAGGCGGCGGGGGCGGCGGGGTCGGAGCCGGCGGAGGCGGCGGCGGGGCCTTGCTGCCGCCGAAGCGGACCACCAGGCTGCCGTAGAAGGCATTGTCCTTCAGCCCGTCGGCAAAGCGGCCCTGATAACCGATCCGGCCGGTCACCTTGTCACCCAGCACCCCGGCGATGCTGAACCCGGCCATCACCGAGTCGTTGTCCGTCACCGGCGAACGCACGGTGAAGTATCCGCCCGCAGGACCGTCGGCGAACCGCGCGGTGCTGGTGAAGAACGGATCGCCGCTGTCGTTGCGATAGGCTACCTTCAGTTCGGGGATCACCCCGCCCAGGTCCGCCGCCCACTTGATCCCGGCCAGCAGGGTGGTCTGGCTCTGGCTCTGGTCGGCAAACTGCAGGTTGGCACCCGGCACACCGGTTTCGGTGAAGCCCTTCAGCTTCACGTCGGTGTAGTCGACCGCGACGAACGGGGTCAGCCAGGTCTTGCCGAGCGGCAGGCGCGCGCCCAGTTCGCCATAGCCGGACCAGACCTGGTATTCAGGTTTGCCCGAGATCACGCCCGATGTGGAGAGGATCCCCACCGTGCGGGTGCTGGTGCCGTCCAGCGCGGCATAGCTGCCGTGTGCCCTCAGGTAGAACGAGCCGACATCGTACCCGGCCAGCAGGCCTACCTGGTAGCCATCGACATCGATCTTGCCGCTGTTGCGGGTGAAGTCCGCCTCGCTCTTGCGATAGCCGCCGAAGGCACCGACGGTGAAGTTGCCGACAGTGTAATCGAGGCCGAGCAGGGCGAACCAGCTGTCGCCTTCATAGCCCGGGGCATTGCCATCGGCATCGACCCGGCTTTCGTTGAAGCCGCCCAGCGCCCACAGCCTGATACCGCCATCCGGATTGCGGCAGGCATCGACCTTGTCCTTGCTGATCGCGCAGTCGATCTGGTCGGACAGCAGGCTGTTCACCTGCAGGCTGCCGTTGCGCAGGTTCTGGATCTGCCCGGCATACTGATCGCCCGAAAGCTGATCCAGCGCGCCCGGATAGGTGGCCGGGGTCTGCAGGAACAGGTTGGCCAGCAGGGTTCCGAACGGTCCGGTCTGGCTGGGGGTATACACCGATTCGATCCCGTCGCCGGTGGCCTTCTGGTTGAAGGTCAGCCCCGGCACCGCTCCGAAAGGCACGCGGACGATCGTCAGGTCGACATTGGCTGCCGAATCGTAGACCGCCGTCGGGGTCAGCAGCGCCGAACGGGTGCTGGTGACCACGTTGGAGAAGGTCCCGGTCCGCGTGTTGGCGTTGATGATGTCCTGATAGTTGTATGTGTTGTTGTAGAGCCCGTTCGGAGTCCACACCCGCACTTCCAATGTTCCGTTCAGGACGGCGGTGTTGGTGATGATCTGGTTGTAGGGCGTGTGGACGCTGAGCGTGCCGATCCCCGCGCTGGCCGGGCTGAGCAGGCCGGTGGGGGAAGAGCCCGAGTTCATCGGCAGTTCGAGCACCAGGGTGGAGCCGCTCTGCATGGTGAAGCTGTTCAGGTAGCCCCCCGCCGGGCCGTCATAGGCCGGGTTGGCAACCCGCGGATCGCGCAGGATCAGCGTTGCCCCGGAGTTGACGGTCAGGCTGCCTTCCAGGTCCTCGTCCGGGTTGATGAACCCGTCGAGCGAGGTCGTCCCGCTCAGGATCGTGATCGTATCGTCGGCCGAAATGTCGATGTCGCCATAGACACTGCTGTTGCCGGCAAAGCGGATGTTCACCGCATTCGGCGCCATGCTGGTGTCGATGGCCAGGCCATGCTTCCAGGTGGTGCCCAGATTGGTGCTCTGCCGGGCCACGATCGACCCGCCGTTGTTGAACAGGGTGAAGACATCGCCTTCGCCGGCCTGGACATCCCAGCTGTTCTCATAGTCGAGCACGCGGATGCCGTAGGCCTTCGCCGGGGCTCCGTCGGTCATGGCCGCCGCATCAATCACGCCGCGGTTCTCCATGGTGACGGTGTTGGAGGCCGAGACGAACTCCACGCCCACCGCGGTCGAGCCGATTGTCAGGCTCTGTCCAGGGACGATGCTGCCGGGCAACGACAGTTCGACGTCCGGGATCGAGGAATTGCCGGTCGAGCGGGCCAGGGCCGAGATCGTGCCGGTGTTGGTCACCGTGCCGGTCAGGGCATAGGTCGGGACTTCGGGCTCTTCCTCCTCGTCGCCGGCCGGATGGCCGCCTTTGCCGCCATGCTCCTCGCTGCCGCCGCCGTGCACGATGTCGGGCAGTTCGGGAAGCGGCACATAGTTGGCATAGAAGCCCATGCCGGTGGCCTTGGCATTGGCCAAACGCACCGCTTCGGCAGAACCGGTGGTATTGGCCGTGGCCGAAACCGCGACCGTTCCGCTGTTGAGGACCGTCACGCCGACCGGCTCACCGGTGACGCGGTAACCCGCCGCCGAAGCGAGCGCGCCCGCGCCTTCGGTGCCGCCGTTGGCCGTGGCCGAGGCGGTCACGCCAACCGTACCCGAGTTGGTGAAGCGCGCGTCGGTTGCCTTGCCGAGCAGGACCTGGCTGACACCGGTCACGTCATGCGCGGTGGGCAGGCGGCCTTCATCGACCGGGAAGCCGGCATCGAGCACCAGCCCGGCCGTGCCGGCGCTGGCAAAGGCCCCGCTGCCACTGGCGACCGAAGTCGACTGGACGGTGAAATTGCCCTGATTGCTGAAGCTGGCCACCGGAGTGCCGCCATCGACCTGCGCTGCCTGCAGCAGGCCGGCATCGACATACGTGTGCGCTTCCGCACCACCGCCGGTTGCGCTGGAGGTTGCGCTGGAGCGGATATCGACCACGCCGCTTGCGGCATTGGTGAAGGCCAGTTCCCCGATATTGGTGTAGTAGCCAAAGGTCGGTTCGCCTTCCGAAGGCACGGCCAGGGCAGAGGCATCGGCAGAGGCTGGCTCTCCGCCGCCACCGCCACCGCCGCCACCGCCGGTTCCGCCCCCGGTATCAAGCGCGAACTTGGTCGGCCCGGTAACCTCGGCCACCTGGTGGATCGCATTGGATACGGCCGATACGGCCGAAGCATTGCCTCCGGTGGCAGTGCCAGAGGCACCGATCACCATGTTGATCCGCCCGGCATTGGTCAGGCTTGCGGTCGAGGTGTCGTTGCCCGAGCCGTTGGCCTGGGTCTTCTGGACGATCAGCCCGGCTGCAGCATTGAGCGCCCGCGCATTGCCCTCGGGGTTGGTGGCTATCGCACCGGCATTGATGTTGATCGTGCCAGCTGCCGCATTGGTGAAGGTGACGGTCGTCACGTCATCGCCCCAGCCGTTAGCCTGGGCGCGCTGCGAGATCACGCCGTGTTCGCTGATGATCGGGCTGTCGTTGCCGAACAGCTGATAACCGCTGTCCGTCCCCACGCCGACACCGTTGGGACCATAGCTGTTGGGGTAGAGATCGGCATACTGGCCGAAATCGGCCGGAATGGCCTTCACGCCCACCAGCGAGGTGGCAGACTGCACCGCCGTGGCATTGGTGGTCAGGTTGATCGTGCCGCCATTGGTCATCTGGACATTGGCGACATCGTTCCAGCCGGTGGCGGAATCGCTTTGCAGCCCGCCGCCATTGGCCTGGACCCGCTGGGTCAGCACTTCGGTGGCAAAGGCCGTAGCGGTCAGCGCCGTACCCGGACCGACCCCGGCCGTGGCATTGAAATTCAGCGTGCCGGTGTTGTTGACCCCGGCGGTCAGGTTGCTGTTGCCGCGTCCGGTCGCCTGGACCTGCTGGACGATGCCGCCGGTGACGCTGGCCTTGGCACTGGTGGTTCCGGCGATCAGCGGGGTGGCGCTGGCCGCGATGGTGACCGAGCCCGAATTGACGATCGAGCCGTTGCCGGTCGTGGTCACGTCGGCGCTCTTGGACGAGAACACGAACTGACGGATTGCCGGCGAGCCGGTTTCTCCGCCGGTGCCGACCGCGGCGGTGACCGTACCGGCACCGCTGGCTGCGGCGCTGACTTCGGTCGTGCCGCTGTTGTTCATCACCGCCGTGGCGGTGCGGCCCTTGGTTTCAACCGAAGCGACCTGCGAAATGCCGCCATAGACCGTCGCCGAGGCATTGCCGTCGGACGAGGAAGCAATCGCCCGGACCCGCACGGTGCCGGTGTTGATCAATGTTGCCGAGGCATTCCAGGTCGCACCCTCGACATCGCCGAGCAGGTGCTTCTGGGTGATGGCCGACTGGTAGGATCCGGTGGCCGGAACGTCGGGTGTGGCATTGCCGACGGATGCGACGGCATTGCCGGTGCCGGTGGCGCTGGCGGTTACCGTCACGGTGCCGGCATTGGTCAGCGAGGCCGGGGTCGCATCTTCGGACACCTGGGCAACTTCGCCGTTGGACAGGTTATCGACCACCGCGCTCGGGTTGTCGCCGGTTGAAGTGACGCCGCCATGGTAACTATCGGCAACCAGCGTTGTGAACGGGTTGGGCAGCGGCGCCCCGCCGTTGATCGGAACGGTCTGTGCGGCGACTGGCACGGCAACGCAGATGGCGAGGACGGAGGCTCCCTGAAGGATGTTCCGGCGCATTGTTCGGTTTGTCATGATTCAACCACTCCCTGTCTGTAAGCAAGACACCCCTTACCGCCGCAAAGCAGCAGCCCCACCGGGTATCGTGACTTAGGTTACATTAAGGGGTGCGCATCAACTTGATTGAAGTCAACTTTGGATAAGACTTGGGTTAAGTAGTTGATCCAATGCGCGGAAAACTTCGGCCGGTGCTGCGCGAAACGTGATGCGAATCGATTCCGGGTTGCGACTCGCGAATGCCTCTCGAATACGGGGAATGAGTAGTGGGGAATCTCGCCGCGGCAGACGGCGCATCAGATTGATTGATTTCCTGTTTTTGCAGCAATCTTAATGATATCTGCTTCAATTCGAGGCCCGAATGCGCACCGGTTTCCTGCTTCCCGGCCAGTTATCCGCGGACCGCGCAGATTCCGCCTGACGTGCGGACTTCGAACTTCTTGCGGTACCGCAGCATCCAGGTTCTGACCTTGCCGAAGAGTTGTTGCGCCTGGGTCTCCAGCCAGCCGGGCCGGGCGTTGCGGCGGTCTTCGATCTGGCAGAGCAGGGTGTTGGCGGCTTCCATGTCGCCCGCTTTCGCGGCCTTGGCGGCGCGGGCCAGGTCGATTTCGTCGCCGACGTGTCCGTCAAACGCGCCCTGGCGGGTCGAGAGGCCGAGGGCGCGATGGTACTGGGCTATCGCCCCGTCATAGTCCCCGCGCAGATAGAGTGTACGGCCCTGCCAGAACGCCTGGTTGGCCTCGTAATCGCGCAACGCCAGGCCATAGGCGGCGCGTTCGCGATCCAGCTGCTGCTTGCTCTGGTGGCAGGCCGCGATCCTCGCGCTCTCGTTGGTTGGAATTCCCAGGCATCGGCCGTTGTGCGCATCGCGCGCCTGGTTGAAGGCGCGCTGGCGCTGGACCAGCTGGTTGTAGCGCTCCTGCAACGGGGCGTGTCCGGGCTCGCTCTGACTGACCGCCGGGGGTGAGGGAAGCGGCAGCGGCCCGGTCTGGGCCACGGCTGCGGTGGCAAGGCCGATGGCCAGAATGGCACCCCGCAACAAGGGAAAACGCGTTGTCATATCAACGGCCCGGTATGTCGGTTTCGTCCGGGCTGGGTTCGGGCGTCGGATCGGGTTCGGGCGTCGGATCAGGCGACGGCGGCGGATCATCTGCCTCGCAGCCATCGGCATTGTCGTTGCAATGATAGCCAGACGGGCAGCTGACGCAGCTCGGGGTCGGTTCGGGCACTGGCACATCGGGAATGTCCGGTGCCTTCCGGCCCGGCAAGTCAAAGTCCTGTTGCTGAGCGCTGGCAGCCAACACACTGCCCAGCAGTGCCAATGGGGCGGCGATCATGAAATAATGTTTCGTGCGCATGGCATCCTCCAATGCATAGATTATCGGTTGTGCTGCCTCGCTGTGCATTGATTGCAGTCAATGCCCGCCGACTGACTCATCGGCATTTTCCCGACCAGAGGAGAATGCCGATGCGCCGTCTGCTGCTTCCCGCCCTGCTTTCCCTGCTGACGATCGCTACTGGCGTATCGGCCCAGGTGCCGCCGCCGGGCGACGCGCCCGCGCTTTACGAGATGGTCGTCACTGCGCCCGGATCACGCAGTCAGGGGGTGCGCGGGCAGCTGTTGGATGACAAGGGTCAGCCGCAGCCGGACAGGTCTGCGCTGCAACCGTTCCAGACGCCGATCGGGGCGTTCGAGCGGGTCGGCTGCACCCATTTGTGGAGCGTCTGTGGCGATCTGCGCCAGACCGACGGGTTCGCGCCCGACGGACCGGCCAACGATCCGACCATTGCCGGGCCGACGCTGTTCCGGGTCAGCCGAATCGAAACAGCCGAAGGTCCGACCTACCGCGGCGAATTGTTCGCCGGGACCCGGCCGGTGCCGCTGGCCGACCGGGTCGAAACGCCGATGGGACCCTTCGTCCGGCTGGAGGGCAAGTTTGCTGGACAGGTCTGGACTGGCTGGATTCCGCAGTACTGGCTGCCGCCGCGGCCCGAGCGGTTGACCTATCAGGTTGTCATCCATGGGTTGGGCAGCAAGAGCGAAAGCCGCCATGGCGCTTTCTATGACGAGCAGGGCTACGTTGTGCATCCGCGCGGGTCAGACCCGGTTGAAACGCCGATCGGTCGGTTCCAGCCGGTCGAATGCGGCATGCCGTGGGAAGATTGCGGGCTGTTCAACGTTACCGAGACCTTCTTTGTCCCAGCGCCGGACGGGGCTGGCCCTGTGGTAACCGTTACGGCGTTCCGGGTGCTGCAGACCGGGTCGGGTCAGGATGCCCGCTATCGCGGCGAACTGCGCGACGGTGACAAGGTGGTCGATCCGGCCGGAGACCGGGTGATGACCAATCTCGGGCCCATGGTGCGGATCGAAGGTTCGCACCTTGGCCATGGCTGGACCGGCTGGATTCCGCACGCCTGGCTGGGCGCTCCTGATCGATAGGGCAGTTGCCTTGGCCAGGTACGGCCATTAGGCGCGAAGCCGATGATCGCCCGTGCTGCCCCGCTAGTTGCCGCTGCCCTGCTGTTGCCATCCGCTGCCCATGCCGAGGCGGAAGGGGGCGAAGCCGAAATCGTTGTTACGGGCCAGGGGCTCGATCCGTCGCCGTTGCTCGCGGCCTATGCCGTGACAGTGCTGGAGCGCGACCGGACCGCGGCTTCCGCGTCCGGGCGGCTCGACGATGTGCTGGGCGCGGTGGCCGGTTTCCAGCAGTTTCGCCGCTCTGACAGCCGCTCATCCAATCCCACCGCGCAAGGCGTGACGCTGCGCGGGCTGGGCGGCAATGCTTCCAGCCGGACGCTGGTGCTGCTCGATGGCGTGCCGGTGACCGACCCGTTCTTTGGCCACGTGCCGTTCGTGGCCCTGCCACCGGAGCGGCTGGACCGGATCACGGTGATCCGGGGCGGCGGGACCGGGGCCTTTGGCGCGGGGGCCGTGGCCGGCACCATCGACATGGTCAGCGCCCGCCCGGGCGGCCTGCCGCTGGGCGAGGCCGCACTGGCGCTGAACGATCGGGGCGAAAGCGAGCTTTCCGCCACGATCGCCCCCCGGCTGGGGGATGGCTATGTCGTGGTCAGCGGCCGCTGGGATCGGGGGCAGGGGTTCTGGACCACGCCCGAGAGCCAGCGCGTGCCGGCCAGCGCGCGGGCGCGGTTCGACAGCTGGTCCACCTCGCTGCGCGCCGCGGCTCCATTGGCAGCCGATCTGGAATTGCAGGGCCGGGTGCTGGTGTTCGAGGACCGGCGCACGCTGCGCTTTGCCGGGGCGGATTCGTTCCAGTCCGGGCAGGATGCCTCGCTCCGGCTGGTCGGGCGGGGGCGCTGGCAGTTCGACTTGCTGGGCTATGTCCAGGCGCGCGATTTTTCCAACGTGGTGATCAGCGCGACCAGCTTCAGGAAGACGCTCGACCAGCAGGCCACGCCTTCCACCGGCCTTGGCGGCAAACTGGAATTGCGCCCGCCGGTGGACGATGCGCACTCGCTGCGGCTGGGGATCGACTGGCGGCGGGCCAGCGGATCCTTGCGCGAAGTGGCGTTCAACGCGGGAACCGGCGCGGTCACCGCTCGGCGACAGGCCGGCGGGACCAATGACGATTTGGGTTTCTATATCGAACATGACCGCATGCTCGGCTCGCTGCGGCTGACCGGATCGGCCCGGCTCGACCGCTGGTGGGTAAAGGACGGCAGTTTCGTGGAACGCAATGCCGCCGGCACTGTCGCCACCGCCAATGCCTATCCCGAGCGGGCCGGGTGGGACCTGTCGCTGCGCGGCGGGGTGCTGCTGGATGCCGCGCCGGGGCTGACGCTGCGCGCCTCGGTCTATGACGGGATGCGCCAGCCGACGCTGAACGAGCTTTACCGGCCTTTCGTTGTCTTCCCCGTCACCACCCGCGCCAATGCCGCGCTGGAGAACGAGCGCCTGTTCGGCTTCGAGGGCGGGTTCGATCTGAAGCTGGGCGCAGTGGAGCTGCAACTGACAGCCTTTGACAACCGGGTGAACGGGGCAATTGCCAATGTCACCATCGCCCCCAACCTGCGCGAGCGGCGCAATGTCGATGCGGTCCGCGCGCGCGGGATCGAGGCGGCGGGCAAGGTCACGCTGGGGCCGGTGCAGTGGGACGGTACGCTATCGCTGGTCGACGCCAAGGTTGAAGGCAGCGGCATTTCGGCCGGGCTGGACGGCAAGCGCCCGGCACAGGTTCCGGTCTTCGCCGCCAGCACCACGCTGACCTGGCGGCCGGGACAGGGCTGGCTGCTGGCCGCCACGCTGCGGCACGTGTCCAGCCAGTTCGAGGACGATCTGGGGATGGACCGGTTGCCGGCCATGACCACGCTGGATGCCTGGGCCACAGTCCCGCTTGCCCCCGGTATCTCGCTGGTCTTCAGGGCCGAGAACCTGACCGGGGAACGGATCGTCACCCGCAGCCAGGGCACCTCGATCGACCTTGGCACGCCGCGCACTTTCTGGGCCGGTTTGCGCCTATCCATCGGCCGCTGACTGGATTAGGATCAGTAGCGAAGAACAACCCGACGGGAGACACACCTTGGCCACCCAGCTCAACCCCCACAGCCGCAACCTCGATTGCAGCGAGGAAGAATGGCAGCTGCGCCAGCAGCTCGCGGCCTGCTACCGGATCTTCGATCACCTGGGCTGGTCGGAATCGATCTACAACCACATCTCGGTCAAGGTTCCGGGTGAGGAAGGGGCTTTCCTGATCAACCCGTTCGGCTTGCTCTATTCCGAAGTCTGCGCCAGCAACCTGGTCAAGATCGATATCGACGGCAACACGCTGGATGGCAGCCCCTATCCGGTCAACAAGGCCGGGTTCGTGCAGCACAGCTACTTCCACCGCCATGTACCCTGGGCCCATGCGATCTGCCACACCCACACGACTGCGACCATGGCGGTCAGCAGCCTTGAGGGCGGGCTTCAGCCGGTCAACTTCTATGCCTGCAACTTTGCCGGGCGGATCGGCTATCACGATTTCGAAGGCGTCACCGTCCGCGCCGAGGAAGGCGAGCGGCTGCTGAAGAACCTGGGCGACAAGCGGATCCTGATGCTGAAGAACCACGGGCCGGTCATCCTGGGCCGGTCGATCCCGGAAATCTTCATCATGCACTGGTCGCTGCAGCGCGCCTGCGAAGTCCAGCTGGCGACCATGGCGGCGGGCAAGCCGCTGGTCGTGCCCGACGAAGTGATCGCCGTGCACCAGCGCGACCTGCACGAATCGCAGGTGCCGGGCACCCTGCCGGGCGCGGCCGATTTCGACGCCTGGCTGCGCCGGATCGACCGGATCGACCGCAGCTGGCGCGATTGAGCGCGGCAGGCCGATGCCCCGCCTGACCGTCAACGGCCGACCGGTCGAATTCTCGGTCGATGCGCAGACCCCGCTGCTGTGGGCGCTGCGCGACGTCGCCAACCTGACCGGCACCAAATATGGCTGCGGGGTGGGCGATTGCGGGGCCTGCATGGTGCTGATCGATGGCGAGGCGCTGCGGTCCTGCCTGGTCACGCTGGCCGAGGTCGAAGGCCGCGCGGTGACCACGATCGAGGGGCTATCGGCCGACCGGTCGCATCCCGTGCAGCAGGCGCTGGTGGCCGAGCAGGCGATCCAGTGCGGGTTCTGCACTCCCGGCATCGCCATGGCCGCCGCGGCGCTGCTGGCCCGCAACGCCGACCCGACCCCGGAGGATATCGCCGCCGCCGTACCCAACCTGTGCCGCTGCGGAGTCTATCCGCGGCTGGTTCGGGCGATCCAGCGCGCCGGGCGGGTGATGCGCCGGACCGAGACGATCAGCGCGGCTCCGGCACCCGGCATTGCGCCCCAGGACGCGGCCCGCGCCGTCCCGGCGCTCAAGACCAATTGAACCAAGGAAGCCGCGCATGATCGAGACGCCCCTGACCTTGCCCTGCGGACAGGTCCTGCCCAACCGGCTGGCCAAGGCGGCGATGACCGAAGGGCTGGCCGATCCGGCCGGACGGCCGACGGCAGAACTGGAGCAGCTCTACCGCGTTTGGGGCGCAGGCGGTTGCGGGGTGCTGCTTTCGGGCAATGTCCATATCGACGCCGACCACCTTGAGCGGCCCGGCAATGTCATCATCGATCGCCCTGCCGATGCCGCCATGCTGGAAGCGCTGCGCCGCTGGACCGCTGCGGCCAAGGCGGGCGGGGCGCTGTTCTGGGCGCAGATCAGCCATGCCGGGCGCCAGACCATGGCCCCGGTCAATCCGCATCCCAAGGCTCCGTCTGCCGTGAAGCTGGGCTTGCCGGGCGGCCAGTTCGGGCAGCCGGTTGCCCTGACCGGGGCGGAGATCGAAGACCTGATCGCCCGCTTCGCCCAGGCCGCTGCGATCTGTGCGGAGGGCGGGTTCGACGGAGTGCAGATCCACGCCGCGCATGGCTATCTGATCTCGCAGTTCCTCAGCCCGCGGGCCAACCAGCGCAGCGACCAGTGGGGCGGCAGCCTGGAGAACCGCGCCCGCTTCCTGCTCGAAGTGGTCCGCGCCACGCGCAAGGCGGTGCCGGCCGGGTTTGCGGTTACGGTCAAGCTCAACAGCGCGGATTTCCAGCGCGGCGGTTTTGCCTTTGAAGACAGCCTGCAGGTGGCGCAGTGGCTGGAGGCCGAAGGGGTTGATCTGATCGAGATTTCCGGCGGCACCTATGAGCAGCCGCGCCTCCTCGGGATCGAGGGGATGGAACCGGTCGAGCGGCCGGGCGTGGCCGAATCGACCCTGGCGCGCGAGGCCTATTTCGTCGATTTCGCTCTGGCCATGAAGCAGGCGCTGAAAGTGCCGCTGATGGTGACGGGGGGCTTTCGCAGCAAGGCGGCGATGGAGCAGGCGCTGGTGCAGGGCGGGGCCGATGTGATCGGTCTGGGCCGTCCGCTATGCGCCATGCCCGATGGCGCGGCGCAGCTGCTGGCCGGGGCCGAGCGCCTGCCCAGCACCGAGCAGACCCTGGCACTGCTGCCCGGCTGGCTGGGCTTCCTGCGCGGGATCAAGGCGCTGCGGGCGATGGACAGCTTTGCCGTGCAGTACTGGTATTACTGCCAGATCTATGCGCTGGGCCGGACCGGCGAAACCGACCTGGCCAAGTCGGTCTTCTCCTCCGTGCTGGAAGTGGAGAAGACCCACAAGGCCTGGCTGAAAGCGCGCCGCGGCTAGAACTTGATCCGCAGCGTCACCTTGGCGTTCAGCGGTTCCCCCACCGAGATGTTGTTGTCGGTGTGGGCATTGGGGAAGTATCCGGTGTCGGTCACATTCTCGACATTGATCTGCAGGGTCACCGTGTCGCTGGCGTCATAGTAGAACGCCGCATCGATCCGGGTGAAGGCCGGCATGACCACCGCATTGCTGATCGTGGCATACTGGCTGGACTGGTGGATCACCCCCAGGCCGAACCCGAACCGGTCGGTAAAGTTGTAGCGGCCCCAGGCCGACAGCTGGTGGCGCGGCAGCTGGGCCAGCTTGCGGCCGGCCGGCGCGGCGGTGGTGGTGGCGGTTACTTCGCCGTCCTGCAGGGTATAGCCCAGCGACACATCGAGGCCATCGGTGACCCGGCCGACCAGCGACAGCTCGATCCCCTTGGCGCGGCTGCTGCCGGTCAGCACGGCATTGCCGGTGATGGGATCGGTCGCGCGGGTGTTGGTCCGGTCCAGCTGATAGACCGCCGCGGTAAAGGCCAGCGCGCCGGTCACATCCCACTTCACCCCGGCCTCGATATTTTCGAACCGCTCGGGCGCAAGGGCCTGGGTGGTTGCATCGAGTACCGCGAACTGGTCGCCCGATTGCGGCAGGAAGCTGATCGCATAACTGCCATAGACCGAGACATTCTCGCGAGGCTTGAGGATCAGGCCGATCCGGGGGGACCACTTGCCGTCGCTGCGCTGCCCGGCAAAGCCGGAGACCAGATTGGTCGAGGAAATCTCGAACTCGTCATAGCGCAGGCCGCCGACGATCTTGACGTGATCGCCGATGTCGATCTGGTCCTGGGCATAGATCGACCAGAAGCTGGCGTCGGACTGGCTGGAAGTGCTGATCACCGGGAACGACACGCCAGGGACGACAATGGTGTCGGCCAGCGGCACGGTCGGGCTGCCGACAAACACGCCGTTGCGGCGGGCGTTGAAGGTGGACTGGTCGCCCGCTTCAAAGCCCAGCAGCAAGGTGTGGCCCACGCCGCCGGTGCTGCCCTTCCACACCAGGTTGCCCTGGCCGATCAGGTTCTCGCGCCGGGTCGCGTTGTTGTAGGCGGCCAGGGTGACCGTGTTCGCCCCGCTGACCGCGCCGTTCGGGTAAACGTTCGAATAGAACTTGTCGTACCAGCCATAATGCAGCGTCAGGTTGGCGCTCAGGCTGTCGCTGAAGCGGTGATCGATCCGGGCGTGGGCCAGGTGCGCGGTCACTTCGCTGGGGTTGGCGGTGACCGATCCGAAGAACGTCTCGTCATAGCCGGTCAGCGGGCGGCCGCCGCGCGAAGGCACGCCGCGATCGGTGGTGCGGCGGTCTTCGGCATATTCGTAAGTGGCGGTGAAAGTCGTGTCATCGCCCAGCCGCGCGCCCAGCGTCGGCGTCACGCCGAAGAAGTGCCCGCCGAACTGCTGGCGGTGATTGTCGAAAGCTTCGTAAGTGGTGTTGAAGCGCAGGCCCACACCATCAGCCAGCGGCGCGCCCAGATCGAGCGCGACATTCCACGCACCGAAGCTGTCGACCCCGCCGGTGGCCGATCCGCTCAGCGCATCGAATTCCGGGGCCTTGGACACGCGGTTGATCACCCCGCCGCCGCCGCCGCGGCCAAAGATCATCGCGTTGGCGCCCTTCAGCACCTCGACACGTTCGACGTTGTAGAGCGGGCGGTAATACTGCGCGTCGTCACGGATCCCGTCGAGGAAGAAGTCCGCCGTGCTGTTCTGCCCGCGCAGGGTCACCTGGTCACGGTGGCCTTCGCCCTGGCCCAGCACCACGCCGGGAACAAAGCGCAGCGCGTCGTTGAGATTGAGCACGCCTTGATCGTCGAGCTGTTCGCGGCTGATCACGCTGATCGTCTGCGGCACATCGACCAGCGGGGTGTCGGTCTTGGTCCCGGTCGGGGTCTTCTCGATATCGTAGCCGTCGGGGCGGCCATAGACGATGATTGCAGGGCCATCGGCCGCCGCATCCGCCGCCATCACCGCCGCTTCCGCTGCCATGTCGGCCATGGCCGGGCTGGCCCAGCCGATCGGTCCCGCCGCCACGGTGCAGGCCAGAACGATGCGGCGAAGGCGGAGCGAGGCGGTCATGGCAATCCTTATTGAGAATGATTTGCAAAAGCGAGGTTGCCGATAATGCGAGTCGTTCGCATTGACAAGGATCAAATTTGCCCGGGAGACTTTTCTTGTCCGCATTCCGGCGATAGGCGCGAGGGACCAATCCCGGCAGGAGCACAACGATGAAGGCAACGATCTGGCACAACCCGGCTTGCGGCACCTCGCGCAAGACGCTGGCGATCCTGCAGGAAACGCCGGGGGTGGACCTGACCGTGGTGGAATATCTGGTCACGCCCCCCAGCGCGGAAAAGCTGGCCCAGCTGTACCGCGATGCCGGGATCACCCCGCAGCAGGGCCTGCGCCTGCGCGGCACCGATGCCGAAGAACGCTGCCTGCCTGAAGCCGGCGATGCCGAAGTCCTGGCGGCCATGGCCGCCGAACCGAAACTGATCGAGCGCCCGCTGGTGGAAACCGACAAGGGCGTGCGACTGTGCCGCCCGCAGGACAAGGTGCTGGAGATTCTCTAAGCCGCGTGGAGAGGTTCCGATCCGGATGACCGACCGCTCTCGGTCGGGTCACGCAAGCGGCTGAATGGACGGGATGTTGGGGTTAGCTATCGTTTCGATTGAAGGGTCGAATGCGGCCAGTTCGTCTTGCAAGAGGGTATGGTTGCCGGGTTTCGAACCTGGCTAGCTCATTCGCAGCATCTTGGTCGCCGGTTCGCGCAGCCTTCCGAAGCCAAATGCGGTATCCTTTCAAGTCCCCGATATAGAAGAGTGTCAGCGCCATGTTCTGTGCAGCGTGAGGCTCACCAAAACGGTGCGCGCGACGCATCAATCCAAACGGACTGAACGGATCACTTGGGCGCCCAAGTTCAGACCGGGTTCCTGAACGTGTTGCGCGAGACGCGACTTCGAGCATCGCTGGTCCGTGTTTCCGAAGTGCTAGATGCCAAAGTATCGGCTCGCCTAGCCCATTGCTCCGGCCCTCACGGATAGCCTCGGCGCGCAGAAAGAGACGTTCCAGCCTGTTCATTATGGCAAATGATTACAAAGCGCCTTCAATGTCCGCAATGTAGTCGTGTCCGGAAAATCACGTTCAGCTGGAGGGTTGGGAAAACGCATACCTCACCCCAAAAGCTTTCCGTCGCCCCGTGCTTGACACGGGGCTTGGCTGTTCTTGCACCATCCCGTTTGGCATGATGCCCGAATGGCTGGACCTGAAGGAGCGGTGGCCCCCGGCAAATACGGAGCCGAAACCACACAAAGGTTAGCCAAGCCCCGTGTCAAGCACGGGGCGACGAGGGTTTGAAGGGGATGTTCCGCGAAGTGCACGTCTGCAAAGTTGTCGGGTCCTCAAAAAGGCAGCATCAGCCCTCAATTGGACAAGTTCGGGCATACTCCTGGCCGTTCGAAGCCGTCCACTCGCCCTAGGCCGGATTGGGCCGGGTCAGGTCTTCGTCCTTGCCCATCGATTTCAGCCCCAGCACGATCACTGCCAGGCACAAGAGTTCGATCGCGGCAAAGCCGACCCACGGGGAATGGCCATAGAGCCAGACGCCGATCGCGGGGGCGAAGATATAGGCCGCGCCGTTGACCGAGGCGACGATCCCGGCGGACTGGCCCTGTTCGGCCCGGCTGACCGCCAATGAAGCGCCGGCGGTGAAGCCCGGGCGGAACAGGCCGAAGCCGAGCGAGGCGATGCCCATGCCCATCATGATCGAGTGTTCGGTGCTGGCCAGCATGATGACCGCCGCGCCGGCCGCGGCCACCGAAATGCCCCACAGCGCCGAAGCGCGCGGCCCCAGCCGCAGCAGCGGGATCAGGCCCCATTGCGCCAGCAGCGTCGCCACGGCGCCGACCATCAGGATCCGTCCGATCGGGGCCGCACCCAGATCGGGCGTGGCGCGCAGGCCCAGCCGGTCCAGCACCAGGAAGCCGACCAGCCCGAACAGCGCGGCCTGGGCATGGCCGCCGAGCAGGCCGGCCATCAGCCAGGGCCGGATCCGCGGATCCTGCCAGCGCAGGCGGGCGACCTCGCCATCGGCGGCAGGTTCCTGCGCGCCGCGATCGGGCTCGTCCTCATCCTCGCCCCGACCGGTGTCGGAATTGGCACTGAACGGCGCGGCGACGATCCGCCCGCGCGCGGCATAGGCCGGGGAATCGTCCGGCAGCCAGATCCTCAGCGCGATCAGCACCAGAATCGCGATCACGGTGAAGGCCACGAACGGGCCGACCAGTCCCAGTCCCGGCACGATGAAATAGGGCGCCAGCGCCGGACCGATCACCGTGCCCAGACCAAAGCTGGAGGAAATCAGCGACAGCGCCTGGGTCCGCTCCGCCCGGCTGGTGCGGCTGGCGACATAGGCCTGGACCGCCGGCGGCGCGGCCGATCCGAACCCGCCATAAAGCGAGCGGCACAGCGCGAAGACGATCAGCGTGCCGATCGCCCCCAGCCAGCCATTGAGGCCCAGCCAAAGCGACAGGCCGCACAGGCCGAAGCTGAAAATGAAGCCCAGGAGGCCGATGCCCATCATCGCCTTGCGCCCGCGCCGGTCCGACCGGCGGGCCCACATCGGTGCGCAGATCATCCACAGCAGCGCCGACCAGGTATAGGCCAGGCTGATCCAGAAATCCTCGACCTTCAGGGCCGTGCCGATCGAGGGCATGACCGATTGCATCGCGGTGTTGCCCGCCGCCGTAACCAGCATGACCGTGAACAGCAGGGCCACGCGCCAGCCGGGCAGGCTGGCGGTGGTGCCGGGCAGGGCCGGGGTGGACTGATCGCCATGGGACATCGGTTAGTCGCTAACCCGCTCGCTCGCGCCTTGCAATGGGCGGACAAATTTGTGAAGGCAGGGCCACCGCCAACCAACCGGATTGCTCCACCGCATGACTCCGAACGAGCTCGCCCACGAGCCGCTGCCCCGCCGCCTCAAGCGCCGGATCATGAAGGCCATGGGACCGTGGGGGGTGTTCCTCCAGGGGTTCATCGAACATCCGGTGATGGTCGGCTCGATCATCCCGTCCTCGCGCTTCACCATTGCCAGGATGCTGGCCCCGGTGAAGTGGGCCGAGTGCAAGCTGTTTGTCGAGTATGGACCGGGGGTGGGCACCTTCTGCCGACCGGTGCTGGAACGACTGCCGCGCGACGGCACCCTGATCGTGATCGATACCAACCCGCTCTACATCGATTACCTGAAAGCGACGATCAGCGATTCCCGCTTCATTCCGGTGCTGGGATCGGCGGCCGAAGTGGAAGAGATCGTCCGTGCCCACGGGTTCGACCATGCCGACTATGTCCTGTCCGGCCTGCCGTTCTCGACCCTGCCGGACGGGGTTGGCCCGGCGATTGCGGCGGCGACCCACCGGGTGCTGCGGCCGGGCGGGGCCTTTCTGGTCTATCAGTTCAGTGCCAAGGCGCGCGATTTCATGGCCCGCCATTTCAGCCACATCGACCAGGGCTTCGAAGCGCTGAACGTCCTGCCGTGCAAGCTGTTCTGGGGCTGGAAGGAATAGGGCTTTCAGCCGAAAACCTGCGGGAAGTCGGGCCGTTCCGGTCCGGCCAGCTGGCGGTGGCTGGCCGCCAGCGCGGCCACGACATAGGCGGTCATCACCCCGTTGACCATGGCCGCGACCAGCGCGCCGACCAGCTTGGCCGCCTCGGCCCCGGCCAATCCCTGGGTGATCAGGGTGGCCGCCACCTGGATCAACTGGGCGGCGATGGCAAAGGCCACCACCAGCAGGGCAAAGAACAGCAGCAGCCGACCGGCATTCCCGCGGGTCAGGCCCAGCGAGCGCTGCAGCGCGGCGATCGGGTTGCGCTGGCCTTCCACCACGATCACCGGACTGGCCAGCGCCAGGCGGATCCACAGCCAGACCGCCAGGATAACCCCGATCAGGATGCCCAGCACGGCCATCGCCTCGCCCCCCATGCCCAGCAGGGCGGTGGGCAGCATGACGGCAGAAGTCAGCAGCAAGCCCTGGATCAGTTGCACCGCGATGCCGCTGGGCGTGGCCGACAGGGCGCGGCGGATCGCCTCGCCCACGGTCGGCCGGCTGGCGTGGCCGAACAGGGCCAGCAGTGCCAGCGTGCCGATCGTGTTGAGCAGCCCGGCAGCGATGTAATAATACCAGTTCGCGCGGAAATGGCTGCCGACCAGATCGAGGATCGCCTCGGGCTCGGCGCCCTGCTGGGGTTCCGGCATCGGCATTAGCACGGCCAGCGCAAAGGCCGGGACAACGATGAACACCCCGACCAGCGCGATCAGCACATCGCGGTTGCCGGAAACGGCCGCAGCGGCATCCTGCCAGGCTCGGTTGGAATCGAAGCGCGGGGTGGTGGGGGCGGTCTGGTTCATGCCCCCTTGATAACCACAGCAAATGCCGCCACGCAATCGGCCATGGCAGAGCACGTCGCCCCGGGAATCGAATTGCGCCGATCAGAACAGCCTGTGCCCTACCGCACAGCGCTGGATGACATGACCCTGCGCAACGCGGCTATCGCCGAGGGCACCGCCGAGGAACTGTTGTGGCTGCTTGAACACCCCCCGGTGTACACCGCAGGTACCAGTGCAGTGCCTGCTGAACTGCTCGATCCGCGCTTTGAAGTGGTCGAGGCGGGGCGCGGCGGGCGCTTTACCTATCACGGCCCCGGGCAGCGGGTCGGCTATGTCCTGCTCGATCTGAAGCGCCGGGCCCGCGACGTGCGCGGCTTCGTCCACGCGATCGAGGGCTGGGTGATTGATACATTGGGAGATTTCGGCGTCGAAGCGTGGCGCGCGCCGGGCCGGATCGGCATCTGGACTAGCGATATCGACGGCCGCGAGGCCAAGATCGGCGCGATCGGCGTGCGCGTCCGCCGCTGGGTGACGATGCACGGATTTTCGGTCAACCTGAACCCGGACCTGTCGCATTTCGGCGGGATCGTACCCTGTGGGATTGACGAATTCGGCGTCACCAGCCTGGCCCGGCTCGGCCATGCGGTTGATTTCGAAGCATGGGATAAGGCATTGCTGGCCCGCGCCGACCGCTTTCTGGCGGCATTGGACCGGCCTTGCCCGGTGGAGAACGGATGATGAAAAAGGCGCTGATTTCCGCGCTGCTGATGCTGGGGCTCGCAGCCTGCACGGGCGATGCCAAGAAGGACGAAGGCGCCGGCAAGGCCTCGGGCGAAGTGCTGCCTGGATCGGCCAGCGACGCCATGATCCCGCTCGATCAGGTCAAGAGCCAGGCCCCGCTGGCTCCCAAGAGCGAGGGCGGTGATCCGAAGAAGGCCGCCGCCAGCGACAAGGCGGAGACTGCCGTCGATGCCCAGCCTGAGGATGAAGTGGACGAGCCGCCTTCAAAGGCCCCTGCCGCAGCCGAAGAGTAAACCTACTCCTCGATCCCCAGAATCCGCTGCGCCAGCTTGAGGTGCGGCCGGTCGATCATCCGCCGGTCGATCTGCAAGGTTCCGGCATCGGGGCTGGCCTGAAAGGCCGAGACAATCGCCCGCGCTTCAGCCAGTTCCTCTTCGCTGGGGGTAAAGGCGGCGTTGATGATCGGCACCTGGGCCGGGTGGATCGCCAGCATCCCCGAAAAGCCGTCAGCCCGGGCTGCTTCAGCCGCCTTCTTGAGGCCTTTCTCGTCGGCAAAATCGGCGTGCAGTGTGTCGATCGCCATCACGCCCTTGGCATGGGCCGTCAGCAGCGTCTGGACCCTGGCAAAGCGGAACGTGTCGGTCCATTCACCGTGGCGGTCGCGCTTGCGGGTGGCGCCGATCGCGGCCGACAGGTCCTCCGCCCCCCAGGTCAATCCGGCGAGCCGCGGCAGCGGGGCATTGGCATAGGCCGGGATCGAAATCGCGGCCTGGGCGGTCTCGCTGACCAGCGCCAGGACCTTCGTCGATCCGGCCTGAACGCCGCTCTTGCCCTCAAGCTCGTAAAGCTCGGCGGCAAGCTGCTGGACCGATTCCGGGCCCATGCTCTTGGGCAGCATGATTCCATCGGGCGCGGCAGAGAGGACCGCAATCAGATCGTCGCGCCACAGCCGGCTGTCGAGCGCGTTGATCCGAACCCACCGGCCGATCCGCTTGCCTCCGGTCACCTGGGCCCGGTGGGCGTTGAGCCATGCGGCGGCCAGTTCGCGGGCGCGGGCCTTGTTCGCGAACGCGACCGAATCCTCCAGATCGAGGATGATTACATCCGCGCCGGTTGCCGCCGCCTTGGACAGCTTCTTCTCGCTATCGCCCGGAACGAACAGCCACGACCGTACCGCCATTTTCGCAACCCCTTCTTGCTGCCAGCGCCGTTGAAGCATCAGGCCGTTTCGAGTGCCGGATAGTCGATGTATCCTTCCGGACCGGGAAGATACCAGGTTTTCGGCACGTTAACATTTGGCGCCCACTCGGCCCCCAGCCGGATCCGCTCGGCAAGATCCGGGTTGGAGATGTAGGGGCGGCCGAAGCTGATCGCGTCGCAGCGGCCCGAAGCAACGTCGGCTTCGGCCTGTGCGCCGGTATAGTCGGAGTTGAGCACCAGCGGCCCGGTATAGATGCTGCGAATCAGAGCATCCTGCTTGGGAACCTCTGTGGCGCCAAAGGTCCCGTCCGGTCCCGGCTGGCGCAACTCGACGAAGCCCAGTTTCAGCTCCTGGCATACTTTCGCGGCCGCGCCGAAGATGCTGGCCGGATCGGGATCATCGCAGCCCTGCGTTTCGCCATTGGGCGAAAGCCGGATCGAAACCTTGTCCGCGCCCCAGACCGCGATGATCGCTTCCAGCACTTCGCGCATGAAGCGGGTGCGATTCTCCGGACTGCCGCCATATTCGTCGGTCCGCAGATTGGTCGACAGGCGCAGGAACTGGTCGACCAGATAGCCGTTTGCGCCATGCAGCTGGACCCCGTCGAACCCGGCGGCCTTGGCGTTGGCGGCGGCCTTGGCATAGTCCTCGATCGTCCGGACGATATCGGCCTTGGTCGCGGCACGGGCCTGCTGGTGCGGCTTGCGCCCGGTGGGAGTGTGGGCATGGTCGGGCGCGGTAGTGGCGCTGGCGGAGAGGCCCGGCTGGCCATCCAGGAAATCGGGATGGACGATCCGTCCCATGTGCCACAGCTGCATCACGATCTTGCCGCCGGCCTCGTGTACGGCCTTGGTCGCCAGCTTCCAGCCTTCGGTCTGGGCTTCGTTCCAGGCCCCCGGAGCGGCAGGCCAGCCAAGTCCTTCGACGCTGATCCCGGTCGCCTCGCTGATGATCAGCCCCGCGCCCGAACGCTGGCGGTAATAGGTCGCCATCATCTCGTTCGGCACCGACCCGGCATCAGAGCGGCCCCGGGTCAGCGGGGCCATCAGGATGCGGTTCTTGGCTTCGATCGCGCCGAGCTGGATCGGCTGGAACAGGGCTTCGTGCAAGGGGCGTCCTCCATCGATTTCGTTTTGCAATTTACCCGGCGGCGCTAAGGCAAGGCGATGGGGAACGCAACGGCTGAGAAGAACTGGAACGGCTGGCACTTTGCCGCGCTGCTGGGGGGCAACGCGGCTTTGGCGCTGGGGCCGCTATGGGTGCGTCTGGCCGATTCCGGACCGGTTTCCGCCGGTTTCTGGCGATTGTTCCTCGCAATTCCGGTGTTCGTGCTGCTGGCAAGGTGGAATGGCCAGCGCTTGACCGGCCACAGTCGCGCGGCGATCCTTGCCATCCTGGGGGCAGGGCTGTTTTTTTCGATGGACCTCGCCTCGTGGCACCTGGGGATCGAGCGGACCCGGCTGGGCAATGCCACGCTGTTCGGCAATTCGGGTTCGATCCTGCTGGTCGCCTTCGGCCTGATCGCCCTGCGCCGCGCGCCTCGCGCGCTGGAATGGGCCGCCTTTGCCGCCGCGATCGTCGGTTCCGCCATCCTGCTGGGCCGCAGCCTGGAGATCGGGCACGAAACGCTGGTCGGCGATCTGTTGTGCCTGCTGGCGGGCTTTCTCTACACCTTCTACATCCTGCTGGCGCAGCGCGCCCGGGCCGACCTGGGGGGCTGGACCGTGCTGGTCTATGCCAGCCTGGCCGGGCTGCCGGTCCTGCTCGGTACGGCGCTGGTCCTGGGCGAGCCGGTCTGGCCGACCGACTGGACCCCGATCATTGCCCTGGCCTTCACCAGCCAGGTCGTGGGGCAGGGCCTGCTGGTCTATGCCCTGCGCCATTTCAGCGCCTTCATTGTCGGCCTGGCGCTGATGACCCAGCCGGCGCTGGCGGTGCTGGTCGGCTGGATGGTGTTTGATGAAGTGCTGGGCGCGGTCGACCTGATCGGCATGGCGCTGGTCGGGGCCGGGCTGGTGCTGGCCCGCTCGACGCAGCAGTAAAGCCGCGCTAGCGTGCCGACCTGATCTTAATCGAAGAGAATGCCGATGAAACGCCTTGCCCTGATCGCCGCGCTTCCCCTGGCGGCGCTGACGCTCACCGCGCTGCCGGTCGATGCGGCCAAGACTCCGGCCGCTGCGGTCAAGTCTCCCCGCGCCGATGCCGCGTTCAAGGCGCTCACCCAGCGGTTCATCGCTTCGGCCATGCGGCTGTCCCCGGTCGAGGCAACGGCGCTCGGCATCCACGATTTCGACGGCCAGTTGCCCGATATCACCGCGCAAGGCCGCACCGCGCGGGTGGCGGAATGGCGCGCGATCCTGGCCGAGCTCGCCCGGATCAACCCCACTGCGCTCAGCCGCGACAACCAGGTCGATTACGCGATCCTGACCAATGAACTGCGCTACCGGATTTTCGCCAATGACGAGTTGCAGGAATGGGCGTGGAATCCGCTGGGGTACAACGACATTGCCGGAATGGGGCTGTACAGCCTGGCCGCGCGCGATTTTGCGCCGTGGGATGTGCGGCTGAAGGCCGCGACCGCGCGGATGGAAGCCATCCCGGCCATGCTGGCGGAAAGCCGCCGCCAGCTGGTCCCGGCCCGCGTGCCACCGGTCTATGCCCAGACCGTGGCACGGCAGAACGCCGGGATCGTCGAGATTGCCGAGACCATGTTGCTGCCCCATGCCGATGCGCTGAGCGGCACCGACCGGGCCCGGTTCGATGCCGCGCTGACCGCGCTCAAGGCGGGCGTGGCCGAGCATCAGAAGTGGCTCGACGACGTACTGGTGCCGCAGGCCAAGGGCGATTTCCGGCTGGGCGCGGCGCTCTATGACCGCAAGATGAAGTTCGCGCTGATGAGCGATCTGACGCGGCCCGCGCTGAAGGCCCGCGCGCTCAAGGCCAAGGCCGATATCCGGTCCGAGATGTATGCTCTGGCCCGCCAGGTCCTGCCTGGCCAGCTGCCTGCCAAGCCGACGCCGGCGCAGCAGCAGGCCGGGATCGAGGCGGCGCTGCAACTGTCCTATGCGAAGAAGCCGCCGCGGCGTCAGCTCGAACAGAGGGCCCGCGAAACCACCGAGCAGGCCACCGCCTTCGTGCGCGAGAAGGGCTTCATCCGCATGCCCGACGGGCCGGTGCGGATCATCACCATGCCCAAGTTCCAGCAGGGCGTGGCCGTGGCTTACAACGACCCGCCGGGACCGTTCGAGAAGGGCCAGCAGAATTTTTACGCCGTCAGCCCGATTCCCGAAGAGTGGACCGACGAGCAGGCCGACAGCTTCCTCACCGAATACAACGACTACATGATTCATGACCTCTCGATCCACGAGGCCATGCCCGGGCATTACCTGCAGCTTGATCATTCCAACCGCACCGACAATCCGCTCCGCGCGATGCTGTGGTCGGGGCCCTTCGTGGAAGGCTGGGCGGTCTATGCCGAAGGGGTGATGATGGATGCGGGCTATCTGAACCACGATCCGCTGTTCAAGCTGACCGTGCTGAAAATGCGGCTGCGCAGCGTCACCAACACACTGCTCGACATCGGCATCCACACCGAGGGTCTGACCCGTGAACAGGCAATGGACCTGATGCAGAACGGGGCCTTCCAGGCCGAGCGCGAAGCGGCGGGCAAATGGGTGCGGGCGAACCTCTCTTCGGTTCAACTTCTGAGCTATTATACCGGTTATGAGGAACACCGCATGCTCCGGGCCGAAGCAGAGCGGCGCTGGGGCAAGGGCTTTACCCTGCGCCGCTATCACGACACGGTGTTGAGCTTTGGCTCGCCCCCGGTGAAATATGCCCGCGCCCTGATGTTCGGCCTGCCGATCCGCTGAGGAGACACCCGTGATCCGTGCCATTGCCCATCCGACCGATTTCTCCGCCGAAGGCCGGATTGCCTTTGACCATGCCCTGGCCCTCGCCCTGCACCACCGCGCCCGGCTCGATCTGCTTCACGTCGGCGCCCCGGGGGCGGAAGGGGAGTGGCAGCGTTTTCCGCGGGTCCGCGCCCGGCTGGTCGAATGGGGACGGCTTTCAGCAGGCTCCGAACCGGGCGAAGTGGCCCGCCAGACCGGCGTGGAAGTCCGCAAGATCGAACTCCACGCCAAGGATCCGGCCGAAGGGCTGGGCACTTTCCTTGCCGATCATCATCCCGACGTGGTGGTCATGACCAGCCATGGCCGCACGGGTCTCGCCCGACTGTTGCAAGGCTCGGTCACGGCCCAGGTGGCACGGGAAAGCCAGGCGGCAATGCTGCTGTTCGGCCCGCATTCGGTCGGGTTCGCCGATCCGGCCAACGGAACGCTGACTCCGGGACGGGTGCTGGTGCCGGTCGATCATCAGCCCCCGGCCGAGACCGCGCTGGATCCGCTGGAAGCGATCCTCGCCGGGCTGGGCGCGCAGCTGGACGGGCTGCACGTCGGCACGGCCGCTCCCGCCCTTCATGGACTGACCGTTCGGCTTGCCAGCGGCGGCACTGTCGACACGATCCTGGCCGAAGCGGATGGGGCCGGCCTGATCGCCATGCCGACCGAGGGCCGCCATGGTCTGCGCGATGCCCTGCTGGGCAGCACGGCCGAGCGCGTGCTGGCAGGTGCCAAGGTCCCGGTGCTCGCGCTGCCCGCGGGTTAGCGGGCGCCCAGATCGCCCTTGCCGACGGTCCCGCCGGCCATTTCCAGCATCCGGTCCAGGCTCTTCTTGGCTTGTAGGCGCAGGCCTTCCTCGATGTGCACCTGCGGTTTCAGGTCGCGCAGGGCGAGGTAGAGCTTTTCGAGCGTGTTGAGCGCCATATAGGGGCAGATGTTGCAGGCGCACTGGCCGTCGGCGCCCGGTGCGCCGATGAAGGTCTTGTCGGGGATCGCCAACTGCATCTGGTGGATGATGTGCGGTTCGGTCGCGACGATCAGCGTGTCGCCTTCAAAGCTCTTGGCGTAGTTCAGGATACCGCTGGTCGACCCGACATAGTCCGCGTGGTCGATGATGTGCGGCGGGCATTCCGGGTGGGCGGCGACCGGAGCAGCCGGGTGCTGGGCCTTGAGCTTCAGCAGTTCGGTTTCCGAAAACGCCTCGTGCACGATGCACACGCCCGGCCACAGCAGCATCTCGCGGCCGAACTTGCGGGACAGGTACCCGCCCAGGTGCCGGTCAGGCCCGAAGATGATCTTCTGGTCCTTGGGGATCTGGGCAAGGATCGTCTCTGCGCTGGACGAGGTGACGATGATGTCGCTCAGCGCTTTCACTTCGGTCGAGCAGTTGATGTAGGTCAGCGCGATGTGATCCGGGTGCGCGGCGCGGAACTGGGCGAATTTTTCCGGCGGGCACGAATCCTCAAGGCTGCACCCGGCATCCAGATCCGGCAGGATGACGGTCTTTTCAGGGGCGAGGATCTTGGCGGTTTCGGCCATGAACTTGACCCCGCAGAAGGCGATCACATCGGCGTCGGTGGCGGCCGCCTTCTTGGATAGTTCCAGGCTGTCGCCGATGTAGTCGGCCAGGTCCTGGATTTCCGGCTTCTGGTAATAATGCGCCAGGATCACCGCATTGCGTTCCTTGCGCAGGCGTTCGATCTCGGCGCGGATGTCTATGCCGGCAAGGTTCTCGGTCTGGACGGTCATCTGCAAGGGCCCTTTGTGCTGTGCCCCTGCAGATGGCCCGTCAGGCCCGACGAATCAAGGCAAGTATGCCGCCATCGGCCGCACTGCGCCGGGATGGCCTTCCAGCACTTGCCGGGTGAGCTCGATTCCCCAGGGGCTGTAGGCGATGATCTGGCCCAGCGTCAGGAACACCAGCGGCACGATCAGCGCGGCCAGCCAGGCCGGGTGAACCGCGCCGTGGTGGCGCTTGTCGCGGATCATGCCGGCCACCACGAAGCCCATGCAGATCAGGTTGCTGAGCTCCCAGGCATAGGGGATCATCAGCGGCATCGGCAGCAGGCGGCCAAAGCCCGGCCCGGCGATCGAGGCCATGGCCCCCAGCATCAGCCGCCTGTGCCAGTCGGTCCGCTTGCGCAGCGCCACGGCCGCGCCGACCAAGGTAGCGAAGGCCAGGATCCCGGCGGGATTGCCGAACAGGAACTCGTTGGCATCGAAGAAGAACGGCCCGCCGTTGCGGCGCAGCGATGCGAGGGTGATGGCAAAGCCCAACACCACCATCAGCGGCACCCACAGCGCGGAAAGCCAGCCCAGCCGCTTGTGGAGGGCGACATTGCCGCCAGCCATCAGCCCGGTCTGGACCAGAAACAGGCCGACCCAGCCGAAGAACACCACGCCATGCAGGTGAAACAGCAGCGGCGCATCAAAGCTTGACCGGCCCATTGCCAGATGGACCGAAAAGCCCGCGACAAGCACCAGCGCGATGGCGCAGGCGAGCTTGAAGAAAAAGCGTTCTTCGGCGCGGCCTTGCGCTGCGCCGGTCGTGAATGTGGTTGCCATCGCGGTATCTCCCCTCAGGTATCCGCGACCCCGTTATAGGAGGGTAATACACCTGGGCAGGCCGGAAGGCAATGTCGCTCGTCAGGGCGGGGTCGGCTCTCCGTCGAACCGCACGGTCACGGTCACGTCAGGATAGCCCGCGGTCTGCAGCGGCACGGCCAGGTTCTGGGCCACAGCCTGTTTCGCCGCGCCTCGCGCCATCTCCAGCAGTTGCGGATTGGCGGCCTGTTCTGCCGCCTGGCGTTCGGCCAGCAGCGTGTTGTCGCGGGTCAGCTTGGCCTGGGCCGGGCCGGTGATCCAGATGCCTTCGCGCAAGTACTGCGCCCGGCCTTCGTCGAGGTTGGGCTTCGACAGGTCCAGGGGGGGCAGGGTGACGGTCAGGGTCTTGCCGGCCTCGTCCCATTTGAACCGCCCGGCATCCAGCCGCGCCAGATCCAGCGTGTAATCGACCCGCGCCGGGATTACCGCGATCTGCCGGCTTTTCAGCAGGCCGTAACCGCGTTCGTCCTCGGCGGTGACCACCGGGGCCAGCTGGGCGGAGAAGACGGTCAGCCGGTTGGCCTTTTCAAAGGCGGTCAGGCTGGTGGAGATCGGATCGCCATGATCGGCCGGGCCGAAGGCGCGCCACAGCAGGAACACGGCCAGCGCGACATTGAAGGCGATGACCGCCAGTGCGACCGGACTGGGCCGCCGGGCCGATGTCAGCTGCTGAGCCGCCATGTCTCGTCTTCCTCGGTCACGATCCCGCGCGTCTTGAGATCGAACAGGTGAGCAAGGACTGAACGCCCGGCCGCGCCGGTCAGCCGCGGATCGAGCCCCTTGTACATCGCCGCGACGAATTGGGGGATTGTCTGCGCACCACCTTCCAGCTGGCGCAGGATCTGCGCTTCGCGGCTGCGGCGGTGGCCCAGCATTCCGCGCACCAGCTGCTTCGGCTTGACCACCGCCGGGCCGTGGGCCGGGTAAAGCACCTTGTCCTCACGCTCGTACAGCTTGGCGAGGCTGGCCATATAGGCGGCCATGTCGCCATCCGGCGGGCTGACCACGCTGGTCGACCAGGCCATCACGTGATCGCCGGTGAACAGTGCGCCGCTCTCGACCAGGGCATAGCACAGGTGGTTGCTGGTGTGGCCGGGGGTGGCCACCGCCTCGATCGTCCAGTCCGGGCCGCTGATCCGCTCGCCATCGGCCAGCACCTGGTCGGGGGCATAGCTGTGATCGAAGGCGCTGTCGGCGCGCGGGCCATCGTCGGAAAGGACCAGCGGCGCGCAGCCGATGATCGGCGCGCCGGTGCGGGCCTTCAGCACGGTGGCGGCAGGGGAATGATCGCGGTGGGTATGGGTGCACAGGATCGCGCCGATCCGCGCTTCGCCAACGGCGGCCAGGATCGCCTCGACATGGCCCTTGCCGTTGGTGTCGGCGCCCTTGAACGGGGATGGTTCGCTGTCCGCGCCGTCATCGGCCGGGCCGGGATCGATCACCGCCACTTCATCGCCCGCGCCGACGATGTAGGTCTGCGTGCCGGTGAAGGTATAGTGAGAGGCATTGGGCGCCAGCACACGCCGCACCAGCGGTTCGCACTGTTCGCTGAGGCCGGTCGGCCAGGGTTTGGCGGGAATATCCATGGTCCCCGGCATATGGGGAGCCTCTCGCGCCAAGTCGAGAAAAAGCTAGTTTCTAGCTTGCAAGCCCAGCCGCTCGCGCAGCGCTGCAATCGCGCTTGGCTGGGCCGGATCGCGTTCGCGCCAGCCGGCATCGAGCCGCTTGAGCCGGGCGTGGAATCGCTCGGTCGCCTGGATCAGTTCGCGGGTGCGCGCGTCGATCAGCGCCAGCCTGGCGGGTTCGGCCTCGGCAAAATCGGCCAGCTTGCCGTGCCGGCGCAGCTGGAACTCGGAAATCTCGCCGGCGAAATAGGCCCGGTGGTTAAGCAGCCAGGCCACCGCGTGCATCATCCGGGTCGTGGTGCGCAGCCCTTCGCACGACAGCGCGATCGCGGCGTCATCCTCGTTCGCGGCGGCATCCAGCCGGCCGGACAGGGCAAAGGCCGCCCGCACCTCGTCCGAAAGGACCAGGGCTTCGCAGTATAGCCCCTCGATGATCCGGGGGTTGATGCTTGCAGGCTTTCCCATCCTGCATCCCCGATAGGCGCACGGAATCGCGCTTGCCAACACCGCCACGGGCAGTTTGCCACACCATTTCGGGACTGTCCCGATTGGGGGCGGTTTTGGTGGTTGCGGAGCGGCGGAGAATGACCGGCCTCGCTTGTGCGGTGGACCCTTTGCCAGGGCCCGCCGCACGCTGCGAGCTTCCAGTCGGTGCCTAGAAGTGCGTCAGCTCTTCCTTGATTCTGAGCTTTCGCTTCTTCAGAGCCTGGACGATCGCATGGTCAGGCGCGGGGCGGCTCATCTCTTCGGCGATCTGGCGTTCAAGACCGGCATGTTTGAGCTGCAAGGCGCTGACGTGCGACTGTTCCATCAGGGATTCTCCTTATGTTAGCCCCCAGGGCTGCAAGGACCCGAACCGGTACCGACTCGGCATCCGGCGAGTCACTGCGATTGTCATGGAAACACATTAAGCCTATCTTGCGAAGCGCAATCGTCAGCAGGGTGCGGCAAGCCGCCGGAACCCCGCGACCAAGTGGTGCATGGAGATCCCGGGCGTGAACGAGGAAGAGCTGAAAAAGCGCCTGGAAATGCTGAAAGTGGAACACCGCGATCTCGATGCGGCGATCGATGCGCTGACCGGCGCGGGGATTACCGACCAGTTGCAGATTGCCCGCCTGAAGAAGCGCAAGCTCAAATTGAAAGACCAGATCGCGATGATCGAGGATTACCTGATCCCCGATATCATCGCCTGACCGGACGATTGCTGGCAAAACCCCGACAAATTCGAATGCATTGCGCCCCGGCGCGTTTGCATGGGCGGCGCTTGTGGCATAGGTTTGCCTCATGCCCGTGACCAGCGCCGTTTCCGCCGCCCGCACCATCCTGACGCGCCTGCACGACGTGATGGCTTCGCGCAGCCACGCCCAGGCCAAGCTCAACACCGTGGTCGAGGTGATCGGGGAAGGGCTGGATAGCGAGGTCTGCTCGATCTACCTGCTGCGCGAAGGCATGCTGGAACTGTTCGCCACCAAGGGGCTGGCGCAGGAAGCGGTCCACGTGACCCGCATGGCAATCGGCGAGGGCCTGGTCGGCACGATTGCCGGCAATATCGAAACGCTCAACCTGGCCGAGGCGACCGCCCACCCGGACTTTTCCTATCGCCCGGAAACGGGGGAAGAAAAGTTCCACTCCTTCGCCGGGGTGCCGATCGTGCGGCGCGAGCGGGCGGTGGGGGTGCTGTGCGTCCAGCACGCCGATCCGCGCCGGTACGAAGAGGTGGAGATCGAGGCGCTGCAGACCGTGGCGATGGTCCTGTCCGAACTGATTTCCAATGCCGAACTGGTTGACGAGGAAGAGGCCGCGCTGCTGGGGCCGCAGCAGACCGGTCCGGTCCGGATGGCCGGGCTCGCGCTGGTCAAGGGGCTGGCAGCGGGCAACGCGGTCTATCATCAGCCGCGCATCACCATCGAACACGTCATGGCCGAGGACCGCGATGCCGAATTGCAGCGCGTCTACCTGGCCTTTGACAAGATGCGCGAACAGATCGACCGGATGGCCAGCCAGGCCGAATTCGGCGTGGGCGGAGAGCACGAGGAAGTGCTCGAAACCTACAAGATGTTTGCTTACGACGAAGGCTGGAGCCGCCGGATCATCGAGGCGATCGACAGCGGCCTGACCGCCGAGGCGGCGATCGAGCGGGTCCAGCAGCGCACCCGGATGCGAATGCGGCAGATCGACGATCCGCTGCTCGCTGACCGGATGCACGATCTGGAGGATCTGTCCAACCGCCTGCTGCGGATCGTTTCGGGCCAGATGGGCACGGCCGCGACCATGGGGCTGAAGCAGGACACGATCCTGATCGCCCGCAACCTCGGCCCGGCCGAACTGCTGGAATACGACAAGCGCCGCCTGAAGGGCGTGATCCTGGAAGAAGGCTCGCTGACCGCCCACGTGGTGATCGTCGCCCGGGCGATGGGCATTCCGGTGCTGGGCCGGGTACGGGGGCTGCGCGGAATGGTCCGCGATGGCGATCCGCTGTTGCTGGATGCCGATCAGGGCCATGCCGTGGTCCGCCCCAACCCGCCGATGATCGAGGCGTTCGACGCGCGCTTTGCCAAAAGCAAGGAACGCGCCGCCGCCTATGCCGCGCTGCGCGATGTCGAACCTTTCACCCGCGACGGCACCCGCATCACCGTGCTGATGAACGCCGGCCTGCGCGACGACATGCCCAACCTGGCGCTGGCCGGGGCTGACGGGGTCGGGCTGTTCCGGACCGAGTTCCAGTTCCTGGTTTCCGCCACCCTGCCGGCGCGGGAGCGCCAGACTAGGCTTTACCGCGATGTGCTGGACGCCGCCGGAGACAAGCCGGTGGTGTTCCGCACGGTCGATATCGGCGGGGACAAGGTCCTGCCCTATCTGCGCCACAACAATGGCGAACACGAGGAAAACCCGGCGATGGGCTGGCGCGCGCTGCGCGTGGCGCTGGAACGCGAAGGGCTGCTCAAGGTTCAGGCGCGATCGCTGCTGGAAGCGGCGGCGGGCCGTACGCTCAACGTGATGTTCCCGATGGTATCCGAACCATGGGAGTTCGACGCCGCGCGCGAGGTGTTCGAAAGCCAGCGCCGCTACCTCAAAGGCCAGAAGAAGCTGCTGCCCGAGCAGGTTCGCTATGGTGCCATGCTGGAAGTGCCGGCACTGGCCGAAACGCTCGACATTCTGGCCCCGCGGCTGTCGTTCCTGTCGATCGGCACCAATGACCTGACCCAGTTCCTGTTCGCCGCCGACCGGTCCAACCCCAAGCTGGCGGAACGCTATGACTGGCTGTCGGTTTCGATCATGCGGTTCCTCAAGCGGGTCCAACAGGCGGTGGTCGGCCACAATGTCGATGTGACGGTGTGCGGGGAAATGGGCGGACGGCGGCTGGAGGCCCTGGCGCTGCTCGGGATCGGCATCCGCCGCCTGTCGATCACGCCGGCCGGCGTCGGGCCGATCAAGGAATTGGTCCGCAAGGTCGATCTGGACGAGATCACCGCTGCAATGAACCAGTGGCTCGCATCCCCCCCGCCCAGCCTGCGCGAAGCGCTGATCCAGTGGGCGGTGGAGCGCGGGATCGAGGCGGACTGAACCGTTTCGGGACGGGATTTCACCGTCCTGTCACGAAATCGGTGCAGCCTGACCCGCAGTCTAGGGGAAAGCGCTGATTCCCGTTGACTCTGCTGGTTAAAACGGGATTGTCCCGCGCCATCGGGGCAGCAATAGAATCCGCGATGGGGTCGAAATGGGTGATGGTGAAGTGGCAGAGGCCGAACTGCCTCTGGATTCGGTCGGTGTTCGCCTCGCCCGGGCCCGCGAGGCCGCTGGGATGAGCCGCACCCAGCTGGCCGGCGTCACCCGGATTCCTGAGCGTCACCTGGCCGCCATCGAGGCAGGCAATTTCGCCGCCCTGCCGGGCCGCACCTATGCCACCGGTTTCACGCGATCCTATGCCAAGGCGCTGGGGCTGGACCAGGAGGAATTCGTTGCCGCGGTCCGGACCGAGCTGGCCGCGCAGCAGCCGGAGGAAAGCCGTCGTCCGACCCAGACTTTCGAGCCCGGCGATCCGGCCCGCGTGCCAAGCGCGCGGCTGGCGTGGCTGGCGGCCGGCGGGGTCGTGCTGGTGCTGATTGCCGGCTTCCTGTTCGCCCGGCCGATGTTCGCCCCCGGGATGCTGCTGCCCTCGACGCTCAAGGACGATCCGCCGGCTGCCGCGCCCGCCCCGGCCGCGCCAAGCGTGCCGACAGGCGGGCCGGTCGTGTTCACCGCGCTGGAGCCCAAGGTCTGGGTCAAGTTCACCGACGGCGCGGGCAACCAGCTATTCCAGAAGGAACTGGCCCAGGGCGAAAGCTGGACCGTCCCCGCCGACCAGCCCGACGTGCGGATCCAGACCGCGCGGCCCGATGCGCTGGCGATCACCATCGGCGGGCAGGGCGTCGCCAAGCTGTCGGACAGCCAGCTCACCATTCGCGACGTGCCGGTCACCGCCACCGCCCTGCTGGCGCGGGGGTCCAGTGCCGCTGCGCCGCTGCCGCAGGCCAG
>JAFLDB010000030.1 GCA_017302615.1 Sphingomonadales bacterium
GGTTCCGGCCCCGCCCCCGCCTCCTCCGCCACCACCGGAGCCGGTTTACGTGGCGCCGCCGCCACCTCCTCCACCTCCACCGCCACCTCCGCCGCCGCCGCCGCCGCCACCGCCGGCTCCGGTGGCCGAGCCGCCGTCGGTCCGCAGCGATCCGATCGATACGCAGACCCCCTGATCTTACCGGGAAGGAGAACCGCGATGAAAACTGCACACAAGCTGACCGCGATCGGTCTGGCGCTGGCCTTGACGGCACCGCCCGCCCTGGCCCAGCCGGCCAAGACGCCCGAGCAGGAGCGCGCCGAGCTCAATGCCCAGCAGGCCAAGGCCGCGCAGGAGCAGAACGCCCAGAACGCGGCCAACCAGCAGGCCTATCAGGACGCGCTGAAAGCCCGCGATGCCGAAATCGCCCGCCAGAAGGCGGAGTACGAAGCAGCCATGAAGAAGTGGGAAGAAGACGTTGCGGCCTGCAAGGGCGGCGACGTCAGCCGCTGCGCCAAGCCGAACTGATCCCGGCCTAACCCGCCGCAAAACGCCAGCACCGCCCGCCCCGCCCCGGGGCGCGGCGGTGTTTTCGCATGGACGCAAGCCGCGTGATGCCCGTCACGGACGGATTGGATGTGCGCGGGCAGGAAGGAGGTGACTGAAACAGGAGGAATGCATGGCGCAACTTGAAATCGTGACAAAGTCCGTTGGTGGAGCAGCGGATCCGCTCGTCGCCATAGATGGCGTTCCGGTGAGCCTGAACGGCGAAGGCAAGGGCCAGACAACGGTGACGGGAACTTGCGGCGACGGTTCCGGCCATATGCTGGTGATCAGTTTTCTTGGTCCGGTTGGCGCGGCCATGGGCGTAACCGTCACCTGCGGCGGCGCAGCGGTTTGCGAGATCAAGGAGATCAAGGTCACGCCGCTGCGCGAACCCTACGGGGCTTCGCACAGGTCCTTCAAACTTTGATCTCGGGAGGAACCGACATGTTCAACCGCAAGACTTTGCTCCTTGCAGCCTCAGCCATGATTGGTTCGGCTTCGGCTGCCCATGCCCAAGCGGCAGACCCGGTAAGGACGGACGCGGGCGCACCTCTTGCCGACGCTTCAACCGGTGCCCCGATCCGGGCAGAGATCGAAGCCGGAACCGGAGGGAAGCAGGCAACCGTGAAGATCAACCTGCTCTGGCTGGATCGCCCCCCGGCCCTGCGACAGGGCGGAGCCGTGCTCAACAGCCGTTCGCTCAATCTGACCCTCTCGACGCCGTGGGATGGCGAAGGGGATGCCTCTCCAGCCAGTCTTGATGGTTTCGCCGGCGGCACTTCGGCGCGCGTCGAGTTCGTGATGATGAACAGCAAACGCGCCACGCAGCCTTCACAGCGAGCCATCGCAATTGCCGACCGGGCCGGGGAAATCTGCAAGCGCAAGGCGATTGCGGAGTTCGACAATGGCAAGGAGGGACTAGGCGATCCTGCCAGCGCGTTCTTCGACAGTGCGTTGGCAAAGCTGGACAAGCGCAAGGCCGAACAGCTCAAGGCCTGCGACGAGGCCGATGCGGGCAAGCTGGTGGCCGCACATCTGCCCGGCCAGTTGCGGGAATACGACGCTGAGATGTTTCCCAGCGATGCCGGGGCAATCACGTTCCATGCCACGATTGCCTATGACAAATTCGGATATGTGTTGCCAGCCACGCTGGCCAAGGGAAGCGACAAGAAAACCGGCTGGGGGGTAGGTGCGCGTTTCACCAACTATTTCCGCAAATCGCCCACCGCGCTGACTGTCACGCTCGATTACGAAGCGGCCTGGGAAGAACAGGACAAGCAGATCTTCTGCCCGCCCAACCCGGGACCCACCCCGGTCACCTGCATCGAAGACCACGCCGGACCGCCGCAACTTGATCGCAGCACGAAGATCGGGGTCAATGTCCGTCACCGGTTCACCAACAGCGAAGGCGTCAGCGGCTTCGCAATCTCGCCCAGCATCCGCTATGATATTACCGACGATGTCTGGGGTGCCGAACTGCCGGTCTATTTCATTCCCGGCAAGGACGGGACTCTGACCGGCGGGCTGAAACTGGGTTACCGGTCCGACAAGAAGGACGTGACCTTCGGCTTGTTCATCGGCGCTGCGTTCGGACTGTGGGACTGACCCCCTTCCACCAACGCCCGTTCCCTCTCGGCGAACGACATTGACTCCCCTGCCCCCGCGCGCGAGGGCGGGGGTAGTCGCATTTGCGGGGCGGTGATGCCGCAGCCCGCCGTTTTCTGGGAGTTTGCCGAATGAAATCCCGTCTGCTTCTGGCCACTGCCGCGCTTGCCGCACTGGCCGTTCCGTTTGCCGCCAGCCAGTCGATCGCCCAGGGCGTGGCTGCCACCGCCGCCGCCGGCAAGGCCGCGATCGGCGCCTGGGGCTTCGACCTGTCGGGCCAGGACACTTCGGTGAAGCCGGGTGACGATTTCTTCCGCTTCGCCTCGGGCAAGTGGGATGACCGCACCCAGATCCCGGCCGACAAGGCCATCACCGGCGCGTTTGACGACCTGCGCGAGCGCACCCAGGAACAGCTCAAGGACCTGATCACCGCCGCGCCCAAGACCGGCCAGATCGGCGGCCTCTACACCAGCTTCATGGACGAGGCGCGGCTGGAAAAGCTGGGGCTGACCCCGCTCAAGGCCGATATCGCCAAGGTCAAGGCGATCAAGACTAAGTCGCAGTTCGCCCGCTTCATGGGTGCCAGCAACGGCGTGTTCGGCATTTCGGTGATCGATTTCGGCGTCGGCGCGGATACCTCCAACCCGGATATCAACGTGCTGTATCTCGGCCAGTCGGGCCTGGGCCTGCCGGAGCGCGAGTTCTACTTCGCCGACCAGTTCAAGAAGCAGCGCGAGGCCTATGTTGCCTATATCGCCCGCACCATGAAGGCGCTGGGCCACCCCGCCCCGGACCAGGCCGCGCAGACCATCATGGCCTTTGAAACCGGCATTGCCGAGCGCAGCTGGAAGGCGGCCGAGCGCCGACAGATCGAAAAGGTCAACAACCCGATGAGCACGGCCGAGCTGATGGCCTATGCCCCGGGGATCGACTGGACCGCCTATTTCGCCGCCGCCAAGATCCCGGCGCAGCAGCGCATGATCGTGGGTGAAAACACCGCGGTGAAGGCGATTGCCGCCTATTACGCGGAAACCCCGCTGGAAACGCTGAAGCTGTGGCAGCAGTTCCACGTCGCCCACCAGGCCTCGCCCTATCTCAACAAGGCGATGGTCGACAGCCGGTTCGAATTCGTGAAGACCCTGTCGGGCGTCTCGGAAAACCGCCCGCGCTGGAAGCGCGGCGTCGATCTGGTCAATGGCTCGCTGGGCGAACTGGTCGGCCAGGACTATGTCGCCAAGCACTTCCCGGCCTCGTCCAAGGCCAAGATGGAAGTCCTGGTCAGCAACCTGAAGGTTGCCATGGCCAAGCGGATCAACGCCAATGACTGGATGAGCCCGACCACCAAGGCTGCCGCGCTCGAAAAGCTCAACAAGATGGAAGTCATGGTCGGCTATCCCGACAAGTGGCGTTCCTACAAGGGCCTGGTGATCGTGCCGGGCGACCTTTACGGCAACGTCCAGCGCGCCGGCCGGTTCAACGCCGATTACCAGCTGAAGGACCTGGGCAAGCCGGTCGACCGCAAGCAGTGGGCGATGAGCCCGCAGACCGTCAACGCCTACAACGGCGGGCTGGAAAACAAGATCGTGTTCCCGGCCGGCATCCTGCAGGCGCCGTTCTTCGATCCCAATGCCGACGATGCCGTCAACTATGGCGCGATCGGCGGGGTGATCGGGCACGAGATCATCCACGGCTTCGACGATCAGGGCCGCAAGATCGACGCCAAGGGCGCGGTGCGCGACTGGTGGACACCGGAAGATGCGAAGCGCTTTGAAGAGCAGGCCAAGATCTTCGGCGACCAGTACGCCAAGTTCGAAGTCGCCCCGGGCGCCTTCATCAACCCGGCCCTGTCGATGGGTGAGAACATCGCCGACCTGGGCGGCCTGTCGGTGGCGTTCGAGGCTTACCACATGTCGCTGGGCGGCAAGCAGGACAAGGTGCTGGATGGCCTGACCGGCGACCAGCGCTTCTACCTTGCCTGGGCCCAGGTGTGGCGCACCAAGATGCGCGAAGCCGCGCTGCGCAACCAGGTCAACACCGGGCCGCACAGCCCGGGCATGTACCGGGCCTTCGCGCCGCTGCGCAACATCGATGGCTGGTATGCCGCCTTCAACGTGCAGCCGGGCGACAAGCTCTACATCGCTCCGGAAAAGCGCGCCCGCATCTGGTAAGCGCGGACACGTTCAGTTGTCAGTCACTGGGGGCAGCGTTAGGCTGCCCCCATTCGTTTAAAGCCTTGAGGAATCGCCCCATGCGCAAGCTTTCGCTCGTTTCGCTGTCCGCTCTTGTCCTGGCCGGCTGTGCCGCTTCCAGCGCGGAAACCGCCCCGGCCCCGGCCGCGACCGCCGCTCCGGCCCCGGCGCCCTATGCCCCGGTCATTCCCAAGGGCACCGGGATCTTTGCCGAACCGTCCAACCTGCCGTTCCAGGCGCCGGACTTCTCGAAGATCAAGGAAAGCGATTACGAGCCGGCGATCGAGCAGGGGATCACCATCCTGCTGGCCGAAGTCGACGCGATTGCCAATAATCCCGAAGCGCCGACCTTCGAGAACACTTTTGTCGCGATGGAAAAGTCGGGCGCGATGCTGACCCGGGTGATGTACGTGTTCAGCGCGCTGACTTCGGCCAACACCAACGACAATCTCGACGCGATCGATACCCGCGTTTCGCCCAAGTTGGCGGCGATGCGCGATGCGATCACGCTGAACCCCAAGCTGTTCGCGCGGGTCAAGACCATCTATGACAACCGCGCCAGCCTGGGCCTTGCGCCGGACCAGCTCCAGGTCGTCGAACTGACCTATGAGAACATGGTCCGCAACGGCGCGCTGCTGTCCGCTGCCGACAAGGCCAAGCTTTCGGACATCAACGGCAAGCTTTCCACGCTGCAGACCGAATTCGGCCAGAAGCTGACCAAGGGCACCAAGGATGCGGCGCTGGTGGTGAACGGCAAGGCCGGGGTCGCCGGGCTGGGCGCGGGCGAGGTTGCCGCCGCCGAAAAGGCCGCCGCCGACCGGGGCCTGGCCAAGGGCAGCTTCGTCCTGCCGCTGCAGAACACCACGCAGCAGCCGCTGCTGGCCACGCTGAGCAACCGGGCGACCCGCCAGGCGCTGTTCGAAAAGAGCTGGAACCGTTCCGAACGCGGCGATGCCACCGATACCCGCGGCCTGATCCTGCAGATCGCCGCGCTGCGCGCCGAAAAGGCCAAGCTGCTGGGCTTCGAGAATTTCGCCGCCTATCAGCTGTCCGACCAGATGGCCAAGACCCCGGCCGCCGCGCTGACCTTCCTCGAAAGCTTCGTCCCCGCGCTGGGCGCCGCCCAGAAGAAGGACGCAGGCGAGCTTAATGCCCTGATCAGGAAGGAAGGCGGCAAGTTTACCGTCACGCCGGCCGACTGGGACTATTATGCCGAGAAGCTGCGCAAGCAGAAGTACGATCTCGACGAAGGCCAGGTGAAGCCCTACCTGGAAATCACCAACGTGCTGGAAAACGGCGTGTTCTTTGCCGCCAACCAGCTGTTCGGCCTGACTTTCAAGAAGCGCACCGATATTCCGGTCTATCACCCGGACGTGACCGTCTACACCGTCTATGACGCCGACGGATCGGAGCTGGCGCTGTTCTATTTCGACCCGTGGAAGCGCGACAACAAGTCGGGCGGGGCCTGGATGTCGAACTTCGTCGACCAGAACGGCCTGACCGGCACCAAGCCGGTGGTGTTCAACGTTTCCAACTATACCAAGCCCGCCCCCGGCCAGCCCGCGCTGGTCACCTGGGACGATGCCGAAACCATGTTCCATGAATTCGGCCACGCGCTGCACGGCATGCTTTCCAACCAGCGCTATCCCTCGATCTCGGGCACCAACACCGCGCGCGATTTCGTGGAATTCCCCAGCCAGTGGTTCGAGAATTTCATGACCGAGCCCAAGGTGCTGGCCAACTTTGCCAAGCACTACAAGACCGGTGAGCCGATGCCGGCCGCGCTGGTCGCCAAGATCGAGAAGGCCAGCACGTTCAACCAGGGCTATGCGCTGGGCGAAGTGATCACCGCCGCACTGCTCGACCTCAAGTGGCACACCCTCTCGCCGGGCGAACAGGTGGCCAATGTCAACGCCTTCGAGGATGCCGCACTGGGATCGCTCAAGGCCAAGGGGCTGATGATCGACCAGGTGCCGCCGCGCTACCGGACCAGCTATTTCCGCCACATCTGGGGCGGCGGCTATGCCGCAGGCTATTATGCCTACAGCTGGACCGAAATGCTCGATCATGATGCCTATGCCTGGTTCGTGGAAAACGGCGGCATGACCCGCAAGAACGGCCAGCACATCCGCGACACCATCCTGTCGCAGGGCCATGCCAAGGACTACACCGTGATGTACCGCAACTTCGCCGGCCGCGACCCCCGGGTCGAGCCGATGCTGAAGGCCCGCGGCCTGAAGTAAGTCAGGTAGACAGCGCGCGCTGGCCGGCATCGCCCAGCCAGCGCGCGCGGATCTGCCAGACCCGTTCGATCACCTCTTCGGCCAGCGCCTGATCCGGCGCGCCATCGGCGGCAATGCGCCCGCCATCCAGCACCACCACCCGGTCCGCATGGTTCATCGCCTGGGCCAGATCGTGCAGCACCAGCACCACCCCGGTGCCTTCGCCCGCCAATCGCCGGAACTGCCCGAGCAGGCCCAGCTGATGGGCCAGATCGAGATTGGCCAGCGGTTCGTCCGCCAGCAGCCAGCGCGGCTGCCCGGCCAGCACCCGGGCCAGCAAGGCGCGGGCGCGTTCCCCGCCGGACAGGCGCGATAGCGGGCGGTCCTTCAGCCCGTCCAGATCGAGCGCCGCCAGCGCGGCCGCAACCGCTGCATGGTCCGCTGCCGCTCCCACCGTCCACGGCAGGCGCCCCAGCGCGGCCAGTGTTTCCACCGACAGGTCCCACGCGGCCTCCCCCTGCTGCGGCAGGTAACCGATCGCCTGTGCCCGCTGCCTTGCGGACAGCGCGGTGACGGCCTCGTCATCCAGCAGGGCCGCGCCGTGATCGGGCGCGATCAGTCCGGCGAGGCACGCCAGCAGGCTCGACTTGCCCGCCCCGTTGGGGCCGCAGATCGCGGTCACTTCACCGGGGCGCAGGGTGAGCGACACGCCGGACAGGCGGCCGATCAGCGTGATGTCGCGCGCCGCAAGCATCATGCCAGCCCCCGCCGCATCCGCAGCAGCAGCGCCATGAAGAACGGCGCGCCCAGCAGCGACAGGGCAATGCCCAGCCGAAGCTCGCTGGCCAGGGGCAGTACCCGGCACAGGCTGTCCGCCACCAGCAGCAGCAGCGCGCCGGCCAGCGCGCTTGGCACGATCAGACTGGACGGCCGCCGGTCGGTGAAGCGGCGCAGCAGATGCGGCACGATCAGGCCGACAAAGCCGATAATCCCGGCCGCAGCCACCCCCGCGC
Source organism: Sphingomonadales bacterium (assembly GCA_017302615.1). Classification (GTDB taxonomy): domain Bacteria; phylum Pseudomonadota; class Alphaproteobacteria; order Sphingomonadales; family Sphingomonadaceae; genus Novosphingobium. The sequence continues at coordinate 7,555 of JAFLDB010000030.1, forward strand.
CCACCGTCAGCCCGACGCCCAGGATCATCAGCAGTTGCAGCCGCAGCGGATCGACTCCCAGCGATCGCGCCGCTGCCTCGCCCAAGGTGAGCGCATCGAGCGAGCGCCCGGCCAGCAGCAGCACGGCAATGCCCACACCCGTCAGCGGCACGGCAAAGGCCACTTCGCGCCATGACCGGTCGGTCAGCGCGCCCATCAGCCAGGTTACGATCTCGCTCATCGCAAAAGGCGTGGGGGACAGGCTGATGGCCAGGCTCATTAAGGCGCCCGCCAGGCTGGCGATCATCATGCCGGCCAAGGTGAACAGCGTGACCGATCCGGTCCGCCCGGCGATCAGCCCCAGCAGCGCCATCGCCGCGCCCGCGCCGATCAAGGCGAACAACGGCAGCGCCCAGCCGGTCGCGGCCCAGCCGGTCCAGAAGCTCAGCACCGCGCCCAGCGCTGCGCCGGGGGCGATCCCGAACAGGCTCGGATCGGCCAGCGGGTTGCGCAGATAGCCCTGCATCGCCGCCCCCGCCGCGCCCAGCCCGGCCCCCAGCGTAACCGCCAGGACGGCACGCGGCAGGCGCAGTTCGGTGAAGATAATCAGCGCGTTTGGCGAAAGGTCCGAGAACGGATCGAGCCACACCCGCCCGGCCAGCAGCGACAGCGGCAGGGCCAGGAGCAGGCCGATCAGCAGCAGGGGGACAGGGCGGCTCACAAGGACCGCCGTACCGCGCCTAGCCGATCGGCCGCGCGGATGATGGTCGGGCCGCCGCACCACAGCAGCGACGGATCGAGCGGTTCGCGCCGCACGCCGCCCAGCGCAGCCAGCGCCGGGTGGCCCAGCATGCGCTCGTCCTCTCCCGCGCCGTGGCTGGCCGAGAGGATCAGCGCGGGCGGCGCGGCGATCAGCGCTTCCAGCGGCAGCACATCGGCCTGCCCCAGCCCGCGCGCGGCGGCGGCATTGGCAAAGCCGGTGCGGCGCAGCAGATCGACAATCAGCGTGCCTTCCCCCGGCACGATCCCGCCCGATTGCCAGACCAGCGCCGCCACCGGCGCGCCCGGCGGCGCGGCATTGGCGGCGAGCGAGGCCTCGATCCGGCGGACCAGCGCCTCACCGCGCTCCGGATGGCCGGCCAGCGCGGCGATGCGGCAGCAGCTTGCTCGACAGCCCATGGCCAAAGCTGGTCAAGGCACGGAAAGCCTTTTCCGACGCCCTGCCGGCGCTACCGGATCCCCCGGGATTGTTCGAACTCTTGGCCGATGAAA
>JAFLDB010000031.1 GCA_017302615.1 Sphingomonadales bacterium
ACACACACACACACACACACACACACACACATTATTACAATTACACACCAACGCGCTCTCATCTTTCTTGTTCCCTGCGTGCAGGCCAAGGCAGAGGGGCTGCAGGCGGCGGAGCGGGCGAGGCAGGGGGCGGCGGAGCCTGGGTCACCGGCGCGGGGTTGGGCACCACCGGGTTGGCCGTGGGCGGCGGCGCGCCCCTGGCCCCGTCGCGGCGCCAGCGGTCATAGCGCCAGGCGGCATCCTTGCGGCGGCGCCTTTCATCTTCCAGATAGCGCGGCGGCATCTGGCCGGACTGTTCGTATTCGAACGAGCGCCAGTCCGGCCGGCGGCGCCAGTCGCCCCGCCAGTCCCCGCGCCAGCCGGTCGATCCGTTCCAGCCGTAATTGCCGGAATAGAACAGGCTGTACCAGGTCAGCGCCGCGTCTCCGCTCCAGCTGCGCGAGCGCAGCGCGGCCGACATCAGCGCCCGTCCGCGCGCCTGCAGCCGTTCCGCTTCGCGCTTCTGATCCCAGCGCACATTCCCGGTGAACAGGTCGCCGCGCCAGTCATAGGTATGGACCAGGTTCGGCCCGTCGAAGGCATAGGAATAGTCTTCGGTCCGCACCAGGTAGGGCGCGCTCGACCGGCCTCGGTAATAGTACTGCACCACCCCGGAGCGGCCGGGCTCGACAATCAGCGTCTCGCCCCCGCGCGTGGTCCAGGCCCAGCTGTCGATCCCGTCATAGCGGAAGGTATAGTCCGGCGGCCCGTCACCGATCGTGTCGGCCAGACTGTCGGCCATGTCGATCCAGATGAAGGCGGCGGCCGGCGGCCCGGAATACTGCGGTGGCGGCGGCGGGGGCAGAGGCGCGGGCTGCGGGGGGGCGGGCGGCGGCGCAACGATCGTCTGCACCACCGGCGCTTCGGCCTTGGTCACCACCACCACCGGTGCGGTCTGCACCACCGGTTCTGCTGCGGCGACCTTGACCGTCCTGCAGCTGCGCACGGTCTTGCCCTTGACCTTCTTCGATGTGCAGACCCGTTTGGTCGCGGCTTTGGTCGCCGGTTTCTTGGTCGCGGCCTTCTTGGTGGTCTTCTTGACCGTCTTCTTGGTGGCGGCTTCGGCCGGAGCGGGGCCGATCAGCGGCGCGGTCAGCGGCGCAGCCAGCAACAATGCGGCCAGCGCCAGCTTGGAGGAAGAAGTCAATGCAATCCGAAACGCCATGCCAAACCCCCAAAGGATCAAAACACTCTGCAAGGCGCGACCTTATGACGCGGTTGTGGCAGCTTTGACTTTGCCCGTAAATGAACAAGTTCGCCGACCTGACGGTGGCTGAACAAGGCCTTCATCGGCAGTTCACCATGTTGGCGACTATCGCCAATCGGCACGGGCCGGACTGACCCAGTGTGTCCCCATCACCCACAACGGGAATAGGGGAACCACAATGTCCGATACCAATCGCACCACTTCCGCCCGCCGCCCGCGCACTGCGCGCTGGCTGGCCCTGATCTGCGCCGCGGCAGTCCTGCCGGCGGCACCGGCGCTGGCCGCCCCGGCCAAGCCGCAGCCGACGAAAGCGATTGCCGCGCCCAAGCCCGGGCTCAGCCTGCGCCAGCTCAACTATACCGAGATCATGTTCAATGCCCGAGGCCAGGCGGTTGGCTCGGTCCAGAACAAGCGCGGGCTGATCGCCATGCCGGCCTTCGGCAGCAGTGCCTTCGGCCGCCAGAGCGCGGCCTGGCTCAACCCGGTCCGGGGCGGCGCCCGCGATACGTTCCTGGTCGGGCGCGGCGGCGTGGTCGGCAAGCGGCTGCTGGACAGCTCGGGCCAGGTCGCCGGGGCCTTTCTGATAACATCCGGCGCTACCGAACTGCTGTTCGATCTAGACCGGGACGGCATCGTCGAACTGTCCGTGCTCAACCGGCTGGACGGCCTGTCACGCGTCAGCATGACCGGAGAGGCCGGTCGCCGGGCCTTCAACACCTTGCTCAACGGCCAGAACCCCTTCTGCACCGGCGGGGCGCGGCGTTCCTCGATGACCGAGCGGGCCAATGGCGATGCCTCGGGCTGCCCGGCCGGGCGGACCGCGGGGTCGGTGACCGGTTCCGGCTCTTCCTCCGGGCCAGGCGGAACCCGTCCGCGCGATCCGATGGACATCTGGTGCGCCGGCTTCGATCCCACCCGGGGCCGCTTCTCGGGCGGAACGCGCGGGCTTGATCCTGACAATCCGCTGCCGGCCACCCAGTGGCTGCTGGATCTCGCCGCCAACGGCTTTGACGGCCAGCGCGACCAGCTTGCCGCTGCCGGACGCTTCGTGGTGATGAGCCCGCTGATCGGACTGGCGGCCGTGCTGGAATTCGGCGCGCACGAGATTGCCGGAGGCGGCCAGCTGGGCCTGATTGCCGAGGCGACCGAACGGCAGCGCGAGGCCGCCGAGCGCCGCCGCGAGGAAGCCGAAGCCAGTGGCGAGGCCGAGGCTCCGCCTGCCGAGACTCCGCCTGCCACGGGCGGTTCGACCAGCCGGCCGGGCCCGGAAGGCGAAGCACTGGGCGGTCCGCTCAGCGTGGCCTGTGCGAACCGCGCCGCGCCCAAGCAGTCCGACCGGATGCGCTCGGCCTTTGCCAATGCGCTCAATTCCTGCCCCAACCCGGTCGAGCAGAGCCCGGAAAGCGGACGCGCCACCGCCAGCTGCATGAACGTCGCGCTGGGCCGCAGCCGCGATGCCCATTCGATGCTGATCCTGGCCGAAACGCCGGGTGTGCGCGGGGTGGGCGGGTGTTCTCTCGCCGACGGTCCGCGTTGCGAGACTGACCGCACCCAGCAGCTGCGCGAAATGCGCGGACGGGCCGGGGCCTATCTTGGCAGCCAGGCAATCTGCGATCCGCGCACTTGCCAGCCGCCGCTTGACTGAGGCCGGGCAGAGCAGCGCAGCTCAACGGACGGGCGGGGCCGGGGCCCCGCCCGTTTCAATTCACCACCACTTGCCTTCGCGCTCCAGCCGGGCCTGGGCCTGCTTGGTCGCAGCGGTGACGCGGTTGGCGAAGTCGGTGAAGGCATCGAGCCGCGACTTGGCGATAAAGGCCGGGCACTGGGCCTTTTCCATCTGCTTGAGCGGCCACAGCAGGCCTTCCATCACTCTCGAAGTCTGCTCCATCCCGCTGGGGGGATGGCGCAGGATTGCCCGTTCAAAGCTGGCGACGTCGGGATAGTCCCGGTCGAAATCGTTGGCCAGGGCCTGGCAATAGTGGTTGCGGCCGCGATCGATGCCGGGGCGGTCGCCGTGCTGGACGGCGGCCAGCACCGCGCCGGGCGGCACCGGCGTGTCATAGGCGTTCTGGCAGCGCACCGCTTCGTCGAGCAGCGCGGGAACCGGGGTCAGGCCGGGGTTGAAACCGTCGGCGCTGCTGTTCATCGTGCCATAGTTGACCCCGGCGGCAGCGGCTGTGCGGCGGACCATTTCGTCCCCGGTCCAGGTACTGCCCCAGGTGTTGCTGGGAAACTTGCGGTCGAACCACCGCGCCAGCCCGGCGCAGCGGACCGGATCGGGCTGGCCGGTGCCGCCGCTGGCCCGCGCTCCGCGCGTGGCCGGGGCGACATCGAAAGTCTTGGGGCAGGCGTTCGCGCCCAGGCTTTCCATGCTCACGGCTTCCAGCCGCCCGTCGGCAATTCCGGCGATGAGGCGCGGTTCGCGCTCGTCCAGTTCGGTCCTGATCGAGGCCTCGGTCCGCCCGCTAAGCTGCGCGCTCTTGGCCACCAGTCGGTCATAGGCCGGGCCGCGATCGCCCAGATAGCGATAGATCAGTGCGCAGGTGATCGCGTTGTCGAAAGTGGGATCGACCTGGGCCATAGCCGGGGCAGGGGCCATCAGCATGGCGGCAAGGCCCGCAAGAGCGGTCAGCGGCGAAAGAACGGCAAAACGCATCGACAATCCTGTCCTGTGAAGCGAACAGGACCCGAACCCATCCGCAACTGCGCGCCTGCCGGGGCCTATCGCGCGGAAAATTCCGCTTGTCGAGGGGGTTGGGACAGGAAGTTTGGTTGCCGAAGTGCCTGCCGGCCTCCTGCCCAAAGGGGATAGCGCCTCCGCCCGTGCTTGCCTGAATCGAACAGATGTGGAACAGCCGCAGGCATGTCGCTTACCCACATTACCGTGCGCGGCGCGCGCGAGCACAACCTCAAGGGCTTTGACGTCTCGCTGCCGCGGGACAAGCTGATCGTCATCACCGGCCTGTCGGGCAGCGGCAAGTCGAGCCTGGCCTTCGACACGATCTATGCCGAAGGGCAGCGCCGTTATGTCGAGAGCCTGTCGGCCTATGCCCGGCAGTTTCTGGAGATGATGCAGAAGCCGGATGTCGAGCATATCGACGGCCTCTCGCCCGCGATCAGCATCGAGCAGAAGACCACAAGCCGCAACCCGCGCTCCACCGTGGCGACGGTGACCGAGATCTACGATTACATGCGCCTGCTGTGGGCGCGGGTCGGGGTGCCATACAGCCCGGCGACGGGTGAGCCGATCGCCGCGCAGACGATCAGCCAGATGGTCGACCGGGTGATGGCTCTGCCCGAAGGGACCCGCGCCTACCTGCTCGCCCCGGTGGTGCGCGGGCGCAAGGGGGAGTACCGCAAGGAACTGGCCGAGTGGCAGAAGGCCGGCTACACCCGCGTGCGGATCGACGGGGAATTCTACCCGATCGAGGAAGCCCCCGCGCTCGACAAGAAGTACAAGCACGACATCGAAGTCGTGGTCGACCGCATCGCCGTGCGCGAAGGGATCGAAACGCGGCTGGCGGACAGCTTCGAACAGGCGCTGAAGCTGGCCGAGGGGCTGGTCTATCTCGATCTGGCCGACGGTACGGTGCCGGGGCGGGAGAGCGAGAAGGGCGGCGCGATGAAAGGCGCCGGCCTGCCCGACAACCGCATCGTCTTTTCCGAAAAGTTCGCCTGCCCGGTCTCCGGCTTCACGATCGAAAGCCTGGAGCCGCGCCTGTTTTCGTTCAACGCGCCGATGGGCGCCTGCCCGGCCTGCGACGGGCTGGGGGAAAAGCTGCTGTTCGATCCGCAGCTGGTGGTGCCGAACGAGGCGCTCAGCCTCAGGCAGGGGGCCGTGGTGCCCTGGGCCAAGAGCAATCCGCCGTCGCCCTATTACATGCAGGTGCTGGCCAGCCTGGCCGAGGAATTCGGCTTCAGTCTCGATACCCCGTGGCAGGATCTGCCGGTCGAAGTGCGGATCGTGATCCTGCACGGCACCGCCGGGCGGCCGGTCAGCCTCACCTTCATGGACGGCAAGAAGAGCTACACGGTTAAGAAGCCGTTCGAAGGCGTGATCGGCAATCTCAACCGCCGGATGCTGCAGACCGAAAGCGCCTGGATGCGCGAGGAGCTGGGCAAGTTCCAGACCGCGCAGCCGTGCGAAACCTGCGAGGGCAAGCGGCTCAAGCCCGAGGCGCTGGCCGTCAAGGTGGCGGGCGAGGATATCTCCACCATCACCATGCTCAGCGTCGCGGCGGCGGTGGGCTGGTTTGAGGATCTGAACGACAAGCTGACCAGCCAGCAGCAGCAGATTGCCCGCGCGATCCTCAAGGAAATCAACGAACGCCTTGGATTCCTGAACAATGTCGGGCTCGATTACCTGAACCTCAACCGCACTTCAGGTACCCTGTCCGGGGGTGAATCGCAGCGCATCCGCCTCGCCAGCCAGATCGGCAGCGGCCTGTCGGGCGTGCTCTATGTGCTGGATGAACCCAGCATCGGCCTGCACCAGCGCGACAATGACCGGCTGCTGGAAACGCTCAAGCGGCTGCGCGATCTGGGCAATACCGTGATCGTGGTGGAGCATGACGAGGACGCGATCCGCCATGCCGATCACATCGTCGATCTCGGCCCCGGCGCGGGCGTGCACGGGGGGGAGATCGTTGCGCAAGGGACGCTGAAGGACATCCTGGCCAGCAAGGACAGCCTGACCGGCCAGTACCTGTCCGGCGCGCGGAAAATCGAAGTGCCGCAGATGCGCCGCAAGGGCAACGGGCAGAAGATCACCGTCCACGGCGCGCGGGCCAACAACCTGAAGGACGTGACCGTCTCGATTCCCTTGGGCACCTTCACCTGCATCACCGGCCTGTCGGGCAGCGGGAAGAGCAGCCTCACGCTCGATACGCTCCACGCCGGGGCGGCGCGGGTGCTCAATGGCGCGCGGGTGATCGCCGGGCCGCATGACAAGATCACGGGCCTCGAAAACTGCGACAAGGTGATCGAGATCGACCAGTCCCCGATCGGCCGCACCCCGCGGAGCAACCCGGCCACCTATACCGGCGCTTTCACCCAGATCCGTGACTGGTTCGCCGGCCTGCCGGAAAGCGCGGCGCGCGGGTACAAGGCCGGGCGGTTCTCGTTCAACGTCAAGGGCGGCCGGTGCGAGGCGTGCCAGGGCGACGGCCTGATCAAGATCGAAATGCACTTCCTGCCTGACGTTTACGTGACCTGCGAGGAATGCGGCGGCAAACGCTACAACCGCGAAACGCTGGAAGTGAAGTTCAAGGGCCACTCGATCGCCGACGTGCTCGACATGACGATCGAGGACGCGGAAGAGTTCTTCAAGGCCGTCCCCCCGATCCGGGACAAGATGCACATGCTGAACGAGGTCGGCCTTGGCTATGTCAAGGTCGGCCAGCAGGCGACAACCCTGTCGGGCGGCGAGGCGCAGCGGGTGAAACTGGCCAAGGAACTCAGCCGCCGCTCAACCGGGCAGACGCTCTACATCCTCGATGAACCGACCACCGGCCTGCACTTCGAAGACGTGCGCAAACTGCTCGAAGTGCTGCAACGGCTGGTCGACCAGGGGAACTCGGTGGTGGTGATCGAACACAACCTCGATGTGATCAAGGTGGCGGACTGGATCGTCGACCTCGGCCCGGAAGGCGGCGTGCGCGGCGGGGAGATCGTCGCGGAGGGGACCCCGGAGCAGGTGGTGCAGGTGGAGCGGAGCTACACCGGCCACTACCTCAAGCCGCTGCTCGAGCGCTAATCCGGGGACATGCTATTGCGTGTCCCCGTCCGGGGGGCGAATTGAGGTTGGGTTTGGGGGTCGAGTAAGCTGTCACCGTAATCCCGTAACCCCTAAGTAAACTGTCACCGTAACCCCGTAACCCACCTCCGTAACCCACCCAACCCAACCCAGGTGGTGCGGGTGGAGCAGAGTTATACGGGGCGGCATCTGAAGCTGCTTTCGGGATGAGAGCAGGAGCCAATTTCAAAATAAATCTTTAACCTGGTGCAGTTTCGCAGGCATCTATAGCAATGGCATCTGGTGTAAGAACCTAAGGGTTGCACTTATTAGGGCTCCAACTTCGGAATTGACACTAAAAAATCCAGTGATCCAGCTTTCATTTGCAAGCGCCCATTTCGCTAAGCCATAGCTCAATCCTGCAAGAGATGCGCTTTTACTGATTATAGATAGTCGATTTTTCCAAAGATAAGAAAATGTCGCTTGCGCAAAATTCGATATTGATATTCCAATTTTTACTTTATCAGCTTCGTCTGGAATTTGTCCTAAAGCGATAAGTGCCTTAATTGATGCTTCAGCCCTCTTGTCTAGAGCAATTTTTGAATCAGCATAATTAATTATCTTCTTCAATGCATTAACTGCATCACCTGATCGATTTATTGTATTAGAAGAAAGTCCCGCATCGATTGTTGATAATTCCTGGTATACATTAACCAGTAAATTGTGGGTTCTAACTAGGTTTCGTGGACAAAGGGTATCCAGAGTTTGACTGATGCGAGTGCGACGAAGCCGAGGTAGGATTCCTTGGTTTTGTCGTAGCGGGTCGCCACCCTGCGCCAGTTCTTGAGCTTGTTGAACAGT
>JAFLDB010000032.1 GCA_017302615.1 Sphingomonadales bacterium
GCAACAGTGGCCCGATCACCTCCCACTCTTCGTCCGTAACGCCGATCCGCTCGCCCAAGGCTGCCTCCAAAAGCCAGCCTTGAATCAAGCTCCGAGTCCACAGTCAAGCTTTGTCCACGAAACCTAGGTTATAGTACTGAATTTACGTAATTATAACGCAATCCTCAGTGCGAACTTCATACATTGAAAAGGGTAAGCAAGCCGGACTCAGCCACGCCCGTTGCGCCACCGCAGCGACATGCAGGTGAAGCCCGCATCGATCGCCGCGATCGCGCTGTTCGGCAGGGTCACCACGTTCAGCCCGTGGGCATCGAGCGCATCGAGAATGCGCGGATAGTGCGTTCCGGCCAGGACCCGGTCGTTGACGCGCAGCACATTGGCACCGCCTTCCTCGCCCTCCGGCACTTCGATCACCCGGTAGCCGGCAAAGACACCGGTCGCGGCCAGCGCGCGGGTGGACAGCACGGTCTCTTCGTCCAGCAACGAGCTGGCGGTCTTGAGGTGCAGCACTTCCGGCGGGGTCGCGGCGATCTCGCCCCGGTAGCCCAGCCGCGCCAGCGCTTCGATCAGCGCTTCGGCCCCTTCGCGGGTGGTGCGCGCGGACAGGCCTATCAGCGCCTTGTCCGGCATGACCAGCACGTCGCCGCCATCGGCGTGGCCGCGCGGCAGATCGATAACCTGCGGGAACAGCGCGGTCAGCGTATCGCGCAGGAACTCGCCCTCGGCCTCGCGGCTCGGCGCGCCGGGACGCAGCACGATCGCCCCTTCCGGAAAGACCAGCGCCGGGTCCTCGACAAAGATCGCGTCGGGATAGTCTTCCAGCGGATCGAGCATGGTCAGCGTCAGGCCCGCATCGGCCAGCGCGGCGGCATAGCCGGCATGTTCGGCCAGCACGTCTTCCAGCCGCGGATCAGGCCCGCCCCCGGCGCGCAGACCCTTGACCACGCTGGCCCCCGGACGGCGCAGGATCGCGTGGGTGAAGTGATAGACCGGATTCATGCCAGTGCCTTTGCGGAATCAGAAGGGGCCGGAAACGCCGCACTGGCGTTCCGGCCCCGAACTGTCAAACCGCGGCTCAGAACAGGCCGGATGCGCGCCCGACGAAGATCAGCACCACCGCGCCGACAATTGAGGCAAGGAAGCCGGCGGGCTGCAGTTTGGTGCCCGCTTCGCCATCGCGCATGCTGGCCAGGAACCCGGCCAGGAACGAACCTGCCACGCCGAGCAGGGCGCTCTTGATCAGGCCCATTTCGACGGCCCCGGGGTAGACGAACCGGGCAAGGATGCCGACCACCAGGCCGACAGCGATCATGCTGACGTATTTCATCGTGTATCTCCCCACTCTCCGGCCCGGGCCGGAATGGCCGGGACCGCACTCACTGACCGCAGGGCATAGCAAAGCGGCTGGCAAGTCAAGCCCTTGTGCCCGCAGGCAGGGTTCAGGCGCAGTCGCCGATCCGCTCGGTCACCATGGTCTGCTCGACCCGCATCTGCACCCCGCCCGGCCCGGTCATCTCGCCCCTGGCCGAAACGGTGGAGCCGGTGTCGGAATAGGTCCCGGTCGAAGCCGCGCGCATTTCCATTCCCTCTGCCGTCTTGCAGGTGAAAGCGGAATCGAGCTTGCCGCCGCTGGCTTCGAACTTGTCGAACTGGCACTGGCCGCGGGCCATCTGCTCTTTCATGATCTCGATCCCGCGCTTGGCCTGTTCGGGCGAAACGCAGCTTTCGGTGGTAACGGCCTTGCTGAGCATGGCTTTCATCTGATCACCCATCCCGCCGGGCATACCGGGAATCTCGAGCTTGGTGATCGATACCGTGGTGCGATACTTGCCGGGTTGCATCTGGAAGGCCACCTCGGCCGCATTGGCCAGGGCATCCTTGCCGGCGGCCGCGCTGCCTTCGGCGCTGTCGGACGCGGACTGGCCGCAAGCGGCAAGCGCCAAGGCGGACAAGGCAAGCAGGGTAGAGGCAGTGACAGTGCGCATGATGGCCGGCTCCCGGAAGACTGAGGCGGGAGCCAGCCTATCACCCGGTGACAGGGGTGCAAGCGCTTGAAAGTCCTCTCATGCTGCCAGCCGCAGCTTGCCGGGCAGGTCGCGCAGCCGCTCGGCTCTGATGAACTGCAGGTTGGTGCGGTGCAGGTGATCGACCACCGGGGCATAGAGCGGCCGGTCGAACGCGATCCCGGCGGAGTGGCCCTTGACCCAGCGGATCACGCCGCCAAGGCCTTCCAGCCCGTCGGGCCGGATCACCACCAGGTCGCCCGGCCTGAGCACCAGCGCGAGGCTGTCGATTCGGCAGCCGCCCTCGGAAATGTCGCTGATCACCACCCGGTCAAGGAAGCCGGACCGGCTTCGGCAGCGGGCCGGAAGGACCAGTTTCAGGCGGGGTGAACGGCGCAGGGCGCGAATGTTGTCCGGGCTCATCTCATCCTCATCGGCGGTGTGCTCCGCCATGCCGTAACGGCAGGCGGAAGGTTCGTCAGGGATAACGGCAGGACCGGCGCCAAGTTTAAGCCGCCTGTCTCAGCAGACAGGTTGCCCTGCCCCTTGCGAAGCGCGGAAAACCGGGCCAAACTTGTTGCAACAAAGCCAACCGGAGAGAGGCCATGGACCTTGAATTCAGCGCCGAGGAAATCGCGTTTCGCGACGAGGTGCGCACTTTCATTGCCGAAAACTACCCCGCCGAACTGCGCGGCAAGCAGGACGAAGGGGACGAACTGAGCAAGGAGGATTTCCTCTCCTGGCACAAGGTGCTCTACAAGAAGGGCTGGGTCGCCCCGGCCTGGCCGGTCGAATACGGCGGCACCGGGTGGTCGATCACCCAGCGCTACATCTTCTCGGAAGAAATCGCTCGCGCCGACTGCATCCGCCTGATGCCTTTCGGCCTGACCATGGTTGGCCCGGTGATCTACACCTTCGGCACGCCCGAACAGAAGGCCAAGTTCCTGCCCCGCATCCTGTCGGGCGAGGACTGGTGGTGCCAGGGTTATTCCGAACCCGGCTCCGGCTCCGACCTTGCCTCGCTGCGCACCAAGGCAGAGCGCGACGGCGATCACTACATCGTCAATGGGCAAAAGACCTGGACCACGATGGGCCAGCATGCCGACTGGGGCTTCTTCCTGGTCCGCACCGATCCCGATGCCAAGCAGCAGGAAGGGATTTCGTTCCTGCTGATCGACATGAAGACCCCGGGCATTGAAGTGCGCCCGATCATCACTTTGGGCGGCGAGCACGAAGTCAACGAAGTGTTCCTCGACAACGTCCGCGTGCCGGTCGAAAACCGAGTGTTCGAGGAAAACAAGGGCTGGACCTGCGCCAAGTTCCTGCTGGCCCACGAACGTGTCGGCATTGCCGGCGTTGCCAGCTCCAAGCGCGCGGTCGAGCGGATCCGCGCGATCGCCGGGGCCGAGATGGAGGGTGAAAAGCCGCTGCTCGCCAACCCGTTCTTCCGCCGCAAGGTGGCCGAACTGGAAATGGACCTGGCCGCGCTCGAATTCACCGAACTGCGCACGCTTTCGGGCATGGCCGCGGGCCACGGTCCGGGGCCGGAGAGCTCGGTGCTGAAGATCAAGGGCTCCGAAATCCAGCAGCGCCTGACCGAACTGACCCTGGAAATGGCCGGCCACTACGGCGCGCCCTATTTCCGCAGCTTCGGCGAGGGCGACAACGAGCACGCCGTGGGCCCGGCCTGGGCCAACAAGGCCGCGCCGGTTTACTACAACACCCGCAAGACCACGATCTATGGCGGGTCGAACGAGATCCAGCGCAACATCATCGCCAAGATGGTGCTGGGCCTCTGAGCTGAAACGAACACGCGTCATTCCCGCTCCGGCGGGAGCCTGGCAGCACGGACTGTACCGGGTCCCCGCTTCGGCGGGGATGACCACAAAGGGATGAGGGGACTGACCCAATGGACCTGAGCTACACCGAAACGCAGGACATGCTGCGCGACAGCCTCGCGCGCTTCCTGGCCGACACTTATGACTTCGAAACCCGCAAAAAGATGCTGAGCCGCCCCGAAGGACGCGATCCCGGCATCTGGAAAGCCCTGTCGAGCGAGCTGGGGCTGACCTGCGCGCCCTTTGCCGAGGAATACGGCGGCATGGGCGGCGGCCATCTCGAAAACGCGATCATGATGGAAGAGCTGGGCAAGGTCATCGCGATCGAGCCGTGGCTGCAGACCGTGGTGATCGGCGGCGGCGCGCTGACTGCAGTTGGCGGCGCGGTGGCCGCAGAGGTGATCCCGCAGATCATCAGCGGCGATGCCACCTTCGCCTTCGCCTATGCCGAGCCGCAGGGCCGCTACAACCTGGCTGACATCGGCACCACGGCCAAGGCCGACGGCGCAGGCTTCGTGCTCAACGGCCACAAGGCCGCCGTCTATGCCGCGCCCTGGGCGACCCATCTGCTCGTCACCGCCCGCACCGGCGGATCGCGCCGTGAGCGCGCTGGGGTGGAGCTGTTCCTGGTCGACGCCAAGGCCGCCGGCATCACCATGCGCGAATATGCCATGGTGGATGGCTTCCGCGGCGCCGAGGTCTACTTCGAGAACGTCGCCATTCCGGGCGAGGCCCTGCTCCCCGGCGGGATCGACCTGATCGAGCGCGTGGTCGACGAAGCCACCATCGCGGTCTGCGCCGAAGGCACCGGGATCGCCCGCAAGCTGCTTGAAGGCACGGTGGAATACACCAAGCAGCGCAAGCAGTTCGGCCAGCCGATCGGCAAGTTCCAGGCCCTCCAGCACCGCATGGCCGACATGCTGGTGGACGTCGAACAGATCGCTTCGATGGGCCTGATGGGCACCCTCAAGCTGGGCCTGCCCGCCGATCAGCGCAAGGCCGCGGTCAGCCAGGTCAAGGCCAAGGTCGCCCGCAGCATCAAGGCCGTCGGCCAGAACGCGGTGCAGACCCACGGCGGGATCGGCATCACCATGGAACTGGCGATCGGCCACTACTTCAAGCGCAGCACCATGATCGAGAACCAGTTCGGCGGCGCCGACTGGCACCTTGAGCGTTACGAGGCGCTGACGCTGCCCGCCTGATGCCATAGCGGCGCGAGGTCGAGCTCGGCCTCGCGCCCCTGGCCCAGCCGGACCAGCCGGGGCCGCCCCCCGCTGGACCATTGCCAATCCCCCAGCCGGACAAAGCTGTGGTGCGCCAGCACCCTGGCCCCCATCCGCCGGTGCGCGGTCAGGGCCGGCAGGTTGTAATCGCTCACCCGGCTGAGCGAATGGTCCAGCCCCCGCGCGTCCATCCACGCCCCGGCCCCGGCCCACAGCGCGGCAAAGCTGCGCCCCAGCCGGTGTTCGGGCGCGATCCACAGCCCGGTATCCCAGCAGCACCGCGGCGGCAGCAGGAACCGCGCCGCCACCTCGTCCTCGCGGTAGGCCCCCTCGCGCAGCCAGACGAGGCCGGTCAGCCGGTCCTTCGCATCGAACGCGCCCAGGCACTCCAGCCCCTCGGCAAAGCGCCGCGCCTGGACTTCCGCCCCGGCATCGACCGCACGGCCCGCCAGATCCCCCGCACCCAGCGCCTCCACCCGGAAGCCCCGCGGCATGACCGGCAGGCCCGCGCGCGGCTGGGCAAGGATGGCATAGCGATGCCACGCCGCCTTGCCGCTCGCCCGCGCCAACCGTGCGGCCAGATAGCTCGCCGCCCCGATCAGGCCCAGCATCTGAAGGGTGTGCATTCCTGCCATGGCACGCCCTTTAGCGCGGGATTCCTAAGAATCCTTGTCCGGTGCGCTGATCGCCTCCGCGATCAGCTTGGCCCGGCCGGCCCGCTCCCCCGGCCCGACCACCCGCAACTAGGGTACCCTATGGGTGGTCGGGCCGGGGGAGCGGGCCGGCCGGGCAGGACTAGGCGGATGCCTTGTCCGCACCGCCGCCAGGCGGACAATCACGCATTCCGCGCCATCAGCCCGCCGTCCACCGGGATCGTCGCCCCGGTGATATAGCTCGCCGCCGGCAAGCACAGGCTGAGCGTGATGTGCGCCACTTCCTCCGGCGCGCCATAGCGGCGCAGCGCGGTGCGGCGGTGGGCGAAGGTCTGCTTGTCGCCTGCGGAGACATTGGCCGTCATGCCGGTGTCGATCGGCCCCGGGCAGATCGCATTGACGGTGATCCCTTCCTTGCCCAGCTCCACCGCCAGCGCGCGGGTCAGGCCGGTGACGCCGGCCTTGGCCGCGGCATAGGGGCTGTCGCGCGATGTCGCCCCCAGCGCCTCGGTGCTGGCGATGTTGACGATGCGAGGGGAAGCCGACTGGCGCAGGTGCGGCAGGGCGGCGCGGATGATCCGCTGGTGCGCGGTCAGCAGCACCAGCACCGCCCGGTCCCACACCGCATCGTAATGGTCTTCATCGTCGATCGGGCAGAACGCGCTGATCCCGGCGTTGTTGACCAGGCAATCGAGCGAGCCGAAGTGCATCGCCACCTCGTCCACCACCCGCCGGATCGCGCCATGGTCGCTCACGTCGAGCGCCCAGCCCCGCGCCGAATGGCCCGCGGCGCGCAGGTCCGCCGCGATGGCCTCCACCGCTTCGGCGGAGAGGTCGGTCAGGGCGACATGGGCGCCCTCGGCCGCAAAGACCTCGGCCGTCGCCCGCCCCATCCCGCTCGCCGCGCCGGTAACCAGCACTGTCAGCCCCTTTACCGACCGGCTCAACTGCACGCCCATCACTGCCTCTCCTGCTGTGGTTTGTGCCAGACTGTGCCGCGCCGGTGCGGGTGTGTCGAGCGGCGTGAAGATCGGATCACGCAGAGGCGCAGAGCCGCAGAGAGCCCCCGTCCGGCCGCAGGCCCCTGATCCATCCGCACCTCACGATTGCCCCAGCGCCCGTTCGCACGCTGCGGCAAAGCCGCAAATCCGCCCATCTCCGCGCCTCTGCGCCTCTGCGTGAGCAAACCGGACGATACACAGCGCCGGAACCTGACAAAGTTCACAGGGTCCACAGAACAAAGAACACCCTGCGTCACCCCCTGACACCCCGCGTCGCCCTGTGTCACCTTTTCCGGAACTTCACGAAGTTTGCCTGGATAACGCACGAGAGTTTGAAACCGGCATGGAGTTTCCCCCCGCCCCGCGGCGGGCGGGATCGGCAGGCAAAAGGGCAGCAACGGCATGGCGAGTCCTCCGGGGAGAGCGGGCGGGACTGGCGAGCTTAGCGGGTTTGGGGGGTGTAGGAAAAATGGGCTTGGCCAGGGGCTAGCTGGCCATGGCGATCAACCGGCTGCTTAAGAAACATCACCTCTGAAGCAGACGGAAGCTACGCGTTTGCTGAGCGTGCCGCAACCAAAAGTGTTGGCACTGGTCAATTACCGGCTCGATGGGTTCTCGGTGAAGAAGCTGATGGACTTCATCGTCGCGCTGGGCCGCGATGTGGATGTTGTCGTGCGACCGAAGCACGCTGATGCGATGGTGTGGGTTCCGAAGTTGGAGGCAGTTTGAGCTAGGGTCCAAACTCAATCAGCCTCTTGAAAATTTGAGCACACATTGATTCAGGGAGTCTCCGCTGAAGCAGGAGGCTCTTGGAGATGTCGCGTTCGTTGTTCTGGCTGTCGGATGAAGCATGGGGC
>JAFLDB010000033.1 GCA_017302615.1 Sphingomonadales bacterium
CGGCGCTGACCAGCGCGGCTTCGGCGCGGCTCTGCTCGGCTCCGGCGGCAGCGGCCAGGGCCAGCCCGGCACGCGGGGCGCAGCCCACTTCCAGCAGGATCTGCCCGGCCTTGACCCGGTCTCCGCGGCGGACATGGACCTTGACGATCACCCCGTCGGCGGCGGCAACCAGCTGGCGTGCCTCGTCGCGGGCATCGACGCGGCCGACCGCCGTTGCGGCATAGGGGCTGGGCTGGGCCGGGGCGGTCTGGCCCTGCAGCGGCCCGCAGGCAGACAGCATGGCGAGCGCGCCAAGGGGGAGGATCGGTTTCATCATCATGTCCGGAACACCGCTTCTGGGCCGAACTGGCGCACCGCGCCGCCGGCACTGACAATTGCCACGCCCAGGGACAGCAGCACCGCCAGCGCCGGGACCAGCGCATCGGCGGGCACGAAGAACACCCACGGCAGCAGCGGCCGCGCCGCCGCGATCATCAGCGGGGTGAAGACCATCATCGCCAGCAGGGTGGCGGCGGCGACCACCACCGCGATCCCGCCCGCCACCAGCCAGACCTCGCGCTGGCCCGCGCCGTGCCCCAGCATGGACAGGAGGTCCTGGGCATAGCGCTGGAGAAAGCGGGAGACCCCGTTGGCCAGCAGGATCATCATCAACAGCCCGGCCAGCACCGCGGCCAGCAGGATCGCGCTGCCCGCGCCGGTCTTGCGCTGCCAATAGGCGGAAGAACTGCCGGCAAAGGCCGCCGTGCTGCGCAGGGTCAGTTCCGGATAGCGGGCCTGGGCCGCACCCAGCGCCTCGCCCAGCACGGCGCGGTCCAGCGCCGGATTGTCGAACACCAGGAAGGCGGCGGAACCCGGATCCATCCGCAGAATCGCGCGGGCCTGATCGAAGCCGGTGACCACATAGGGCGCCCCCAGGAAGGTCGGCAGGCGGCTGGTCGTGCCGGCCAGAGTCATCGTTTCCCCGCCCAGCGTTGCCAGTTCACCGGCGGCACCGTCCAGATCGAGCCGGGCAAGGTCGGACCGGTCGGCAATGAAGCTCTTGTCGGTCACCGCTCGGCCGGCATCGTCCACCGCGCCGTCCACCCCGATCACCGCAATATTGCCGCGCCGCCCCTCGGGCGACGTCCACGGGGCAAAGCCGAACGCGACCCGCCGCACCCCGCCGCCGGGAAAGTGCGCGGCCAGCAGGCCAGCGTAATCCTCGCCGATGATGCCGGGAAAGTCGAAGCACTCGATCGATCCCGCGCTGACCCAGACCGACCCGCCGATATAGTTCGGCCCGGCCGCCCCGGCGCGGACGAAGGAGGTATAGACCTGGTACTGGAAAGCCGTGACGATCGCCGCCACCGCGCAGGTGACCAGCGTCACCAGCAGCGATTTCCAGTCCCGCACCACCACCGCTCGGACAAAGGCCAGCGGAGCCGCCAGGCCAGAGTGTGAATGGGGGGCCGGTCGAGGTGTTGCATTCCCGTCAGCCATGGGCAGCTAGGTAACTTCCCGTGGCCGCGCTCGCCGTGACGGCCGTCACGCTTGCAGTAGGGCAGGTATCAGGCGCTGACGGGCAGGGTCGGCCAGGCTGCTGCGATCTCGCGCCCGTCATAGACGGCGATGTCGCCAAACTGCAGGAACAGCGCTTCGCTCTGGTCCGGGCGCAGGAACACGGTGTCGTCTGGCTTCAGCGTGATCCGGGTCGATCCGGTCAGCAGTTCCTGGTTGGAACTGCGCCCCATCAGCTTGGAATATTGCAGGCCGGTCGGCGAAACGGGCTTGGCCAGCCAGTGTCCGCCGTGGATGAAGAACCCGCGCGTGGTGTTGCGGTCCCACCAGTGCATCGCAGCCGAAAGCGCCTCGATCCCCGGCAGCGGCTGGTCTCCGCTGGCTTTCAGCACCGGGGTGGCGATGAAGGCGGCGGGGACCAGATCGGCCAGATCCTCGTAATCGAAGTCCCCCGGCTTGACGAAGGCCGAGCCGACCGAGACTTCGTTCGCCACCGTTCCCCGGCAGTGGCGGCGGAAGGTCGGGCTGCCGGCGGAATTGAGCGTCAGGCGCGCGGGATCGTAACCGGCGGCCTTCAGCACGGCGATGGCCTTGGCATAGGCCCCCTGCGCATCGGCCCAGGCGGCATCGGCATCGGGCATTTTCGGCACGTGCGGTTCATAGCCCATCAGCCCGGCCACTTCGACGCCCGCCGCCCTGGCCAAGGCCAGAGCCTCGGCCAGCGCCGCACCATCGGCAAAGCCGCCGCGGTGCAGGCCGACGTCGATTTCCAGATTGACCCTGAGCGCCATGCCGCGCGCCTTGGCCGCCTCGGCATATTGCGAGAGGCGCTGCGGCGTATCGATCAGCCACTGCATCCGCGGCCCCGGATCGGTCGCGGGATCGCTCACCACGCGGACAAATTCGCTGACCGGCAGCGGCTTGCCGCCAAGGTAATCGGCCCCGGGGTGGAGCGGCAGCAGCTGGCGCAGCATATCGGCGCTGAATACCATCAGCCGCTGGGTGCCCATGCCGCGCATGATCGTATCGAGCAGCTGCGGCGCGGGCAGGGACTTGGCGACCACCCGCAGCGGCAGCTTTGCCGCATCCGTGCTCTGGCGGATCGCCGCGATGTTGGCCTCCAGCCGCTGGCGGTCGACCACCAGCACCGGCTTGCCCAGGCCAGCCCGTTTCAGCGCGGCGGCGAGGCCATTGAAGTATCCATCGTGCATTGCGCCCATCTCCTCCGGCCGCGCGGCCCAGGTGCCGATCCCGGCCAGCGCCAGCGCGCCCCCGCCGATCAGGACCGTCCGTCGCTTCATGCCAGCAGCTTCAGCAAGAACGGGTTCATCATTGCCCCCTGCGGATCGACCGAACGCTGCACCGCCAGCGCCTCGCCGAACATCGGGTAGAGCGCGCGCAGCTCCTGGCCCGACAGCGAGTGCAGCTTGCCCCAGTGCGGCCGCCCGCCGGTTTCGCGCAGGACCGGTTCGGCCAGGTCGAACATCCACTGGTGATCCTCGCGGTACCAGGCGTGGACCGCGATCGAGCCGCATTCGCGCTGGTAGAACGGGGACAGCCAGGCATCGTCGGCGGCGATGATCCGCGCCTCGATCGGGAAGAACACGCCCTTCGCGTCGCGCTCGATCCGGGCGATGATCTCCTTCAGCGCGCCGACCTGCTCGGCAATCGGCACGTGGTATTCCATCTCCTTGAAGCGCACCGGGCGCTCGTTGGAGAGGAGCTTCCAGCCATCGTCCACCGCCACTTCGGGCGGGATGTCGGCCATTGCCGCTTGCGCGGCGCGGCGGCGCAGCTCGGGGGTGAATTCGAACAGGTCGCGCAGTTGCTTCAGCGCCATCAGCGTTTCGACATCCTGATCGGCCCCGCGCGGACGGACCGGCTCGTCGGTGGTGTCATGGGTGATCAGCGCCGATTTTCCGGTAAAGGGCAGGACCAGGAATTCGGCATTGCGGTGCCGCTCGGCCAGGGCCGGCCAGTCGGCCAGAACCTGATCGGTATCGACCAGCGTGACGACTTTCTTCACCCGGGTGAGCGGCTGGTTCTGCAAGGTGACTTCGCTGATCACGCCGAACGCGCCCAGCCCGACCCGGGCGGCGTGGAACAGCTCCGGCCGGGTATCGCGGTTGCATTCGGCCACTTTGCCGGAAGGCAGGACCAGCCGCATCGCGGTCACCTCGCCGTGGAGCGCCTTTACCCCCTTGCCGGTGCCATGGGTGCCCGTGGCAAGGCCGCCTGCCAGCGTCTGCTTGTTGATGTCCGGCAGGTTGGGCATTTCCTGCCCGATCGCGGCCAACGCCGGGCCGAGCGCGGACAGCTTCGTGCCGGCGCGGACCGTGGCGGTCTTGGCGGCGGCATCGTGGCTGACCAGGCCGGATAGCCGGTCGAGCGAGAGCAGCGTGCCTTCGGTCGGGACCAGCGCGGTGAAGGAATGGCCCGAGCCGACCGGGCGGATCGGCCTTGGCCCGGCCATTGCCGCGACCAGTTCCGCCTCGCTGGCCGGAGCTGCGCGCCGGGCCGGATAGGAATGCTCGTTCCCGGCCCAGTTCGACCACAGCACGCGGCCGCCAGCATCGGTGGTCGGCAGCGGTTCGGCCTCGCGGCTGAGGTACCAGCGCCGCCCGGCCAGGCCGCCCGCGCCCAGCGCCAGCGCGCCAACCCCGCCCAGCAGGACCCTGCGCCGCGTGCTCACTTGGCCTCCTCGCGCCCGGCCATGAAGCGGATCAGCGCCTTGTAATCATCGGGCGTGCATTCAAAGCACTGGCCGCCCGCGGGCATCCCGCCCTTGCCCTGGATCGTCGCGGCGAGCAGCGCGTCCTCGCCCTGATCCCAGCGCGGATCCCAGCGGGTCCGGTCCCCGGCCAGCGGGGCGAGCGAATCCGCCACCGTGTGGCACGATTTGCACGATCCTTCATACAGCGCCGCCAGCCGCGCATCGGCCGGCTTCAGCGCGGCGCTCTGCTCCTCGGTCAAGGGCTTCGGCGCCTCTCCGCACGAAGCCAGCACCAGCAATGGCAGGGCAAGCAAAAGCCGCATGAATCGTCCCCCTCTTCCAGGGGAGTCATCATGCGGCCTTCGTGCAATTGCGCAAGGGCTGCCGGCGATTAGCCCCAGCGGCGCTGGCCGTTGCCGTTGGGCTTTTTGCCCGAGGGCTTGCGGCGCTGCTGGCCCTGGGCCTGGCCTTCACTGCGGGGCTGACCTTCGCCGCGCGGCTTGGCGTCGGCGCGCGGGCCGTCATGGCGGGGGCGGTCACCGCGCGAGGCGTGAGCGCCCGGGCGGCGATCGTCGCGGCGTTTAGTCTCCTCAAGCAGGGCGATCACCTGCTGATCGCGACGGATATTTATGGCGGCACGTTCCGCGTGGGAGAGAAGATTCTGCCGAATCAGGGCGTCGACGTGAGCTTCTTTGACGCGAGCTGCCCCGATTCCCTGCTTGAGGCCGCGCGGCCGAACACGAAAATGGTGATCTTCGAGTCGCCGACGAACCCGAACCTGCGCGTCATGGACATCGCCGCGATTGCGGAGCGCGCGAAGAGGCTCGGCCTGCTGACAATTTTCGATAACACGTTCGCTTCGCCCGCGCTTCAGAATCCGCTCGCGCTCGGCATCGACATCGTCGTTCATTCGACGACGAAGTACATTTCCGGGCACAGCGACATTATCGGCGGCGCTGTCGTGACGAACGATGACGCGATCGCTTACGCGATTTTCGAGTGGAATAAGGCGGTCGGCAGCGTGCCGAGCCCGTTCGATTGTTGGTTAACGCTTCGCGGCGTCAAGACGCTCGGCGTTCGCATGCGCCAACACTGCGCCAACGCGCAAAAAGTGGCAGAATTCCTCGCGAATCACCCGAAAGTCGACCACGTTTACTTCCCCGGCCTGCCCACGCACCCCGACCACGCGCTCGCGAAAAAGCAACTGCGCGGAGGATTCGGAGGAATGGTGAGTTTTGAGATCAAGGGCGGCTACGCGGAGGTGAAAGCTTTCTGCGAAGGCACGAAAATCTTCATTCTTGCCGAGAGCCTCGGCGGGATTGAGTCGCTGATCGCCTATCCGGCGAAGATGTCGCACGCGACGATGACCGAAGAACAACGCCTGGAAGTGGGAATTCTGCCGACCTCGATCCGACTCAGCGTGGGGATTGAAGACGCCGACGACCTGATCGAGGATCTCGAGCAGGCGCTCGAAAAAGCCTAGAGGAACATTTTCAAGAATATTGGGGAATGCCTTGCATTCTGGGGAAAGTTGGGTTAAGATAGCCTCATGAGTATGAATGCTCGGCGAG